>CAYMPD010000054.1:0-1673 GCA_964392445.1 uncultured archaeon | reverse complement strand
ACAATTCTTATATTTAATTTTTTCTTCTTCTATTTGCTTGGGACAACACCTATAGTTATTCTTAATTTTAGGAAATCCAGTTATCCTGTTATTTTCGCAACAATAAGTAGCTTTATCTGGACAAGAGCTTTTTCCACAACACCAACCTCCTTTTTTATTTTTTACACATACGTTTATGTCGCTATTGCGTAGAAGCCCCAGAATATCAACACTTGTTACGGTATCGTTGGAGACCATCCCATAAAGATTCCACCCACCTCTTTCCCCAATCACATCCCTCTTTGGCCCCCTACCAAGTTCTGGTGAGTAGTATCTTGTGTTGTAATAAATCAAAGTTTCCCGAATTGAAAATCGGCGATTTTATTTATTTTTGTCCCCGGATAAGTTTTTTGGTGATATGGCTTTATTCACAGCAGAAGTTTTTTCGTCAGATGTTTTGTTTTCTTTAGAAGCAGTCTCCCCTAGTAAATTACAACATTCCTCTACCTTAATTAACTTTCCATTTTTAAATGTTGCTATTTGATTATATTTGACTCCTTGTAACCCAAATGCAAGCCACCAAACGGTACCAGTATAGTGTTTATCATTTTTCATGGTGCATTCAGCAATTTTGTCACCTTTTTTATTAAAAAAGACAGCTTTGATAGGTTTACCATGATGATAAAACCCCAAAGTTGTTCCTAATGTCCCTTTAATAACTTCAATACCATGTTTTTCACCATCTTTATAAGAGACGTGGCGTTCACTACATATGTTCCCTTCCCTTGCTAATGAAAAATGTGAATACAAGCCATGTTTTATTTTCTTCCCCTTAGAATCGATATAATATGAAAATACTTCCTTTCGATGAGCACTATGACTAATTGCAATATTCTTAATATTTCTGTTTTTAGTAGAACATGAATTATATAGAAGTAATGATATTATAAAAAGCAAATTGAAATTTTTCATTCTGATTCACTACCCCCTTCCTTTTTCCATTTCTCCAAAGCATCCTTCCAATGTTCATCTGGATCTGTTCCTTCTTTTATCTGGATGGGGTATCTTCCTTTTGGGTCAATTTCAGTTTTTACTGTTTCGTGTTCTTCTTCAGCTGGCACTTCAACTTTTCGAGTTTCTTGCGAAAATGTGAAAAATACAGATCCCAATAATTTTTCTGTATTGTCATTAGGATTAACACAATAAGCAACTGCTGTTATTTTCCATGTAACAACGCTTTTTCGTGAAGGGGAGTCAATATATGATTTGTTACCCTTACGTCCTTCAGGTTTCATTTTAGGTGGAGTAATTCCACCCTCAGTTGTTTTATTTAGTTTAATAGACTTTTTGGTCGCATCTACATGTGTTGGTGTTCCTCCTAAACCTGTACTACTTATTGACTGAACTAATTTTATATAACATGGTTTAGAGCATTCATCGCTATCTGCTTCATATTGGACTTCAAACCCTTCTGGATCTGCTATTAGTGCCTCTGCTCTAGCTTTTTTATCAATTGGTAAATCATCTCTTTGGATAATTTTAAACGTACCGAAACCAAGCCAATCCCATAAAATAACTGGTATATTCTGGACCATCTCATAAAGGTTCCAACCACCCCATTCTTCAATCGCATCCCTCTTCGTCCACCTCCCGAGCTCGGAGCTGTAATACCTGTAGTTGTAATACACCAGCCC
>CAYMPD010000053.1:0-1979 GCA_964392445.1 uncultured archaeon | reverse complement strand
TATTGATCACCTTCTGTCGTATCTGCCCAATCATCAAACGGATCACGATTAAGTCTAAACACATATCCAACCGCCCCGGATATTGAGTTCCAACTAAAATCCGCTTCGGTACCTGAAGCATTACAATTTACATTATATCCTGTTGCACAAGCCAAATCAGTCTCAAAACTTCCTATTTTTCTCTTATCACAACCACAACTATTTATTGACCAAATTCGATATTCATACTCTGTATTAGCATTTAATCCGGTTGCATTCCAACTTCGGGCACCCTCCGCCAAACATTGTGTTTTTTTAAGGGTTGATCCTTCCCATATCTCCACATACCAACCACGGCCACTACATCCACCACTATTATCAGGTGCAGTTACACAGTCACCTCCACCGTCGTCATTCCAGCTTACAGCATCCCAATTAATTGTCGCAGAATTATGGCTAATATTACTCACTGTCACCGCCGGCTGGCCCGGGTCATCACATTCTGAAGCAGTTGTTGTAAAAGTATGTGTGTTGCATTTACAACTACCATTATTAACTGTAAATTGTAATGTATGATCACCGGCATCACCACTATTTATATTTGAATGGTAACCACTGCCGCAATCGCTGTCGTCACATTGACACAAAGCAATTCCCTGCGAAGCTCCATCCAACAATAAGCCAACGTTCTCCCAGTTGCCTTCACAACTAGTCGCCCCAGTCCGATCAATACTTACACAAATATTTTCATTCTCTCCAAAGTCTGAAGGCAATGAATATGTTATACCAGTACAATCACCAGGATCTGGATCTGATGGACAATTTGAACAGTCGGGGTGGCCCTTACAAGGATCGTTCAATACACAAAACCCTGATCCGTCAGAGTTGGAACATTCGTAACATTCATCACTACCCGGATCCGGCGTGTTGGTTGGATCAGGATCGGAAGTAACTTCCTCACAAGTTACACTGCCCCCGTGATCATCAATCTCGCAGCCACTTCCATCAGTTTTAACATCACATTCAGAAGATTCCTTAGTATACAACTCTGTACCTCCAGTACAACCTGGATCATCACATAGTGTTTCACTCATTTCCGTCCCATCACAATAATAAGTTTCATACGCTAAATCATACTCACAAGTGTATGTAGTCCAGGTCTCTGTTTTTGTGTAACAAGCAGCAAATATTTTCTTTACAAAGGTAGAACTAAAAAGGATAAGAAAAGAAAAACAAAACACTAGAATGCTAATAATTAAATTATTTTTCTTCATTCAAAAGTACCAAGGTTTTAACAAAACCTATTTTTTTACTAGGCATTTCTGCACTATTTTTTTTAATATATTCTTTTTGGGTATCTATTAATTTATCCCAATCACTTGACCCGTCATAAGGCATTTTAATTTTTGCAACAAATGGTGTTCCTTTCTGAATAATTTCATTTATTTCTTTTCTAGTTTTTCCTGTTAAATCTCTTTTTGGGGGTAATATTTCACCCGATTCACTAAACATGGTTAGAATTGGTACGCGTTCTAAATTAAAAACCAATAACAAACTTTTATCTTTCAATTTTATTCTTGCTACATTCATTCCCTCATCTTCATAAACAGAACTTTCAAAAAAACCCATTAATAAAAATTCGCTCTCGCCCTTCTCCTTAATTCCTACTTCGATTGGTTCTCCCCTTTCTGTAAAAATAAATTCCGAAGGAAACACTGTAGTAGCTATATTCTCGCTTGTTTCGTGTCTTACAGATTGTAGTTCTTTCCTCCCACCTTGAAGTTTATAATAATAAATAACTTCTCCAATTATCACTAAAATTGTCACAAACAAAGCAACCCATAAAAACCAGGGGACTTTGTATTTAGAAATACTATTAAAAGAATTTTTATTTAGAAAAACCATAAATCTATGCCTTTAGTAATATTAATATACTTAAATATAGCAGTTTTAACAAAGAAAAGCCAACTAAACTTTTAAACTTAAGGAGACGGAAAAAA
>CAYMPD010000052.1:0-2065 GCA_964392445.1 uncultured archaeon | reverse complement strand
TGTTGATTGGAGTAGTAAAACAAATGGGATAGTTAAAATAACTGTTGAGGAGGAAAGGTGATTACAGAATGTTTGAGATAGCAGAAAATGATATTGGGTTTCTCTTTGGTTTATTTATCTTATGGTTTGGCGGAAGAAGTTTAGCGTCAATAGGCTCTGTTACAACCTTTGGTTATACTATGGGAAAGGGATACGAATACATCTGTTCTGAATGTGGTAAACTCATAGAGAAAAACCATTACCACACAAGAGAGGAATGTCTTGATTGTAGCGAATGGCATAAAAGAGGATTGCCATGCCAACCCGATCATAGCCTCTATTATGGTTCAGAGAGGTATGTGAGAGTACCTGATTGGAAGATATTTCCTGTAAGTAAATATCCCAAGGAGGAAAAGTGAAATGAGTTTGTGGTGTATGTTAGGACGACATGACTGGAAATATGAGAGAAGAATATGGTACGCTGATCACGGTGCATGTTTCGATCAAATAACCAGGAGAAAATGCAGGAAGTGTGGTAAAGAAGAACACGGAAAGTTTGGGCTTCATGGACCATATCCTTGTAATGATAATACTTTACGTTCAAAGGAGACAGAACAAGATGAATGATATGAGAAAGATAGTTCATAACTGGTGTTCATTATCTGATGGTGAAAAGTTACGTAGATGTGTTCACGAGTGGTGTAAGAAAAGGAGGCTACCTAGATGAGTGACGTTATGCGTAAATACATCTTAGAGTTAGAACAGAAAATTAAATCCTTTGAAGAGGAGAACAGGAGATTGTTGTGATGTTATGAGTGATAAGAAAACAGCAAGTGGAGGAATTTTAGTAACAGCTATTATTTCATTTTTAATAGGGTTCTGGTTTTATGGAAATATTAATAATGCATTATATATAACCATATTTGGTATTGGGTGTTCTATGATTGTAATTCTTGGTTTAATTCCAGTTGTTGGCACGTTCTTTGGACTTTTATTACTTCAATGGTTAAAATCTATGATACTGACAAAAGTATTTTTCACGCCAGCAATATGGATAATTTTCTGGTATAACGCAGTTTTGATGTGTTTAGTATCATTTTTGATATTAATTACTTTGATAATGGCAAGAAATAATTAGGTATTCTTATATATATGTGTGGTTCTATGTTATATGTGACTTGAAATGAGTATTAAGAGTATGGAACAATCTCCTTTTCCTCTTTTGAAGTGGGGGAAGCGCAAGGTTAAGCGTAGGAATCTGGATAAGTGCTATTCTTATAATCGTGTTATAGGTGTTGGGAGGAAGGATTTATTTATGGATGTTGCTAATAAGTTGTATGATTGTGGGATATTTAAGAAGTTTAGCTGTAAGTCTATTAGTGAGGGCTTACTGTTGTTTAGTTTTACGTTTAGGAATGTATCTATTAGAGATGTTGAGGATTAAAAAGAACCACAAGCCTTTTATAATATATATCATTCTTTTTTCACGGTGATTAAGTGACTTTACCAGTAGTAGATGGAGAATTAATGGTCAGAACCTTAGCACAGATTAAGGCACCTGAGTTTGATGTCCCCGATATCGAATATACTAAAACCCAGATTGAAGACCAGAGAATTAGAGCAGATGAATTAGACGTAGCAGGGTTCTCGGCACAGGCTCAAAAAATACGTGAGGAAATCATACCAGAGATGCAGGAAAAATTAAATTATGAAGAAGAACTTAATAAAATTGACAGTTTTAGAGAACAGGGGTACTTTGTAATTAATACACCTGACTTATATGATGTGATGGAGAAGCAACCTGTTAGTAAGAAGGACGCGGTTGACATGTTCAGCCATGTGCGTAGACTCGTTAAGGAATCCAAGTTCTATAAGAGCAGTAAGCACAGTAGACACACTATTCTTGGTGTTATTGATGAGAAAGTTAAGCTTATCGAGGAGAGTGTTGACGTTGAATGACAGTAACACATATAGTGGATGCCTGAAACCATTCAGTGATTCCTCGAACACTGATCGCACTGACAATACTTCTTGGGGTAGTAACCTCTATGACTCTAAGACGTTAAACTTCAGGGTTACAATTGAC
>CAYMPD010000051.1:0-2529 GCA_964392445.1 uncultured archaeon | reverse complement strand
TTTTCCTATCTCTGTCAATTTTCTTTGCTTTTTTCTTTTTCTTTGGATGAGTCATATAACTACTTATTAATTATATTTTAAGAATTTTTATAGATATTGGTTAACAAATTAACTAAACAGCCTATTTAGAATGCTATTACCTGTTGCTTTTGTTTTTTCCCCGCTAGAAGAGATCTTTTCTAATATCTCAACTCTTTCGTCGTTGTACTTAACTATCAAAGCCATTCCTTCTAGTTCATCTAAGTATTTTTCCTGAGACAATAAATTTGTAGCTGCTTTTGTACCCCATCTTGTCAGACCGGCGGCAACTATTATCTGTTTATCTGGATTAGAGGGATTTTCAATTATTTCAAGAACACCAACATTTGGATCATTGTAGCCGTCGTATTCAATAGAACCGCCTGTTAAGTACCAAAGCCTATTTCTAAATTCAAATTTTACTGGAAGGTTTGGATTTATTTCTTCAACTAAGGAATTTTAGCCGGGCCTCCGACGAGAATTAAATTATTCTGCTTTTCGCTTGAAGAAAGTTCAGCATCAAGAACACCTGCACTTTGAGTGCTTCCAGATACTGCTCCAAGGTATTGAGTTAAATCCGCCGCTCCTTCTACATCGGGGGCGGCTGCTTCTTTTCCCATTACAACCTTGCCTTCTATTTTATTATTTTTAACGAAGTGGCGAGTATATGAGTTTAAACCAGGAGAAGGCTGAATAGATTCATTTATCGTTTCGTTCTCTGTTTCATTTGTGCTTGTAGAAACACTTATTGTCTGGTATGCAGTTCCATTTAATCCGTCATTGTCCTGAACAGCTAGCAACTCTTCATATTTACCAGGATTATCAAAAATATAAGTAACTACCATGTTACTAGAGTATGCGCCGTTGTCATCAAAATTCCAGTAATACTGCACTATATTTCCATCTGAATCGTAAGACCTGTTTGCATTAAAGAAAACTTCTAAAGGAGCTTCTCCTGAAATTGAAGATGCATATATTTTTGCAACCGGTGGCTCTTTTTCATTCTCTTTCACACAGATGCCGTCATAGCAGCCATATGGACAATCGTATTTCTCTTTTCCAATAGACTCATTTTTTGTACAATAATGTTCAACTAAAACACAGCCAGATTCATTGCCCTCACAAGAGCCATAGTTCTGGAAATCATAATTCCAACAGAAGTCAGTTCCTTTTTGATCATTTGCATCTATAACAGTCCCTTTTACATAATAATCCTTGCCGCCATCTGTATCTGAACAAGTTAACTCACAAACATCTTCCGGAATGTCCAACAAAACTTCCGCAGAACCCTCATTAGTACCTTCAGAGTCTTTATCTATAGAAAGGACCTGAATATCAACACCGGTAATAGTATCAGACGAACCATTTTCAATAAATTTTGTCTCAGTGGCGTAATCAGTTGAAACAGACAATTTTGCTTCGTATTCAGGTGAAGCTTCGTATATGTCCTGAACTTCAATTAAAGCTCCAAGCATCGTATTAGTTGTATCATTTTCAATAAATTTAATTTCTGTTGAAGAGCCGTCAGAAGCAATAATCTTGACCTTTTTCTCATCACCGGTTCCGGTTTCATAAATTCCATAAACCGTTATGTCTAAACCAGCCAGCTCTTCGGTAGAACTAACATCTATAACTTTAACGTCTGTAACAGGATTAAAAACATGAAGTTTTATTTTTGGAGTTCCAGTAGGTACAGAAAAATATCGACCCAGATACTCCACTCTTGCACCTGCAATCACACCACTTTCCTTTTCTCTGATATATTTGGTTTCAACGTCACCGTCCCTTTCCAGAGTAATTTTTGCATTATAGAGTGTGACATCATAGAGGATTATTTTAGCTTTCCCTTCATTGGTGCCCGGGGTTGTCACAACTGCATCCTTTACATATATCTTAACTCCGGATATAAAGGCACTTGTGTTTTCTTCAACAAATTTAGTTTCTGTAGTTCCATTATTTTTTATAGTTAACTTTGCTTTATTCACTCCGCTTGTGCCTGTCTGATAAATTCCCCCTAATACTACAGTTAATGTACCTCCAAAAGACTCCGTCGGCTCAGAAGTAGTTGTCAATAATACCTCACTATCTGCCGTTTCAGTGGTTTCAGATACAAATGTAACATTAGTTTGCGCTATTTTTTCTGTATTTTCAAAGCCAATATATTTTGTTTCATCTAAATCATTCTGAACCGCCACCTTAACGCTTGAGCTCGACTGTGTTCCAGTAGAATATATACCTCCTAAAGTAATATTCACACATTCAAAAGAATCAGTTGGGTTTGTTACAGTGTCAAGTAGTGCAGTATACTGGCCTGAAGTAATATCCGCTCTTACTACTGTACTCAAACTAGAAAAAGCCAGAACTAAGAAAACAGCTAAAAGAAAACCAAATGCTAATTTATTATTTTTTCTCATTTTATACAATTATTTATTACATTTAATTTATATATATTCTACGGTTTAATCCGTTTAACTTCATAATAAGTTAAATCCCCTTCATTGTCTACAATGG
>CAYMPD010000050.1:0-3059 GCA_964392445.1 uncultured archaeon | reverse complement strand
ACGCCGAGGAAACCTAAGAAAACCGAGAAGTCTGAGAAGTAACTTCAATAATATTTTTTTGTTTAAGGTATTAAAAATAAGAGATAACTTTACATATTCTTTCTCTGGGTTTCATCAGAGAACTGATTCATACTCTGGGAGTGGGGTTCAATGGATTTGTGATTCATACCCCCAATCTGGGTTTCACCTATATATTGATTCATATCTGTTATCTCTTACATAATAATAAAACATATAACGAATATAAAGGTTTCCATATAATTGTTTAAATATAGTAACACAAATGAGATAACTAGTGGAGAAAACAAGTTCAGGATACGGTTTCGCTTGTATTATGGTGACGCATCTGTGGGTGATTATGATTTTCAGGTTGACGTGAGTATCGGTGAGGTAGTCTAATAACCTTCTTTTTTATATATTAGGGATAATCTTATAAAGTTCTATCGAGTATATTGTTATGAGAAGCACGGGCTAATGACCGTAATCGTGTTTGAGAGTTCACTTAAACTCTCACCATTAAATAGAACAGTGATTCTAGGCTTCAACCAAAACGCCTTCCTTATAATCCTCAAAACTACAAGCCTTATAAATTCGTTTATTCACCCAACGAGCAAAGTCCCGTATCCACGGATCATCTTTACGGTTATTATACACCATAATAAACGGGTCTATTCCAAGTTCTCTTAGTTTCGTGAATCGGTACAAGTCTTGTTCATGTGTCGTGTTGTAACCGACTAGAACATAACTCATGATAGTATATGGTTTTATTCCCGCCTCTATTGCGTTATGGAATCCTTGAAATATTCTATCCTCGTTTTCCATTAAATCCCATGCAAAGTAATATGTCTTAGATTTGAAGGATAAATTATAACAAGGTAAATCAGCTAACATACCCGCCACCTCTGGTGTTGTAAGTCTTGCGTCTAAGCCTTGGTTAATTGAAACCTTTAATCCGTGTTCATGTATGTAATCAAACTTCTCTTTAAGTGTGTCTCTGCCAGCGAGTATGTTGTTATCCCATAATACAAGTTTCTCATGATCGTGGTGGTGAAACTCTGATATAGGTGCATGTTCCCGGTAACCTCCTTCTAATATGGGGACTATGCAGAACCCGCAACTATTACAACACCCTCGACTGGTGAACCCCATGCTGTAATCTATATCAGGATAGAGACTATAATCCGGCATAAGATGTTCTATATCTGAAGGCAGTTTATTTGGTTTATATAAACCCGGACCACCGATCATGGCGTTCGGTAGAGATTCATATATCTTGTTTGCGAGAGTCATGTTCTTAGAGAAGACACAACTGACATATGATTTGTCAGGGCTTAACATCTCGTATGGCATTGTGAATCTTTCTTTTTTAGGTTCTGCCTTCTGTAATATTACTTTGTCTCCACGTTGTTTATGGTAGGTGCTTATCTTCATGAGTGCTAGGTTAGGGAGATTCCCATCAACTTGAGCTAGGAGTATCTTCAACGAGCAATTTTCCCTCTCTTTTTGTCACGAATTTAGTCCAGTGATGTGTTTTTGTTTTTATGACACGGATCGGTTTCCCTAAAGCATACGCACACCCCATATCGAATAATGTTCCCTGTGAGGATAAATCCCATATCAGGTGACACTCATCACTCCATTTTATTCCTTTGAGATTGTTTTCAAGTATCTCTGCTTCCGTGGTTAAAACCTGCTCAGTGTCTCGTAAGGGGACATATGTTTCATGTCCCTCTAACTCTAATTTATGGGCGTGTTCTAACGCTTCCCCAGTCATTCCACTGCTGTGTATAATGAATATCTTAGTCATGATAAAAATAGTGGTTTAGGTTATATAAAAGTGTACCGATCACCTTTTTAAATAGAAGAGTGATTAGGGGTAATAGTTTCCTTTTGGGGTAATAAACACTACGTCTTTTCCGTTGCTTATTTCTAGTTTCGCCAAATGAATCTGTGCAAACCACCTGTTATAGGTTCTACATCTTAGGTGGAACGTGTTTCGTCTTTCGCATGATAAACAGGGGCATGGAGGGAATCCTGCAAAGTTGTCTTTCATTTCATCACCTTTTAGTATCAACTAATATTCGTATCCGTTAAAGATTTGTGACGTTGGATAGTTCTGATACATAACCCTAGCCTTATTCTTATGCCCCTCCATTTTAGGTGTGTCACTTGGTATCTTTAACCTCAGAATCATAGCTCTTCCAGTTTGTTTACTGAATCGTTCCGCTTCCTCTATAGTCTCCCAACTACGAACGGGGGAAGGTAAGAATCCTTGTTTTATACATCGCATGAATTTATTTATGGATATAACGTGATATGTGATCATCATTCTACACCAAACATCATGGTAATCCTCTAGGTTTATATTTCTCTAGTATTTTATCTGTTTTCACCGTTTTCCCGCCCTCATATGCAGACTGGATATATGCTTTTACACCCATCTCATCAATTACGTACAGTTGAGTAAAGTAACAGTTTTCTGTAGTAGCCCACAAGGTATTACATCCTTCATTACCTATTTTGATACAATAAACGTAATGGTCGTATCCATCCCATTCTAATTCGTTTCCACAATTAGGACATTTCATTGTCTAACCTCAAGTGTTATTCCTTACGCTCCGTTTTACTAACCCCGCCATCTCCGTGAACCCAAATTATCTGTTTCACCTCATTACGTGGTTCACCTAATATCTCGATTACTAAATAATCGTTTTCATTCATTGTTATTTTCATTCTTATTCGTCCTCGTCTGATGATATTATCATTGCAAGAACAGGTATTGCTATTGACAGGAACATAAATAAAATTATTGCTCCACCTAGAAGAATATCCCTTGAGATATAATATAAATCGTTCATCTTTTATCCACAACCATTATTCCTCGTAAAGCACCTTGATTTTACCACATTCTGTGCATTTGCCTTTAATGGAGTAATACTCGTACTCTATTTCAGTAAACGTATCATTGCCACACACTTCACAGGTCTCTCTCATTCCTTCCTCATCACTCATTCTAGCATATCCTCCACTACCTCAATAACAGAGTGTAACGAACCATC
>CAYMPD010000049.1:0-3268 GCA_964392445.1 uncultured archaeon | reverse complement strand
AATTGTCGACGCTGTTGGTGTTCTTGATAATAAGGATTTGAATGAAACAACTCCTTTAGAGCAGTTAGGAAGTAAAATGAGTTTCAAGAAAGCTCAGCTCCGCTGAGGAATCCCACCACCCCCAATAATATTCTCATTAATGTAATCTGTTAATTCTCTCTGCTCTTTTAGTAGTTTAGGGGGAGGCTTTCCAATATATGCAATGAAAACTATCTCATTTCTGCAATGAGGACACTTGTTTATCCTCTCAAGCCCAAATTTATACAAACTCAACTGTTTTATACCTGAATTACAAGGTGCTCCATATTTCCTTTTCGTATTCCGAGCATATGCACCATAGTATCTAATCATCTTAAATTGCGGAGGAGGAATATGCTGAATTAGTGCTGTAATAAATTCATCAGCAGTCATTGTTACAGTTACTTTTGTATCTTCATTATTAGTATAGAAAAATCTCACATCTTTTCCATCAAAGTATTCTATTCTACTATTAGCAATAGCAGGATGACGAAGGTAACGACCGATGTATTTTGCTATCAATTTTGGATGAGCAATTCTTCCTCTCCTGTGCAACCAGACATAAAATCCTTTAGGATATTTTTGATACATCTCATATGCTAATTCCCTTGAAAGTCCATTATCTTGTAATGCTTTTAATACTTCATATTGCCACTTCTTTCTAAAACCATCAGCAGGAACATAACTGCATTTGATAAAAGTTCCGTTCTTATTGTAGCCACCCTCCGTGATTAACAAATGCAGATGTGGCTGAAACCACATTCCTTTCCCAAAAGGATGCAAGATTACAATCACTCCAACTTTAACATCTTGTCTAATAATCTTAGAGAAGTATTCATTGAAGCTCTTGATAGCAGAATCCATATATACCTTTTTCATATTCCAATCTCTAAGAAACCCCCATAATGCATCTGGAACGCTCATCACAAAATGTCTATGAGATACTGGAAACATTGACTGACTCATACTATGCGACCACTGATCAGTATATCTCTTGCCGCAACAAGAACAGATACGACTATTACATCCTAAGGATTTGAATAAATATTTGGCACAATGCTTGCAATAAATATCAAAATAAATTTGACTGTTACCAATGGCTTTTTAAGGATTTGTTGAGTCTCCATATTGGTTTATCTTAACAATAAACCAAAGGCTCACTAGCTTTTATAGTTAGTGGGTCTCTATCAGTATATTCTGAATAAGTCTCTCATCAATCAATCTACTAAATTTTTTGGATTAATAATCAGAATTAGAATTTAACCACGAGGAACGACTGGCTAAATTCCACATAATTCTGACCGACTAGGTCAGCATTATTTTTAGGATCTCATACCTCTCTTTCAACTGGAACCCTCAGGGGTATACTTAATATACAATAAAAAAATCTTTAAATATAAGCAGCATACCAATCTGCCCAATTCTCATCATAAACTCCTTTAAGGGCTCTTGAATAAATAAGTTGGACTATTTATGAAAAAATTGTATAATTCCAGCTTGGATGATCTGAATGATATTCAATTGGAATCTTAGCTATTTCTTTATCAGAAAACTTCTTACCTGTTTTGTATTTTTTCTTGTCAAGTCTTGCATAAACTTTAAGCCCATTTTTTGTTGTTGTATTTTTTATGAAATCTATTACAACTTGATAATCTATTAGAGGCTTTCCTTTCCAATTCATACTGATAAATGAAAACAACCTATGTTCAATTTTATTCCACTTACTAGTTGCTGGAGGAAAGTGAAGAATAGTTATACTGAGTCCTGTCTCCTGAGCTAACTTATGAATATAATATTTCCATCCCCTACTTCTATTTCCATTGCTTCCCCCAGAATCTGCTGTGATTAATAATTGTTTTGCTTTCGGATAGTGTCTCTTCCCCAATTGTTTCCACCATTGCCTAATACTCTCAACAGCAAATTCTGCTGTATCGCTGCTAATTCCAACATTGACAAATCCCTTGTTAAGATTAATATCATAGGCTCCATAAGGTATAACTTTTCCTTTTGAAAGATTAGGGAAATCATATACATTAACTTCAATAGGATTACCTTGTTTTCTCCAAGTTTTGCCTGGATTCTTGAAATTACCGACGAGCTCTTTCTTTTTTGTATCAACTGAAATGACTGGTTGTTTTCTTTTCACAAAATCCTTTGCATTATCATTAATATAATGGAATTGTTTGTCTCTCTCAGGATGTGATGAGCCCTCATAAGATTTTTTATTTCCCTGCAGTGAGTATTTCATCTCTTTAAGCCTCCTTCCAATTGTTCTATAACTAATAAAGTGACCCCTTCTTTTAAGTTCTTCCTCAAATTTTATTAGAGATTTATTAGTCCATTTTATAAAGCTCATAGGGTCACCTCCAGTGCTTTCTTCAAGAATCTCACTAAGGACATCTATTAACCTTGAATCCATTTCTTCAATCCTCTTTCTGCCGCCTCCAGCTCTTCTGATTCTATTCTTCAAACCAAGAGATTTTCCTTTTAACTCTTTTATACCCTTAATGATGGTAGTTCGTGACATTCCAGTTATTTCATTCATTAACCTGATTCCGCCCCTACCATGATTAATTGCTTCTCTTGCAACATACCAGCGAGACTGAGATTCATTTAACTGACTCAGCACATTCAGAATTTGTTTTTTATTAACCCCTTTCATAAGATATTGTAGAACTTATACTTTATAAAAATTCACTTTATTTTGTCACAGCCCCTTAATGGTAAGTGCATAACCAGTTGCATCCCCAGAACCCTTTACATTCTTAACATTCTTTTTCTTGAGAAGAAAGATGTGTAAATTGTACAGACCGATACCAACTTCTTCATCTGAATAGAGGCGTTCTATTGTCTTGTAGCTGACGCTTATTCCAACAAGTAAAGAGAAGAGAAGAAGCATATTTTCCATGAGCCTATTGCTCTTTTGAATTAACTGTTTTGTTAATATCAGAATCAGTTTCTGTTTTATAGTTAATACCGGCTTCCTTCCTCTTTCTCTATATACGACAACATTTTTTGTTGCATCATTCATAATTGGTTCAAATTGTATCATCGCTTGTTTCACTTTGTTCATATATTCTCTTTCGTATTTTTCCCAATTCCTTTTTTCTTTATCAAATTGGAGTTTATATCTATCCTTTAGATAGAGTCCAAATTCCTTAATCCTAATTGTTAACTGTTTATTTGTTATCTTTCTCTTTTTTGACATATATTCTAGAGTATAGTAAACTTTATAAAGTTATCTATAGTT
>CAYMPD010000048.1:0-3759 GCA_964392445.1 uncultured archaeon | reverse complement strand
CCAAACAATTTCAATAACTTATCTGTTTTCTCCTCTATTTTTTGTCTATCAAGACCGTATAATTCCCCTATCAACATCATATTTTTGTAAGCAGAGAGATCAACATAAGCATTCGCCATTTCAGGAACAATTCCCATGAGCTGTTTTGCTTCCAATGATTCTCTTGTCATATCGTAGTTGTTTACATAAATACTTCCCTTGGTGGGTTCGAATATCCCAGTAAGCATTCTAATTGTAGTAGTTTTACCCGCGCCATTAGGACCAAGTAGACCAAATACTTCTCCTTTCTTAACTTCAAAGCTTATATTATCTACAGCTGTAAAGGAGTTGAATTTTTTTACCAGTGATTCTACTCTAATTATCTTGTCCTTCTCAATGGCCATCCTGAACCCCTAAAATTGTCAATTTCTCAATACACTTAATCCCTCGGATTTCATCCGAATCCATAAAAATAGAGTCTCCCTTGTTCAATTCCGTCTCTCCTTTCTCGCTGGTAAATATTCCTTTACCATCTAATACAAAAAAGAACACAGCATATGGTTCGGGATGAGGTCTTATCTCTTGATCTTTTTCCAAACCAACAATCACAATATTAAATTTATCTGATTTTAAGATATCTTCTTTACAAGGATTCTCTGGCGAAAACTTTCCTTTTGATTTTAGATTTTTTATATGCATTTTAATTGCCTCCTTTCAAAATTGCTTTTACAAATTTTTTATTTTTCACAATTCTTATCAATACAAAAATTATGAAAGCTGTTCCAAACCACACATGCAAATCTACTATTAACTGAAATTTTGGAGATACGTCTTTAATATAATTGATAAACAAAGGGATTGAAGTCATTGCTGTTATTATAAATGTCAAGATGCAGAATTTTTCTAAAAAGTGTTTAATTTTCATTTTTTACCTCCAAAATGTTTTTTATAAAATTCTATCATTCCATCCATCATTTTTTTCCTTTCAATAATCATCTCAAGCCATGTCTTAAGATACTCCTTCCCTTTCTTGGTTATCTCATATTCTCTGCTATCGGGACCAGATTCACTTTTTTTCCAGCTGGACTTTAAAAGCCCTTCTTTTTCCATGCGTCTGAGTGTTGTGTACATAGTTCCCGATTTAACTATGTGTCTCCCTTGGCTGATTTCTTCGATAGATTTTATTATCTGATATCCATAGGTTGATTTCTCACATATTATTCTGAGTATTAGGAATTGCAACCATCTCTTTTCAGGGTAGCCACAATCACACCTTTCATGTTCACAATCACACCTTTCATGTTCACAATCACACCTTTCATCGCACATGATATTATATAACATTGTTACATATATAAACTTTACGCGATAAAATAACGAGGAAAAATATTACAAAACTACATAAGTAAATTAAAGGTCAAACTCGTCTATAAAATTTGTTATTTTTTTATATTTCTTTAGGTATTCGTGTCCTTTATCGGTCAATTTTATAACAGTGTTTTCTTTTTTATTTTCTCTTTCTTCTATTAACTCCTTTTCGATGAGTTCGTCAAAGTATTTGGAAAAGCTCTGAAAAGAAAGATTCGAATATCTAAGCAAAGGAGTAGGTTTAATGGAATTGTTATGCCTCCTAATTTCATTTAATATATCATAAATTATTTTCAGTCTACTTCTTTTTCCCATTGGGATCAACATTCAGTATTTTAATGACTTTGTACAGTATTACTAAGATTATAGAAATAGAAACCACATAAATGAAGTTTTGTAGAGTTCTGAAGAAGTTGAGTATTAGTATGTCAAAAACATTTAACATCAAAAGCATTCCTAAAAGAAAATACACTATATGGAATTGTGAAAACCTCTTTTTCTTGGATTTTTTGTAGTTTAAGTAGCCTAGGTATAGTATGTAGACTAGCAGAGGCAGATTAACCAGAATGAAAATTCTTGTAAGATTCAAAAACAAGATGAGTGAAGACAATAATATCGCGATGATATGAAGAAAATCTGTGGACTCTGGTAAAGATTTACTAAGACGTTTGGTCGAGAGTCCGTATAGTAGGTAAAACAATGTCATGAAGTTTGTGTACAGTAATAAGAACGATGTCAAAGACGAGAATTTTCTTAGTGGAATCATTACTCCTGAAAATATTAAATTTAATACGAACATCTTTGCAAAGAATCTTAAAAAGTAGGTTATCCCCAAAAACAAGAAAGTCAATCGGAAGTATTTTAACCCTTTATGAGAGCTTAATTTGTATATTTCATTTGTTTTAAAGTAAATTATAAGGCAACTAATTAGTGTGACGAAAGAGTAGATTAACTCAATCCAGAAATTAGTGTTCAAGAATATTCTTGGTGGTGGCATACTATCCGAAAATAATTGAAGTTGTTAATTATATAAGCTATATGGACTTGAAGTATATTTTTGGATTTAGGGATTAATCTGGAGTACACTGAGTATATTTCGATGATTATACCTAGTATAGTTAAGGATCCTGGACTCTCCGCTCAACACTAACCATGATTAAAAATGAGGATATTTAGAATAATCTACTTGCGTTTAGTTTACGAATCTTCTTCAAGAAAATTTATCTTCGCTACTATTCTATATTTATCTTCTTCTGTTTCATCTAGGATACCTATGGGATAACCCATCTCTGGACTTCCTAATACATACAAATCTTCCGTCAGATGTCTGAAAAAATATCCCCTAATATCAACAGGTTGATTAGTTTCAAGATGACCAAAATGTCCTCTGTTCGTAGTAACAAGAACTCTAAATTTTCGACCTCTCTCACTAACGGAACAACATGGACTTCAAGTATATACTTTCCCTTCCTCCGCCTTATAAACAACGAAAGATAATACATTTCCTAGAAAATTGAGGTGATGAAAAATGGAGAAAAAACATGTGATTGGAATATTTTCCCTGGTAACAGTTGGTATACTGGGACTGGGACTTGCTATGGCAATGCCCTTCGGATTCGGGGGGTTCGGTGAGGAACTCACTGAGGAAGAATTCAATACGATAAGGGAAAGAAAACAAGCAATGCAGGAAGCAATTGAATCGGGAGACTATCAAACATGGAAAACTCTGATGGAGAATAGAATCGAGGAAATGAGAACGGAATTAACAGAGGAGAATTTTCAAACTATGGTTGAGAGACATAGTTCAATGCAAGAAATGAGGGAATTAAAAGAGCGAATGAGACAAGCAAATGAAGAGGGGAACTATGAAACTTTTCAAGAACTAAGAGAACAACTTGGTGATAGTGGATGTACAGGAGGTTTCCGTGGATTAAAAACAAGAGGGAGAGGTCTCTTTTAGAGAACCCTCCCTTGATCCATCTTTTCAAAAAAATGGACGTGAAGTCCATCTTGCTTAAAAAGAAATTCAATCATAAATAAAAGAGGAATAAGAAATGAATAAATTAATTATAGGAATAATAATTGGACTAATTATTGGAGGGACGATTGGTTATTTTTCACATAATTTAATCAGTAAATCTACTCCTAAAATGAACGGAAAGGAATTTGAAATAGATAATCAAACTAAATCTGAAATAATGTCTTTTTTTAATTCAAGTCCAAGTGATAGTGAGGTAGAATCTTATTGTCAGGAAAATAGGAAAAATTGTGTTTATTATTGTACAGAAATTAATGAAGAACATGAAATCTGTTCGCAGATTCAATCCAGGGGAGGAGATTTTAAAGAATGAACCAAGAAACAATAATTGAAATGGACAATGTCTGGAAAAAATATGATATGGGAAAAGCAGG
>CAYMPD010000047.1:0-4026 GCA_964392445.1 uncultured archaeon | reverse complement strand
GGAGTTATAGGATAACCTGAGTAAAATTTTAACCCCGCTTTTAAAGCACCTATCCCTATGGCTTCATTTCCTTGGAGTAGTTTTTTCATAAGAATCACACAAATACTTACAAAGATGCATTTTTCAACGTTTCGATAAATCTTTCAACTTCTTCTTCTGTATTATACAAATAAAAACTAGCACGGACAGAACCTTTTTTTTCATGTTTGTTAAACCAAGAATGAACACAATAAGCACCAGACCTGACCATAATGTTCTCAGCATCAAGAATCATACAAACGTCATGTGGATGAAGTTTCTTTAAATTAAAGCTAACTATTCCTGAACTCAACTCTGGGTCTTTTACACCAATAATTTTTGATCCATCTATCGTTTCAATACCCTTTGTTGCTTCCTTACTCAATATTGTGACGTGTTTTTGTATCTTCTTCCTACCTACTCCCATCAGATAGTTCGCAGATTCTCCTAGACCAATTATACCAGCATAGTTTTGAAGACCCGCCTCGAACTTTTCAGGAGGCTCAAGCAATTCATGACTTGTATAAGTGCTATTTTTAACTGTATCCCCACCGACCAGAAATGGATTTAAATTTTCTAGTAAATGATATTTTCCATAAAGTACACCTGTACCTGAAGGACCTAACATTTTATGACCTGAAAAAGCAAGAAAATCGACATCTAATTTTTTAACATTTACCTCTTGATGAGGAACAGATTGAGCAGCGTCTAACATAACCAAAGCATCATTTTCATGGGA
The DNA here is from genome assembly GCA_964392445.1 of uncultured archaeon. Taxonomy (GTDB): domain Archaea; phylum Aenigmatarchaeota; class Aenigmatarchaeia; order CG10238-14; family CG10238-14; genus CG10238-14. Next base: position 3,269 of record CAYMPD010000047.1, on the reverse strand, counting down.
TATTTTAATAATCTCTTTAACAGGGAGAGTATAACCATCAATATTAGAAGTATGAACTAGTGATACTAATTTAATCCCCTTTACCATTTCCTGAAATTTATCTAAGTTGAAGGTATAATCATCATTTGAGGGGACTATTTGGTGAGCTATCCCTTTCGTTTTTGAGAGTATTTGCCAAGGAACTAGGTTTGAATTATGTTCCCGATCTGAGGTTAATACTACATGTCCTTTTTTGAAATCTAAGGAATGAGCAACAAGATTTATCGCTTCTGTGGTATTTTTTGTGAAAACTATTTTTTTCGGGTTTTTGGTTCCTACTAATTTTGCCATATTTTCTCTAGCATTTTCAATTTCTTTTGTTACTCTATCTCCCCAGTGATGAATACTTCTCCCTCCGCAAGCGGGGTATTCCTGATAATATTCTAGGATTTTATTAACCACTTGGTTAGGTCTCAAGGTTTGACAGGCATTGTCGAAGTAAATTGGGCATTTACCTTCTATCTTCTTCTGAAGAATTGGAAAGTCTTTGCGGATTTTTTCTATATTCATGATTATCACTAATTTTGATATAACACTGTTATACATTTCATACTTAAATAAATTTTAGTTTCAAAACTAGATTAGATATAGATGCCCCGAATAAAAATTCTAGCAGTAGGAAAAATCAAAGAGGATTACATAGAGGCGGGTATACACGAATACATGAAGAGAATGAGAAACAGAAGAATGGAGATATTAGAGATAGATGATTCCAATAAAAAGAAAGAAGGAAAAGAAATATTGGAAAAACTTCAGAAACTTAGAAGATTCAAAGTTATAGCTCTAGATGAACATGGAAAACAATTAACATCAGTAGAATTTGCTAAATTCATCGAGAAAAATATTAACCAAGATTTGTGTTTCGTTATCGGTGGACCAGATGGGTTAGATAAAAACGTTTTAGAATCAGTTGATCATATTCTTGCTCTGTCCCGAATGACTTTCAACCACGAAATGGCGAGATTATTTCTGATAGAACAACTCTACCGAGCTTACAGTATTATTGAAGGTAAAACATATCACCGCTATTAGAAAAAAATGAAAAAAATCATTCAACCTTGTAAACTTTATCTCCTTCTCTTACCCTTTCCTTGACTTTAAGCCCTATTTCATCCCCAGAATCAGCTTCATCTACATCTTCGTGTTCTATTTGCATAGATTCTACTTTCTGCTTAAAAGATGTTGTACTACCTCCTATCAGTATCTGATCTCCCACTTCGAGCTTACCTGACAAACCAACTATCCCTACGTTTATATTGGTAAAGTAATGGAGCACCTCTCCAACCAATTTTTTCTTATCTTCTTCTCCCATAATATTCCTTTGTTTGCTAGTTTTTTATATTTTACCCGAATACTAAGAATAAATTTCACATGCAAGTTTTACATTTCTTGAAACCTGATTTAAAAGCCTCACTTCTCTCCTTAAAATAAATTCTATTCTCTTTTTTAATATTATCCGCCCATTTACAATCATAAGTGTGAAATTTCATTGTTTGTTTTGATCCGACCAAATAATCTTTTTCTCCATCTTTTAATGTTGTTATTTTAGGAATAGGAACCTCTTTTTCAACGATTTTTTCTATAACAACAGGCTTTTCCACAACTTCTATTTTTTCTTCCACTACTGGTTCTTTTACCTTAACTATTTTTTTCGGTCTTAAGAACAACATTAAAGAGACCCAACAAAATCCGCTGGCGATAAAGTACACAAAGGGTATTATCAGACGATTTAATTGGAAATCAACAATTTCCCCGAGCTTATAACTGATTACGATAAATGAAACCCAACCTACGACGAAAAATAAACCTAATAATAATTTTTCTCCCAAAGTCAATTTAACCATACTAAATTTATGAATTTCTTTCAATTTAAGTAATTCAACTGACAAAATTTAATAAATCCCTTATTTAAAATAACTTCTAATGAACCCTCAAATCCAAAAAACAATTTTATTAACAATAATCATTTCTTTGTTAGCTTACTTTTTTATTTACCATACTTTTATTCCTCTAATGATTCATGAGAACGCACATAAGTTCAGTCACGAACAGTTTACAGAAGGGACTTGCAATATTACAATAACAAGAGATACCAGTTATGATGATCCACTTCATGAAGGTTATTATAGTGAAACAAATTGTGATACAGAAGTTTACGGTGCTCCTTTCTACATTACAAAAATTGTAGGTTATGGGACTGAATTTGTTTTTGCCGGGACTCTGTTTATATCCCCTTTATCTTCATTCGGGGGTATTTGGTTTTCTAGATTAGCTAAGAATTTTATTTATGAGCCAGGATATGAGAATTATGATTTGTTTTTTATTGATTTTAGAATTAGCATTTTCTTGGGATTGGTTTCTTTCATCTTATTTTTGGTGAGTTTTTGGGTTCAGTATAAGTGGATTAGATATTTTCTTGATAGATGTATTCATAAGGAGAATTAATGCAGGAGGAGAGATTCGAACTCTCGTACCCACTAAGGGACTAGGCCCTCAACCTAGCGGAATTGACCGGACTATCCGACCCCTGCTTACCGAATAAATTCATAATTTAGAACTTTAAATATTATCTTCGCCGCGAGTATTTCTGTAATTTTATTTTCACCAAGTGCTCTTGTTTCCACAACGTCCATTCCTATAATATTCCCATAGTTACAGACCATCTTGATTTTTTCGATGAAATTCTGATAACTTATTCCACCAGGTTCAGGAGTCCCTACCCCAGGAGCAATAGAAGGATCAAAAACATCCATGTCAACAGTCAGATAAACATCTCTACCTTTGACAAAGTCTTGAAGTCCTTTGAAATCCGGATTAACTAAAATATCTTTGGAATAATCATGTTCAAATTCATCCCCACACCTTACCCCAGTCAAACAAACATTCCTTTTACCTACTATTTCAGTTGCTTTTCTCAACCAGGTGTTATGCGTATACTCACTTCCCTCCCAAACTTCCTTAAGATCATAATGAGCATCAAAGCAAAGAATTTTAGACCCTTTTGGTAATCTTCTGATTGCACCTAAACTTATCAAATGTTCGCCACCAAGCATTAAAGGGAACTTCTTACCACTAATTAATTGATTAACTTTTTTCTCAATTTTTTCAAGTGTCTTCTGAGCATTACTTCGAACGGGTTGAATATCACCTATATCTAGAATTCTAATCTCGTCCAAAAGATTCTTTTCAGTTTGAACATCAAATGGTTCAATAAAATTAGCAGCCTCTCT
>CAYMPD010000046.1:0-4245 GCA_964392445.1 uncultured archaeon | reverse complement strand
CCAACAGAGCAATAATAGAATCGCTACATGAAAGGAATGAGAAGCTGGAAAACCGCATGATTGAAATTTTGGAGGCTGAAAAATGATTTCATGTTTTAGTTGGAGTAGAGGTGTTTTGATATGATATGTGAAAACATGCTTACTATGTTTTTGAATAGTAATTATGGTCTTAGAAAGGAAAAAATAGAAATGGCTAGGGCAAGTACCTCTAGTCAGACACCTACATCCCGCACCAGAGATACCGATTTTGGGGGGGGCTTGAGTGTTTCATATTTTAGTTGTAGTAAGAAGGGGGCGAGAAGATAAATGAATAAGAAAGGAATAGCATTTATGGTGATGATGGTTCTATTTTATAGTGCCTTCATAGCCGTTCATGAATCTACACATTATGTGATAAACGGAGCACATGGATTAGAATCAGAGTTTTCTATTTGTGATTATTCTCCATGTGTCATAGTGAATCAAACCCAACTTAATGATATGTATACAAACGACAGAGGATATTATTATGTATGGAGACAATCCCAGAACAATGTAGAAGCATTTGGCTACCAGATAGGAATATTCTATATATTTGTGATCATGTTTTTGTATGTAATAGCGGAACGGGTGGGAAAGAATGAAGTGTAGATTTTGTCATAGCAACCAGATGGAACGGATGCATCAAAGGGCTAAGGATAAAAGGGTTATGGAATTTTGGGTATGTAAAAATTGTGGTAAGGTAAGTTTGTATAGGAGAAGAGACTATGAATAAAAAAATAATGTTTTTGATGGTTTTGGATGTTATTGGTTTAATTTTGGGTGTTATAATTGTATCTTATGGAATATCAATATTTGGCAATAACTCAATACTTTCATTAGTGGATATAGTTTTTGGCATCTTAGTTATATTAGCCTTTTATAGCGCATTAAAATATAGAAAGGGGGAATTAAATGAAAATAGATGACTGGTTTTTTGATCTGTCTGAGGTATCAAAGGTGCTTTTAGTATCCTCTGTTATAATTTTTTTGCTGTTTACCTTTGATGTAACTTATAAAACTGCATCGGAAACGGTGGGGGGTTATTTCCATGATCAGAGGGTTAATGAAATACAGGAGAAGTTAAACCAAACAGACAGCCCCTTAGAAATGGCTGCCTGTGAACCCGTTGAGAATGGTTATAGATGCGTAGAATACGACAATAAAAACCGGGTTGTGAGAGCTTGGAGTGTGATAGATTAATGCCCTTTTTAAGTAGAAAACCGACCAAATGGGAAAGAAGAATATACAAATTAGCCATGTTGCTGTACTGCTGCACTGTACTTGGTTATGCGATTTTTGGCTATGTGCTGATATTTGTTTATGGTAAGTTTATGAGAGCAATACCACTGTTAGCTGGATCAGCAGTAATGTTTATGGCGCCGATTTTATTAGCATATTACTTTCAAAAACGAGAGGAAAACGAAAGTATTAAAGAAGAGGTAGGTGAATATATACATGACAAATGGACGAACTGGAAAAATAAGAAAAGGAAAGCTAATGAAACTGATGGTAAAAATGAAATTTAAGAAACCAAAAACTGTAGAAGACTGGGAAAAATTAGCTAAGGATAGCGGTCTTAACCAGAGAGAGATAAATTATATAAAAAAGGTAGGTGTTGATTTCCAGTGAAATTTGATAATTGGGAGAAAAAATTTATGAAAACCCACTACTGGGATTGGTTAATTAACAGAATGAAAAAAGAATATTCTCCCATAACTCTAGTTACAGGATACATGGGTACCGGTAAGAGTAGTTTTGTTTTGCATGTTTGTAATTTACTCACCAAATATATGTATAAAAATAGGTTTGATTTTGAGAGATTTATGTTCTACAATTTTGATAGTTTCTGGGATACTGTTGAGGATGCTAAAAAAATACCTATGGTTATTGAAGAGGCTGGTTTTAATTTGAATGTGATGGAATGGAGAGGAGATTTTAACATCGCTATGGACAAAGTATTTCAGACTCAGAGGGTTAAGGGGATAGCATGGTTTATATGTGTCCCGGATGTCATGGACATAACCAAGAAGCATAGACGGAAACTAAAGATGGGAATAGAAATGAAGAGTAAAGGATATGGAAAGGTTTACTACATATCCAGATGGACAATGGATATGAACAAAACAAAATTTTGGATGAGTGAAGTTGAAAGCATCAAGATGGATGAGATTTTTCTAGAAGAAAAGTACTACGAGAAATGGAAAAAATACGACTATGAGGAGAAACATAAATTGTTAATACGAGCTAGGAAAGATGTAGAGGGAGATCAGATAGAAAGTGTTACTCCAACGGACTTAAAATAAATTTACCACGCTTACTAGAATCTATCCAATTATATTTGATAGCCATCATAGCCATTAAATCGTAAACGACACTTCTAGGTTCATCTATCAAAAATAGAAATGCCCTTTTGTCAAATGCTGTTTTTTGATTTTTCTTTCTCAGGTTATTCAAATATTCAGCCATTTTTTCTATGTATTTATCCTTTTTTTCTACCCACTTACGATTTCTCATTTTCTCTGAAATTTTTATCTTTTCCATGATATCACTTTACAAATAATGATACAAGCTTATCTAAACTATATATACTAAATAATACTATAAATAGTTAATGATTCTTCATTCGACTATGGAGTTGGTTAATTCGTGGCACAGAATCTAGTTGATGTCTTAGTACAGCACCCCCTGTTCTGGTTAGCAATAATTATATTCGCTATTGGTTTTCTATATGATAGGTATAAAAAAAATCAAGTAGTTCCCGAATCAAAACCTTACTTTGGAATAGAAGTGTTTGAGGAACTGAACATGAATAACATCCAGAAGTATGTTAAGATGTTTGGTAGGGGTGGTACGTTTGATAAAAGAAAACTAAGAATGGGATGGATAAGGATAGGTAAGGTTGTTAAGTATGCTATTGTTTCTAAAAAGGAACTGCCAAAGGAAATAAAACAATTAGTTTATGAGGGAAAGAAAAAACGAGGTAAGAAAAAAGATAATAAATCATTGAAAAAAGATAGGAAGGGAGACGAGTTGGTCATCATGAAGGTTGGATCGTTTGATCTGCCTAATGCCCTATTAAATTTGTTTGGTAGGGGCTATGAATATATTATTACTAACATGGACGCTGTTAGGTTTATTAGTAATGCTATTGAGCTAGATAAAAACCACTCTTACAGACATTATGGTGGTGTGTGGGTTAGAAGTAATGATGTTGAAAGGGAGTTTGTTGATGAGTTAATGTTTACAAAGGATTATGAGGATCTAAGAGGTAGAATAGGAAACTTCACACGGCAGCTATCAAATGTTTCCCCGTCACAGGCCATACACACAGAAAGACTTAGGATGGAGAATGAGTTACAGGAAAAATCCAAATTAAGTAAGATAAAAAGAATAACTAAAGGCGATTAAATGGAAAATAATAGAGAGGATATAAAGGAGTTGCTCAAATCTCTAAGAAATATAGAAATAAAGATTGTAAAAATGTATAAGAAACTTCTTGATATTTTAGCTGAGGATTAGATTGATTGATGTTCTGTTGTTTCTTAACTTTGACGGGTTTAGAAACAGGGCATCTCCCCTAAACTTCGTCAGCTAATAAAACCATCTGCCCCTTGTGTGTTATAGAATAGTAAACATGACTATTGTTTTTGTATCTGTGGGCTAAGCCCTTATTTACCAAGTTATTAATGCCCTTATGAAAAGAAGATCTATCATAATATATTTTTTTAGCCTGTAAATAAGTTACATCAGTGCGCCTCATCAGCTTTAGTAATTTCACTTGTTTATTGGATAAGTACATTACATCACCAACAACAAAACCATGAATGCGAAGTTTAATGCGAATATAATTGTAGAAAAAACCTTAGTCAATAACATGTATTGATCGTCTGTCATACATTTCAGGAAAAATTTTGTTTTATTAATCAAGAGAAAAAAAGATAAAATAAATAAAAAATTAACTACGGCAAAAGGCGCGAATTTATCTATGTTATACTCTATTGTTTTCTCACAGAACATCCATGTTTCATTGAATCCCGGTGTTGGCATAGTTAATTATTAACAACGCTCATATAAATACCACGAAACACCACTTTTTACTATGGAGCAGTAATGCAATGAATATAATCTTGGAGAAAAAAAATGAAAACTAAAGAAATGTTTGCCTTTGGTACCCAAAAGGGAGCTACAAAGCTTACCATAGGTGGTATAATTGGAGCTATGTTA
>CAYMPD010000045.1:0-4263 GCA_964392445.1 uncultured archaeon | reverse complement strand
GGAAAGTTAGGATTACCAGTAGACCCAGCCAGGATGGGGTTGTTAATGGGATTATGGTTGAGAAATCTAACTAATTCTTTTTAGATAAATCCTTTTCATTAATATTTCAGTAACTACTCCAAGGTCGGGAAAAATATCGCCCTTAATAACTGACCTAGTCCCGTGATTACAAAATTCAACGCCACTAATATTTTTATTGTTTCTAATGGTTGATTCCAGACAAAATATGCTAAAACTAATGCTACAATCCCGGACAGAGCAAGTATTATTCTAACTATTGAAAATTTCTTTCTCATTTCAAACAAATTAAATCACCTCTTTTAATTAAATTTCGGAAATTCCTTAACAAGAAGTTTTTGGAACTTCCTTTGAGAACTATTATTCGTCCTCTAATTTTATTTAATTTACTATCTATTAATTTTTTCTTCCTTACCGGATTTCTTTCTCCTGAGAACTCTTTTCCACTTCTTAAGTATTCTTTTAAAAGGATTTTGGATTCTCCTAAATCGTATATGTGGTTTTGAAACTTTCATTTCCTCGTCTCTACATTCTCTACAAAACATTTTCCCGTTTATTTCTTCCAATTGTTTATCATAATTCATACATCTCTCGCATCTTCCTTGTGTTGACATTTTTAACACCTTATGACCATATTTGCTTTCTAAGGGCCTTTATCAACCCATCAAATACTTTAATGAGATCCCATCCGTCTTTTTTCGAATAATAATCTCCTTGATCAGTAAGTAATTTAGCAGACATCTCGTACAAGGTATTCTTACCCTCATCACGTATTTTCTCTACACCAATTCTAAAACTTCTGATTGTTCTTTTCCCAAATTTCTTGTGATATCTTTCCGCAAACGATTGTAAATTTTGGTTTATATGATTCATTGTCATTTCATCAAACTCCTCCTCAGACCAAAATACAACTCTTTGCGTGGACTCTATTTTGAAATCAGATAAAAATCTAAATATATCTTTGAAGGTTAGCCATGCATCTTTATTCACAACAATAAAAGTAGATTGGTGCCTCTTCATTTCTTCCAATAATTTTTTGATACTATCCTCCCCTTTTAATTTGACTTTTAACGGAAGACTTATACTTCTTGATTCCAAACTTAATCTCTTGTTCTTTTCTCCCTTCCTTTCACCTAAGGTAACAGACTCTCTTTGCTTTCCCATTACTTTTTCTAATAACGCTTTAGTCCCTATGAATTCATCCATTCCCTCATCATTAACGAAAACTTTGTAAACGTCTTCTCCTTTCAATTCAATTATTACTTCACCTACTCCTACATGAGTATCTATGCTGGGATTTTCTCTTATCTCGATATCACTGATCTTCCAATTGTTTACTTCATTCTGTTTTAATAACCAATTAACTATATCCCAGAAACCTAAGATCCCCACTAACTTCTCATCCAGCACAATTGGAATTTTTTTCAAATTATTTCTTTCCATTTTTTCTATTGCTTCTATTAAGTTTGAATGTGGTGGAATAGTAGGTGGATGTGTTAGAAGATTTTCAACTTCTGTAGTTGTAGGTGGCACGTCTTTAGTTATTATCTGATGTGCGGTAATTAGTCCTTGAAACCCTTTGCTATTCTGAATAGGGAGGGAATAATCTCCCTTTTTTATCATCTTTCCAATTACCGAAGATATCTTTTCTTTTGTATCTAGTATCAACTCTGGATCTCTCATTAATTCCCTTACTTTGGTATCATGCAATTTATCTTGTAACATATCTATCCCTTTATTTTCTTTTCTTATTCCATCCCTTTTTCATTTTTTTCCACATCTTTGGTGTTTCATCTTTCATTCCTAATCCAAACGAAAGTCCAATTGCTAATGCTATACCTATTGCCAAAGCACCGAACAAAATTTTCACCAAATCAGTTATTAGTTTTACGTTAACACCTATTTGTCCTAGAGCTATCAGGGAAATAAAAAACACTATAACTGGTTCTAAAATTAAACCAATTCTATCAGCCCAGACATTCTTGGATTTCTTGATCTTATCCGTTAAAAAGTCGGCAAGATAAAACCCACCTAGGAAAATCAACAGTCCATAAAATAAGTTAGGTGTCCATAAAACAAATTGTAATATAATATCGCTTACCATTCCTAGTTTTAATTGTAGTGCTGCTTGACCTAAGAATATCACTAATATCCACCAGTAAATTAAACCCGTGAACACATTGGTAAAACTTATATCACCTAAAGCATCTTGTAATCCTTGTTTTTCCAACCACTTATCTAACTTCACCAATTTTCTTAAAACCTTTCTGATTATCTCTGAAACTATTTTCGCTACTCCCCAGCCTACTAGCATTATGATTATCGCATATAATATCCCAGGTATAGCTCCTAGAAGACTTCCAATTACTTCCTTTATCGGACCAGCTAATAGTGGACCTAAATTAATTGCCATATTTTTCACCTCCTTAATTAAACTCACAAGTCATTCCATTCCAACATTTGTTTGGACCACAATCACAGCTTTCGGTTATAACCTGTGCACATACATCAACTTCTCCTCTCACATATTCACATGTATCAGCACAAGCATTTCCGAACTCTCTCCATTCTCCACCTGATTGAACACATCTTTCTTCTGGTGGAAAACCAATTTCTTCTTGTATGCTCTGTACGGATGCCCGTAAAGTCTGCAATTCTCTTTCTATTATTGAAATTCTATTATATCTGAAATAACTCAATAAAAGAGCTACTATAGATAAACCTAATGATATCCAAATTATTCTTTTAAAACTCTTTTCCATTTAATCATCTCCTTTTATTAATCCTTTTGCAAAGGTTTTGGTTCTCCATTTCCGTCATCATCACCATCAGGTCCCGGAGTTGGAATTGGACCTTGCATCTATTTCACCTCAATTTTCTTCCTTTTTCTCTCTTCTTCTTTTAATGGTGCTTCTACTCTCAGTGTACCATTTTTGTACTTTGCTTCAACTCTCTCCGGATTTACTTTCTCTGGTAATACTGTTGTTCTTTTATAAGATTTCCAAGATCTCTCAGCTCTGTAAAACCCTTCCTTTTCTTCTTTACTAACTTTCTTTTTCTGAGCACTGACTGAAAGTTGGTTCTCGGTCAATTGTAAATTAATATCATCCTTGCTAACCCCTGGCATATCAACTTCCATCACTAATTTTCCATTTTCTCTGAATATGTCCATCGCTGGAGTAGTTCGATCAAGTTCTAACCCTCCCCATAAATTTCTCATCATTCTATTCATATCTCTTCTCATCATTTCCATATCTTCATTACCCCAAAACATATTTTATCACCCAAATATTGAACTTGAAGACTATCTCATCTCCTATAGCTCTAAAAAAAATTAAAAAATTAAGATGGTCTAATTTTCAGGTTGTCTTCAACATCCTTAACACCTACTGTGTATTGGGCTGCATCAAAGACAGATCTCCATCTGTACCAGCTTGGTACCATACCTGACAAGGTCACTTCGCCATCTTTAATTTTTACGTCTATATTGTCTATATCTGCCAAAGTGTTGGATTCAATTCTATCCACAACTCTCTCTGCGAGTATTTCGTCACTGATCTTTTCGGTTGGTACAACAGCTAACTTACTCTTAACATCGATCACTCCTGGAGCTGATTGCACTTCGCTTTCTGCCGTTACTTTTTCCCAATAAGAACTCAAAGTTCCTTCCAGTTTCACTACTCCACCATCCACTTTGACAGAAACATCATCCTCGTTAACGGTGGTGTTCCAATCCAAAAATCTTTCTACTGAATTTCTAATTTCACTGTCAGTTGGTGCTGTGAATGTTGTTGGGAATTCTACTGCCAAATTATTCTCTACAGAATAAACTCCTGTAGTTGAAAAAGTTATGTCCTCGGCAGTGTTTATCTCTGAGAAAGTTGGTACAGTTCCAGTTAAATTCACCTTATTACCATCGACAGAGACTTTGATATCACTAGCTTCTACTCTTGCATCCCATGTAAGCTGGTCAACCACTCTTCTTTTAATCTGTTCAGAATCTACCATATTTTTCACCCCCGTTTTTACTTGTATTTATTCTTATGTATAATAATATAGATTTACATTTATAAATATTTATGAATAAATCTAAATATTTCACTTTTATTATAAACCCATTTCCCTAAGAAGCTCAGTCAATTTTTCAAAATCTTTTTCAAATTTTTCCTTGTATTTATTGAATCTCATGGCAGCAGCAGGATGATAAGTTTCAATGTATTTTACACCTTTTTTTCTAGGGGTATT
>CAYMPD010000044.1:0-4636 GCA_964392445.1 uncultured archaeon | reverse complement strand
AATGCCCATTTTCCCCATTTGTTTGTATTTTTCTTTGCCATAAATAATGTTTTAGGGTTGTGGAATTTAAAAGATTATGTTAGTATTGATTGGTTAAAATGGATTAAAGTGGTCTTAAATGTTATATTTTGAGGTTTTTATCGATTTTCAAGGGGATTTTTAGTTGGTACTAGGGTTGGTTCCGATGGATTTTAAAATTTCTACAGTGACTTCTGGTTCCATGCGTTTTCATATTTGCAGCTACGACTCTACTATCATCATCTACCTCGTTGATTTGTACTACTGTATATACTTTGTGTCTTCGGGTCGTAGGACCATCTTTAATACTCAAGGCTTCCCGGTCCATATAGAAATACTGTATAATGTTGATAACGACCCCAAAGTTCACCTGGATTCATAAATGAGGATTTTCCCTTCTATGCCCCCCTGGATATACTCTTATTTTGTAAGTTCTATCTATTATGCCATCACTGCGTATATCTGTACCCTCTATTCTCATTCTTCTATCTATTTCCTGAGCAAGGACCTCATTGAAATTACTGAATGGCGCTCCCATTTTATTATTCTTAAGATAATCTGAAACGTCTTGATCATCCACCTCAACTCCTATATGTCGATAATCCCCCCATGGAGCAATATAAACCAAACAATCTCCATCAATCATACTTTGGACTGTATCTTCAACTGCTTTTCTAGTGTTATAAGGCCTATTAAACCTTTCTCTAGTTCTTCTAAACCGTTCTCTAATACCACTAAATAATCCAACCATAATACCATTTATTTAAAAACTCTTTTATTTCTAACCTCTATCTTCTCATAGAAAATAATTTACACGCCAGGAGAGGGATTTGAACCCACAAGTCCAAAGGACACTGGATTTCTCTGAACATCGACGTATCATCACTCATCAGATACCTCAGGTTCTCTTCACCGAATATTACTCGAGTCCAGCGCATTACCTGATTCTGCCATCCTGGCAATACTAACTACAGAATAATTTTAACATTAATAAAGATAATAATAATTCATGCAAATAAGGGAAGCACAAAATTGGGTTAAAGATGCTTGGTCCAGAAGCGAGAAAAGGATGAGTAAGGTAGCTGAATTAGCTTCATTCATGGAAGAATCGGGCGAATTAGGAGAAGCCATTCGGAAAATAGAACACGGAAAAGACAAAAAAGTGGACTTAGAGAAAGAAATGGGGGATATTCTACTCTGTCTACTTACACTAGCAATAAGGTATGAGGTTGATCTGCAAATCGCCTTTGACAAAACAATCGAATCAGTGAAAAAGAAATACATAGTCAAATAACAACAAAAATTTATATCAACTTAAATCCAAATTAAATAAGAGATGGTATGGTGTTAGAAAGTATATTATCAGGCAAAAAAAATCGAAAGCAACCGATGATGATATTTTTACTAAGTGTTCTTATCTCTGTTATCTCAATTTTCATCTCCTACACTGTTTTTAAGGAGAACACGGGCTTATTCACGGTCGTTATTATTTCTCTTATCATGGTCCCGTTTATGAATACTATGCTTATGGACGAGGAGGAAGAAACTGAGAAGACAGGTAAAGGAGAAAGCTTTTTCAAACGGCACGGTGACATTATTCTTGCTTATGCTGCTATGTTCGTTGGTATGATACTTGCTATGTCCATAGCGTTTGTTATACTTCCTCAGACTACAGTTGAGAGAATATTTGACCATCAGATAAAGGAGATTGATTTAATTCAAGGTAAGTTCAGTTTTGGTGTTCAATTCTTGGATATACTCGCAAACAACATCAGTGTTCTTATGTTAGCATTTTTGTTTTCATTTCTTTTAGGTACTGGTGCCGTCCTAATTCTTGCTTGGAATGCGTCTGTCTTGTCGGCAGCTATAGGACTGATCGCAAATACACTTGGAGGAGTTACAGGGATACCCGCCGCAGTCTTGATATTTATTCCACATGGTACTTTTGAGATTCTTGCCTATTTTATCGGTGGTATTGCAGGTGGATTGGTTTCTGCCGCCGTCATGAAAAATAGTTCAGAGAATTTTGGTTATATTTTAAAAGATTCTATCGGAATGATAGCTATTTCTTTTATTTGTCTTATTATAGGAGCAGTGATTGAGACATTTGTGATATTAGTTTAGGATTCGGATTTCATGTTATTCCAAACAGTGTAATGACATTTTCCACAGTATTGTCTGATTTTACCGTCTTTTTGCTTGTGCTCTGCCATGTAAACCCCATCTCCACATCTAGGACAGGTTTTTCTTGTTTTCACTATTTTATCTCCTTCGACTTTTATTATCTCCCATTGTTTTGGTGACTTGTGCTTCATTTAATCACTCTTGTCTTTTTGATCCTTAGATTTATTAGTGTTTTCTTCTTTCTTTGATTCTTTATTTTCTGATTTTTCTTTAGACTTTTCCTCTTTTTTCTGGTCTGGTTCTTCCTTAGGTTTCTCTTCTGGTTTCTTTTCTTCCTTTTTCTCGCCGGCTTCTTTCTTTTCTTCTGGTTTTTCCTCAGGCCTCTCTTTCTTCTCAGGTTTCTTCTCTTCAGACTTCTCAACTATTTTATCTTCCCAGATAAACGCCTTTACCTTGGTTTTGGCTTTTCCCTTTTCCGAGAACATGTAAACTATTTCCGTCTTTTTTGCATCTCCTTTGAACTTCTTTGCAATCATATCTGTTGTTTCATTAGCGCTTGGTGTTGCCTCTCCCTTGTGATCTAACATTAGGAGTAAATCTTTTCTTTTTAGGATTGGGTTTTCTTTTTCCTCGATTTTCTTGATGTTAATCATGTTTTCAGAATACGAGTTTACGATATTTAAAGGTTTTGGGTTCGTTCGTTTCATTGGACTTAAAATAAATCAAATATTACTCCAATGGTTTATATATTCTCCGCATATCTCGGGGGTTTATACCAATATCTTCCAAGACAGATAAACCATCTCTATGAGTCACTCTTATCACTTCATCTGGGGTTTCCGTAGGTGTGATTTCCACATAACCTCTGGGAGCATATCCAAATGTTTGATCAGAATCAGATCCAGGAATCCATTCGACTTCACATTCTACTGATATATCTTCCATTGGAGTGATAGAATTATATTTACCACCCCCCATTGGAGGTGGATAATTTTGTGCGTCGCCCCAAAAAGGTATGGCATCAAAATAAATACCCCATCCTCTTTGATCATAAAAATCCTGAACCAATACACGATAAAGTTCAACAACGTTAAGCGGTTGAGTAGTTCCCACTTTCTCTATAGGTTTTCTTTCGTACATTGAGGTTCTTATGGGTAAAATAACTACTTCCTCAATTAAACGCCCAAAACCTGGTCGTGTAATTACTTCTTGAAATCTTCTCAAAACTTCAGGATCTCTTGTAGGAACTCTAGCGATGAGGGAATATTCTCCAAGAGTTCTTTCAATTTCAACAAGATCAGATAAATCTCTACTTAATCTTTTTAAAGCTCTTAACGCATATACATCTGTTAATTCCTCTTTAGGTTTTACAAGTACATAACCACCATCAAACCAATCATCTATTTCTCTTTGAACTAGCATAAAGATTATTATTCAGTCCGAAATATTAATTATAATTTATCTATTAGATAGAAATTCTATCTCCTCTCAAATTCTAACTGTAAAAATAAGTTATTTAAATATTAGAAGAAAGTCATAGTTATGTTAAGATTTTTTAGACGTAAAAGACATCCCCCGAGAAAGAAAGATATGGATACTCCTTGGCCACTCTATTGGGAAGATGGGTTTTCTCCTGATGTATACCAGCTTAATTCGAGGTTTAACCAATTAAGACTAGCAGAATGGATGGGTGTAAGAATCCCACACACTGTTAGATATGAAGAATTTCTAGCAGACCCCTTTTTTCCTGTTGTTGTGAAAGACAAATTACATTTTAATTACGGTTGTGCACAGTCCATAAAAGAATTAGAGGAAGTTACTGAAGCGAAGTTTGAGAGACTTATGTTCCAAGAATTCATAGGTAATAGGCAACTCCCGGACATTTACTTTGATATGAGAGTTCTGGTTTTTCACAGAATGTCTAATATTCGTCAAGAATTGTTACATAAATTCGAAATATTAGCGGCAATGGTAAGATATAATGAAGAAGATTTCCGTACAAACTTATGGAGGGATGGAAAAGCAATACCACTCACGGGAAAAAATAGGTATTCTGGTCTATCAGAGAGGGAGAGACAAATTTTAGAATTTCTACAAATTGATACTCATAAAAGAGGGATTCCAGAAGAAGTAGCTGATATGTTAAATAGAACTAGAGATGATTATGATGGAACATTTATGAGAGTGATGTACAGTACCCCAGAAATAAGTATTGAAAATCTTTACGGTTATGATTTTATTTACGGAACTTCTATGTCTGATCCTAGCCATAGCCCCACTGATGAAAATGGATGGTACTTCCTAGAATGTAACATTCGCCCAGGAACTGGTATATTAGGAATAACAGGAACGGAACCACCGAGGTATACGTGAGTTTTAAATAATTCACCTTCCATTTAATCCTTGATGTCTAAAAGATTTTATAGTGTCCAAGAATTAGAAGAAATAGAAGTATGTGAAATAGGTTCCTCTAATGTTGGATTACCCGAAGGTA
>CAYMPD010000043.1:0-4670 GCA_964392445.1 uncultured archaeon | reverse complement strand
CAAGTTTCACCGCCCCAGAAGGACAAACCTCCTGACAACAAAAACATTTAATACATTTATTATAGTCTATCCTTGCTTTCCCATCAACGATTTCAATGGCGTTAACGGGACAACTATCAGCACAAGTACCACAAGCTATGCAACTTTCCTTAATCACTCGGGGTTCATAAACGTAATCTGATCCAAATCCCTTTTCTTTTCTATGGTCATGAGCCAGATTATGTTTAACAAAATCTTCTTTAAGAGCATCTTTCAGTTTCTCGCCAACAATTTTAATTTTATCTAAATTAGTTTCACCTATTTTTCTTTCTCCACCCAACCTACAAGTAGGAATCGCTAGAGGATTATGACCAGTAATTTTTGCAGCAACACTATCCAGAGCCACACCATCTTCACTGGCTAGAACTAGTCCTATTTTTTTAGGATCACCATGAGACGGTCCCTCATCGCCCTCCATCCCAACAACTGCATCCATAATGTTTAAATGAGGTCTAATATAAGAATAAACATCTAACAATCCATTAGAGAAATCTTCTCTATCCGAAAATTCTCTATGCAAATACTCCCTTTCCCCAGAATGAATACAACCAAAACAATTCTTGACCGCACCAGTGAGAAAAGTAATACCATGCGACTTTAACTTCGGGAGATTAATGATCACATCAACATCAAATAGTGCTTTAGCAAAATCTGTTTTTTCCAGAATTTTGTAATTGGGAATATTTTTAACAATAAACGGTTCTTGCTGAAAATTTCTTACCAGGGTGTCAGTTTCATAGGCTATCCTTCCAATTCCCGATTTTTTTATTGCTTCTTGGGTTCTTCCTGGTGAATTCCCTGTGGTGAGTTCTCCAATTATCGGATCCCCACCCACTTCTTTTACTAACTCTATTACTGCTTTAACAAATTCTGGGTGAGTATTGGTGTGTTTTTCAGGTGGAAATGGCTCACAGATGTTTGGTTTTAACAGAACTTTATCTCCATTTTTAACAAATTTATCTGATCCTCCGAGTAAATCCAAACTTTTTTTAATCAATTTTTTAACTTTGGAATAATCATCACATTTAACAACGGAAACCTTCGTCAACTAAATCTCCTCAATTTTCTCGATATTTTTCCCAGGCACAGGTTTAAACTCATCCCAACCTCTTTTCTCAGGATATTCCTTCCAGGGTCCTTCACAGACCAAATCATATTTACATTTTTTACACTTTTCATGTTTTGCTTTACCCTCCTTTACCCTAGTTTCCTCAAACTTAGGATCAATAATTCCACCCAAATCCCTTATCTGAGTAGGGGGTATGAATATTTCGGAACAATATTTCTCATATCCATCCATTAAACAAAATGGTACAGCCTCCACCATAACCTTTATTCCATTATCTATACCTATCTGTAGACCTTTTTTAATGTAAGGAGCTGCCAAAGAAACCCAAGGCATCATCATATCATAATTATCCCGAGCATTACCAACAGCGTGAACAAAAGCAAATTGGAATTGATCTACTTTTAGTTTAACAAATAGTTCAGCCAGTCCAGGGAGATATCTGTAATTTGGTTTAACTACCACTGTGTTCATGATTATATACTGATCTAATTCTCGAAGATTTTTTATTCCTTGGGTGGTTTGTTTCCACGCCCCCGGTGATCTTGTCAAGAAGTCATGAAGTTCAGGTATGTGTCCATGTAGAGCAGGTCCGAATTCATTTACACCAGCTCGTATTAGTTTTTCACAAAAAGGTTTGTAATAAAATTTCCTCCCGTTTGTTTGTATTTGAATCGGGTTATAACCAATTTTTTTTGCGTATGAAATTATTTCCAAAATATCCGGTCTTATTGTCGGCTCTCCCCCCGTAAATACAACAGAATTGCATTCTTTTCTCGCTTCATTTAGTTCCTTTTTTATCTCTCGGGTGGTCTTATTTCCTTTACCTCTTTTATGAGCTTGAGCACAGAATCTACACCAATTGTTACATCTGAATCCCATTTTTAGGTCTAATCGACGGGGCATAATCAATCAACAATAATTTAAGTCCTCTAATTATTTATCAGTTCTCCAAACCAAAATAAAAATAATTACAATTACCTCTTATTCTATGTATACAGGTCTTACATTTTTCAGGTATTTCAAGTCCTTGGATATAATGGTGATAAATCTCTCTCAATTTTCGATTTTTAACTTTAGATTTTCCATCTGTATCGCAAGAATCCCTTTTTACCTCTTTTGGAATAAAATTCGAATTTTTGATTCCTTTTTGATCAGCAATTTTGAACTTTCTAACCATTTCTGAATAATTGGAAAAAAGACAAGAGGGAAGTGGTTTGTTTATTTTAAAATTATCGTTAGATTTTTTCAGTCTCTCTAAAAATTCAATTATTTTCTGGCCGGTTTTATGATTAAGATCTTCTTCTCTTAGTTTAAATGAGATTAATTCCAAATCTTCTAAATTTTTGTAATGTTCTAGTTTATCCAAGTCAAGAACTGTTTCCTTTTTATCAATCCCCCAAGGACTTCTGCTCTTTAAAACCCATTTGATAAATGCTAGATTCTTTTCCTTAACATACAATTCGTGGAAAATGTGCTTGATGGCTTTATATCTTGCTACTACCCAGATACACCCTCCTTTCCATGGCTTTAACATATTACCATGCATATTGTAGTTAACACTAGGACAAATACCTATGCAATTTGACCGTGCAATACAACCATCACATCCGATGAAATCCCCCTTTTTAATTTCCGAAAATATCTTTCTTGTTTCTTCATCTATTTTTTTATCAAAAACATTTCCTAAAGTGTAATTTTCCTCCCAAGATTCTGGATGTTGACAAGGTAAAATTTTCCCATCAACCGTTATTCCCATGAGATTTTTTCCAGCACCACATGGTCCACCAGAAGGTTCCCTTAGACCCAAATTCATCAATAATCCTTTAGTGAAATAACTTAATTCAAGAATATTATTTTTTCTAGCTTGTTTTATGTAGTAGTCAGCAAGTTCCATCATGGCTCTTTCAGTGTCCTTTTTTTCCCATTCATCTGTTCCTGAGATAGGAAGGAAAGATAGACCATTAAATCCCATTCCAAAAATAGACTTTGCAAAATCCACCAACCTTAAATCATAAGGAGGAACTGTTACTCTTGCATGAAGTTTATAACCCTTATTGGTTAGTAGTTTAAATGATTTCTCCATTCGATTATAAGCCTTTTCCCCTTTAATCCTGATTATCTGTTTTTTATCTCCGTCCCAACTAAATAATACCCCAATATCATTTTCCCAAAAGTAATCAACTATTTTTTTTGTAAATAAAGTTCCATTAGTAGTGATGCCAAAAGTAATTTTTTTATCGCTCTTTTTTACCTGTTCCTTTGAGTACTTTACTATTTTTTTAATCAAATTAAACTTCAAAAGGGGTTCTCCACCAAAGAAGTTTAAACTAAGATTTTTACTTTTTTTTGCTTGGTCTATAAGAAAATCCACTGAGTTTTTAGCTACTTCAAAATCCATATCTCTTTTATCCTTATTTACAAAGCAATAGGGACAATTTAGATTGCAATTATTAGTCAAATACAACATAAGATTCCTGACTTCCAAGATTATTCACCTTACAATTCAAACAATTATTAGTTGTTCTAGATATTTATTGGTAGAGAGCGGTTATTATTCACTGTCAAAAATATAGGTAAAATTGATATTATAATGTCAAAATTGAGATAAACTAAAATTTCTCCATTTCCACTGAAATTTTATATACTAGCTCCACTAAAATCAGGAAATTTGTTATTATTACTCCAATAACCATTTCCAAGTAGGTTTTACAATTATTTTTTTATCTCCTATCTTTATTTCATCGTCCTGATCATAAGTTAAAACCAACCCTTCATCAAGTTTGAATTTCCGTAAAGCGCCCATTAATCCATCGAATTCTCTATCTTTATTGTCTTCGTTCAAATCGTAACAAACCTGTATAGCTTTGGTTATTTTATTCTTTTCCTTAATTACAAAATCACACTCGCCCTTTTCCTTATAATAGAATATGTTCCTATATTTTTTCCTCAAATTAATAAAAACTAAATTTTCTAGCATTCGTCCTTTATCTTTTGAGAAAGAGACAGAGTTTTCCCTTGACATACCATTATCTATCGAATAAACTTTCTTAGGGTTTACCAACTGCTTTTTTAAGGAATAATCAAATTTTGAAATCGTGAAAATCAAATAACTATCTTCTAGATAAGATGTATATGATATTACACTGTTAGTTGACCCTAGACTGAAAGTTTTTCTTAAGTTATTATATGAGAATTCTTTACCAACATTCGTAAGGTAATAAAGTGCCATTTCTTTTATGGTTTTGGAGCTTCTCAAGTTATGTCTTATAACAATATCTCTTGAAATTATGTCATTTAGCAATTCCTGGAGAACTTCGGCTTTATCTATTTTGAGGTATTCTGGAAATCCTCCTCTATAGAGATAGTCTTCAAAACTTTTTATATCAGCCTTCTGATTTGTGAAGGTAAGGAATTCTTTGAAAGAAAAAGGAAACAATTCGTATGTTAAATGTCTTCCTGTTAGTCTTGTTCCCAATTCTTTACTTAGTAAGGAGGCATTAGAACCTGTAATTACAAAGTATTTTTTTTTATCTAACATTGATCTTACAAATAATTCCCATTT
>CAYMPD010000042.1:0-4688 GCA_964392445.1 uncultured archaeon | reverse complement strand
ATGTTAACTCTTTAAAAAAATTCTTTATACATAACTGTACAAGCAAGAATAAAGACGATAATTGATAACCCCAATTTAAGCCACTTAGATTCTGTGTGGATTGATAGTTTGCTCCCAATATATGAACCAAGAACTCCTGTTACCGTAACAATGATTGCTGGTAAGAAAATTATATCTCCTCTGAATAGATAAATTGAAAGAGCAAACAATGATGAAAAAATTCCAGAGAAAAGAGATGTTGCTATTGCATGATGCATTTCAACATGCAGGGCTCTTAATATTGGTGGGAATAATGTTCCCCCGCTTCCGCCACGCAATCCAATGATAAGGTTTCCAAGAAAAGCGCCAGAAAACAGATTTAGTGGCTTTGGTTTTATTTGGTCATAAATTTTATGGCTGATTTTGTTAAGATATAATCCAAAAATAGTGAGAATTGCTGCAAAAAAGAAAGTTGTTGCTAGAATTTTATTAGATACAATTCCAACAAGATATGTGGCAAAGATTATTCCAGATACCCCACCAATTGTAAACACTTTAGCAACATCCCATTTAATATTCTTCCTTTGCACATATGCGCCCGTAACTGACGAAAATGGAATAGCAAACATATTTGTTGCAAAAGAATTTATCAGAGACATTCCTGTCAATGCAAGCAATGGAACTCTTACAGAACCGCCACCAATACCGAAAACTCCACAAAAAAAACCTGTAACTATTCCTATTCCAGCATAAATCAATACCTGAATTAACTCCATAATCCTTTTATTCAATGAGATGTTTATATAGTTTTTCTTTGTGTCTTGAAGTCAATGCTAAAAAAATACAGTGCCAGCCAAACTTCCATTGAGGAAAAGACTTCTCTGTTCGGCTTCACCTCACTACGACCCCGCTGCGCTCTCACTTCGTTTCGTTCGGGACGTATAACAGCCTTTAAGAAGAAATTTCCTGCTGAAATTTCCCAAATTCGGCTACGCCGAACTTCTCTTAATAGCGATGTTAGTTTCATTGTCCTCAGGCGACAGAAAGAGAAGAATTGGGCTCATAACTTAGGAGTCATCTCGTAATATACCTTGCGACCGTTTCATCAATAGAATACATTCTTTCTTTCACTCCTTTCTCCATCTCTGGTACGACCAGTAGAGTTGGGAATATCCTTTTAGCGTGATCAACACTTGGGAATTGAAATAATGAAGTAGTTAAAAAATCTAAAGCTTTTTCAGTTCTTTCTGGACAGTCTTGTTCTGTGGCATATTGATAAAAATCTGTATGTTCTTTTGCAAAGGAAAATCTTGTCATACTTGATGAGCCAGCTTTTCGATCTATATATTGCATTCCTACCATTATTTTACCGTAGGGGTCAAATCCTAGTTGGGGGACCATATTACAAAAAGCACTTGCTACTTGTAGACCAAGCTCGATAGGATATTCAGCTAAAATGAAATCTGCTACACCCCAATAATGTTCTCCATCCACTGCTCCTGGGAGAGGTAGCATTTCTGCAATCTTAAATGGTTCTGTACTTACATCAATTCTTCTTTCTCTGGCTTGTTTGAATCCTAAAGCTATATTCTGATCTCTTATTTGTTCATATCTTCTATCCACTTCTTCAGAACCACCAAATAGTCTTTTAAGTAAACTCATTTTTATCTTTCTATTTTATAAATTCTCAAACTTTTTAAAGCTTTCTGTTATAATCACTCTAAAGTTAACAATCAATTCTGCAAAGCCCAATTTTTCTTAAATTTAGTCTGCTTCACAGAGATTTATTATAAGTCGCCTTCGGGCAAACTCGAGATTTTTCCCTTCGAGAACATTACATTAAAATCTCGTCCTCCCTTCAGTCGGAGAAATTAACAGGGATTATACGCAAGTTTCCAGGATTATTAGAAAATTTTTTATATAAAAATGATAAAATTTATTATGATGTTAACAAAATTTGAGCAAAAATATTGGTTGTATGTAATTTTGATATTAGCAATCATTGGAACTGTTTTTATTAGTGGTTGCATAAAACAGGATGTTAATCAGGAGCAGCTGAAAATTAATCAAACATCTGAAAGAGAGTAACCACCCTCCCAATCTTCTTCTGAACTGGAATTCGAATGGGAACAAGATTCAGGGATTCGAGTTGCAGATGCCGGAGTCCCTGGTATTCACAAATTAGAAAATGGGGGATACAGGCTGTATTACCATGGTCCCGGAGGAATACTTTCCGCCATTTCTTCCGACGGTCTTAATTTTGAAAAGGAATCCGGAGTCAGGATAATACCGGACGGAGAACCTGGAAGTGAAGAATCTATGGTTTCTGATCCAAGTATAATTAGCCTAATGGAAGATGGTATCACGATGTATTATAAAGGAGCAAATGGACCGGGTGGGCCTGGTAAGGCAGTTCACAAAATTTTTTCGGCACTTTCCACTAATGGTCTGGACTTCGAAAAGGAAGGAGTGAGGATTGATTCGGAAAAAACCGGTGATAATGGTTGGGCCTCAGTTCCTGGAGCAGTTATGCTACCGGACAGAAAGGTGCGGATTTACTATGTTTCCGGAGCCCCAGAAGCTGGAGGTGGAATAATGTCTGCTATTTCTGATGATGGCCTGAATTTTGAGAAAGAAAAAGGAGTTAGGATTAAGGGTTTTGTTGACCCCACAGTAATTATCCTTCCAAATCAAAAATATCTTCTGTTGGCTGCTGTATTACCGCCCCCTCCGGAAGCCTCACAAGAATCAGACTATCCTCTGGGGATTTATAGTTTCACTTCTGATGATGGACTTGATTTTGAGAATCCAGAAATTGTTTTACAAGAACGTGCTATTGACCCTTCTATTGTTCAAGTAGATGATCAAACCTATAGAGTTTACTATGGTTCAGAAAACGAACAGAGGGAACCCGTTATTAAAAGTGTTACTGGTCGCTTAAAGGTCAAGAACAATTAGGCTTAGCAATATCTAATTTTTGCCTACGACAAAACTTCTTTTATCTCTGATGTTATACGAAATATTACTCGGAGCTCGCCCTTAGAGAAGCTTTTATATTTAAATTAATTAAATGAAGTTATGATGACAAAATATTTTTACATTTTAGCGTTTGTTGTTGTAATTATTGCTGGATTTATAATATACAATTACACACAACAATTTGAACAACCTGCAGTACAAAATACAGTAATCATACCAACTGATAAAGAATCGTGTGAAGCACGTGGTGGTGAATGGAAAATTTGGCGTGATATCCCAGACGCCACCCCAGAATGTAATCTACCAACTACTGATGGTGGGAAAAGATGCACTGATTCAAGTCAATGTGAAAGTTATTGTCAAGCGCCAAAAGGTACAGATATCGGTGCTGAGGTTGTAGGTGAATGTTATAAATTCAAGATTGCGATTTGTATGCAGGAAGTTAGAAATGGGGTTGCTGATGCTAAATGGTGTTACTAAAAACTAGTTCGGTTCTAAATTGCTGAGTTAAAAGCGGGAAAGGAAAGTTTAAACCCCCAACACTCTCTAAATTGTAGAAATTGTTGTGAATAATAAGTGAACCACCTTGGTGCTTGACAGATTTACTCTTGACTTCGCCAAGGAAAAATCAAAATATTTAAAAACAAGTTTCTCCATAGATATAAATAAGGAATAAAAATCCTAAAACGAGGTGTAGAGAATGAAAAAAATATTTTTATTGTCCTTAATGATTTTTGTATTAACTTTTTCTCCACTTGTTACAGCAGGCTCCTTAAAGTCAGACTTATCTGATATTATCTCTGAAACGCCTGCAGATGAAAAAATTTCTGTAATAATCATATTTGAAGAAAGACCGACCCCTGCGGACATTAGTGTTATTAAATCTGATGGAGCAAGCATAAAATACCAATATACAATAATAGATGCTGTTGCTGCACAAGTTCCTGCTCAAGCAGCAGATAAAATAGCAAAAAGAGCGTTTGTTAAATTAGTAGAGCCAGATTATAAAGTAAAATTAGTTCTTGATAAAAGCATTCCTCAAATTCAGGCAGACAAAGTCTGGGAAGCAGGAATAACTGGGAAAAATATTGATGTTGCTATTCTCGATACGGGGATTCACGATGAGCATCCGGCTTTGACAGTTGAAAAAGAAACGGATTATACAGAAGAGGGAACAGATGATTTGCATGGACATGGAACACATGTTGCAGGTATAGTTGCTTCTACTGATTCAACATACAGAGGGGTAGCTTATGATTCAGATTTATTTAATGTTAAAGTTTTAAACCAACAGGGGAGTGGCTCTGGCTCTGATGTTATTAAGGGAATTGAATGGGCCGTTGATAATGGAGCAGAAATAGTAAGCATGAGTTTAGGAGCAGAGATTGATCCTTGCGATGGAACAGATGCTATCTCACAAGCAGTTGATAAAGCTGTGAGCAAGGGTGTTGTTGCAGTAGTTGCTGCCGGAAATTCAGGTCCAGATGCAGGAACGATAACCTCTCCTGGTTGTTCAAAAAAAGGAATCACTATTGGGGCTGTTGATGATAATGATAATGTCCCGAGTTGGAGTTCAAGGGGACCGACAGATGACGGAAGAGTAAAACCAGACTTAATTGCTCCTGGCGTTTCAATAAGTTCAACATGGAAGGATAATTCATTCAAATCATTATCAGGAACAAGCATGTCAACACCACATGTTTCAGGAGTTGTTGCTTTATTATTAGAAA
>CAYMPD010000041.1:0-5231 GCA_964392445.1 uncultured archaeon | reverse complement strand
TTTCCTCTCTGTCTCTGGGGTTATTGTTACTACGACTGTTTTCGTCAATCAAATAATTATGACTGTGGGGACTATTGTTATTGTTTTAGATTCGAAGAATGTGATTGTGACACGATGAATTGTGTGGATGTTTCAGGGTGTATTGCTGCCACAACGACGACAACTACTACAACTACTACCACAACGACTACTACCACAACAACGACAACAACCACAACTACTACCACAACCACAACGACCATAGATTGTGGCTCTCACTGTGATTCAGAACATTGCGACTATCCAGATTGTAGATGCCCGTCTGGAGAAGGAGATTGTGATTATGACAAGGATTGTCAACCAGGTTTACAGTGTTGTGATAATGTGGGTGACCTTTATGGATGCAGTTCATGGGTAGATATATGTTTGGAAAGTTGTCCCACTACAACTACTACAACTACTACTACAACCACAACTACTACAGAGGAAACAACCACGAGTACATCAGAAGAAACAACAACCACTACATTGGAATGTACTGATGATAATGAATGCGAAGTCTGGGAGAAATGTGACTGCGACCCTGATACTTATCCTGGTTGTACATGGTGGCAGTTAGATGCTCCTCAAGACGAAGACCATACTTGTAAAGACTTTAGACATTACACGAGTGGTTGCGAAATTTATGATACATGCACTTCAGCACCATGCATATGGTGGGACGAATGTTATGTAGAAGGAGCAGATCCCAGCTATATACGCTATGTTAATAACACTCTATGTTCAGATGTTACTGCATCACCACATGAATTCAAGACTTGTCCATTATTCGCAACTTGAGGTGTAAAAATGAAGAATAAGATAATTGCAGTTACCTTGATTTTATTAGTCTTTAGTATAGTTTATGGTAGAGATAACGAGTTAAAAATAAGTCATGTAGGTTATTACAATAATGCTCAACAACTAAAGTTCACAATACATAACCTTGGAGATGAAACTTTACACAATTTAAGCTATTATATTGATGGTGAATTAGTCAGGGAAAGAGAAACGGTAATAGGACCTAACCAGGGAATTAGCACTGGATTCAATTTAGAACCTGGAGAACATCTAATAGAAGTAAGGTCCTTAGAAGGGGCTTATGGTTCTATAACTGTTCAAGTTTCTCCAACTATAGGGGATTCCATCTCTATTGCAGAAAATATATCGTCTGGATATAGAAATATTATATTGATAGGGGTTTTAGCTCTTATATTGATAGTTATATGGATTTTAATGAAAAGGCCAAAATTGGATTTATGAAACTTATATGATGACCTTCTGTTATTTTCAATGAATTTATTCATCGGATAAAAGTTAGCAGAATTTAATAAGAATAATGTATTTAGGATTAACTGGGTTTATTTTTTCCTCTGATAAATGATTATGGATTTTCCATGTACCGACTAAAAATATCTGTAGGTATGATGAGAGGTGGGATGTTAAAACTATAATTAGGATCATATGGTTCACACGAACCTTCTATACAAACACCTAGTTCACCTATTCCTCCAGTTTGGCATTCACAGGTACCGTCTTGATTACAATCATCATAAAAAACAGTCCTCCAACCATAACAACAACTACTTCCACTACAATGAAAATAACGTGATGGACCGCATTCAAAATGACCATCGTCATCACAATCACTAAAACATGTACCTGGATAAGGACAATAAAATTCAATATCCTCTCCCATTATTATAGGTAGAAAGATTCTATTTTCAGGAGTATCTCCATATAAATTAGGGGCTCCATACTTAAATTGGATACTTGAATCCGAATTTAATTGAAAAACATTCGTAGCATCTACTTGTCTGGATCCATCAATAACAGCCGCTGTCATCAAAGCAACCATTAATAACGTTCTTATCCCTCTCCTAGGTCTCATAATTCATCATTAATTAATATAACGATGAATTATAAATATCCGATCTTTTTGATTAAAAGTTCAAATACTATAAAAGATTATATACAAAATATTATTAGGAAGGTGAAACTATGACAAAACTACAAGATATTCAAACCGTTTGTTTGACTAGAGGCATAATATTTCCGACAGCTGAGATTTATTCAGGAATGTCTGGGTTCTTTGATTTTGGTCCAGTCGGTACACTTTTAAGGCAAAAATTCGTTAATTACTGGAGAGAAGAGTTTGTTAAAAGCCATGATAATGTGTTTGAAATAGACGGTTCTACGGTTCTCCCGGAAAAAGTGCTTCAGGCTTCTGGCCATCTTGATTCGTTTGTTGATCCTATTGCCCAGTGTAAAAAATGTAAGAGTATTCATCGTGCGGACCATTTAATTGAGGATGCAATGGATGAGTTTGTTGAAGGTAAGTCCCCAGAAGAATTAACAGAAATAATCAAGAAAAGCAAGATAAAATGTCCTAGTTGTAAAGGGGATTTAATGGACGTTAGAGTCTTCAATCTTATGCTTAAAACCGAGGTTTCACCTACTGGGGGTCAAACAGGTTACTTAAGACCTGAAACTGCCCAAAACATCTTTACTGCGTTCAATAGAGTGTTTAGAACAACTCGCTCAAAACTGCCTATGGGTATTGCTCAGGTAGGTCATTCATTCCGAAATGAGATATCTCCAAGAAACTTTGTTGTTAGAGTGAGAGAATTTAGTCAAATGGAGGTCGAAATGTTCATTGACCCAAGAGAAAAGAGCTGCCCCTTCTGGGATGAAGTGAAAGATGTTGAAATCAATCTAGTAACACGAGAATCTCAGCAGAAAGATGGAAAGATGGTTAAGATAAAGGTTGGGAAAGCAGTTGAAAAAGGTATTGTTCCTCATCAATGGTTAGGTTATTATCTGGGTAAGCAATTTCAATTTTATAGGTCTTTAGGTCTACCAGAGGACGTTTTAAGGTTCAGACATATGTTACCAGAAGAGACACCACATTACTCCAAGGGTAATTTTGATTTGGAGATTAAGTTTGATTTTGGCTGGAAGGAGACAGTTGGTAATGCTTACAGAGGGGATCATGACTTGAAGAATCATATGAAACATGCTAATGTTAACTTGGAAGTTCAAACCGAAGATGGTAAAGTGCTTCCTCATGTTATTGAACCTTCCTTTGGTATTGAAAGGACAATTGCTGGGATATTACTTCATACTTACATTGAAGATAAGGAGAGAGGTTGGGATTGGTTTAAATTCCCTGCTAAAATAGCTCCTTATATTGCTGGAGTATTTCCTTTGGTCAGAAAGGATGGATTACCTGAAAAAGCTCAGGATGTTATAGAAGATCTTAAAAAGGATGGATTTGAGGTATTTTACGATCAATCTGGTTCTATTGGTAAACGATATGCCCGAGCAGATGAGATTGGGACACCATTTGCGATTACTATTGATTATGATACCCTGAAAGATAACACTGTTACTATCAGGAATAGAGATTCTACTAAGCAGATTAGAGTTCATGTTAAGGATCTTAGAGTTTTCTTGGATGCTGCTTTAAGAGGGCTAGAATGATAATGAATAAGCTTGTTTTAATTTATTTATCTTTTTTTACCTAATTGGATATCTTTTATCTATACCTAAACGACCTATTGACAATACGAAATTTCCCATAGGGCTGACATATGCAGAACCAACCTGCCTATCTCCGTACGAAAATCTAACTTCATTTTCATCTACACCAGGTGGTTTAGGAAGTATACTAGCTCTTAATTTGGCTTCATTGTTTAAAACAGTTAAAATATCTTCTGGAACATTATATGACTTTAAAAGCCTTTCAACATCATCAGGTAACGGCATTAAATATCACCATATTTTTTACTAATAAGTAAATAATATTCACGTTTAAATAATTATCCCTCAAAAATGAAACAAATAACCCACTATTTTAAATATATAACCCACATTATAATAAACATGAATAAAAAAGACAAATTGTTAATAAGAGTATTGGAAAAAGAAGGTAAACTTTCCAGTAGACAATTAGCAAAGAAAACTATGATACCTATATCTACGGCTTATAGAAGGGTCAAATCTTTAGAGAAAGAAGGAGTAATAAAAGGATATAGGGCAATAATCGATTACGAAAAGACAGACAGACCAATTCCTCTTCTGGTGTTCATAAACCTGGAAGAAACAAATAAGAAAGAAAAACATGTTCCTATAAAAGAAATCAAGGAAAAAATGAAAAATGTTGATGAAGTCTACCAATTATTCGAGATTCAAGGTGGAGACTGGGACATGATAATCAAAGCAAGACTGGAAAAACTCAAAGACACTAACAAATTAGTCGAGAAGATCAGAAGTATTCCTGGAATAGAAGAACTTAGCTCATCGATAGTGACAGAAGAGATGTTTGTTTAGGGTCCCCACATTTCTTTAATCTTTTCGAATGATATCCTAACATAATCTTTATCCTTAGTAAATATTTCAAAGGCTATTGTTTTATCATAGTTAATCCTTTTTAAATAATTTACAACAACGTTATAATCAATTCCACCAACACCTATTGGTAAATGTTCGTCCCCTCCTCCCCTATTGTCGTGAAAGTGTAGATGATCAATTTTGTTATTCAGAGTTTGAAGATATCTCATAACATTTTTCATATTATGAAAGATGAAAGCATGACCTATGTCCAGATTAATTTTAATTCCTTTGACATTGTCTACTATATACCTGAAGTCCCCATAACTTACAATTTTTTCCGGTCTTGCTTCATTTTCTAAAACCACTGTAATGTTATAGTTTTTAGCATAATCGACTATTTTTCTCAAAGTTTCTATGTTATTTTCCAAGTATCTCTTTTTTGTTTTATCATCCATCTGGTGCTTCAAAAAGTGTGGATGTACTACTATTTTCTTCACTTCCAGTTGGTGAGAAACGTCTATTATGTGTTTGTATTCTTCGAGCCAAGCCTTTCTTATCTTATGATGATAGGTACTTATCTCGTTCCAATGAGGTGGATGAGCTAAAAGGAAAAGGTCATTGTCAGTCACAAATTCCATAATTTTGTTTTTATTTTTTAATAGAATTTCAGGTGTAGCAAGTGGTTCTTGAATAGGTATTTCTAAGAAATCAAACTCTGGAAGATAGTGGTTTTTCATCCCTTCTAGAATATCTATAAATGGGCTTATCGCTACACCAAATTTTGGTAGAGACATAACAATAATTATGGTATTAGAGTTAAATTAGTTCCACAGAACTAACTTTCATCCAACCACTACTAGTCTTATCATCCCAAATAA
>CAYMPD010000040.1:0-5606 GCA_964392445.1 uncultured archaeon | reverse complement strand
ACAACAACCACTACATCCCCAACAACAACCACTACATCCCCAACAACAACCACTACATCCCCAACAACAACCACCACCGTCCAACCTAATTTCAAAGTAGAGTTAAAAGGAGATTATGACATGCCCAATGAAAATTGTTCAATATCAATAGAAGGTACACAGATGGGAGAGGCATGTGGATCAGGTTGTACCCAATGCCCCACAGATTTTGATGAGGGTCTTAGTGCAACCATAGACGTAAACAGTTATTGTAGTGACACTAAGCTAAAAGTTTCCTTTTCTGATTCTGATACTGTAGGTGATACATGTAATTCAGTCCATAAGGCATGTGTTTACTATGATGGTAATTGGTACTGCTTGGACAAAGAGTGTGATACTGGAGGTTGTGATAATTTTGTTGAATTTGATTGTGACACTTGGAATCCAATCACCACTACAACTACTATACCAACCGAATTTATTGTATCAAAATTTGATTGTGTAGAGATTACTGGGGGCCACAGATGTTCAATTAGATATGACAACCAACTAGGAGAAGATGCTGTTTTAGTTACCTTATATACTAATAGCCAAGGAAGAGTTGTCAATGCGCCTTCACCTTCTGTAGGTACAGGATCCGGTGAAATGTCATCCAATTTCTACTGTAGTGGGTTCGAATCAGGGACTTATCAGGTTTCTTGGAGGGTCTATAGAGAAACTGACCAGACGTTGAGTGATCCTATTGCTTGGTGTAAATCTGATGAAGTCCAAGAGGTGAATTGTTAATGGTAAAAAAAATACTAATACCTGTAATATTTTTAATATTTTCAATCACTATTAATTCAAGCTTTGGTTTGAGTTTGGAAGACATTTCAAGGGGGAGCTCAAATATTTTTTCTAAACTGTTTGAATCTTTTTCAGATTTTTTCTCAACTCCTAACCAAATCTCATGTGAAAACTGTGAGGTAGGTAGTTGTAGTTGTTCTGTAAACATTTGCCAGTCTGGATTTGTGGACATACACGAGACGGAGGAATGTAAACTTACACCAAGTTATTCTAAGACCTTTTCAGGGGGATCATTCGTCTGGAATCCTGAGTCAGAGGGAACATATGGTTTCAAAGTTCTTTGTGATGACGGAACTAAAGGTTCATGTATTCAAATAAATGTGGGACAAAATGGGGAAGAGGAATTGGATATATCATCTGTTTACTGTGATAGATATGAGTGTACTTTGGATATAACTAGTAATCCCTTAACTGAAGGTTTGGTAATATTTTTCGAATTAGTAGACGATACAGGAACAATATATTATTCGTCCAACCTTAATTTAGAACCTGGAGTGTTGGGAGAGAAGAAACTTATTATTTCCAGAAATAGAAGATGTCCCTCGGAAACAGAATTAGAATTATTTGTATTTGTATATAAGTTGTCCAATTTTGATCACAGAATTTATAGAATAAGTGAAGAATCTTTTATCTGTTGATTAAGGTAGAGAAAAATGAGAAGAACAATTTCAGTTATAATTATCTTACTTTTTGGGTTTTCCTTAGTATTAGCAGTTGATATTGACAGTTGTAAGTCTTATGGGAAGGACAATTGGCATTGTCAAGATGATGATATCTGTATATGTGAGTTTTCTGGTGATTGTACTGACGGTAGGTTACTTGTATATGAGACAGATATAAGAACTCTTTTTTGTATGCCTAAAATAGTAGATGGTTATGCAGATATTAACTGGGGTAATTGTGATTATCCAACAGGAGAGGTAAAGGTGAGAGCGGATTGTGAGGAAGGGCAGTCAGAGGAGAGGACAATAGAGTTAGTTTCGGGCAATGATAATGGCAATGGCAATGGAGATACTACCACCACCACCACTAGTACAACTATAGTTCCTTGTAATTTTGTTTGTCAGGCTACTTGTACAGATGATAACAACCCACCTTTTTGTTATAGAAGAATATCTCACGGTACTGATGGATGTCCAGAAGGAACTATTTGCTGTGAATCTATTCTCAAAGAATGTCCTAGTGAAGAATTACCGATAACAACTACTACATTAAGAACATGTCCTTACGAATGTTGTATAGACATGCCTGAATACGAGTATAGACCATGTCCTTCTGGTAAAACTTGTAAAGACAATCTTTGTAAAGAAGAAACGCGAGAACCTATTCTCCCTAACATACCCAGAAGTTTACTATTTTGGGTCGTTTTAGCATCAATAATACCAATTTTGGCTTTCTTGATTTTTATTTGGGGAAGCGGGGATCGTAGTAAAGTACCAGAATATTGATTGTATTTCTATTAACTTTAATAAATTCTAATTACGAATATATATCCATGAAACCGTTATTCATAGTTTTTGAAGGACCAGATGGTTCAGGTTTATCTACACAATCCAAGTTACTATTGGAATGGTTTAGGTCTCAAGATGAGAAAGTATTGTTGACAAAAGAACCCACTAATAGTATGATTGGAGGAATTATAAGAAGTGTTCTCAAAAAGGAATGGGAAGTTGATATGAAAACTTTTGCTTTGCTATTCTCTGCAGACAGATCTCATCATCTCAGTAATGAAATTAAACCAGCTTTAAAGGATGGTTATCATGTTGTTTGTGATAGATATATTTTATCTACTCTGGCTTTTAACGTTGAGAAAGGATCTTTAGAGTGGTTAAAACAACTAAATTCTCAATTCAGAACACCCGACTTTACCTTCATTTTAGATGTCCCAGGGAAAATTTGTGTAAAGAGAATTAAAAAATCTAGATTTGGGATGGAATTCTTTGAGGAAGCAGAGAAACTTGAAAAAATAAGAAAAAATTACAAAAAATTGAAGGATTATTTCCCAAATACCCATATAATCAAGGGGGATAATAGATCCCCACAGGAAATCAGGGAAGAGATACTTAAAGTAATAGGATAAAATATAAAAACTTGTGTAAACAGTTATTGGAGAGGATTAATATGGCGAAGAGACCAGGAAGATGTACAAGAAGGATAAAAAGACCTTATACTAGAATATCCAAGAAGAAAAGTAAAAATTATGTTGGAGCTGAACCTCCTTTGAGGATTCATATCTTTGAGATGGGAAACAAAGAAAAGAAGTTTGAAAAAACTCTACATTTGGTCGGAAAAAACTCAGTTCAGATAAGGGATATTGCTTTGGAAGCAGGCAGAGTTAGTGCAAACAAGATTTTAGAGAAGAAAATAACACCTGAGAATTATTTTATGAAGGTTTTAGTTTATCCTCATCAGATCATTCGTGAACATACTTTGGCAACTGGTGCAGGTGCAGATAGGTTTTCTATGGGTATGAGAAAGTCATTTGGTAGACCCAAAGCTAGGGCAGCGGTAGTAAATAAAGGTCAAAGAATAATAACGTTAAAAGTTGATAAAAAGAATGTTAAACTTGGAAAAAAGGCTTTAGAAAGAGCCAGTAAAAAACTCCCAACTCCTTGTAGGATAATTATTGAGTAAGATTATAACCGTATTTTATTGCTTCTATGTTTTGATCTTTATTTTTAATGGGTAAAATTTCTTTTAAAAAACTCTCGTCCAATTTGAAATCAAGTTTCTTTAGCAAATATCCTGTAACTAGCATATTCATTACTAATTTGTTTCCGAACTCTTTTTTGGCTATTTCTTTGAAACCAATGTCTTTCCCAGGGCAAATCCCCTTCTGGCATATAATTTCATCATATTCTACCTTTTCTCCATTTTCAGATAGTTTCACGAGTATATCCGCTTTTTCTATTGAAGGATTTTCTATTTTTTGGTCCGAGTAAGTGAGAAGTGCGTCGATTGTTCCCCCTCTCATCGCTGCATCATAATCGAACATCAGAGAAACATTATAGCCGGATCGGGATAGAATTTTTGAAATTACAAAAGACATTAACTTAATCCCTTGTCCCCCAGAACCTGTGATAAATATTTTTTTAATCATTTTTAACAACTCCTAGTTCGAAATCGTTTAAAACCTCTTTACCTTCAACTATCTTGTAATTCTCTTCTAACCATTTGTACATCTTAGGAGGCTCTCTTATACCCATACTCTTGGCTATGGTCTCTAAACACAAACTTACAATTTCAACAAATGCAAAACCTTCCCATTCCAAAGCTTGTTTTATAACTTTTTTCATATGTTCTGCATGAAAAGCAGTAGTTCTAGCATAAAAGTATCTTTTATTCGACATCAATACCTTTTGGGCATTGATGGGTTCAATTTCACTTCCTTCTGGAGTGGTTTTTGTCTTAGCTCCTTTGGGTGTTGTAGGTGATAATTGACCTCCGGTAAGTCCGTAAACAGCGTTATTAACACATATAACTGTCATATCAACATTTCTTCTTGATGAGTGTAAAAAATGATTCCCTCCTATACTTAATAAATCTCCATCTCCACTTACAACTATAACCTCTTTGTCTTTTCTAGCTCTTTTTACACCTTCGGCTAGGGGAATTATTCGACCATGAAGTCCATGGACACTATCTAAATTAAAATACCCGGCAGCTCTTCCTGTACATCCTATTCCTGATAAGACTATGGGCTCCAAATCAAGTTCGTCAAATGTTTTTATGAGTTGGGTGAAGACTACATGTAACCCACATCCCAAACACCAGATAGGCTCTATTCCAGGCCTTTTGTAATCCCTAAAGCTCATTTAACTCCTCCTTTATTTGTTTTAAAGTTATTTTTCCTCCTGTTGGGTTTATGAGATGAACATTTCTTTTCAGTACTTTTTCTATTTCATTTTTGTATTGACCCTCGTTCATTTCGATTACAATTATTTTTTCGTACTTTTTAGATAATTCTTTGAGTTTTTCTTCCAATATAGGAAAGAGTCTTATTGGTCGGAATACTGAATATTTTTCTTTTAAAGGTGAAATAATTCTGGAAACTATACCAAATGATATTAGAAGTGTATCAGAGTCTTTATTCTCAGTATATTCGAAAAATTCATAATTCTTTGAAGCTTTATCCATTTTAGTTTTAATTCTCTTAATCCATTTTTTGTAAATTTCAGAATTTCTTGTTTGTGGTATTCCTGCTTCCGACAGAAGTCCTGTGAAGTGTCTTTTTTCGTCTCCTAATGGTTTTAATTTTCTCTTCTTAATTTTTGTTTTTACTTTATCTAAATCAACAGTTTCATACAAATGAGATAGAAAAGCATCACTTAGTAGAATTACAGGACTCAAGGATTCTTCACTCGCATTAAAGGCTTCAATCGTGTATTTGTAACATTCCTCCACACTATTGGGATAAAAAACCATTGGGAAATAATCTCCATGACTACCATATCTCGATTGTGTTATATCGCCTTGTGAGGGCATCGTGGGCATCCCAGTACTAGGACCCACTCTTTGAACGTTTACAACTACGAGTGGAACTTCAATCTTATGAGCAAAACCTATGGTTTCTTGCATTAAGCTAAAACCCGGACCTGAGGTTGCAGTCATTGATTTCATACCACCCAAACTTGCACCTATAGCCATGTTAATGGCAGCTAATTCATCTTCGGTTTGTAAAAATTCTATACCCTTTTTGGCTAGAAAGTGCATTATTTCCGAGGCTGGAGTTATAGGATAACCTGAGTAAAATTTTAACCCCGCTTTTAAAGCACCTATCC
>CAYMPD010000039.1:0-5551 GCA_964392445.1 uncultured archaeon | reverse complement strand
CATCCCCAACAACAACCACCACCGTCCAACCTAATTTCAAAGTAGAGTTAAAAGGAGATTATGACATGCCCAATGAAAATTGTTCAATATCAATAGAAGGTACACAGATGGGAGAGGCATGTGGATCAGGTTGTACCCAATGCCCCACAGATTTTGATGAGGGTCTTAGTGCAACCATAGACGTAAACAGTTATTGTAGTGACACTAAGCTAAAAGTTTCCTTTTCTGATTCTGATACTGTAGGTGATACATGTAATTCAGTCCATAAGGCATGTGTTTACTATGATGGTAATTGGTACTGCTTGGACAAAGAGTGTGATACTGGAGGTTGTGATAATTTTGTTGAATTTGATTGTGACACTTGGAATCCAATCACCACTACAACTACTATACCAACCGAATTTATTGTATCAAAATTTGATTGTGTAGAGATTACTGGGGGCCACAGATGTTCAATTAGATATGACAACCAACTAGGAGAAGATGCTGTTTTAGTTACCTTATATACTAATAGCCAAGGAAGAGTTGTCAATGCGCCTTCACCTTCTGTAGGTACAGGATCCGGTGAAATGTCATCCAATTTCTACTGTAGTGGGTTCGAATCAGGGACTTATCAGGTTTCTTGGAGGGTCTATAGAGAAACTGACCAGACGTTGAGTGATCCTATTGCTTGGTGTAAATCTGATGAAGTCCAAGAGGTGAATTGTTAATGGTAAAAAAAATACTAATACCTGTAATATTTTTAATATTTTCAATCACTATTAATTCAAGCTTTGGTTTGAGTTTGGAAGACATTTCAAGGGGGAGCTCAAATATTTTTTCTAAACTGTTTGAATCTTTTTCAGATTTTTTCTCAACTCCTAACCAAATCTCATGTGAAAACTGTGAGGTAGGTAGTTGTAGTTGTTCTGTAAACATTTGCCAGTCTGGATTTGTGGACATACACGAGACGGAGGAATGTAAACTTACACCAAGTTATTCTAAGACCTTTTCAGGGGGATCATTCGTCTGGAATCCTGAGTCAGAGGGAACATATGGTTTCAAAGTTCTTTGTGATGACGGAACTAAAGGTTCATGTATTCAAATAAATGTGGGACAAAATGGGGAAGAGGAATTGGATATATCATCTGTTTACTGTGATAGATATGAGTGTACTTTGGATATAACTAGTAATCCCTTAACTGAAGGTTTGGTAATATTTTTCGAATTAGTAGACGATACAGGAACAATATATTATTCGTCCAACCTTAATTTAGAACCTGGAGTGTTGGGAGAGAAGAAACTTATTATTTCCAGAAATAGAAGATGTCCCTCGGAAACAGAATTAGAATTATTTGTATTTGTATATAAGTTGTCCAATTTTGATCACAGAATTTATAGAATAAGTGAAGAATCTTTTATCTGTTGATTAAGGTAGAGAAAAATGAGAAGAACAATTTCAGTTATAATTATCTTACTTTTTGGGTTTTCCTTAGTATTAGCAGTTGATATTGACAGTTGTAAGTCTTATGGGAAGGACAATTGGCATTGTCAAGATGATGATATCTGTATATGTGAGTTTTCTGGTGATTGTACTGACGGTAGGTTACTTGTATATGAGACAGATATAAGAACTCTTTTTTGTATGCCTAAAATAGTAGATGGTTATGCAGATATTAACTGGGGTAATTGTGATTATCCAACAGGAGAGGTAAAGGTGAGAGCGGATTGTGAGGAAGGGCAGTCAGAGGAGAGGACAATAGAGTTAGTTTCGGGCAATGATAATGGCAATGGCAATGGAGATACTACCACCACCACCACTAGTACAACTATAGTTCCTTGTAATTTTGTTTGTCAGGCTACTTGTACAGATGATAACAACCCACCTTTTTGTTATAGAAGAATATCTCACGGTACTGATGGATGTCCAGAAGGAACTATTTGCTGTGAATCTATTCTCAAAGAATGTCCTAGTGAAGAATTACCGATAACAACTACTACATTAAGAACATGTCCTTACGAATGTTGTATAGACATGCCTGAATACGAGTATAGACCATGTCCTTCTGGTAAAACTTGTAAAGACAATCTTTGTAAAGAAGAAACGCGAGAACCTA
This sequence comes from uncultured archaeon, assembly GCA_964392445.1. Lineage (GTDB taxonomy): Archaea > Aenigmatarchaeota > Aenigmatarchaeia > CG10238-14 > CG10238-14 > CG10238-14. Next base: position 3,455 of record CAYMPD010000039.1, on the reverse strand, counting down.
TTCTCCCTAACATACCCAGAAGTTTACTATTTTGGGTCGTTTTAGCATCAATAATACCAATTTTGGCTTTCTTGATTTTTATTTGGGGAAGCGGGGATCGTAGTAAAGTACCAGAATATTGATTGTATTTCTATTAACTTTAATAAATTCTAATTACGAATATATATCCATGAAACCGTTATTCATAGTTTTTGAAGGACCAGATGGTTCAGGTTTATCTACACAATCCAAGTTACTATTGGAATGGTTTAGGTCTCAAGATGAGAAAGTATTGTTGACAAAAGAACCCACTAATAGTATGATTGGAGGAATTATAAGAAGTGTTCTCAAAAAGGAATGGGAAGTTGATATGAAAACTTTTGCTTTGCTATTCTCTGCAGACAGATCTCATCATCTCAGTAATGAAATTAAACCAGCTTTAAAGGATGGTTATCATGTTGTTTGTGATAGATATATTTTATCTACTCTGGCTTTTAACGTTGAGAAAGGATCTTTAGAGTGGTTAAAACAACTAAATTCTCAATTCAGAACACCCGACTTTACCTTCATTTTAGATGTCCCAGGGAAAATTTGTGTAAAGAGAATTAAAAAATCTAGATTTGGGATGGAATTCTTTGAGGAAGCAGAGAAACTTGAAAAAATAAGAAAAAATTACAAAAAATTGAAGGATTATTTCCCAAATACCCATATAATCAAGGGGGATAATAGATCCCCACAGGAAATCAGGGAAGAGATACTTAAAGTAATAGGATAAAATATAAAAACTTGTGTAAACAGTTATTGGAGAGGATTAATATGGCGAAGAGACCAGGAAGATGTACAAGAAGGATAAAAAGACCTTATACTAGAATATCCAAGAAGAAAAGTAAAAATTATGTTGGAGCTGAACCTCCTTTGAGGATTCATATCTTTGAGATGGGAAACAAAGAAAAGAAGTTTGAAAAAACTCTACATTTGGTCGGAAAAAACTCAGTTCAGATAAGGGATATTGCTTTGGAAGCAGGCAGAGTTAGTGCAAACAAGATTTTAGAGAAGAAAATAACACCTGAGAATTATTTTATGAAGGTTTTAGTTTATCCTCATCAGATCATTCGTGAACATACTTTGGCAACTGGTGCAGGTGCAGATAGGTTTTCTATGGGTATGAGAAAGTCATTTGGTAGACCCAAAGCTAGGGCAGCGGTAGTAAATAAAGGTCAAAGAATAATAACGTTAAAAGTTGATAAAAAGAATGTTAAACTTGGAAAAAAGGCTTTAGAAAGAGCCAGTAAAAAACTCCCAACTCCTTGTAGGATAATTATTGAGTAAGATTATAACCGTATTTTATTGCTTCTATGTTTTGATCTTTATTTTTAATGGGTAAAATTTCTTTTAAAAAACTCTCGTCCAATTTGAAATCAAGTTTCTTTAGCAAATATCCTGTAACTAGCATATTCATTACTAATTTGTTTCCGAACTCTTTTTTGGCTATTTCTTTGAAACCAATGTCTTTCCCAGGGCAAATCCCCTTCTGGCATATAATTTCATCATATTCTACCTTTTCTCCATTTTCAGATAGTTTCACGAGTATATCCGCTTTTTCTATTGAAGGATTTTCTATTTTTTGGTCCGAGTAAGTGAGAAGTGCGTCGATTGTTCCCCCTCTCATCGCTGCATCATAATCGAACATCAGAGAAACATTATAGCCGGATCGGGATAGAATTTTTGAAATTACAAAAGACATTAACTTAATCCCTTGTCCCCCAGAACCTGTGATAAATATTTTTTTAATCATTTTTAACAACTCCTAGTTCGAAATCGTTTAAAACCTCTTTACCTTCAACTATCTTGTAATTCTCTTCTAACCATTTGTACATCTTAGGAGGCTCTCTTATACCCATACTCTTGGCTATGGTCTCTAAACACAAACTTACAATTTCAACAAATGCAAAACCTTCCCATTCCAAAGCTTGTTTTATAACTTTTTTCATATGTTCTGCATGAAAAGCAGTAGTTCTAGCATAAAAGTATCTTTTATTCGACATCAATACCTTTTGGGCATTGATGGGTTCAATTTCACTTCCTTCTGGAGTGGTTTTTGTCTTAGCTCCTTTGGGTGTTGTAGGTGATAATTGACCTCCGGTAAGTCCGTAAACAGCGTTATTAACACATATAACTGTCATATCAACATTTCTTCTTGATGAGTGTAAAAAATGATTCCCTCCTATACTTAATAAATCTCCATCTCCACTTACAACTATAACCTCTTTGTCTTTTCTAGCTCTTTTTACACCTTCGGCTAGGGGAATTATTCGACCATGAAGTCCATGGACACTATCTAAATTAAAATACCCGGCAGCTCTTCCTGTACATCCTATTCCTGATAAGACTATGGGCTCCAAATCAAGTTCGTCAAATGTTTTTATGAGTTGGGTGAAGACTACATGTAACCCACATCCCAAACACCAGATAGGCTCTATTCCAGGCCTTTTGTAATCCCTAAAGCTCATTTAACTCCTCCTTTATTTGTTTTAAAGTTATTTTTCCTCCTGTTGGGTTTATGAGATGAACATTTCTTTTCAGTACTTTTTCTATTTCATTTTTGTATTGACCCTCGTTCATTTCGATTACAATTATTTTTTCGTACTTTTTAGATAATTCTTTGAGTTTTTCTTCCAATATAGGAAAGAGTCTTATTGGTCGGAATACTGAATATTTTTCTTTTAAAGGTGAAATAATTCTGGAAACTATACCAAATGATATTAGAAGTGTATCAGAGTCTTTATTCTCAGTATATTCGAAAAATTCATAATTCTTTGAAGCTTTATCCATTTTAGTTTTAATTCTCTTAATCCATTTTTTGTAAATTTCAGAATTTCTTGTTTGTGGTATTCCTGCTTCCGACAGAAGTCCTGTGAAGTGTCTTTTTTCGTCTCCTAATGGTTTTAATTTTCTCTTCTTAATTTTTGTTTTTACTTTATCTAAATCAACAGTTTCATACAAATGAGATAGAAAAGCATCACTTAGTAGAATTACAGGACTCAAGGATTCTTCACTCGCATTAAAGGCTTCAATCGTGTATTTGTAACATTCCTCCACACTATTGGGATAAAAAACCATTGGGAAATAATCTCCGTGACTACCATATCTCGCTTGTGTAATGTCGCCTTGTGAGGGCATCGTGGGCATCCCAGTACTAGGACCCACTCTTTGAACATCAACAATCACAAGGGGTATTTCAATGGTGTGAGCAAAGCCTATGGTTTCTTGCATTAAACTGAATCCAGGTCCTGATGTTGAGGTCATTGATTTCATTCCTCCAAGACTAGCCCCTATAGCCATATTAATAGCAGCTAATTCATCTTCTGTTTGTACAAATTCTAAGTTTTGTTTTGCTAAAAAATGCATTATTTCAGAGGAGGGAGTTATAGGATAACCTGAGTAAAATTTTAACCCCGCTTTTAAAGCACCTATCC
>CAYMPD010000038.1:2847-5859 GCA_964392445.1 uncultured archaeon | reverse complement strand
GACATGATATCCAAGAGAACAAGAGCGATAACAATTGTGAAAGTGTCTGCTATTGATTCGAAGGAAAGGATTGCTGTCACCTTTTCGCTTAAACCCTTCATTTTTGTCACAATCGGCATTACCACAGAAGCACTAGTACCACCAAGAGCTAAACCAGTAAACAAGGATATATGTAATGAAAATCCAAATGCCATCATTATCCCTACTGTTGCTCCGATTGAGAAAATTAAACCTACCACCAAAAGAAGAAATCCCTTAGGTGCATCTATTATCATCTTACGTATATCAAGACTCATACCACCTTCCGAAAGAATTGTGATTATCGCTATTGAACCCATTATTTCTGTCATTGAAGTTAATGCTTCCCTGTTTACAAAGTTAAAAACTTGACCCAATAAAAGTCCGAATAATAATAACCAAAGTGTACTTGGTATGTTAGTTCTCTTAAAAATCGCATTTCCAAAGAATCCTAAGAGGGCTATAATTGCTATTAAAGATAGTGTAATAATCTCTGCCATTCATACCCCCTTGATAAATAATAGATGCTACTATCATTTAAGTTTTGCTACAGAAAACATTTTTGGTAAAATTTAATTTTCTTTGCCCTCTACCCATGTAAAAACGTGCCCACAGTTCCCGTAAGTGTAGGATTGGGGATATAGAGGATCTACTATCTTGACCTTTTCTCCACATTTCTCAAACTTAATCTTTGGAAATTTTGTATGTTTACGCTTTTTCTCCAAAATCATTTCTTCTTTCTCTGCCATATCTATCATCTCTACATTAGTTATGGGAAATTATACATAAATATTTATATATTTAAATATATATTATTACTTATAAAAGTGATGATATGGTCCGAGAGAAATACAGGAAAATAATGAAAAAAGTCTTTGAAATGATAAAAGAAGAGGAACCCGTTTCTACTAGTATGGTTGCAAAGAAATTAGATGTTAACTGGGCTACTGCTCAGAGATCATTGTATGAATTACAAAACGAAGATAAAATAAAGGGTAAAAAAGTTTCTGGGAGATGTATCTGGTTTCTACCAAAGAAAAAATAGTGCTTCAAATGCCATTAATTTACTAATAATGTGATTTGGATTATTCAAGTATTAGTCATGATGTGAAATATATGTTGAGGTGAAAAAAATGGGAGTTAGTCTTCGGGAAATCTCTGTTATACATAAGGTGGCTATTGATGAAATCTCGGGGAAAAAAGTGGTAATGGATGCTAATAACCACCTTTATCAGTTTCTTTCAGTTATAAGAACACGGGAAGGAGAGCCCATAAAAGATTCTAAGGGAAGACCAGTATCTCATCTATTAGGATTATTCCCAAGAACAGTTAATCTTATGAAAAATGATGTTAAGGTTGCTTATGTTTTTGATGGAAATCCCCCCAAGTTAAAAAATGAGGAATTAAAAAAAAGAAGAGATTTCAAGAAAGTTTCCAAAGAGAAATATGAAAAAGCAAAAGAAAAGGGTAAAATCGAAGAAATGAAAAAATATGCCAAAAGAACATCAAAATTAACCCCAGAAATGATAGAAGAATCTAAAAAACTTTTAAAATTACTCGGTATTCCTATTGTTCAGTCACCGTCGGAAGCGGATGCTCAAATGGCTTACATTATTAAAAAAGGTGACTGCTATACTGTTTCTACTCAAGATTATGATCCATTATTACATGGAGGGGATAGATTAATAAAAAATATTTCGAGAGCTGCAAAAGAAAAAGGTCCAGCTGAAATGATACTACTTCAAGAAATACTCGAAAAATGGGGGATTAATCAAAAAGAACTGATAGCTTTAGCGATGATGAAGGGGACCGATTATAATCCAAAAGGGATTAAAGGTGTGGGGTTTAAAACTGGACTGAAGTTATTAAGAAAAAATGGTGTAGAAGAAACATTCGAACAAATGGAGCCTGATTTTGATTGGAAAAAAATATTAGAATTATTTCAAGAAATGGGGGTTACTGAAGATTATTCACTTGAATGGAAAGTACCTGACAAAGAAGGCATAAGAAAATTTCTTATTGATAAGCGAAATTTTTCCGAAAAAAGAGTTGATAATAAATTAAAAGAAATAGGTGATTAGAATGGGAAATGAAACTAATTTAGAAGAACAGAAAAAGATGTTAATTAGAGAACTAAAGAGGATGGGAATAGAAGATGAGAAAGTTCTTGAGGCAATAAGAGAAACAAAAAGGGAGATATTTGTACCAGAAGAGCATGAAGACCACGCATATGCTAATTATCCACAGCCTATTGGTCAAGGACAGACGATAAGTCAGCCTTATACTGTAGCTAAGATGTTGGAATTACTGGAAATCATATCGGGGAGTAAAATATTGGAAGTGGGATCAGGTTCAGGTTATAATGCCGCAGTAATGTCCAAACTAGTGGGAGAAGATGGAGAAATAATATCATTAGAAATAATAAAGAACCTCGCAGAAAAATCTAAAGAAAATCTTAAAGAAGCAGGAATAGAAAATGTCAAAGTAATATTCAAAGATGGTTATACGGGTTATGAAAAGGAGTCCCCTTATGACAGAGTTATAGTTACAGCTGCAGCAGAAGGAGTACCAAATCAACTACTGAGCCAACTCAAAATAAATGGTATGATGGTAGTTCCTATTTCTAGGGATCATAGACAGACAATGACTAAGATGGTTAAAACACATGATGAACCTATAACTACTACTCACGGAAGCTTTAGATTTGTTCCGATAAGAAGAGTGAAGAAAGAAGAAAGTTAGATAACTCACGAGGAGGTGAATATATGCCAGCATCTAAACCGCCTAAGGAACCATATCCAGAAAAGGATGTTGTGGATCCTACTGAAAAACAAAAGAAACCACTAAAAGAAATAAAGAGGGATATTGAACAGAGAAAGCAGAAAGATATGCCTCCCAAAAAATCTTAATCAAGCTATGGAAATATGAGATGAATAAAATGCCTGAATTACCTGATGTAGAAGCTATGAAATCTATAGCTCGTAAGACTTTAAA
>CAYMPD010000038.1:0-2837 GCA_964392445.1 uncultured archaeon | reverse complement strand
AATTGAAGATGTCGAAATAAATTATCAGAGTCTTTTAGAAACTTCTATGGATAATATAAGAAAACATTTGACAGGTAATAAATTGGTGGATATATCTAGATACGGAAAATATCTATTTCTGAAAATCAATGATGGTTATTTTCTTGTATGGCACTTTGGGATGACGGGAGAGGTATCCTATTATAAAAAAGAAGAACCAGATCACATAGCAATGATTCTAAAATTAGAAAATGGTTACAACCTATCTGCAATATCTGTTAGAAAGCTTGGATTGATAGATATAGTCAAGGAAAAATCCGAAATTATAAAAAGAAAAAACTTGGGACCAGATGCCAATTCTACAAGTAAAGATGAATTTATCAAGATAATTCAAAAGTCTGGTGGTTACATAAAGACGTTTCTAATGGACCAAAGCAATGTTTGTGGTTTAGGAAATGTTTACACTGATGAAATTCTTTACCAAGCAAAACTTCACCCAAAACAAAAAATAAACAAAATTAGCGACGAAGAGATGGAAGAACTATATGAGATAATGAAGGACGTTCTCAAGAATGCTATTAAAAATGATGCCAAACGAGAAAAAATGCCGAATTATTATTTAATAGAAAGAAGAGATCCTAGTCAAAACTGTGGTATATGTAGTGGAAGAATAGAAAAAATCAAAGTAGGAGGTAGATCTACCTATTTCTGTGGAAAACATCAAAAGTTAAAAGGGGATTAAAATGGATAAGATGAAAGTTGCTCAGATACTTGAAGAGATAGCGGATATGTTAGAAATGAAAGGAGTAGATTTTAAACCTCGTGCTTATAGAAATGCTGCAAATCAAATACGTTCTATGTCCAGAGATATAAAGGATGTTATTGAAAAAGACGAATTAGAAGATATACCCGGAATAGGAAAAGGTATTGCTAAAAAAGTAAGAGAATTGGTTGAAACTGGATCGCTGGAATACTATGAGGAATTGAAAAAAGAATTTCCTATTGACTTTAAATCATTGTTATCAGTTGAAGGGATAGGTCCTAAAACGATTAAGTTATTTTACGAAGAATTAAATGTTAAAAATTTGGATGATTTAGAAGAAGTTGCAAAAAAAGGTAAGATAAAAGATTTAGAAGGAATGGGAGAGAAAACTGAAAAAAAGATTTTAAACAATATAGCATTTGCCCGGAAGAGTAAAGGTAGACTTTTATTGGGATATACTTTACCTTTGGCTGAAGATCTTAAACAAAAAATCAAAAATTTCAAATATGTAGATAAAATAAAAGTTGCTGGTTCCTTAAGAAGAATGAAAGAGACTATAGGGGATATAGATATACTAGTCGTCACTCAAAAACCTGAGAAGGTTATGGACTTTTTTACGAGTTTAGATAGAGTTCAAGAAGTGATAGCTAAAGGAAAATCAAAATCTACAGTGAGACTGGAAGAAGGGATAGAAGCGGACTTGAGAACAATAAACGCGAAGTCTTTTGGTGCGGCTCTTCTGTATTTCACTGGTTCTAAACAAACCAATATTGAAATGAGAAAGATTGCTATTGATAAAGGTTACAAACTAAACGAATACGGTCTGTTCAAAGGAGAAAAACAGAAAGCGGGGAAGACAGAAAAGGAAGTTTTCGATAAATTGGACCTGGATTTCATAGAACCGGAACTAAGAGAGAATAGGGGGGAGGTTGAAGCAGCCCAAAAAGGAAATTTACCAGATTTGGTTGGTTATGATGATATTAAGGGAGATTTGCAAATGCATAGCAAATGGAGTGATGGTACATATTCTATCGAAGATATGGCAAAAGCGGCGAAGAAATTGGGTCATGAGTATATTGCTATGACAGATCATACAGGAACATTGAGGGTAGCAGGAGGAATGGATGCTGATGAAATTAGAGAACAGATGAAAGAAATAGATAAAATCAATGATAAGATTGATGGGATAACCGTTCTAAATGGAGTTGAAGTAAATATTCAGTCAGATGGTACTTTAGACATCAAGGATGAGGTGCTGCAGGATTTGGATATAGTGGTTGCCAGTATACATTCTGGATTTAGACAAAGTAAAGAAAAATTAACTAACAGAATAATTTCTGCGATGGAAAATGAAAATGTGAATATAATTGCACATCCCACAGGACGGAAGATTAAAGAGAGGAAAGCATATGAATTAGATTTGGAAAAGATTTTTGAGACTTCGAAAGAAACCAATACTTTCTTGGAAATAAACTCTTATCCTGTTAGGTTAGATTTGAATGATATTAATGTCAAACATGTCATTGAAGCTGGGTGTAAATTAGCTATTAACACTGATTCCCACAGCACAGAACATTTGAAATATATTAAATTGGGTATAGCCACCGCAAGAAGAGGGTGGGCAAAAAAAGAAGATATAATTAACACGCTTCCTTTGTCCAAACTTAAGAAAATTCTGAAATAATATTTATAATCTCCCAATTCCGTCGTGATTCACTTCAAACTCAAGAAACTACACAAAAAAATACAAAATTGCAAGAACTGTAGACTCTGGAATGTAGGAAATTTGCGGTTCCTGGTGAAGGTCCTAAAGACGCTAATGTCGTACTAGTCGGTCAGAACCCAGGCCAAAAAGAAGCGGAGACTGGAAGGCCTTTTGTAGGAAGATCTGGGACTTACCTTAATAAGATACTAGAAAAAAACGAAATTAATAGAAAAAAACTTTTTATTACCAATACAGTTAAACATAAAACACCAGATAACCGAAGGCCGACAGATGATGAAATAGAAACCTGTTTACCTTATTTGGAAAAACAGATAGAGATTATTGACCCAAAAATTGTTGTTTTACTGGGGAAAGTTGCCGAGAATACCC
>CAYMPD010000037.1:0-6248 GCA_964392445.1 uncultured archaeon | reverse complement strand
CAGGGCTTATGTCATTGTGTTGGAAGATTGATTAACTATTTTTGTCCCACAGTCAGTTAGAATTTATTAATCACACGATATTTCTGGGAAAACTACAGTATAATCTGCTTCTGCCGATAAAGGGTTTCCCGCAAGATCAACATTTCCCGGATATGCATTTAAACCAGCTGGACCTCCAAAAGCTTTGGTATCGAGATATATTTTTTCTGTTTTCCGTCTTGTTTCGGAACGAAACTGGTCTTCAGGCATGCCACATGCTTCTGCGCCTGAAACACGATAAAGATAAGGCCATGAAATACCATCTCTTAATCTTAAGACTCTTTCCACATAACCCCTTATTTCTAAGTTGGGCATTGGAGTGGATGTAGGCGTTACTGGTGCACCTGAACATGCTGAAATCATTCCAGCTGTAAAAGTAATTATAATTGGTTTTAAAATCCTTTGATACATATTTCCACCATTTATTTACTACTATATAGATACAACTACTATATAAATATTTCGGTATTCGGGTATCTATAACAAAATTACCCAAAACCATCAATAACTTAAGTTTAACATTACTAAAATTAATCATGGGTCATACAATTTACTTTCCTGAAAATCTTGCTAATTACAACTTTGTTTTAGCTGCAGTTCTTGGGTTAATTATTCTTGTTCTAATTGTTGGGATAATTATTGGTAGTTTCAGGAGAAGAAGAACTAGGAAAAAACCGATTTAAATTGTTAGTGTGATTTTTTTCTTCTTATCCTAGAAACAGAGTTCACAATTTGACTTATCGTGATTTCATCAGGATTTATATCATGAGATTTAAGATAATTGGATAATTTTTCCCAATCGGCTATCACACCTTGATTTTCATTTAACTGATAAAGAACTGCGGATCCTTCTTGATCTACATATCTTTCCATTAATCTGTCTAACTCTTTTTTGTCCATAAGTTGATATTAAATGATAATTTTTTTAAACCTTTCTGACCCATTAATTCAACCATCTATTCAACCTACTTTGTCTGACCCCAGAAACCTCAATAAAAGGACTAGCTCTTTTCAGAATAACACCCGCCTTCTTAAGATCAGGAATATTCCTAAATGGTCTCTTTTCTAGGACTTTTTCAGTAGTTTTAGGGCCTATTCCTGGAACTTTCAACAGTTCTTCCCGAGATGAATCATTAATATCAACCAATAAATCATTCCTTTTAGCTATTGTAAACTTTGGGTCTTCTTTTAGATTTAATTTATCATTGTCATCAAAAACAAATTCTTTGGACTTAAAACCGTAATCCCTGAGTAAAAACGAACTTTGGTACAAACGATACTCCCGCCAAGGATACTCGGGTTCCTTCCCCTGTAGTGGTGTATTAGGAATAGGATTAAATTTTGAGTAATAAACTCTTCTTGCATCCAATTTTTGATAAATATAACCACTAATCTTGATTATTTCCTTATCGGTTTCGTTTGACGCTCCAACAACTATCTGTGAATCCATTCCTGATTTGCAATTACCTTGTTCCTGAGCTTTTTTAACCTCCTCTGATATCCATCTTAATCTTTTCAAAATATCGTCCTCAAAGTCCAGGAAGAGTTTCATATCTTCATAATGTTCTTGAGTCGGGAATTCCACGTTTATTCCCACCCTGTCAGCGACCTTAACACTTTGTTTGATTAAGTCTCGTGAGGTTCCGGGCATGACTTTGAGGTGGATGTAGTCTTTAAAACCCAATTTCCTCATTTCTTTTACTGATTCTAATTGTTTTCTGAAGGTCTTATCTGGATATCTTTTTACAGAGGAAGAAAGGAACACCCCCTCAATTTTTCCCATCTTCCTAAGTTTGACAGCAATGTTCGCAAGTTCCCTGGGTTCCCAACTGTTGCGTTTAATCCCCCTTTCAGTCCTAAAAGGACAAAATTTGCAATCATTCATACATTCATTAGTCATCAAGGTCTTAAGCAGGGGGGCTGTTCTATTACCACACGCAGAGTGGAATATTGGAACTGTGTGTTGATCGTATTTGGATGATACAGTAAGTTTTTCGAATTTTTTTCTTTTGAAGGTCATTATTAGAGTTAGGTATAACTATTGTTTTAAAATGTAATCTGGCTTTGGAAGGGGTAAGGTTGGAATGAAAAAGTAGAAAGGGAATTGAAAAGTCTTCTTTGGTATCGAGTAACAAATAATAATGTTTTAAATTTCTTAATAATTAACAAAAGGATTTAAATAATTCAATAACGACTTTTAATCCATGGAAAGAAAGTTTTGCGCGGTATGCTCTGGAGGGAAAGATAGATCTCCCCTAGTAGCTGATTATTTAAGAGATATAGCTCTTGACAGGGGTTATGAAAATTATATTTTCGAAAGTTGTGGCATCAGAAATCATGGTCATGAGATAAGAAAAAAATGGGAACGAGGATATGAAATAATATCCATTTCACGTCAGGTAACTATGGAATTGTTAGAAGAAGATATATATCCAGATTATAGATTAGCGGAAGATTTTGGTATAAATGTAACTTTCCCTTATCTAGATGAAGATAGAGTTATAGATGACTTAGAAGGATTCTTTGAATTAGCTCTTGAAGCTTACGAAGAAAGTCAATTTTTTTGAATCCCAAACAATCTTCCACAATTCTCCTCAATAACCTTATCTATATCTTCAACAGGCATATCCCTTATTTTTGACATCTTCTCAAGAACATAAGCTACATTCTGAGGGACATTTTTCTTCCCAGGATAAGGGGATAAGAATGGGGAATCCGTTTCAGTCAGTAATTGTTCAAGCGGGAATCTTTGTGCTAGTTTTTTAGTGTTTTTTGATCTCATCAGATTAGTGCCAATAGAAATGTAATAACCTCTTTTCCTGATTTTTTTTGCCAAGGTCATATTACCAGCATAACAATGGAAAACAACTTCTTTGAAACCATTTTCTGTAACTATGTCAAAACATTCCTGCTCAGCCTTTCGAGTGTGAAGTATTACTGGTAGTTTAGTATCCTTCGCCAAGCCAAGCATTTGTTTGAAAACTCGCTCTAATCTGGGTTGCTGTTCTGGTTTAGGATACCAGTGCTTATCAAGTCCTATTTCTCCTATTGCTACAATATCGTCCTTTTTTTGACGTACAAAGTCTATGTAGTCATCTATTTCCTGATCAGTCATCTCAACTATATCGATCGGATGCAACCCTAAACTAAGATAAATGAATCCTTCCTCCCTCTTTTTGAGCTCTAGGGATTTTTTTGCGTCTTTTGGGTATCCACAGTTGATTATTGCTGTCATTTTTTTCTTTGCATCCTGAATTATTTGATCCTGTCTTTCTTCTAGACCCTTGTAAAAGAGGTGGCAATGACTGTCTATCATGGGTTAATTTTTGTTGATATCTACTTAAAAGGATTTAATGTGAATTATTTTTTATGATAAATGAGGGCTTACTAGAAGCTGTAATCATTCCATACGGTGAGGGAAGATTTACGAGGGAAATTGGCCCGGTCCTTTATGATGGTTCAAGAATAAAAATCGAAGATGTCCGTGTATTTTCAAAGAAAAAATTATCGGAAATCTCTGAAATCTTAAGACTTAATGGTGGAAGAAAAGTGGAAGTTCATTATTTAGCTAATCATGAGGAATATGAGTTACCAGTAGCTGTTCTATTTATTAGTTATTCAATGGGAAGAGGTTAGTTGAATATAAAAATTTCACAGATAAGTTATTATTATGGGATTTAATCAGATTTCTCTCCGTGAATATTTTAACTATGGAAGTCCTACTCCTGCACAAATTAGGGAAAGATATCAAGATCAGATTTTAGATTTGAATGGCATGGGAGGAATTACATTAGGTAATGTTCTAGATGCTGTAATAACTCTGAGAAGAAACCAAGGTCTTATACTCCCTGATATTTATGGAAGACTACTTCTACAAGCTCCAAGAGAATTTCTAGATAACTACGATCCAAAGTACCAGCATTTTATTCATTGGAGATATGCCCCAGATGTTAGATTAAATACTACTCAAATGAGTCTTGAAGATGCGGAAAGAGATCAATTTACCCTAAAATCTGGGATTAGAAGTGCCTTCTGGGACTATGAACAGCCCCATAGAGGTTTTGGAATTGTTGATGTAAGAAGTGGTGAATATACTTTATGGTCATTTTTATATCTTATAGAGGGAATTAAAACGGAGGATTTATCACCTCAACTAATAAAAAGACTATCATCAAAAGGTTATGATGTTGTTGGTAGGGTTCCCAAATTAACAAGACGTGGATCCCACAGGGTCACTCTTAGACATGTTCCTTATTTATCTTCTAATGAATCTTATGTTCTTGGAACTCAGTTGCACTCCGATTGCGATTGTGAATGGACTCATTTTGGACCGAGAAGGACTGATAAGAGGAGGTATGTTCCTGGGGAAAGAATGATGTGTAAGCATGGAATAGCCTTTTATAAACATTTATTAGATGAACCAGAAGATTTACTAGATATATTACCAGGATTAACAGGAATTATGAATCCTTGGTTCACACTAAAAGAAAAAACAATAGTTAATGGTAGAAAACTCACAAAGACGAGAATGAATGCGTTATTAAGTATGTTAATTGGTTATATGGGAGTGGAAAGAGCTTTTGATTTGAGTTAAAATTTTAAGATACCGATAAGATTTTTAAATATGATACTTCTATTAATTCTCATGCCTCATAGAAAAATACTTATAACACAACAAGCTTCTGATGCTATTTACGGTGAATTAGGTCTTAATGTACCTTCTGGTTTATATGAATCTGAAAAGGGTGATATAGGATCCATTATAACTAGACATATGCCAGAAGATGGCTATGATAAAAGATATAGAAATCAGATGATTCGTGTTACCGTTTCTTTGGCAGGAAAACATGGATGTGAAGAATATGAACCTGTAAGTGAAGAACAAGAAACTGAATTTGAATTACCTGAAGAACCCCGTCAAGTAGCAATGACTTCTATTTTTACATCAACACCATATAATGAAACTTCTCACTTAAGACCAAATGGTAAAAAAAGGTAATTCTCCCCTTAACTTTTATCTTCTATTAATCCTAAAAATAAACTATGACCATAGAACATGAAATTTCCGAAAGATATTCCAGATTGCCATCATCAAACTTTGCAAAAATCCTAAAAATGGCTGTGGAAGATAAGGATGTAATATCACTAGGTCCAGGAGAACCTGACTTCACAACACCAGAACACATCCGTCACGCAGCTATGATGGCAATAGACAAAGGGTTTACACACTATTCTCCACCAGGTGGAAGAACCAAAACTAAAGAGGAAATAGCAAAAAAACTGAAGAAAGACAACAAAATCCAGGTTAAACCAGAGGAAATCGTGGTCACTTGTGGTTCACAGGAAGCACTTTACCTCGCTACTCTAAGTCTGCTAGACCCAGGAGAGAAGATGATAGTCCCAAACCCTGGTTTTCTTGCTTTTATTCCTATGGTTGAGACAGTAACCGGAGTTCCAGTATCGATTCCTCTAAGAGAAAAAAATGGATTTGAATTTGATCCTGATGAACTAGAAAAGTTAATTGATAGAAGAACACGAGTAATACTAATCAACTCGCCAAGTAATCCAACAGGAAGAATGTTAAAAAGAAAAACACTTGAAAGATTAGCAGATATAGCCATCCAACATGACCTAGTAATATTCTCGGATGAAGCGTATGAAAAATTAACTTATGACAACCGAAAACATATCAGCATAGCAAGTCTCAATGGGATGAAAGAGCGGGTTTTAACCTTCCAGAGTTTTTCTAAGTCTTATGCAATGCCTGGATTCCGAATAGGTTATGTTGCAGGACCGGAAGACTTAATTCAAGCAATTACTCGATTACATATTTACACCACAGTCTGCGCCCCAACAGTATCCCAGTTAGCAGCGATTGAAGCGCTTAGTGGTGATCAGTCCTGTGTAAAAGAAATGTTAAAAGAATATAACAGAAGAAGAGAACTAATAACTAAAAGACTTGAAGAAATTCCTGATATTACTTGTCTTAAACCTGAAGGAGCATTTTACGCTTTTCCAAATATTTCAAAACTGGGGACATCAGCTGATGTGGCTAATTACTTTCTCAAAAGGGCTAAGGTATTGGTTGTCCCTGGAACTGAGTTTGGAAACTATGGTGAAGGGTATGTTAGGATGAGTTATGCTACTGCTTATGAGAAAATTGAGGAAGCAATGGATAGGATTGAAGTAATGATTAGTAAAATTTGAGA
>CAYMPD010000036.1:0-6359 GCA_964392445.1 uncultured archaeon | reverse complement strand
CATTCACCTTCTAACTCAAATGTGTTTAAGGGAATTGATTAAAATCTAAGGGTGGTGAAAAATAGTTCAGCAGTCAATGCATAGACATTAATCAATTCATTCCTTCACATTTGAATTAAAAATCACATCCGTAAACATTTTTCCCATATAATGGTCGTGTTCTTCTGTATTGTCAATTGTATTATAAACAAAATGTGTTAGTTCGTGACCAATCGCTGAAAACAATTCTCTTTCATCATCAAACAACTTTTTGTTTAATCCAATTAGACCATCTGCTTTTATACAAACTCCAAGTGTATTGTTATTTTCCTTACCTTTGTTATCGAAAATTTTGAAAATAGGCTTTACACATTTTCTAACATCCTCACAATTTTCAAACAAATTATACGTGTTTTCTATGAGTTCTCGTTCCCCACGGCTACTTTTTATCCAATTATAGTAATCAGATTGGGTTGCAACATCTTTATCAGTTTTAATTCCAGACTTCTGTAAACCACTAATTACACCACTATTTGCAACACTTACAGTTGTATATCCTTTATGTCTTGCAATTGTTTGTGCAGTTCCCTCTGTTGCAATTACTGCCTTTCTTCCATACATTTCTTTCCAACAATCTTCAACCAAATTATTAGGATCAATAAACTTTCTAAATGCAGCAGATTCAATTCCATTTGAATCTATAATTGCTGATAAAACTCTTTTTATTATTTTGACATCTTCAACTCTTTCCAATATAGTGCCAATATCCCACCTTAAATCAAACATATCGACAATATCTCTATCTCTGTTAATAGAATCTGTAAACAAATTATAAGAGAATACAGCACCGTGTTCACTCAAATTTTTTATCAATTTTCCCTTTACATAAAGCTTACTATCACCTAATTGAGTAAAAACAACTCCCTTATCGGTTCTTATCAATTCTTCTAAAATTGTTTCAGAACTGAGGTAAAGATATTCCTTTCGAAGATCGTCAATTGAAATATCAGTTGTCAGCTTAACATTTGTTTCTGGTATATATTCAAGTCCATCCTCAATTATCCAAACAAATGTTCTAACAGTTTTTCCATCAAGAGTTTTATTAGTAAACTCTGGTGTTATTAATTTGTCTCCAGTTCTAACAGTCATTGATTCATCATTTCTAAGAAGAACTAGGGCACACGCCTTTAATCCTTCTCCAAACATTCCAATAGCTTCATTTTTATCTCTTGAATAACTCTTCCCAAGAAACAAACATTCTGATGGCAAAACCTTTTTATTTCTAATTATAAGTGTTCTACCACTCTTCTCCAAAGAAACATCATTTTTAGTATCAGAATTATCAAAAGCATTTGAAATAATTTCACAAATAGCTTTCTTCTCATCCCAATTGTGCCAATACTCATCACTAATTCCTAATTCAACTCGTTCCACCTACATCACCACCATACAAAAACAAACCATAAATAGACATAACAATAAACACAGGTATAACTACAAGTTCAACCTGATCAAACAATGAAGATTTATCTATAAATATATAATTTATTTCTCCGATCCAGCACAAAACAATTAAAACATACATAAATAACATAGAAGATATTGAGAGTAATATTCCAATGAATCCAATCAATCTCTTCATTTATATTCTCCTAATATATTTCAATGTTATTTCATATACATATATGAAAATAATATTACATCCTTTCAAATACTATATAACCTCCATCCGATAATATCCATATCTGATCATTTTCAATAAACTTTATAGTATTTCCATAGAAGTCATACATTTTCATTTTCTTCTTTATCTCGTCAAATGTTTTCTTTGTCAATCTAAGACCCATTTTCATCAAGACTTTTGTCCCGCAAGACAGGAATTATCTAACAATTTCTTTTTTAACCAAATAAAAAATATTTATATTTGTTAGTTGGGACAAACACTCAAATTCCTGCCTCGTTTCGGGAATTAAATTTTTCTCTCCAATCATTAATTGCTTCTCTAAACTTTTCTACATCAAACTTTGGATTATCCAATCTAAAACTATAAATCAGGTTCTCCTCAAGTTCATCTAAAGTTTTTGACTTTCCAATCTCTTTTGCTACAACTTCATAATGTCTTTTTTCAAACATCTTTTTATCCACCTTTAAACTTTCTTCGCTGGGGGCGGTCTCCCTACCCATAGGGGGGCCCCAACACCTGAAAATATTTGTTCAAATAATAAAATGTCTACTCTTCTCCCACGGAGTTACATATTCCTTTTCTGTGATAAAAAGATTTCCGAAATATATTTGTCCATTTTCACATATATCAACATCTTCATTTCCTAATCCTTTTTCTTTCAATTCTTGTTTACAATCATCCAACCAAAGAGAATAATGTATTTCAAAATTTGCCATTGTTACCAACTCAATTTCAAACTTCTCCAATATAGACACTTAGACTTTCAATGTAATGTTCAACCACATTCACGGGCATTTTCAATTTGTTCTCAATTCTTCTCTAATGTTTACAATACATTCAAAAGTTGTTTTATCCTTCCTCTTCAACTGCCTTGCTTCCTTTTTCCGAAGATCCAAATCTTTTATCCACATTTCCAGTTTGCTCAGATTTTCCAACATTCTTCCTCCTAATCTCGTTCAACACTTCCTCAATTTCTTCTGAGGAAAGTTGACAATTAAATAATCTTCTAAACATAGTTTCACCTTTTTGTGTCCAACACGTCTCTTTTTTTATTCCCTATTTGTGTCCAACACGTCTTTTATTATATCCCTCCTGGATGCTTAACATCAGCCCCGATCCAAATCAAGTATCTAGCAGTTTCATCACATTCAAACTTAATGTAAATACTCCCAACATTTTTCAGCTTACCGTTTATAGCATCAAATGTTCCAATATTTTGTTCACCAACAGTTATTTCAATTTTATGGCAGGTATAAGCGTGTTTTTTTCCTTCAACTTTAATATAATTTTTTGTGAAATTTAACAAAACTTCTGTTCCACTTCCACAATAAATTTCTTTCAAAACTATTTCATCTCGCTTCTAATCCCAACAATCTTGATTTTTTCACCATCATCATTCTTTATATATGCAAATTGTATTTTTTCATCAACTGTTGGCCTTAACCTTCTCCAACGCTTTTTGTTAATTTGTTTTAATGAACTTATAATTTGCTTTTTATTCTTCCTCTCAAATCCAAGATTATATATTACATCAACCAGCTCATCAATTGTGTAACACATATCCCTATTTTCTAATAGGAATTGATAAAGAGTCATTGCGACATTTTCTCTTCTATTTTTGTATGTCTGTATTCTATAACTGTCGTTTTTCTTCAATTCACTTATTGGTTTTCCCATTCAAATTCCTCTCCTTTTCTTCATAGATCTAATTCTTCTCAATTCCTTTATTTCCTCAGGAAGAAGCTTAAGTTCAAACTTTCTTCCATCTACTACATATCTCTTTGTCTTTCCTGGCTTTCTGTCTTCAAACAATTTTTTCACCTTCTCACCAAAAGGCGGGTCACTCTACCCATAGGTGAGCCTCAACACCCTTTAATTTTTTCTAATCTTTCAATCTTCTTTCCAAGTCTCTTCATTTCTAATTCAATTTCAAATATTTTGTCCACCAGCTCTTTTCTTTTCTCATTTAGCTTTTCCTTCTCGTCTTTCTTCTCTTCAATCAAGAATTGAATACCTTTTTTTATCCAATTTTTCATTCTAATCCCTCGTCAAATATACTATGACATTTAGGGCAGAATAAATTCTAACAGTCTTTATTATTGATATAATCATAATAACGTTCTTTTCTGCCTCTTGAATTTCCACTCAAATCAGTTGGTTTTTTATGTGCAAATTCTCGCATACATTCTTTTCCACAGTTTTCACACTTTCCAAACTTAACTTCATTAAGCTTTTCTCTGATCCACATATTCGTTTTATTTGTCAAATTATCACAACATAAAAAATTAAAATTGAGATTTTCACATTCACTTCCCTATTTCCTCAAAACATTTGTTTTGGCATTCATATCCCACATATGACGTTCCAATTAACTTTTCGTCACATATGGGACACCTGGCATTTTTTCTTTTGTCAAATACTATATCTTTCTTTTTCACTTAAATCAAACTCCTTATCTTATACTCCTTCCCGCAACTTTCGCATTGAACTTGATAATCTGCATCAGGTTCAACCATTCTTCCACAACCACAATATGGACACTTTACGGTTGCAACAGAATCCCAAGTTAAAGGCACAAATGCCTTCTTAATTTTTTCCAATTTATCACCTCCTTTTAATATATCTTTCTAATCTTTTATTTCCAACCTTTTCTTCAATTGCCTGCATTGTCTTAGGTAATTCTTCATTACCCTTAACAATATTTTTATATATTTCTTTCAAATTGTTTGTCATCTATTTCATCTCCTTTTGTTATATGCCTTCAATTCTTCCAAACTCTCATTTATTGGAATACATTTAACTCCGCATCTAGGGCATACAGAATGTTTAAAAAATTGTCTACATCTAAGGCATTCAAATATCTTTTGTCTAATTCTCATTCTTTTACCTCATTTCTTTTTCCTTTACTTCCATTTTATATATCCGTCCAACACGTTTTTTTATATACCCCTCTTCCTTTTCATTCTTTTCAATAATTTAACCAATATATCATCATTAAAATTGTAATCCTGGATTGAGCATCTTAATTTCTCTAAACGCTTTTTCTCTGATTCCGTTAATGTTATAGTGTGTTTTGCGTCCAACACGTTTTTTATTATATCCCTTCTCTTTTTCATTCAATCCACCTTCTAAAATAGCTGGATCTTCTAGTTTTAAATATGCTAATAAGGAATTGTATTAACATCAATTATTCAAGCACCCCACAATATTTTTGGAATTACCATAACAAATATAACAAACATAACACTAATCCAAACAATAAAAATACCAGCAATGTTAGGGTCAGATTTTTTTATTCTAAAGTCATTCATCTAATCTCTCCTCATTCTACTTTTTCTTTCCTCTATGACAGAAATATAGTCAAACATATATTTGCTGTTATGGTTTTGGACTTCCTCAAATTTTCTTCCATTCCTACAGTAAACCCTTCCACACACACATAGGAAGAATTTGCGGTTTTTAGTTCTAATCAACCTATTTCCGCATACATCGCATTTGATGGAAATAGATTTTTCGAATCTAATCCCAGAATTCCAAAAAGATTCTTCAATCTCTAAATTGGAATTCTCTAATTTTTCTTTTGTAATTCCCATAAGTCTTTTCACCACCTGGACACAAAATACAAAAAAAGAAAAAATTAAAATGAGAAAGACTTAAGCAAATTGCCTTAAATCTTCCTCTAGCCCCACAATCTTCTTGCCATTCAAATAAGCTAGTTTAAGCTTATCATCCTTTGGAATATTATGGGTCTTTCGGAATTGTTTAGAATTGAAGGACCTTATCGCGTTAACGATACTAGTCTTTCCCTTCTTAATGCTACATCCCACATTTTCCATCGAAGAAACTAATTCTTCAATCGTATACGCAGGATACTTTTGTCGATTTTCCTTTATGTGCTGATAAATCGACATTGCTGTTGACTTTCTAGAGTTTCCTCTAGAGGCCAATTTAAATGTAGCATTTCCTCTAAGATCCTCAGTTGAAAAAGGCATTTTGTTTTCACCTCCCTTAATTTATGTGGGAAACAGGATTAACTATTTCCCATTCCATAATTAGAGTGGTAAAAGCAAATAGTTAATTAATCCCTCGGGGTCATCACACATATCCCTTCTATTTAAGGCGTGCGCAAATTCCTGGACAATTAACCGTTTAGTGGTCTCGTCAAGTCCATTTTGACTCAATCCGTATCTGATGCATTCATATGTTCGTGAACGATCTAAACCCACTAATCCAGTATTGTATCTTTTCACTATTTTCACCTCCCTTTAAACTATTTCGGATAACAGAAAATATCTATTATCCATTGAAAAATTTAAAGGAATTCCCTCAATTGTGGGCGAGATACAAACGCATTTAGACCCACATTCCAAATGACTAATATTGCATCCCTTTAACCATTAAGGGAATCCAGGTTTTAAAAATTGGGCGATTCACTCAATGTGGTTTAGAACGTGCACTCTAAACCTTTTTATAGCCCCGTCAATAACCGATAACCGTGCTATTAACCGCCAGGTTTAACAGATTTAAAGTTCACTTCAAGTATACTGTTCAGCGTTCACCGTCACTCTAAGCCTTACTAGTTCCACTAAGAGGCTTTAAAGCAGTAACTCTCAATGCATAGCCTTCGCACTAATTCCTGAGGAGATCTTCGAACCTCGGAGTGTTTACACTAGGGGGCACTAATGCCACTTAGGCC
>CAYMPD010000035.1:0-6442 GCA_964392445.1 uncultured archaeon | reverse complement strand
TTCAGCAGCTACAAAAGCTGAAAAATTGGAAATATCTGATGAAACAGTGTTCTTAGAACTATTTAAACTGGTAGTCAATTTAGTCCAAGAGCCTTCGCAACCAGTCCTATTATTGAGTTCCCAATTGGAGCATTGATAAATCTTAATTGCAGGTTTACTTAAATCTGAATGATCATTCAAGTTCTTAGTGAAATTAAGTGTGATTGTTGCATTATCAAAGTTCAAGTTATTATCTATTGCCAAAGCAGTTAATTTGTTCTTGGTAGTTGATTGTAATAATATCTCAGACACAGAGACATTGTCAAAGGACAATGGGTCAGTAATATTTGTAGTATTTTCGTCGAACTGTGCTATTGCAGAAGATGTTATATTAACATTTCTAAAGAAGATTTCGTGGTTGATCACATTCACTTTCATGTCAACATTCGTCTTAAACACAGAGAAATTATAACTACCTCCTGTATAGAAACTATCTGGGATTTCAATAGTTCTATTCGTACCTGGTCTATAGAAAGTAAAATTAACAGTTATATTCTCATTATCGTTGTTAGTAGCACTACCTACAAAATATAATTGTGTGTAAATATCGAACCAACCAGTTGTTGAATTTGTTTGATTGCTGGTATCGTTTGCATAGATTGTATAATCGTATCCACCTATATTTGAAATATTGTTTATAGTTCCTCTCCAAGTCCCAGAAAGGGTGTTACTAGAAATATTAGATAATTGATATGTGAAATTGGTTGAATTGGGGTAGGTTACTATTGCCCATACACTATCAACACCAAACCAATCAGTAACATTGGCCTCAATTGTTACGTCATTATAAGGACTAGTTGAATCAATACGGGTACCCGTGAAAAAAGGTATACTAATATCTACCTCTCTTATAATCATCCAAGAACTACTTTCATTCACAGAAGTATTATAATAGATATCAGGCTTATCAGTAATATTACATTTAATTGTATGATTCCCTTCTGGAACAGTAACGTTAGAAGTTATATTCCATCTATAAATTACATGCCCAGTGGAGTTAAAGCTTGTATTTGTACCTATTAATGTTGAATCGTCCCAAAAAGTTACTGGATAATTCTGTATACCTGAAGTTGTCATGTTGTCTTTTACCCTACAGACCAAATCAACATAAGTAGTTCCCCCAGTAGTTCTGTTTGTTATATTACCTGATATAGGCCTTGATACATTAACCTCAGACCAGCCAAAAATAAATATAGTTAGATTGTCTTTACCCGACTCATATAAATCCCCTGTTGCATTTGCGATTATTAATTGTTCTCTTGGTTCGCAATTAGCTGCAAGATCCCAAGATGTGTTATCACCAGTAGCCACAGGGTTAGAACTGGGACATGAACCAGACTTATCAAAATACCAACTAACTGTGTAATCCTCATCAGGGATACCACAAGAATCCGAGATACTAGAGTTGAGAATAACAGTACCCTGCTCGTGATAAATAGTTCCATTACTCGGGACAATTATTGTTACATCTAATGTGTCCTTAAGTGTTATATTAGTGTTGTCTTCATTATTGATGACATAGTAATAAGCGTGGGGTGTACCAGATAAAGTTACGTTAACTGAATAAACGTCCGTTGAATTTGAACAATCAGGTTCCCAAGTATAGTAACAATAACCGCTTGAATTAGTGGTGGATGTTCCAACCTGAGAGTTGTTTATATGCCATGTACAAGTATAACCCGAGGATTTGTGCGTAGCAAGACTATTTTCCTCGTCATATATACCTGCAGTAACACGAAAACTACTTCCCCGGGTTACATTCACATTTATTGTAGAACTATGAAAACTAATATTAAGTGGTACATAGACTTTAACATTATACTGAGTTGAATTGGTTGAATTGTAAAATACATCATTATCCACACCAGCAATCCAGTTTTGTAGATCAGCCTCATAGGTGGAATTCGGATCAAAAATAAAATTACAATGACCGGTTGAATTGGTGGAAGTTTGATTAGCGAGAATGAAACTGGAACCGTCCGTAGTTATCCAAAAACTACAGTTTACACCTTCTTGCACGTAAGTCGCATTAGAAGTATCATTCACCCTGATAACAAGTCTTGTGGTATTGGTACCTGTCCTATTTACTTCAACATCGTCTGGAGATATATGTATTATTTCCACGGTATGTTTGGTCACATTAAATTCAGATGAAGATGTATTTTGCCATAAATGTAAAACTTCACCTGATACTTCATTATAATCCCTATATTCAAACTTGTATTGGTTGCTACCTGCCCATGTTTTATCAGAAACGTTTACAAACCAAACAGTTCCGTTGGTACTGAGATTTTTAGTTTCAATTTTTTGCCAAGAAGCATTTCTTTCAAAATATATCCACAAAGCCACAGTAGCATTATTTCCTTCATAATCACCAACATCTACCGAAAAATTAAACGCACTTCTCCAAATAGATGAACTTGAATTTACTTGCGCGTTAGTTAGCTCTAAAGGATAATTACTCGAACCTTCTACTCTATAATCTCTCGAAGAAGTATGAGGTTGTTTCCATTTAAAGAAGTCAACAATACCATTATCATTTGTATCTTCTTTGCAAACAAAGAAATTATCCGAACCAATAGTTTTCTTAGTATAAGTTGGGTTATTACTATCACAATCACTTATTCCGATATTAGGGGTTATGTCATAATAATTCCCATCCTGATTCCAATTCACTAAAAGTTTTTCATCTGAAGTTACATAATCCTCATCTAAGGTGGTGTTTGCAGTTACGTTGTACAGGGTTTCCAAATCATTTGCCGTATAGATAGTCATATTTTTCACCCAAACTCCACTAGCATTTATAGTACCTGTACTCGTATTCAGAAAGGCTGGTATAGATGCTGACATTGTATCGTCCCAAAGTCTATGAGTCCCAGGTAAATCACCACTGGAAGGGATTTGATAATTATCTGACAATATAACACAAACCCTATTCCCACTTACTGTTGATATAGAATAAGAAGAACCACCAAAATCACAGGAATTATCTGCACTGGCATTCACTTTAACATAATTAACAGTTATATCATTCGCTGTATTTTGATTGTAGGATATACTTTTTACCTCGTTACCAACAGTTGAATTTACATTGGTATCGTTTGTCCTAGACCATTTATTGGATTGAGTTTGGGTAGACATGGACTCAGAAGCGTTATAATTGTAGGTGATTTTAACCTGAGTTATATTTAAATTACCACCACTATCTGAGTGGAATATAAAGGGCACATCACAATTTTGATTACTGCAGGAATCAAGATAATTCTGTATGCCTTTTCCTATACTTGAATTAGGTACGCTCGTAAAACTTCTAAGTTTTTCACTAGAAGAATGAGTCCAATCATAATCACCATCCCCAGCAACATCCAAAGAAACATTAGTAGGATAGTAATTAAAATTCAGAATATAAATGTTCTTATCACGGGACACACCAATTGTTTCATTTAAAAGGTCAGTGTTTATGTCACCAATTACAACACCTCTAACATCATGACCAGTAGTATAACTCCAAATAAAATTTCCAGAAGAATCCAGTTGATATATCTTATCATCACCAGAACCAGCAGCCACTTCATTCCCACTGTCACTTGTGGTATCCCCAATAGATATTGTATAAACAGTATTTCCTATGTTATAATTCCATTTAAATTCCCCCAATTGTGTTAAAACGAACACAGTTCCATTACTAGTTCCTATAGCTATTTCATTCCCTATGTCCGAGGTTATGTCACCTATTTTTATTGCTCTTACAGTATTGGATATTGATATAGTTCTAACCAAATCGCCATTAGAATTTAATATATAAACAGAATTACCTGCTCCTACTGCAATTTCATTCCCAGAGTAAGTACTATTCAAATTCCCAACATCCAAGCTATAAACAGTTTCACTAATATCATAATCCCACTTAAGTTCACCAGAAACATTTAGAACTGAAACTTTACCGTCGTTTCCCCCAGATACCACTTCCTCGCCACTATCTGATGTTACATTACCTATCGAAACTGCGTTGACCGGAGACCCAAGATCATAATTCCATATCTCATTCCCAGAAGAATTTAAAAGATAAACCTTGTTATCATCATTTGTCCCAATAGCTATTTCTTCATAACCCGAACTGGTATTAACATTCCCAGCCGCCACACTATTAATTGTATTTGAACTGGTCGTATTAAAGTCCCATATCTTATCTAAAGAAGAATTGTACAAAGTAACATGGGGCTCACCAGCTGAACCAACAATTATATCATTTTTTATCCCATCCGTGACATTACCAACATCCAAGCTCTGAAATTCCACACTACTCCCTGTAGTCTGAGTAGGTGTTATCTCCCCCAATAAAGTAATATTTGAATCAAGAATAGTTGAATTCTTTGGAATAGTAATATACCTTGTTATATTCTCATTAGTGGTGAAAATCAAATTCTCACTTGTATATGTGTTATTTAATTGGTACTCTTCGTATCTAAAAACTGGATTATCCGGATCCAAGGTAAATGTTTTCTGAGTATAAGAAAAGGCTAGCCTTTGAAAGAGAAGAATACTAAATAAAACAATAAAGAAAAGGCTAGCCAGATTCTTTATAGGTCGACCCATTTTAATCTAAAATAATTTTGTTTCTTGACAAAATAAAGTTTTTTATTTACTGTTCTTTAAAATTATCAGGTTTCCTAACATTTTCCATTTGGAATTCTCCCAATCTTTCTCTAACCCTGCTTATTACTTCCTTCCTCTGACTTCTTTTCCTTCTCCTATATAGGATAAATAATACTATCACTGAAATTATTACCAATAGCAATGAAACTATCCAGAATATCAAACTCAATCTCTTAAGTCTTGCTATTTCTATAATAGGTCCGCATATTCTTTCATAATTTCTATTTAAATAGTAAAGTTCTAATTTACCTATTTGTTCTTTAAGTCCTAATATTGGGAATACACCTATCCTCTCTTTCTTCAGAGAATTTATTTTCAACTCTATTTTTATATCAACCTGATCTATAACTTTATTATAACTCCCAATAGCATGTTCAAGCCAATCTATGGCCTTCTCATAGTTCTTACTTTTGTAATTCTCCAACCCCTTCTCTCTCGCTCTTTCGGCCTCGTTAAATATCGAAATTATTTCTGAAATATCTAAACAAGCATCGGTCTTAATAGTCCTTCTCGCGATAGCTCTTCTTTCTTCCATTTCCTCTAATAAAAGATTTGCCAATTCTTCAAGAGTTTTACCAATTATTAGTTTAATTGTTTTTATTTCGCTATCCACCATACTTACAGCTTTTATACTTATTCTATATTTTCCCGCTGCGGCATTATTTGGTATATCCAATACTACAAGATACTCTTGTGATTTAGAATAAGGTATGTCAACTTCATTCGGTATTACTTTTATCCAATTTGAAGGTACACCTTTTACTGATAATCTAACAGTTTCAAGATCAACGTTCCCATCATTTGTAACAGTCGCTAAAAATGTCTCTTTATCTCCAGGAATTGATGAAATAATATTAGTGGAAAGTTCGAGTTTCATGGAATAATTCAGTGGTTTTCCGGGTGCTGCTGGTGCTGGTCCTCCTCCCCCCCCTCCCTCACCTTCACTCACCTCTATAGGAGTTTCAGTTTCTCTACAATCTACCACCTCAAAAATATCTGAATTCTGGTCAGTTATTTCCTCATGTTCAAGTGTTACAAAGTAAGTATAAAATCCAACAGAAGATGAAATTGGTATACTTAAACTAGGTTCTCTCATGACGGTATCATTTATTAAAATTTGCTCTGAACTATTAGCAACATTTATCGAATCAGGATCAAGAATCTGATAGGTTACATTCAATAATAACTCTTCTCCAATGGGAACTTTAGTAAAATTAACGGTGGCATCCACCACTTTACCGAGACATACTTCTTCATCAGGTGCTGTTACCGTGACGTTAATTTTAAGATCCTCTCTTATAACATGAATAATAAGAGGTATACTTATTTTTTGATCTTCGGCAGTTAGAACAATTTCCCCGCCATAATCCCCTAAAAAAGCATCCTGAGGTACAGTAATATTAACCTCAGTCGTGTTCAAAATAGTAGGTGTTAAAAAAACCAAATCTTCTGAAATACTAGTCCAATTACCAGGTTCACCAGAACTTGTATTAACAGTTACATTTGTATTTTCACATGCGTTCCTCAACCACATACTAATAGTTTCTTTCGCAGAATTTCCTCTTTTAATGCTTTTCTCTATTTCCGGGGGGGAAGCGGTTAATGTTCCTATACCTTTATTGAACCTTATAGCAGCAGTATCGGTTTCAGTTTGGAGAGTATCAGAGCTTGAATCATAATAAACAAAAGAACTTTGAATCCCATATAGTCCTGTAGTATTATCCTCCGAAAAGTTGAGATAAACTCT
>CAYMPD010000034.1:0-6637 GCA_964392445.1 uncultured archaeon | reverse complement strand
TAATTTCGATGGAAAATTTAAGACAGAACTCGGAATATATTAAATTTTGGTTAAAAAAATATAACCCAGTCCTTTTATTCCCGCTATTTATATTTGGTATATACAAACCCATAAAAAACCATAAAAAAGAGATTTTATTCCTTGGTACATGGTTCTTTGGATTCTTTTTTTTATATATGAACTATACATATTTTACAAACAGATTCATGTTACAAATACTTTCCCCATATATAATTTTAGCGTCTTTTGGTGCTTACTATATTCAAAAATCAATTAAAAAATTTTCAAGAGGCCTCCTTGTATTATTTATCTGTTTACTCTTCATTTCAAATTCTTTAGCTCTTTATTTTATTTATTTACCTGAAAGTGAGATATTAAATGAACATCAAATATACTTTAAGGAAGAACAATTTTTAAAAGACGTTAAAGATGAGGTTAGGGACTGTTATATTATAGCCGCTAGTCCATTCTTTGTAAATTTTGTGATGAATGAGAAATCTATCAACTTAGGTAGATTAGATTATATTAAAATTTTAGTTGAATCTGGTAAATGCGTATTTTTTTATGAAAATGATTTTTGTTTTCACTCTCAGAAAGAGAATTGTGAAAGGATCCATAGTGAATTCAATACCACTTTGATAAAAACTGTAGAAAATCGTTGGTATAGTGTATCTTTATACGAAGTGAATTGAAAATAAATTTGTTTATATCTGGGGAACTAAAAAATTAATATGATTAATTTATTACATTCGATCGGGAATCTAACCTATAATTTTATACCATATACTGCGGGCCTGAACTTCATTTTATTGATTATCTTTATTCTTTTGAACAGGAAAAATTTAAAAAGATTATTCTTGGAAAGTTTTGACAAAAAAACTCTAATTTACTTTCTCTTAATCCTTATTTTATCCACACTGATTCGCTTTATTCCAAAAGATCTTCATTATCATAGAATGTGGTTAGATGATTTTTACTACATGGAAGCAGCCAAGAGTATCGCTGGAAATAATTTCTCGGAAATTCGGTATTTTAAATACATAGGATGGCCATTTATATTAAGCATCTTTTTTGCTTTATTTTCAGTCAACAATTGGGTAGCATTATACGCATCTTCCCTTTTTGGTACAATAACTGCAATAAATATCTTTTTAATAACATTTCTAATTACAGAAAACAAAAAAATGTCTCTATTAGCAAGTTTAATTTTCTCTTTACTTCCTTATCATATTATTTGGTCTTTTACTGCAGAAACTAATGTGGCTTCGCTGTTTTTTGTAACTTTATCAATTTTTTTCTATCTTATATTTTATCGATATAAAAAATCAGGACTTTTTTGGCTATCATGCGTTTCAACTGCTTTCACCATGCAATTCAGACCAGAGAACTATTCATTACCAATTCTTTTTTTAATTGGGATAATAATCTTTTATAGAGGTTTTTTAAAGAAAATAAATTTGAAGCATATTTTAATACTAATTTTAATATTCTCATTAACTATACCGGATTTCGTAAATTGGATGAGAGGGTTTCAAGAAAGTTCGCTTCGCTCACTAATTCTTAATTAGAAATGTACTTGAATTTGACCAAATCTTCTTTTTTCACCTCCCAATGTAAGAAATCATCAGGTGGAGGTATTGTTTCAAACCTTTCAAACTTCAATCTTCCGCCACAATAAGGACAATACGGCTTGCATTTCCATCCAGGCATGTAAAGAATGTCCTGAAATTCAAAAGTTATAGTTGACTGTATTGAGAAGAAGAATCTTTTCAGTGTCCTTGCATAAGCACCATAATGTCTTATCATTCTGAATTGTCTTTCTGGAATGTGTTGGATTAAGGATGATATGAATTCATCAACACCCATCTTGACGTAATGTGTTGTTTTGTTCCCATCTGCATCTTCTTGTTCATAATAGAATTCAACTATCTTTCCGTCAAAACTGATTATTCTGGAATTTGATATTGCTGGATGTCTAATGTATCTTCCTATGTATTTGATAATATCAACAGGTTTATCTATTCTACCAGCCCTATGTACCCAAACATAGAATCCATTGTATTTCTTGTAAAGTTCCGTGAATATTCGATTTGGTAAACCTGCTTCTTGAAGGTTCTTTGATACGTGATATTGCCATGATTTTGCTAGTTTTCTTGCTGGGACGAATTTCTTTGATATGAACTTTCCTTTTAGAAATCCACCTTCTGTTATGATTAGATGAAGATGTGGTTGGAATTTCATGTCTTTTCCGAATGGATGAAAGACTACTATGACACCAACTCTTATTTTCGGGTTATGCATAATTTTAGGGAAATAATCATCAATTGTTTCTACTGAAGAATCCATGTATACTTTCCATAGTGATCTGTCTTGTTTAAGATAAGGCCATAACTGGGATGGAATACTGAAAACAAAGTGTCTATGGGGAACATTAGCTAGTCTTTTAGCAAGTTTCTTAGACCATTGATCAGTGTATCTTTTACCACATCTTGTGCATAATCTACTATTACATCCAAGGAACTGATAGACAGTTCTATGACACTTTTCACATGTGTAAACAAAGATTTTATTAGATCTGCATAAGAGCATCTTTTCTACTTCTTTTTCCTCTATCTCTCTTACAGGATGAGTTCTTTTGTAATCTTCCCAATGACATTGAAGGATATTTTTGATAGTAGGTTTATTAAAAGCTGGAAGTTGAATTGAATTTTGTATGGGTTTTGTCACAAAAAACTATACGAGCCACCGCACATAAGTGCGGTGGTTTCATGATCATCTAAAAGAAGTGAGGATATAGATTATATACTATTAAAAACTAATGTAATTGAAAATGACTCAAGAGGAGAAATGAGAGGCGATAATTGGTCGATTACTAATCTAATAAAAAATACAAAAACTTATGGTCCCGATATCATAAAAAATAAATACCAACCTTATATATTCTCTCTATTTTTATTGGTAGGATCAATAACTTTCTATTTCAAAGAGAAAGGCAACTGGATTTTCTTGATGCTTTGGTTTTTTTTGTTATATCTTATCTATTTTACATCATGGCTTCAAACACTTGGAGGGAAACCCAGATTATTCATGATGTTTTCTCCTATTACTTCTATCTTTGTTTCTTATGGGATTTTTAGCTTTAACTCCGGACTAAAAAAATCGTTGAAAATAAATAATTCTAAAGATGATATACTTCTACTAATAATAGCATTTTTTCTTGTAATTCTTATTTTCTTTAGTAAAAATAAAATAGAATCTAATTTTGATATTGGTGCGTCCTTAGAAGCTAAAGTTATTGGAAAGACTAAAGAAGATATTCCCCAAGCTTGTACTTTAGTCAGAACAATTCCCCTCATTTCAACATCTACCTCCGATATAAAAGCTATCAGTATTAGTCAATTCTTGGAAATTGATAATCCAAATTTAGAATCTAATTGTTTCGTTTTTCTTGAGGATTTACCTTGCTTTAATGATGTTATGTATGAAAATAATGTAAAAACAAAGGTACTGTGTCAAAATTTAAAAAACGAATACAATCTCTCCGAGTTAAAACAATACAAGATGAATAATTTAAAATACACTCTATACAAAATAGAAAGTAAAATTGAAGACGAAAATTAGTAAAAAATCCATAAAAACTAATGTTACTTTTATAAACCAATAATTCCAACAATTATTCAGGATAATTATTATGCCTATTGAGATACCACTAGAATTTTGATGGGTTTATCAATCTATCTGACTGCTTGGTTGTTTAGAAAATCCAATCTTGGATTTGGTGAGGAAGGTTGGAGATGGGTGGTTACAGGAGCTAAAATGTTCTTAGTACACGAAACAAGTTGGATGGTAAATTGGGCTATGATTGGCCTAGAAGGATCAAATAACCCATTAAATTGGTTTCACCTTGGTTTAGACCTATTTGGATGGTTGATTATCGCTTTTGGAGCAGTTAAATTAATACTTTCAATGTTATCAGAAGACGAGCCTTCAACTATAGTTCCCACCAGACCTTAATTCTTTGAAAAATGAACCTAAGAAAAAAGGGTTTCAATTATTATAAAATACATAAATTCCTAAGGATTTAATAACTACTTTGTATAACCATATTAATCATCCGAAAAGGTGATATCAATCAAAAAAAATATAGTAATTTTATGGACTGAATGGAAGATGGAACCTTTTAGTGAGGGTAAAGCCCATCCATTAAGACTGAATTCATTAACTTTGGCAACTTTAGCTTCCAGTATAAAAGAGTATGATCCTATATCCATACAATTAGGAATACATTTGTTAAGTCACCATAAAAAAGTACATGAAATAGATGAAAAAAAATACCTGGAGGATTCGCTAAAAACAGTGGAAAAATATAATCCTGATATTCTTTGTGTAAGTTCATGGTCTTCTAACTTTCCTTTTAATATAGAGCTAATTAGAAGATTTAAATCAAGAAATCCCAACACTGCTATTATTATGGGTGGATACCCTTCAACTTTTGTTCCTGAGGAAACATTATCCATAGCCCCAGAAATTGATTATCTAGTCCGTGGGGAAGGTGAACTTACATTATCAGAATTAATGGGAGCATTAAAAGAAGGGAAGGATAATTTAGGTAACATAAAGGGAATAAGTTACAGAAATAGCGAAGGTAAAATTGTGCATACACCCAATAGGCCAGTAGTAAAAAATTTGGACGATCTCCCAATTCCAGATTATTCATCTTTTGCCAAAAAAACTGAAAATTATATTGTGAGGTCTTCTCGGGGTTGTGTTTTTCATTGTAAATTCTGTGCTTCCAGGGTCTTGGAGGGTAGTCCTGAAAGAAGGAAATCAATTAAAAGAATGGAAAAGGAAATAAAAAGTATAGATACCAATTACATCTTCTTCGCTTGCAATAATTTTACAACTAAGAAAACTTGGGTAGAAAAAATTTGTGACAAATTAAAAGGTTCAGGAATTGATTGGCACTGTATGTCACGTATAGATACGGTCAATGGAAAACTAATCAAAAAAATGGCAGAGAGTGGTTGTGAGGAAATTTCCTATGGACCTGAAAGTATAGTACCTAGATTACTTACAAAAATGGGTAAGATCAATCCGTCTTTCGTTTCTAAATACTTAAAACTCTGCTGGGATATTCCATTATTTTCAAAGGAAGTAGGGCTAATAACCAGAGCGAATACTGTAATAGGATTTCCTTATGAAAAAAAGGAAGAGTTAATAAAAACTTTGAATTACATTGTAGAATTAAATAAAAAAGGTATATTCTCCCATGCAAGTATTTTAAGTCCATTTATCGGTTGTGAAATGTGGAATCAATATGTGGAAGGCAAATATGAGATAATAAGAAAAAATTATGAAAAGGCTTTTTTTGTAGAGAAATATGAACATTTACCATGGGCTTATCCAGATGCTTGGATGTTTAAAAATCAATATATGTCTAAGAACGAATTCGAAAAGATAATTACCGAAGAGTGGAAGAGGAAGGTTTGATTATGAAGAGAATAATTAAAATTATAAATGGGGATACATATGGTATATAAGAAACATATATTGGGAAAGCTTCAAATAACCAGAAAATGTAATCAAAATTGTGTATTCTGTTCTGCACCCCCATCTGAAAGGGAACTTACTCTTGACGAAATTAAAGAAAAAATAACTGATCTTAAAAAAAGTGGAACAACTGACATACTTTTAACGGGCGGAGAACCGACATTAAGAAAAGATTTATTTGAAATAGTAGATTTTTGTAAGAAAATAAATTTTCCTGAAATTACGATTCAAACAAACGGTTCTATTTTAGATAATTTTGAG
The DNA here is from genome assembly GCA_964392445.1 of uncultured archaeon. Lineage (GTDB taxonomy): Archaea > Aenigmatarchaeota > Aenigmatarchaeia > CG10238-14 > CG10238-14 > CG10238-14. The sequence continues at coordinate 826 of CAYMPD010000034.1, read as the reverse complement.
TTTCTGAAAAAGTTAAAACAAATATTTCCTAGAATAAAGCTTAACATATCCTTCCATTCATCCGATCCAGAGATCTTCGCTAAAATTTCTCAAAAATCAGAAAATTATCGGAAACTTTTAAAGGGGTTAGAAAATACGAGGAAATTAAAAATACATGTATATTTGACAATTGTTATATGTAAGTTAAATTACAAAAAACTTAAGGAACATATAAAATTCATTAATGAAAAATTCCCACACATTAAACACTTTGTTATCAATTTTATTGATCCAGATTACAAAGCAAAGGAAAACTCTTGGTTGGTCCCTACTTTTTCAGAAACAGAAAAATATATTTATGAAACAGTGGAATTTTTGAAAAATAATAACTTAAGTTTTAGATTCGAGAAGTTACCTCTATGTTATATGTCGCAATTTGAAGAATATTCTAGTGATATCAGAAGGAGTATTCTTGATGAAAATAGATTTACATTGTTTCTTAGAACTCAGGATGATAAAAGAACTCAGGAAAAGTTGACTGAAAAGAACCCAGATTATTATTTCCATACATCAAAATGTAAAAAATGTAGATTAAAAGTAATATGTCCCGGTGTAAATCCAAGATACATAGATGTTCATGGTTCTGATGAAGTTTTCCCTGTGTTCAAAGATCCCATAAAAATAGCGAAGAAAGTAAGAAAAAGTAGGGGTTTGGACTCATGAGACTAAGATAAAATTCTCAAATTCCATCCAAAACAATTATATCTAACAACCTCTAATAATTAATGCATGACAAAAAAACTGAACAATAATGTTCGTTTATCACCAACAGCTTTAGCTACTTATA
>CAYMPD010000033.1:0-7537 GCA_964392445.1 uncultured archaeon | reverse complement strand
AAAGATTCTTTTCAGTTTGAACATCAAATGGTTCAATAAAATTAGCAGCCTCTCTAATAATCTTAGGACCAAATCTTGTTCCAGGTAAATAATCCACGGTCGAATCTAGGGGTACACCAAAAACTACTACTTTTGCATCTTTTAAATGCTTAGCATTACTAGGGAACGAACTTGTAACATAAGAATTTTCAATCAAATAAACCACCTCCTAGAGATCTTTTAAAACCGAAAAATTTAAATAATCTAAATTTAGATGATAAATTAGTGATAAAAATGAATCCAAAGGCAATAAAAATTTGTAACCAAATTGAGAAAAACATGGAAGATCCTAAATATGTTAGAGCAATGTACGAATTCATTAGGCAAACCACCTCTTAAATTCTTTATAACCTATGAAGTCGGGTATGTTTTTATCTAAATTTTTATTAACTATTTTGTAAGATTTCATGGCAATTTCATTTCTCATAGATTTCTCGTCTTCAGAGGCCACTATATCTAGATCGTGTAGAGAAGCACATGCTACTATCAAGAAGTCATTCATTAATTTTTTCTTAGACTTAATACCTCCAACTTCACGATAAGTACTATAATAATCTCTAGCTAGTTTTTTCATTTTATCAGTTATAGTATAATTATGTTTTCCTACTATGGTACTGAATATACCTAATAGATCCGCCATGACGTTTTTCCCATCAATTCTTGTTGGGGCTTTTCTCAATTCTTTTCTCACGAGGTCATTTGAATATATTATCAAAGACTCTGATTCCAATATATTATTAATTATTTCTAATCTTTTTTTATCAACCGCTATTAAACCGAATATATTTGTATCTAGTAAAAATCTTTTCATTTTAACCCATCCGAATAATTTTCAATCCAAGTGAATAAATCACTTTTTAAATAAATTTATGATTTTTGGTAAATAATTCTTACCTATATTTCTGAAAAAATGATACATAGCAAACAACTCCCAGGAGAAAAAGAAATAGAATACATAACCCCATATTCCAATCTCGAAAAACCTATAAAAATCAAAGAAAGGTATGCTTTTCGTCCATTTTGGATACGACCAAAAATTCCAAAATTCCCAGAAAAACCCAACTATCACTCCTCCCACCAACAGAGATACAGGTATTTGCCATTCACTTTTACTAATATCACGGATAATCGATGGGTTCCCGTTCATATAATTGATAGGGTCGAATATCAGAAACAAACTAATCCAAATCAACGGAAAAGTAAGTCCGGGTTTAAATATTGGAGCTAAAAATAGAACTACCCCCAAACCAATTATCAGACACAGAAATACCTTACTAACTTCAAATTTCTTTGTCTTGAATTTAAATGAAGTCAAAGTACTGATCAAATCTGTTAACTCAAATATTGCGGGTAAAACAAACGAAAATACCAATGAAGAAAGTTCAAAGTATTCCCAAAAAGAAAACTCATAAATTTCAATATAATTCCAAACTTGTACACAGTTGGCGATTAACTCGAAAATAATCCAGAGTAAAAATGAAATAACAAATAAGCCCAAAAAATCCCTGAAATTATTTTTTATCAGCGAACTTCCCCTGAATCTATAAACCAGACTGTCCACAAAAAGTATGAAACCCAACCAGATTAAAGGAAAGTAATACTTGGTAAAAGAATCCACATTAAGATTCAAAATTATAGTCAACCATAAGAAAAAGTTAACAAGAATAATCAATAGAAAACCCAAAACACCATATAGAGGCATTTTTTTATTTTTTGGATTTACCATTCTTTTTCCTCTTATGATTATTTGCTCTTGAGGTGATAAATATACCCACGGTACAAATAACAGCGGTAGTAGTAATGACCGTGAAAACTATATCCGGATATATGTTAGCATTTTTAAGGCCATAGGCAACTGGTAATTGTGATAATACGGCGGCTGCTAACCCCCTTGGAAGCATTATAGTCATGATTCTTCTGTTTTTAATTAATGTTTTATTGTTAATGGATGCAATATGGACTGAGATTATTCTACCAATTAGGAGTAGGGAAGACAACAACACTCCTAAAAGGACTAGATATAAGCTACCAAATACCACAATCATGCCCAGATAAACAAAGAAGAATGTTCTTACGAGAAAAGATATCTCAGAATGGAACTCTTTCATTGTTTTCTCAGATTTCATCTGCTCTTTAGATTTAAACATTTTTGATAGTTCTTTTGCATTACCTAAGACCAACCCAAACATCAGGGAGGAGATAGCCCCATTTCCACCTAAACTTTCCGCAAAGGAATAGACAAGAAAAACTATGCCCAAGGTCAAAATGTTTCTGTAAGGTTGATTTTCTATTGATTTAAGAATTTTCAGCCAAAATAAACCTATTATCAGACCCAAAATTGCACCTATTGAGAAAGCACTGGTTATATCATGTGTGATAGAGTAAAGGGTAGAATTTGTAGGTGAAACAAGAAGCTGTATAATTGCAATCCCAATAACAACCGCCAAGGCGTCCACAAATGCTGACTCCAAACTCATTAGTGTTATGATATCTTCCTTGACATTTATTCTTCTTATAAGAGGAATCACAATTGAGGAGCTTGACCCACCCACCATTACCCCCAGAAGTAGACTTGGCATTATATCCCACTTAAGAAAATAACTGATAAATAATCCCGCAATTACCATCGAGGTTATAATTGAAAGAATCGCCAAAAGTCCTGCTCTTGAACTTTCTTCAAAGACCTTGTATATATTTAGATTTAATCCACCTTCAAACAAAAGTATCATTAATGCAAGTCCAGAAAATATATGGGAAAATTCTTTTAGAGAGGACGGATCGATTACTTTAAAACTAGAACCGAGCAAAAGACCAAGAACCATAAGAATCAGAATATCAGGAATACCTGTTTTTTTGAAAAGGTAATCGCCTAAAAACCCTAAGATAATGATAAACCCGAACAATGTAAACAAACTGGTGATAATCATAATAAATCTAGATTAATTTATGGTTTTTTCTGGTAATAATATTTATTTGTGGTTGGAATCAGTAACTATTAAAAACATAAAAACTGTAGAATTATAACATGTCGAAGAAAAAAGCGAAACTTTCAAAGCCAGTAGCCATAATCTTAGTTCTACTTATGATGGGTTCAACTATAGGAATGCTTCTTAGTATCTTTTTAAATCCTTCCGAGGAGATAGAATTACCCAATAGAATAACCAAATACAAGTTAACAGACCCTCAAATTAAAGAACTAATCAACAATTATCACACGGTTATTGAGTACGAATACCCTTCTGGATGCTTGGAATGTGGAACTCTTTTAAATTCACTGGAATATTGGACATCATCCTCTGAAAATCAAATTTATCTCCAAGAAATTCAAATCGATACCGGTTCTTCCAGTAAATTAACTATTATTAGTCTCCGAGGTCAAGAAACATTACATAATCCTAGTCAAGACGAGGCTAGAGATACTATTTGTGATTTGCTTATTTCTCGATCTTTGTTTTGTGTTGAAATTTAGGGGGGGGTTAATTTGAGGTGCCAATACCATCTTGTAATTTCAGCCTTAATATCAGGACTGCTTTTTGTTAACCCGTTCCTTAGTTCCTTCTATAGTCTGCTTTTTGGTAGGAATTTTCATTGATTTAGATCACTTACTGGATTTTTGGTTAGTTAAAAAGAGACTCTCGTTTGGTAAGGACTTCTTTGACTACTTTTACAAGGCAGAATTCAGGAAGATTTATGTGGTTTTTCACTCAATTGAATTGGTACCTCTGATTTACTTTCTTGGCAATAATCTTTTCGGTAACATGATAACCTATGGGATACTTACCGGTTTTCTCAGTCATTTATTCTTTGACTATGTTGGAAATTCCAAGAGCCCTTTTACTTATTTTTTACTTTACAGAATTTTGGTAGGATTTGATGCTGTGGAAGTTTTGGGATTTGATTTTCTCTCGGTCGAACAGGAACTAAATCCCCAGTTTTTGTTCCATCTCTTTTCTTTCTTCTAAAAACCTATGGATCACTCTTGGTAGATCTTCAGGTTCAACTCTAAGTACTTCTGATGCTTGTTTGAGTAATCTTTCTTTTTTCTTGAGTTCTTTCCATTCTTTTTGTGAAATTTGCATGATTATCCACCTATCTTCTTAACTTCCTTCCTCTTCTCCTTCCAGTCATTAAACAACCCTTCAACCTTCTCAGGTAGTTTTTTCTCATCTTTAACCCCTAGAACCTTACAGGACTCCTCTAACAGCTTTTCAGCCCCTTTCAACTGCTTAACCGCTAAATCCCCAGCGACAAATTCCAATCTAACAACTCCATCCTGAACCCTCGAAGCTTTAGTAATTAAAATATTCCCAATCTCACGGGTATTATCAACATGTGTCCCACCACAAGCCTCATGATCAATCTTGTCAATCGATATCACTCTAACTTCACTTTCCGGAACAACCCCTCCCTGATAAATCCTAAATCCATACTTTTTTTCCGCTTCTTCACGAGGCAAAGTTTCTTTGATAACTGGATAATTTTTCTTAACAATATCATTAGCTTTGTCCTCAATCTTTTCTACTTCATCATCTGTTAAAGAATCATAATGGGTAATATCTAATCGTGCTTTCTTGCTTGTTTTTCTGGCTGAATGCTGCCATACCCAAGGACCAAGTATTTCCCGGCAGGCAGTGTTAATAACATGTGTGGCTGTGTGGTGCTGAGTTAATATTTTCCGATTGTAAGAGTTGATTCTTCCTTCGACTTCTTGTCCTAGTTCAAATTTGTCCATGACCCTGTGCATGACTATATCCCCTATCTTCTGGACATCGGAAACAGGTGAACTTCCAATAAACCCTAAATCCGCCTTTTGTCCCCCACTTTCCGGGTAAAATGCTGTTTGGTTAAGCACTACCCATTTATCGTCTATCATCTTTAAAACCTTTGCTTTAAATTCCAACATTTTTTCATCTTCCCTATAAAGTAACTTAGTAGGTGGTAGTCCTTCTAGATCAATATCTCGCCTCTCCACTTTTTTTTCGGGTTTATCATGTTTCTCAGTAACTTTTGTGTAAAAATCATCTGGTATATCTAAGTCAGGTTTGAAATCATTAATTAATTCTGGGGTAATTCCCTTGGAATCGTAAAGTTTAATCATCTTCTCCTCAGTAAATTCTTCCTCGTTCTCTACCATTCTTTGGACAATTCTTTTCGTCCTCAACTTAGTCTCATGAAATCTTTTTCTCTCAACTTCAATAATTTCCTTTATCCAATCTATGTTTTGTTCTAATTCCGGTACCATCGGTTTCAGATGTTTAGCATGCATCTCACATACATCTCTCAAATCAATATTCCAATGATAATCGTCTATGAATCCTAGTGCTCTTCTTAGAATAACTCGTAAATTGTAACCTCCGCCTGTGTTTGAAGGAAGTATTCCATCAGATATAGCCATGGTTAAAGCTTTGGTGTGGTCGCAGATTGCATAAAGTGCTTGCATTGGTTTAACTTTTTTGTTAAGAATATCTACCGTCACTCCTAATTCTTCGGCTACTTTTTGTCGGGCTTTTCGGATGTTTGAGACCTCATCTATGTTCAATCCCCCTGCTAATTTAGCATATTTCAAGAAAAATTCTCGATCATAATCCACTTCAGCCATTTCTTTCAGTTTTTTAATCACTGGACCGAAAACGACATCGTAGCTTGTAGGGGTTCCATTACAAATCCAGGGGAATCGATTTAACCCCGCACCCATATCAATAACCTTTTCTTTCATCTCTTTTATATTACCATTAACCTCCAGAAATTCAGTGAAAACAGAATTACCTAATTCCAAACCTCTTACAAAATACTCCATTGATGAACCAAAAGCTCCTTGTCCTACCCATAAATCCTCAGTAAAAATTACTTCTTCTGGAGGAATACCAAATGATTCTGTCAATAATTTGTAATCCAATTCTACACACTTCTCTTTCCAATATCCCTTTTTACCATCATAAATTGAATGTTGACCTACCATACAGAACGCGGTGTAGTGTTTCCCCGTGACCCCCACATTAGGAATATCAGGAAATCTTAGACAGAATTGAGGAACAACCAGTGGGTTAAATGGCATCTGAAATATTACCTGACCATTCTCAACCCTCTGGAAATCAATTATAGAAGCTATTGTGAAGAATAAATCATCCCTCCATCTACACACGATTGGATACTGTTTAATGCTTTTATGGCCATGTTTTTTGAAGAATTTTTCGATCTCATGCCAGGATTCTATGTAGCTGTATCTTTTTTTTGTGGGGGGGTTGCCTAGGAAGTCATAGTCTTGGCAAGGTTGATCTGGACAGTGCTCTCTGTTAGGATCTAAAGTCCAAAAACCCTTCCCACACTTAGGACATATTTTTCGATTGAAATCTTTGTTGACTAAAAAATCCAATTTGTAATATTTTTCCCACTCTTTTTGGAATTTTTTTCGGAGAGATTTCTTGTTAAGCATAGGTATTAAATTAAGGGTTTTAAATTTAATTATATTACCCTCTATAGGTCTTTATTAATATCCGGCATATTTATAGACCGCTGTAATCCCAGAAATTCCAATTAAAACTCTGAAAAGAAGAGAGTTAAGTTTGATTCTGGACCGAAGGGGACCCAAACACTGTAGCGTTTGGAACGAAAATTTATGCTCTAGTTTTTTTCAAGCTCTTATCATTTATATATATCTAATAATGATATATTGGTAGAAATAAAAAACTTGTCGGAGGAACAAGGTCACTGACTTACTGAGCTGCTATGATATTGGATTTTGTTACTCAGTATTTTCAGTCAGTGACCTTGTGGGACTACCTCTACATCCCGGCAATGAGGGCAATTACGACCACTAGCACAGCGAGACCACCAAGCACCATCGCGACATAGCCCCACTTGCTACCTTCCCCCACTGCCTTCCTGCCTGTTACGAAAGCTGCAACGCCTAAAGGGATACCGGCGATAAACCACGCCAGGATCCCACAGAGAATGCCCCCTACTGCAATCCAGTTAGCGCTGACACCCTCTTACTCACCGACCTGCTGAGGAACCTCTTCCTCTACCAGTTTTTCTTCTGCAGGCATCTTTTTCCTCCTTAGGCTACTTTATGACTAACGTTTTGACGATCACGGAACTAATGTCTATTACTGTCATCGCCTCCTCCAAGGCGATCCTGGAACCCCAGCCGATTCCAGATGACATAATTAACGACCTTGACTGGAGGGTCGCCTCAAACGAGGGGAAATATCTACCAGAACTGATAAACATTTCCCCGCTTTCGAAGAAGAAAGACACCCGAGATAATTGACAGACCGACCCAAACTAAGACAAATCTCCTACATGGAGTTGCCCCATAAGGGCGGAAAAGTCTTTTCTCAAGTATTTGAAAAAAGTTTTTTATTTTTTATTGTTTGAAAGCAACGCAAGACACTGTCAGTCTTGAACTACTAATAACTAAAATTAAACTTAAGATTTAAATAGGACTGTGGGACAAAAATAGTTAATCAATCTTCCAACACAATGACATAAGCCCTGT
>CAYMPD010000032.1:0-7627 GCA_964392445.1 uncultured archaeon | reverse complement strand
TCTAGCTCTAGGTAAAGAATTAAGTATTGAAGAATTCATAATAATACTCGCATCACAACTATCACGAACTTCTGAATATTGGGGGAAACATCAAAGTTTCTCAAGAGATAGTGAAAATAATTATCCTAGTACTGTTTCTAACATCTGGGAATGGATGAAAACTGGTGAAGGTGTAGAACCTTATGGAAGGCTGGAAGGCAAAAGAGGTATATATCGAGGCCAACTTGAAACCACAAAAAAGGTACCTACTCAATGTATGCATGTTGGAGCTTTTGTTGGCTCTGGTTTAAAAACCCTAGGAATACCTGTAAGATATAGAAATATTCTCATAGAGAGATCAGGTGATTGGGGAGAGGGTTATGGCCCACACTGGGTCATTGAACATTGGGATGGAAATGAATGGGTAATAAATGATCCTAAAAAACTTGAAAGAGGATTAGAAATTAAACCACATAGATATGCTTGGCAAATGGTAGATGATTTAAGAGAAGAAAGAGTGGATCCTGAAAGTTTAGTTGATTTTTATGGTGAAAAGAAAGGAAAGGAATTTGTTGCTAGAATTTTAATAAACGATGCGATAGCTCTAAGTGGGAAATCAATAACACCATGGGAAGTTCGTGTTAAATACAGAGGACTTGAATTTGAAGAAGCTTTCAAAGAATATGGATATCAAAGACTAGTTGAAGATTTGTGTGAAGCTACTAAAAAGCCGAACCCCGATGACTTAAGAAAGCTTTGGGTTAATGGTATAGTCGGATATGAAAACCTACGAATGTTCAGAGACGCTAGTATAGCCCTATACGAACAAAAAGAAGAATAACTACTTAAATCCTCACCAACAACACTAAACTATGGTAGAACCAATCAAACAACTACTTAAAGAAAAATTAGAATTACCAAGAAAAGAACAATCATTACTTCCATCTAGCTACCAAAAAATCGGTGATATAGTAATAATCAACACAAAAAAAACTCTATGGAAATATGACAAAAAAATTGGTAAAATAATCCTGGAAAACGTTCCTAATACAAAAACGGTATGTCGGCGGACAGATTTTATCACGGGACAATTCAGACAGCCTAACATCAAAGTAATAGCCGGTGATAAAAACACAGAAACAACCCACAAAGAACATGGGATTGAATACAAATTAGATGTAGCAAAAGTAATGTTCTCAAAAGGTAATCTGAATGAAAGGCAAAGGTTAATCGATCAGGTTTCAGAAAGTGAAACCATTGTTGACATGTTCGCGGGTATAGGTTATTTCTCTCTGGGGCTTGCAAGGTTCTCGAAGGCAAAGAAAATTTATGCGATAGAATTCAATCCAGAATCTTACCACTATCTTTGGGAAAATATCAAACTGAATCAAGTCCGCGGAAAGATTATACCTATGTTTGGGGATTGTAGAGAAGAATGTGAAAGCTTGAGTAAAATGGGGAGAATCGCTGACAGAGTATTAATGGGACTTTTACCTTCACCAAAAGAATATCTTGATTCTGCGATGAAGATTGTTAAAAAAGATGGGATGATTCATTACCATTCCACACTCGGAGAAGAAGAAAAACCAGAAAAATTACTGTTCGAAATAAATGATTCAGCTATGAAATACGGACTGGAAGCAGAATTAATCTCTCACAAAGAAGTCAAATCATATGCACCTAAGGTTAATCATGTTGTTCTGGATGTTAAAATAAGTACTACTTGAAACCTATTGTCTTTAACTCCCTCTCGAAATCTTTGACCGAATAACTTGACTTAAAACCATGAGAAACTAGGTATTTTTCCATTTCCCATATTGTCAAACCTGCTTCATGAGCCGCTTCAGATATTGTAATTTTTCCTTGCATGTATTCTTCTGCGGCTTTCTCTAATGTTTCCTCAGGTAATTTTATGCTTTTGGACTTACTCATTTTAATCACTTCAAGAATAATTTGGAAAAAAACTATTAATCACTGATACTCTAACCATTTCATTGTTTTTGGAATTTCCTCGGCAATATCAAACGCACTGTAATAATTAGATACTTCTTTTTTCAATCTGTCTCCAGCTTTGCCATTGATGAAAGAACCCACGCAAGCAGCCAAAAATAAATCATTCTTACAAGCAAGAGCAGATATTAATCCGGCCAGAACATCGCCGGTCCCTCCTTTTGTCATTCCCTCATTCCCGGTAGTATTAATTTTACATTTTTCAGATGAACAAATCAAATCTTCAACTCCTTTCAGGATAATTACACAACCGTATTTTTTAGCCATTTTCTTAGCATTTTTTTCGTTTGGTTTTAATTTAAATAATATTTCAAATTCTTTCAGATGAGGAGTAATTATACAATTCTTATTCAGAAGCTCTGGTTTTATTACTTTCAGAGAATCTGCGTCCAAAACTTTCTTCTTTTTGGGATATTTTTTAAGTGTTTTTCGAGTTATTCTTCTTGTCCTCCAACCTTTACCCATACCCGGACCTATAAGAATGCAATCCACTTTTTCGATATATTTCCATAACTTTATTCTAGGAATAGTTATAAAGTCTGTGAGATCGGATTTCATTCTATTAACTATTTCATTATTCCTGGGAATAGATGAAAAATAAACCAAGTCCACAATTCTAGAAGCAACTTTTAACGGAAGGATTGAAGCCCCATGATACATCTCAGAACCGGCTATTATCAGTAATCTACCATTTTCGCCTTTATGAGAATCTTTTGGGGGCTTATACAATTTTTTGAAGTCTTTAGGACTGACTTTCCTCATATTAAATAATTAGTTCTAATCTAATAAATTATCCTATGGTAAGAATTCTTTAGCATCTAATTTCTCAGGTAAATAAGTATCCGTCAAGAATTTTAGCCCTCTTGAAGACAATGCCTCAATCTCTGCTTTTATTTTTTTCTTGATCATCAATTTTAATTCAGCCTGCCATTCTTTTTTCTGGAACCATGGGTATTCCATCATTTCTTTTGCTCTTTTTATATCTCTATCATTTGCCCTAATAACAGATTTATCCAATCCATAATCCTGAATGTCAGATATTGTCAGTCCGATGAACTTTGAGGATGGTGTTCCTAGTTGATCAGAAGCGTGTGCAAGAGCCATTGAACCAGATTTTATTACTGAGTAGATGTACCAGCCGTACGAATCTGAGTCAGTCAAAACATACACAGGAATCTTGTGTTCTTCCGCTAACCTTTTAATCAATCTTCTAGTCCCTCTTGCAGGCTGACCCCCAGTTCCCATCAGAATACAGTTGTATTTCTTCCAGAATTTATCTTCATGCAACCTTTCAAATCCCGCATTTTTCTCAATAACCAAAGCAAAATCTGCATCAACGTCAACAAACTCAATATCTTCAACTACTGAAGGAATAGACCAACCACCTGAACCCAACTTTGCCCAATTTATGACATCTCCTCTGTCTTTGACTTTAACATTACCAACAACTACACCTTTTCTGTCTGCTAGCAAATGCAACTGTTCTCTGAGAAGATCTAAAGATGTTTCTACGTCGACTATAAGTGGATCAGATTCTGATTGTTCTTCGAAAGTGTTCTCCTTAGAATCCCCAATAGAATGTTTTAGGTTGTAGTACATATCTCTGATTGAAGCGTGAATGTTCTCATCAACTATGTCCTTACAAAAAGATGCTATAAGGAGTGTTTGCATAAATTTACGAGCATGACCAATATTAAAGAAATGTCTTTTGGATTCTTTTTCTCCAAGAGTAAGAAGTTTACTTTGTTTATCCCACTCCACATTACTTAGTGAACGAACAGGTATACTAATCTTAGGTTTTTTCTCTTTTTTTATCTGCTCGACAATATCTTCACCGAATTGGTAAAGTTTTTTGGATGTCATTTCCCTTTGTTTTTTAGTCATTTAACTCACCTTAGTTATTTCTTTTGCCTTTTTCTGGAGTTTGGCTTTGATTAGTTCTTTGTCCTCTTCAGTTAATTTGTTTAAAGCATTAGCAACTTCAGGAATATATCTCTCAAATATTTTTTTCTTTTTTTGTCTTAGCTCAAACTTTCTTTTTCCAGAGATATATCTTTTCAGTCTTCTCCCCGCCTCTTGAAGTGCAAGTTTAGTTTCCTTGATAATAATCGGATAAGAAGCGATAGCCTGCTTGGATTCTGATGTATAAGGTACCCATGTAGAAGCGAAGTGAACCATTATTGTTCCTGGGCCTGTAGGTGTATTTTTTCCGCTTTGATTTAAACCATAAGCCTTCCAATCTACTTCCTCTACAGCCTTTGTGATTGCACAGTCACCTGCCTGATACATTAAAGGAACACGATTTGATAATCTAACCACTTCTACACCACCCTCTTGAGGTAAATCCCCACCATAAGCAATACCGCATTCAACAACAAAAGGATTTCCACGATAAACCGCAGGATCTCGAGATACAGCCGCGAAAAATTCCCCTTCAATCTCTTTTTTCAAACCCGATAACATTATACTTTCTCCTAATGGAGACAAACAGTCGGTTGGGGGTCTTAGTAATTTAACCTTTCTCATTGCCTTGAATAGTTTTTCTGCGGTTGGTCTATCTAAACCTTTAGGGCTTATGTCTGGATCTAAACCTGCTAAATCGCATATTTTTTCTGCGGAAGTTGAACCTACCCTTGTGAAATCGTTCTGAAAAAAAGTTCTAATACTTCTTGAAGAGGTCTCTTGAAGCATCCTCCAAAAAATCCCGAGTTCAACACCATAAGGATGTGGTTTAATTTCTTCGGGTAAAGGAGGTAATTGGTTGGTTCCCCTCTTGAATTCCATTCTCCCGCTAGGACCATCAAAGATTATTTCAGCGAATGGATTAGCCATTGCCACTTGTTTGATAAAAACTGGAACACCCGTCCTGCTTTCCACATATCTTCCTTCAATTTCCATCTCTATTTTTAGTCCATGCCAAATCTTACCATCCTCAATATATTGGTGTGATAAAACCTTGGGCTCATTCTTCTTGACATCAATCATTAATTCGTAAAAAGAGGTCTTGCCGTTTCCAGTTGAGGATATAATCGTCGTGGGTTTTCCTGTGGTCAATTGGGCATATAATACTGCACCTTTTGTCCCTAAACCTTGTTGACCACGACTTTGAATAAGTTTATAAAATTTGGAACCTACGAGTAATTTACCAAGTGTTTTAGGAATTCTTTTATCTAACATACCCGGTCCATTGTCCTTCAACATTATTCTGAACCTTTCGGATGTTGTTGATTTAACCTCTAACCATATTCTTGGTAATATTCGAGCTTCCTCACAAGCGTCAAGAGAATTATCCACAAACTCTTTAACAACTGTTATTAGAGCTCGGGTAGGGTTATCATAACCTAGAAGATGTCTGTTTTTTTCAAAGAATTCAGATACTGATATCTCTTTGTGCTCTTTTGCCATTTGCTTGGCATCTTTCCCTCCTTTATTATTTACCATGTTCTCACTTCTGAATATTTTCCTTCTAACCATTTATACAATCTTGAATGACTGCAGCCTTCTATTAACATCATTACAGCTTCTTTTGACACTTTTATTTTATCCCAAGTACCTAAAATACTTACGGTTTTACCAGAGATTGAAAGATTGGTTTCAGTGTATTTTTCTATTAATTCTTTCGTTTTCCCTCCCGTCCCGATTATTCTACCTTTTACTATTTTCATCCTATTTCTGGAATTTATCAGATCGGATAAGTCTATTATCTCTAAGCCGTATTCGTCATCCAACAAACATAGGGCTTCCTTGATTGAAAACCCCCTTCCAAAAGCCTTTAAAACTTGTTTTGCTTGATAAACACCAAAACTTTCTCCTTCTATTTTTGTCTGTTCTTCTATAGTAATATTTGTATTTGTAAGCTTTTCAACATTTTTCCTACCTTCTTTATCCTTTAAAAGGATTCTTTTCATCTTATTTGGTATTTTAATAAAATCAATCATCTTATTTTATCCCTAAAAGCTTAATGAGGTCTCTATAGAGTTTTTCTGAATCAATTACATGAATATTTAATTTGGAGAAGTAAGAATTTATATTTTCTACATCTCTTTCCAATAGTTCTGGGGCTATGGGACTTTTGGGTGTTGTAGAGTGGCTGAAGTCGATTAGAACTGGTTTATCTGTGAACAGGATGTTGTATACACTTAGATCCCCGTGGATGAGTTTAACTTTACTTAACTTCTTCATCTCTTTTATTATTGAATCATAAGTTTCTTGGGGATTTTTTAACTTAGTATCAACTATTCTAGGAGCGGGGAAGGTTCCTTCTCCGATAAAGGACATTATTAGGGTGTTTTTATAGCAATCTATAGGTTTAGGACATTTGACATTCCCCTGAGAAGCTGTTTGAAGGTTCTTAAACTCTCTTCTGCACCAGGTATAAATGAAACTTCTTCTGGTTTTTGAAATTTTACCGAATCTGGGATCTCCTAAAAGGTATTTGGAGATTTGCTTGAAATCCATGGCATTAGTTCGGTAGACCTTAATTGCTACCTTTTTTTCATCTTTAGTTGAACCTGAGAATACTACACTTTCTTTCCCTTCTTTTAATAAGGATTCTATTTGAATTTGTTTTTTGTTTAGGAATTTGTAGAGATCTAGTCTACTTTTTTCGTCAAAGACACCACTAATTGTTTTCAGTTCTTTTGAATAGTCTTTTGATTTTTTTCTTTTTAGGACCAATTAAACCTTCTCCTATAAATTATCTAGTGGGCTCTTTATTTTTTGGAGTGAGGATTTAGATACTTTTGTATAGATTTGTGTTGTTTGAAGTTTTGAATGCCCTAGTAGTTTTTGGATATATCTGATATCAGTTCCTGATTCCAGAAGATGAGTCGCAAAACTGTGTCTAAGGGTATGGGGAGAAACATTCTTTCTTATTTTTGCCTTTTTTGATGCTTTCTTTATTATCTTGTATACTGATCTCTGAGATAGATGTCCTTTTCTCCCTTCAAACAGATATTTTTTTCTTGAAAATGAACTTTCCAAATCCTCTATCAGTGATTTTGGAATCGGTATTTGCCTGTCTTTTTTTCCTTTACCTGATCTTACCGTTAACATTCCTCTGTCGATGTCTATGTCTGATATTTTCAACTTAACAACCTCCGAAAGTCTTAACCCACATCCATACATAAGTTGAATTATTAGTTTATGTTTTGGATTTTTTGTTACATTTATCAATCTTTTAACCTCTTTCCTGCTGAGGACTACTGGTAATTTTTTCGGTATTTTTGGGTTTTTGATGTACTTGAAGAATTTTCTGTGGAGAACTTCTGAATAATAGAATTTGAGTGCGGCTATAATTTGTTTTCTTTGTGATGGTCCCTTTCCTCCGTTTGTCAGGTATTCCAGATAATTTTTGATGTTTGATGATGTTATTTCGTCCGGTGGTTTCTTGATAAATTCTAAGAATTTTTGGTTGTGGTAGACGTAACTTTTGATTGTTCTTGAGGAATAATTCCTGATTCTCAATTCCCTGTAAAGCGTTCTCAGATTTTTTGGAACCTGCATACAATAGTTATGCAGACAGTTCACTTAAATACTTATCGCTTCTGCTTGTTCTCCGAATTTTATACTCTAACGACTTTTAAACTCACTTCTAAGCTGATTTTCTATTTGGTAGAAGTTCATTAAATAGTCGTTA
>CAYMPD010000031.1:0-7991 GCA_964392445.1 uncultured archaeon | reverse complement strand
AAATGAGGCGCTCTCTTAATGGGAATGTCAAATTTGGGTTCCGCGAGGGGGGCTAAGTCGCAACAAGGTAGCCGTACGGGAACGTGCGGCTGGATCACCTCCTTTATATTTTTCACTGACAAACACCAATTACTAGGACTACAGAAGATTTTTTTAGTTC
Organism: uncultured archaeon; assembly: GCA_964392445.1. Lineage (GTDB taxonomy): Archaea > Aenigmatarchaeota > Aenigmatarchaeia > CG10238-14 > CG10238-14 > CG10238-14. Next base: position 7,831 of record CAYMPD010000031.1, on the reverse strand, counting down.
TGAAATAATTTATAAACTTAAATACGCAAATTTATCAAGAGTTAGTGTTACTTGGGCCGATAGATCAATGGTAGATCGTCTGCCTTGCACGCACTTCGGGTGTAAAGAAGGCTAGGGGTTCAAGTCCCCTTCGGTCCATACCTATTTGGTATTAAATTATTTTCTATGGATAATTTCATCTGAACAAACTAATTCTCCTACCATTTAATTCGACTAAAACCGAACAAAAACAGTACCATTAATAAAAGGAAAATGTATAATTTTACCACAGGGTGATTTAACTGAAGGAATTTCAAAAAACTAAAAAATGGATCAAAAACCACAAAATAGCGTCTTTACTGATCTTTATCGGCATTTTAATAGTGTCGGGAATAGTCATCAGTTTTATTGGGAGACTCTTCCTTGTTAGACAAATGAATGGGACAATGTATAGAGAATACGACAGAGTGGGTGGAATGGCTCCAGAAAGCTACAGTGTAAAAAGTCCATTAGCAATTGACAGTATGACTAATTACGAGATGGATGTAGACGAAAAAGTAACCCAAACACTAGATGAATATGAATACGAGATAAAGAAAGGTAAAATAGAATTGAAAACCAAACAAATAGAATCAGACTACAATAAACTCAAACAAAAAACAATCCAATCGGGTGGTTGGGTTGAATCGATGTACAAAGATGAGAATTATCAGAGAATTAAGATGAATAGTAGAATAAGAATACCAAAAGATAATTTCAACGAGTTCACTGACTGGATGATTGATAATTTTGACGTAGAAAGAGCCAACATAGAATCCTACAGGGTTAGTGTTGAGAAGCAACAGGATGAAATTGATATCCTGAATGAAGGCTTAAGAGTCTACGAGGAATTACTGGAAAGAGTAGAACAAATGAATGTGAGTGATTCAAGCATAGAATTAGCAATGAAAATAACCAAGAAAAGATTGGAAGTCATGAGACTCCTAAGAGATTATGGTTATTCAATTGAGCAGACCGAGAAAAAATCGGATTATACAACTATAGATCTAACATTGATCCAACAAAAGAAAATAAAAGTATTACCAGAAGATATTGGAAGAGACTTTAGGAACAAAATCAGAAATGCGATGAGAGAATTAGTTGATATAGGAACAGATATAATCACACAACCAGTGATACTGATAGTAAAGGTTATAAGATTTATCTTGTATGCTGTGATAATTCTTGTGCCAGTTTTTGTTGCTATCAGATTGTTGGTAAAGCTTTTCAAGTGGATATGGAAGAAATTTTAATTTCTTTATTTTTTTCTTTTTTTAACACTAAAAATTATTTTTTAGAGGATAAGGGTTCTTATGGCTTATTTTTTATAAATTCTTCTATCGGTTAAAATTCAAGTTTTAAGCGGGTTTTTTGTTTGTTAGAGGCTAAATATTATGTTAATATTTTTTGGGTGTTTTGTTTTGGATGAAAAGTTAAGGATTGTTTGTACAGGAGGGGGTCATGGACTTTCCCAGATAGCAGAATATCTAGATGCTTATGAAGATACAGATTTGACTTTTTTGATTACTCCTTTTGATAGTGGAGGAAGTACTGGAAGGTTAAGAGAAGAGGGAATTATTGGTGCGGGGGATTATACAAGAGTTTGTAATGCTCTATCGAGATCAAGTGAAAGATTAGTTCGAGTTAGAGATTTACGAGATGAAAATCACGATAGTGTAAGAAACCTTGAATTTGCGGACTTATGGGGAAAATATGGAGCAGAACGTGCTATGGAATTAATACAAGAAAGATATGATTTGGGTCCTAATAGAAGGGTTTTCTTATCTACACTCGACAATCGTCATTTACGCGCACAACCTAGGAATGGTAAGCCTTTATATTGCGAACATGTTATAGATACTCGAGGAGCGTCGAATAATGGTATAATACACCTAAGTTTGGATGAAGAAGCAAGATTCTATCCCCAAATAATACCATATATTTTAGCCGCAGATTTAATAAATATTGGTCCTGGGAGTCTTTTTACTAGTATCCTTCCACATTTTCTAATCGATGAATTTACGGAAGTTGTTAATGCTTCTAAAGGGAAAAAGATATACGTTTGTAATTCTGTTACGGAACCCGGATCTACTGATGGATTTGATGTAAAATGTCATGTTGATTGGTTAGAAAGAATGGGATTAGAACTTGATTATATATTAGTTGATGATACTAGACGGTACGGAGATGAAATAAGGAGAGGGTATAGTAGTGAACATAAAGAATTAATTTCACCTGACATAAGAACTGATGGACTTGGATACGAAGTAATTGTTGGTCCATTTACATATCTTGATGGTAGTTCAATCCTCCACGGTCCAGAAACTGCAAGAGAAATCCTAAGACTAGGAGGTTATGATTTAAGTGATTAATTAACATAATTATTTCCTATGTTTCAACAAATCTACCAAAAACTTTACGACCAATTCGGTCCTCAAAACTGGTGGCCCGCTGAGACCCCATTCGAAGTAATAATCGGAGCAATACTAACGCAGAACACATCCTGGAGTAATGTTGAAAAAGCGATTGATAATCTGAAAAAAGAGGGTTTAATCAATCCTGAGAAATTGTGGGAAATAGAAAATGAAAAATTGGAGGAATTAATTCGATCATCTGGATATTATCGACAAAAGGCCAAAAAACTCAAGAATTTCATGAATCTTCTTTGGGAAAAATATGAGGGAAAAATCCAAAAACTGTTTGAACTTCCCGTTCCTAGATTACGCGAAAAATTGCTCTCAGTTAAAGGAATAGGAAAAGAGACGGCAGACTCAATTATCCTCTACGCAGCGAGGAAACCCATGTTCGTGATAGATACTTACACGAAAAGAATACTGAAAAGAGTTGGGGTAACACAAAAGACCAAGTATGATGACCTGCAAAACTTGTTCCACGAAAAATTACCCCAAGATACCCAATTATTCAACGAATTCCACGCTCTTCTAGTAGAATTAGGTAAAAACTACTGTAAAACTAATCCTGAATGCAAAAACTGTCCTTTAAGAGATATTTGCGAATACAAAAACAATTATAGTTAATGTCAATAATATTAAAACAAAGACTAGGAGAGATACTTGAATGAAGCTTAAAAGAATTTTGTTTTTTTCAGTGATTGCTCTTTTATTTCTAGCATTAAGTTTAAGAGTCGCTAGTCAATTTTTAATTTCCAAGGATCCTATAACACATCCTCCCGAGGATAATGTAAGAATCGGTTTTTTCGCAGATCCGCACTTTAAAAACGAGGAAGGTGGTGTACAAGCAGATATAGGAAGGGCAAGTCTTGAAATACCATTGAACACCAAAGTAGCAATCAACAGTTTTAACCCGGATTATATTTTTTGTTTGGGGGACCTTACAGCTTATTCTCAACCAGAGGAATGGGAAGCTTACGAAAATTGGATAAATGAACTTAACGCTCCAGTTTTTGATTTACTTGGCAACCATGACCGAGATTATAGTGTTTTCAGTGAGGACAATTATGGGAGAGAATATTTTACAGAGCTTGGAAGAGTATCTGACACAACTGCTTGGAAAATGGGAAATAATGTTTTCATTTTAATTTCTGAGGAGCATGATTATGAGGGAGACGGGAATGACTTATCATCAGTAATACCTGATAAGAGATTTGATTTTATTGAAGAACAATTGAAAAAGTATTCAGATTCTAATAACGTTTTCATTCTAAGTCACAGTCCCTTGACTGGGATTACTGCTTTCTCAGAAACTTGGTTTAATGGAAGAAGTGAAAGTTGGATAGGGATCACGAGAAAGTATTTGGAGATGTTTGAAGATTACCCAGTAATAGCTCATATTTCGGGACACATCCACATGGATTACAGAACTATAGATCGTCCGAATGATCATGATGGGAATAGAGGTGCAGAGAATGTGGGAAAATTTGTTTATGGGCCTGATATTGATAATACAAAAATCAAATACCATCCTGGTCAACTTCCTGATATGTATTTCTTGAACATGCCGTGCGTAGATATTGCCCATGGACTTTTTGACATCCTTCACAGTTGGCTGGTAAGAAGTGGTGTTGGAGTTTTAGTACCGATAAGAAATTTAATATCCCATAAGGCTGAAGGTGCTGCTGCGCTAAAACTCTTTATGAGATTGGATGGTTTTGGTCTTCCTTTTGTGGATATGTTTCATAATCCGGTTACTAGTTATTTTATGGGTCGTTCAGCGGTTTATTATGTTGATTTTGGAAAAGGGGATGAATCAGTTGATATTATTACCAGATGGGTGGGCGCAAACAAAGATGTGGAAAGGTATAGTTTGAATTTAAGTCATCCTGTGGAGCTTGGTGACAGGGAAATGGAATTCGTGGACTCTGATCTTAGTTTGAGAAGTAAAGATAACCTGATAATAACAGTGAATGATTGGTTTAAAATAAAAAATAATACGGTCGCTCGTGGAGAATTTTCGAAGAGATATCCGGAAAAAATTCTTATCAATGGACTTTCAATTGAAGGTCAAACCCCAGGGATTTATTCGGTTAAATGGAAGGGTAGTGAAGATGGTGGGAAAACTTGGAGTGAAAGTTGGTATAATGATCCTAAGGACTTGGGGGAAGTAGATGCAATCTTACTAAAAATTAATTTCGAATCATTACCTGATAAGGATTGGTATGTTAGAGATGTGGTGATTGAAACCGAGTAGAATGATGTTAATCATCCCCATAAAATCTTGAACAAAGATAAGCTTAAAATCAATATAAAAACTATAAAAAACATTAAAAGTCCTTTTCTACCTCTATGATAATTAAAAAAATTAACATGAAAATCTGAGAAAGGATAGAATAATCTAGTGGCCCATTCATCCGAATGAGAAAAGAAATCCAAAATTATATGACTAAAGGAATAAAGTGATAAGATTAAGTAATTCCCTATGGAAAATGATAGGATGAAAAATACGAGAAAAATAAATAACAGGGAGTGAGTGGTTCTATAAAGAGTTAGGTATCTCTTAGAAGGAGGGTCATCTAAAAATAGATAAGAGAAACTGAATTTATTTTTTCTAATCACTTCGTAAATTCTAAAGGGAATAGAAGTTATGTCAGATAAATTGGTAAATATAAATAATAAAATAATATTAACCGGACTACCGAAAAGAACATATCCAAATAATGCATGTGTAATTGGATCCATACAATAACCTCTAATATTTTACCTTTATTTTACATTAATTCTGATATTTCTTCAGGTTTATGAATAATAAAATCGGGTTTCACCTGCATCAATTCTTCTTCGGTCTGCATTCCCCATGTCACGGCTACAGATTTTACTCCGACTTCTTTAGCTTCTAAAATATCCTTGACATCATCACTTATCAAAATAGATTTTTCCTTAGTGAAGTTCAACTTATTCAAACATTTTTTCATTTTCTCAGATTTTTTTTCTCGGGAGGACGCTTTGAATACAAGATCAAAATTGTTAATAATACCCATTCTTTCTAATACCTTCTTAATATCCCCCCTGTAAATAGTAATTAAAGCTAAAGTGTTGTTTATAGCAAGTTTCTCCAAGACCTTTTTCATTTCAAAAAAAGCATGAAATTCCTTCTCCCTTCTCCTTAAAGTTCTTTTGAGATGTAAAAATACTCTCAAAGTTTTAAAAAGAGATACTTCGAAATCCCTTTTCAACTGTCTCCAATTGGAACTAGAAACTTTGATATAATTCTCTCTGGTTGGTTTTATTGGTATGTTGTATTTTTCTACGAGTTCTCGAAATATATCCAGACTTATTTTTATGGAATTGTTGATTACTCCATCGAAATCGAAGATGATTAAGTTACTTGACATCATTCCCAACTCTTTATTTATAATCTCCCCGCATACACAATAATATACTCTAAATCAATAATTATAGTTGGAGGTATTAATTATGAGAATGATAATATCAACCTGCCCTGTCGAATATTCTGAAAAGATTCGGGAGAAAATACTCAAAGAAAAACTAGCTGGCTGTGTTCTAAATATCCCTATGAAAGAAAGTAAATACTGGTGGGAAGGGAAATTGGATTGTGGAGAAGAGGATTTACTGGTATTCAAAACCACGGAAGAATTAATGGAAAAATTATTCGAAAGATTAAAAGAACTCCATCCCTATGATGTACCCTTTATCGTAGAGGTTGATTTAGACAAAGTTAACGAAGAATATGATAAGTGGTTAAAAGAAGTTATGGGGGATTGAATGAGAAAGATCGCAAGATTCTTAATAATTACTATCTTATCTGGTATTCTCTTTGGATTTGTATTCTCGAATTGTGTGGAATTCAACATTGATTCTATTTTTGGCTCTATTTATGATCATGCCAGACCTGAAGTAAGGGAAGAAGCTGTTAGGCATCTGGAAGAAACATGCGAAAAATTAGAGCTAGTAGCAGAATATCCAAACGTCGAAATAGAAATTGAGGGGAATGTGGATTTGGAGAAAATCAAAGAATTATGTCAGAAAAACTTATCGGGACGAGAACTCTTTATAGAAATGCTTAAGACACAAACTGACAATATTCGATTTCCTACCGCAGAGGGCCCTGGTTTTAACAAGTACATAGAATTGTTGAATCTACCTTCAGAGAACCTTTTAACCACCTTAATTGTATCATTTGTATTGCTGGTACTACTTTTCCTTGTGGAGAATAATTATCTTAACTTCCTGAAAGATATTGGTAAAATCTTATTATCAACCTCCTTATTCCTATTTTTCATTTATTTGTTACCAAAGGTGATAATTTATTTTGTGGACGTAGATACGAGTTTTCTGCTAGAGATGGATCAAGAAACTCAATTCCTGTTCAGCGAAGAACTCTTCTTGGTTCTGTTGCCCATAATCTTGGAAGTTTCTATAAAAGATTGTATGCTTTGGTACTCTTCAGTGATGATTGGAGTCTATGTGGTGATTACAATCTTCCGACACTTTAAAAAGTAATAAATTATTAACTATTCCAATAATAGTAGAACTGCGGGCCTATAGCTCAGCATGGTAGAGCAGGTGGCTCTTAGGGTTAGGAGATACCACAAGGTCGTGGGTTCAAATCCCTCTAGGCCCATAAAAACGAGGCTTCAATTTAGCGAGAGAGCAGGAAATCATCTCAAAATACAGAATGTCGTGTTTGCTGTGTTTAGGATACAGTCGTCTTAACTTCTTCCATCTCTCAATCTCTGAACCCTTCAAGGACAGACAGATTTGTTCTATAGTTCCCATAGACCGGTATATTGAGTGAGTGAGAATTTAAGAGTTACTGGTAGAAAAGAATTTTATCCTTCATATCCCTATTATTTGATATGAAATCCTTCAAAGGTAACTTCTTTGAAATAGGAAGACAACAAGGGGAAATTTACAAAAAGAATGGTATGAGTTTTAAAAACATTAAAATAGACCAAAAACTCTTCAAAAATCAACTAAAAGTCTACAAAAAACACTACCCAGAATTATTGGAGCAATTTGAAGGTATAGCTAAAGCTGGTGGTTGGGATAAAGATAGAGTAATTTATAGATTTCTAACTGGTGAAATATTCTTCTTTACCAAAAAAATGGGAATAAACAGAGCTTGCACACTATTTGGTGTTAAGAGCAAAAATGGTGCTTTCGTGGGAAGAAATTATGATTGGTCTCCAATAACGGAAGATGTTTTTGAAGTATACAGAGTTGAAAACCCTAAAAGAAACAACTTTATTGGTGTAACAGATATGGCTGTTGGACCGGAAAAAATAAACAAACAATATCTCTTCTATAATGCTGATGATGCGATTAACGATAAAGGATTATTCATCGGTTTAACCTTTGCTTATAACGACAAATGG
>CAYMPD010000030.1:0-9199 GCA_964392445.1 uncultured archaeon | reverse complement strand
ACATTCCAGTCATGGTTCACATTCCAGTCATGGTTCACATTCCAGTCATGGTTCACATTCCAGTCATGGTTCACATTCCAGTCATGGTTCACATTCCAGTCATGGTTCATCATGTGGACCATGTGAAGGTACTTATGAATGTACCTGTGAAGGAGGAGAAAGTGGAACCACATCAACGACTAGTACAACATCAACGACTAGTACAACAAGCTCAGTTTATTGTCCAATTATAATGACCTAGTTTTTTTAAAAAAATAGAGCATTATTCTTAACAATGACCTTTGCATTTTTGTCTAATTTTATAAATACAATTTTCACAGTCCTCAGAGAATTTCAATTCGAAATTAAATTCTTTAAAGATCTCGTTTCTATCTAAATAAAGATTTATCTTTTTATTAGCCTTCTTATTATTACATAAAATTACATCATTATTTTGATTCACTCTAAACATATCCAAACAGTCTCTAAAAGACCTTGGTATCTGATTTTTAAGATGTCCCTGAGTCTGAATATCAAGTATACAAGGCGGTAATGGTTTTGATATCTTGAAAAAAATCCCTTCTTTTTTCAACTTTCTTAAAAAATCTGATAGGTTTTTCTTAAAATGAATTTCTCCGATAAGATTTTTTAATTCAAATGAAAATATAAACAGTGTAGTTTTGAATTCCTTCTCGTTTTTCAAGTGTCTTATGTCATTCCAAAGTTTCTTAAAATCTATCTTAGGGTTGTCTATTAAAACGTAGGATGAGGAAGAAATTTTAGTATCGTTTCTTGATTTTTTAAGTTTAAATCTATTAAAATTCATTATAAAATCCAAAAAATCCCCATTTTCTTTCAAGTAAGGCTTTATCTTTAAAATGTTCCTTTCAACTCTATATTTTATTATTTTTTCCATTATCTCTTTCCTTATTTCACATCTTTCTAAATCAGGTTCAAAAAAATCCCCATTTTTTTGAAACGCCCTCATAGCACATCCCCCGGCACATGCGTATTTTAAGAAACATTCTTTGCATTTAGGTATATTATAAACTACTCTTTCCCTTAATTTATCAATTTTTCTGGAATCAACATCAAAACTCCCAGTTTCAGGATTATATTGACCATAGAAAAAATCTGCTATTTTCTCAGTAAAATCCTCAGCTTCGTAACAACTTGTTAATCTCCCCTTCTGTGTCAAACATAGAAATGGATAGGAAACACCACAAAATCTATCTTTGATTGAAAAATCAATGAAAATGGACATTAGTTTTATCCCATACTCATCAGACAATTCCTTAGCCTTTAAAAGATTTTCAATGAAAACTTTTGGATCGGGTGGCTCAGAGATATCTTGACTAAAATCTAAACTTCTACCAGATTTAGAAATAGGTTCAAATTTTACACGATCAACACCTAGTTTTTTGAAATACTCCAGGATTTTAACCTGTTTTTCTTGCGAATATTTCGAAATAGTCGTACGAATACTGAGTTTCCCCTTCCTTCTTAAAATATAATCAATTGTATTTTCCACTATTTCACTACTTGGAGAGCCGTCTATAAGAGGTCTTTGCTTATTTTGAATTTCAGGGTATCCATCACAAGATATACCAATATCGAAATTCTCTTTGAGTAAAAAATTGAGCTTGGATCCCTCTATTACACCATTACTTTGAATGAAAAATTCGACTTGGTTATTTTTTTCTTTTGAATAATTTACTATTTTTTTTAAAAGATTAAATTCTATAGTCTGTTCACCCCCTCCATGAAAATGAATACAACAAGAAGTGTTAGGGGGGAGAAATTCATCTATAAAATCCTTAGCGATCTCGAAATTCAGCGTATCCTTAACTTCCCCCCCTCTTCCATAACAATAGACACATTTCGAATTACATTTCCTAGTGAGTAAGATATGAATTTTTGAATTTCTTGTCATATCCGGATTCTCTTTTGGAAAATTTATATTATCCTTCTCGACAAGTAAGCCGCACTCTACAAGTTTTTTTATCCAATGCCCAGAAAGATTCTTCTCGTTGACTTTGGTCTTTTCTTCATCTGAAACCAAATAGACTATACCAAACAGAGAGGAATAAAAAATATTCATTTTTTTTGAGCTAGATAAAAAGAACAAATCTGGGACTAATACATATTCTTTACTAGAATCATATTTAACTTTTTCGAAGTCTTTTATCATAGGGATATATTTAATCATTGAATTATCACTCAGTTAAATTCGACTAAACATTTTCTAACTCAACTTATGGTTAATGTTATATTTCTCTCAAATTAATTATTTTAAATTATATTAAGTTATTTTTAATAAAAATTATCAGGGATTTGATGTCAAAGGTTTCCATAGTTAAGTGTGAAAATTATAAAGAATCGAAAGAAAAAATCAAAAAAAGTTTGGATTTACTCGGAGGAGTTAGTAAATTCGTTAAAAAGAGCCAGAAAATTTTATTAAAGCCAAATATTTCTCAACACTTCCCCCCTGAGAGGCCTGCTAATACACATCCAGAGTTCGTTAAAGCAGTAATAGAATTAGTGAAAAAAGTTGGGGGGGTGCCAATAATAGGAGAATGTTCTGCTGGTGTAGCCGATGGTAGAACAAGAGAGGTATTTGAGAAATCTGGTATGGAAAAAATAGCAAAGGAAACTGACACTAAGTTCATAAATTTCCAAGAAGGACCTTTTATTGCTAAGGATATCCCCAATTACAAAATTCTGGAAAAAACAGATTTTGCTAAGCCATTGTTTGATGCAGATGTTATAATTAATCTACCAAAATTAAAAACCCATAAGATAACTTTCTTAACTGGTGCTGTCAAAAACTGCTTCGGTTGTATCCATCCTGAAGAAAGAGCTTATTTACATGTGAAATCTCTGACTAGAAAAACCTTTTCAAATGGTCTACTAGATGTTTATTCTTACATTAAACCCCACTTGAACATTATGGATGCTATTGTTAGTATGGAAGGTAATGGACCAATACATGGAAACCCTAAGAGTACTGGATTAATTTTAGCTAGTAAGGACGGCATTGCGCTTGATTCAATAGCGGCTAAAATTATGAATCATGAACCTTCGGCAATTCCTACTTGTAAATTAGGTGAAGAGAGAGGAATTGGTAAATCTGAGTTAAAAAAAATCAAAGTTTTAGGTGAGGGGACCAAAGACGTCGTTTACAAGGATTTCATTAGACATCCAAAATTTCCTGATATAAAAACAGTGGATAAATTCACTTCGGGCTATATCTATGATTATATTTACGAATTTATCACTTTTTTAAAAGTTAGAAATCTCGACGAAAGAAAAAATCTAAATAAAAATAAATTCTATTTAATAAGTTTCGATTTAGATCAAAAAAATCTTAATATTGAAACGGGGAAAAGAATAATTGAATATTTGGAATATTTAAAAAATAATGATATAAAATTTAGAATTTCAAGACCTTTATTCCCATGTTTATTTGGAGTTAAATGGAAAGAAAACAAAACCCATTATAAAATACATACTAATTGTAAGGAATGTCTAGAATTGTTCAGTGTTGAAAAAAACGGGCGGATAAAGGGATGTTCTGTTCTAAATAATGAGTTAGGTCCCAATCTGAAATATATGAAAGATAGAAATCAAATATGGAAATATTTTTATGATATTAGAAAAAAGATCGAAGTAAATGATTCCTGTAAAAAATGCGTATATTTCATAAGGGGACAATGTCAAGGGTTCTACAAATGAAAAATTTGATGCCTTTAAGAATTATTAATAAATAAAATACTATTCCATTTCCTTGAATTTTAGAAAACCTATTATGATTACTATTGAGGGGACTAAAAGTGTAAAAATATTCCAAAGACCCCCGAAAATTAAAACAAATTGGCTTATTAAACTAATGGTTGTGTATAGAATTAAACCCCATTTCTTCATCATCCATAAGCCAATAACACCAACAAACCCAACAATTAAACTGAATACCGAATAAGGTGGATACCAGGAACCAATAGATTTTGCAGCAACTGAGAAACTTCCAGGGAATGAAAGAACTGCAGCGATAACCCAAATTGTACAAATTATAGTTATAATTAATGGTCTTTTATGTACCATGAATTAATTATTAAATTTACTTAATAAATAACTTATAGTCAGTGAGCGTTTCTAAAAAATATTAGCCAGCTCAACTAAATAATTCTTATGATTATGAAAATAAAAGGAGCGGGGCGTAGTCTCTCAAAAATTTGCGAGATGAAAGACTATGTACCCCAGATGGAATACGAGTTTAAACAATATAAAAGTTTTTATGGAGATTTTGGATGAAGTTCTTGGAGATGTGGAATTAGATAAAAACAAAAGAGGAAGGCCTCCTAAACACAGTAAGAAGAAATATCTTAAAATACTGATAATAAAAGAATACAAGAAAAGGTCTCTTAGAGCAATGGAGACTGATTATTCTAGATTGATATGCGAAGAAAGAGTAGATCATTCTTTAATACATTATTCAGAGAATTGATAGAACAAATAATAATCCTGATAGGACAGGAATTAGATAATAGATTGAGATACAATTTCACAGTTATCGATGCTACAGAAATGACTTCTTGGAACAAGTTGGGATTGAGTTTCCACATATCCGTCAGGGTAACGGAGGAGACTGTTTATCCAAGAGGAATACATTTCGGGTATGGTAGGCATTCGGTGAGTGTAAGAGGATGCTTACCTGATGGTAGGGGAGAAAGTCCATTCCGGTCATTGACTAATGAGTATGGTGATAGGCTAAAAACAATGAGGATTGATACATCTGAAATGAGAATAGGATGTAGGATAATAGTTTATCAGTTGAAAATGTTGATGAGATGTAGGGAAGATATTATTTTTTATCTTAAAACTTGTATTAAATATACAAGACAGGTTGGATTATCGGTGATTTTTTAGACACGCTCCAGTCAGTCTGTAAATTAAAAACATATAATTTGACTCTATCGTAATTAAATAGAAATTCCGTAAAAATACCAGAAAGGAAAATATCATGAATAACATTAAATTAAAAAATAAGGAACCTGAATTTTCTATTCTGTTAGCTAACCCTTTGGAAGATAAATATTGCGCTAAATTTGAAAGTTTAGGTCTAAATTACCTAGCTAGTGTGCTTGAAAACTCCGGTTTTAACGTTAAACTCATTAGAAATGAATTGAATGGACTTTCTATTGAAAACAAGGCTAGGTATATATCTTCTATCTATAAGAATCCAAAAATAATTGGATTTACGGTATTTGATTCAACTTATCTTGAAACAATAGAAATAATTAAAGAATTAAGAAACTTTAGAGTTAATTCGCATATTATCTTAGGGGGACATTTTGCAACTTTATGTTATGAAAAGATCTTAAAAAATAATAGTGACATAATAGATTCTATTTGTATAGGAGAAGGGGAGCTTACCCTAAAAAAACTAGCGATTAAATTGAAAAATGGTGAAGACTGGAAGACAATTGATGGCCTCGCTTTTTTTAACTCTGAAAAGAATAATGTCTCATTTGGAAAACCTAGAAAGTTAATTGAAAATCTAGATGAAATACCTTTTCCTAAAAGATTTTTTTTCGGCAAAGACGATAATTATAGAACGGTATTATCAAGTAGAGGCTGTCCTTATAATTGTTCTTTTTGCACTATTCCCACTTTTTATAATACATGTGAGGGCCCCAAATGGAGAGCAAGAACTCCAAAAAAAATTATAGAGGAGATAATATATTTAATTAATAATTTTGATGTTAAACACATAACCTTTGCTGATGATACCTTTTTTGGCTCCTATCAAGATTCTAATAAAAGAGCGATAGAGATTTTCAGACAGATAAAAAGACAAAACATTGACATAACTTTCGGCTTACTATGTAGAGTAGACGGTTTAATTGAAAATGAAGGGAATCTCTCTTTTCTGAGAAATAACGGATTGGTTCTAGTTGGTTTGGGAATTGAGTCTGGTGTCCAAAGATCATTAAATACTTTAAATAAAGGCACCACTGTGGAGATGAATTATGAAGCTGTAGAAATATTAAAAAATCTTGATATTGATCTCGAATATGGCTTTATGATGTTCGATCCATATACAACATTACAAGAAGTTTACGAAAATATTCAATTCCTTAAAAAAGTAAAAAAATACACAACAAGAAATTTATGTAATAGATGTCTTGTTTTTCCAAATACACCAATCGCAATTAAATTAGAAAAAGAGGGCAGGATAAAAGATAACTTCCCTTATTATAATTATAAAATTGAAGATCCGGATGTAGAATATTTATCAAATATTTCATATCAAATATTTCAAAAATATTTCGATATAGACTATAAAATAATGTTATCAAAAGTGAAACTGGCCTCAGCGTCATATAATTACAATAGTGACCACTTAAAGAAAATCCTAGGTAAATTTCGTGATTTTGAAAAAAAATACGAATTATTTACCATGAACGCCTTTGAGGAGATCATTGAAAAGATAGATGAAGTTAGAGAAATTGAAAGAAACATGGATATAGAAATCAAAGAATATAGAAATGAAATTCGGGATATAAACTCCGAAATTCAAAATTACTACCATGAGTTATCGAGCTAAAAGGGGATTTAATGTGATTATATGAATAGAATTCAAGTATTAGTATTGGAACCAATCAATAAGTCTTTATTGGATACTAAAAACCCCGATATTCTTCATAAAATCAACTTTAATACCATCAAAAAAATAGTGGAAGAAAATTCTAAATTGAGAAATTCAATCTCCCGATTTGAACTTGGTGGTTCAGGTAACCCACTCCTCCACCCAAAAATCAAACGAATCCTAGAATTACTTTGTCAAAATAGCATAGGTATAACAATTGTGACGAATGGACTAAAGCTCAGAGAAATAATTTCAAAAATAGAAGACCCTGTTCTGAAAAACACTCACTTCTGCTTATACCTAGATCATCCCGAAGAGAAAAAGAATGATGAATTAATGGTAAAAGGAGCTTACAAAAAAACAATCGAATCAATGGAATACTTAAGATCAAGAGGAATAAAATATGACATCCTGATGAGAATCAACTCTGAAAATTACAACAAAGTCGAACAAATGCTTGAAATATCCAAACACTACGAATGCAATCTACTATTACCCATGGAAACATTCCCTATTAGTACCAACAAAAAACTACTACTCACAGATAAGATGAAAATTCAAGTAATCAAAACCATCCACAGACTACGGGATATAGGTGAGCCCATATTTAAGGTCATCCATTTTGAAACTACTCCGAATAACTGTTCTTATCTCAGAAAGGAAAGATTGTTCATCAACTCCAAAGGTCAATTAGGATTCTGTCATTTTCTTTCGGATTTGGATAACTCATGGATAGTTGATATAGAAGGTAAATCACTTGAAGAACTGATAAAAATAAACAACTTTGTTGGGAATAAATTCTTAGAGAAAAAGAGGAAAGAGATAAATTCATGGGATTTGCCTAGAGAGACGGCTTCGCCTTGTAGTTATTGCTTGAAATGTTATGGAGTTAAGGAAAAATGGTAATAAAATTCGATCATAGACACAAAAAACTGGACGGAGATTTACTTTTAACTACTGCTTGTCCGGTCGAGTGTGATTTCTGTGTTTATTCTTGTAAAGCTTCGAAAGCTCCCAAGAAATGGATGCCTGAAAAGACGATAAAAAGAGTTGCTGAACAATATTCCAAAAATGATATTGGGATAAGAATTGGCGGTGGAGAACCATTCTATGACCTTGAAAAACTTGATAAATGCTTGAAAATACTTCTTAACTATTACAAACCAATTGAACTTCTGATAATAACCTCGGGTTTCTTCGGGAATACCAAAAAGAATACAAAAAAACATCTTAGGACAATAAAAAAATCAGGACTAGATACATTGGTTATCAGTACGGACAGATTTCACCTGAAAAGAATACCATTAAAGGATATTAGAAATATAGTAGGAGTCTCACAAGAAATGGGTATAGAACCTGTTTTGAGAATAAGCATTGATGCAGAAAGTTATGATTTGATAGATAAACTTACAGAAATAATCGTTGAAAATCGGGTAGCGATAGAAGTTCATGACTGGGGTGTATTCGGCCGTGCAGAGACTATAGATACTTCTTCACTTGGTAATTTCAGTAAAGATCAGGATTATTTCTTTTCGAAAATTAGGGAACTTGCTAAAAAACACGATTCCCCTCCTGACTGGAGATATTATTCGACCCATTCCGCGAAAAGGTCTCAAAGAAGATACGCTTCTAATTTTTTCCCAACTACTTTCCCAAATGGAAATGTTTACGGGTGTTCAATGACAATGAAAGGAAGTTATCTGGGTAATATTAATGATGAGAACTTAGTTGATATGCTAGTTAAATGGAAGACTAGTTTACCTGGTCACTTTTGTTTGTCAGAAACTTCTTGTCAAGAGGTTAGTAGATTTTTGCCTGAGAAGTACAATCACAGATGCGAATATTGCAGAAGTTATCCTTTGTCTATTAGAAGTAAAGAAGCTTTGGGGCGGAAATTTTTAAAACTAGATAGTGGTATGGATTTTGACAAAATTATTGACAAAATTAAAAGTGAGGATAGAGAAATTCTAATATCATTCAGGTTAACTGAGAAAGATTTAAACAAAAAGATCGGTACTAAAATTAAAAAATTCTTGGGTAAATTACAAAAAAACAAAATTAGATACGTTTTTTCGCGTCCTTTACCTAGATGTCTTGGTTTTGCTACTAGACCTAATAATCCTAAGAATTGCTTTGAATGTAGAGAGTTATTTACTACTGAGGATGGTCAGGTTAAGTACTGTGAACCTTCTGGTGGATTAGTCGGATGGTCATTGGATAGTTTGAAAGATAGGAATCAGATTTATGAGTATTTCAAGATAGAACATGATAAAAAGGGTTATCCCGAAGTCTGTAAGGATTGTTTGTTCAAGGAAAGAGGTCAGTGTGATGGGCTGTGTTTTAGGGGATAATTTTATCTTTTATCCGTGTAATAATAAGTTCAAAAATTGAACAAAAGTGTTCAAGAAATGAACAAAGACATAACATCAAAATTTGAGCAGAAAGGAAATGATTGAATAAATCTTGTATGTTATTAAAGATTGAGGGAAAAAGCTATAATTATTTAGAAGAGATGATATTAAAATGCAAAAATCAGATATTTGGGGTGATGTTCTTTCTAGCGACCCAATA
>CAYMPD010000029.1:0-9525 GCA_964392445.1 uncultured archaeon | reverse complement strand
TGGAAATATCTGTTATTTTTGTAGTTAATCCTTCGGGGTATTGAATGAATATTTTTTTAGCAGCATTTTCCTTTAATTTTTCTATTATTTTTCCCAAATTTTTCATAATACCAACTCCAGCAAATAAGGTAACAAAATAACCAATATAAGCACCAAAAAGAAGATTAAAATACTTTTCTTACGTTTTTTACCCGCCCAAGTTAATCCAAAAACTGATCCTACTAAAAATCCAGCGAGATGAACAGGATAAGCTATATGTGAAGGTATGAAAAGATTGAAAGTGGTTGATAAAAAGTAAATAACTCCAGCTAGAACAAAAGGTACAGGTAGAATAGATTGAAAAATAACTAATTTACCAGGATACAGAAATGTCCCTACTCCCACTAGACCTGAAATAGCTCCAGAAGCGCCTACTCCTACAGTTTCTGGTGGATAAAATGGTATGAACATGATTAGATTTCCAAGGATTCCACTTAGTAAATAGACTAAAAGATATTTTCCTGGTTTAAGTTTCTCTTCCAAAGAGCTTCCGAGCAAAAATAGGGCTAACATGTTAAAGCCGAGATGCAGAAATCCAGAGTGTAGGAATAAAGATGTAACTAAAACTTCGTATCTCCCAGAAATAAGGCTGTTCACACTGAATCCATATCTCTCTATGTAATACTCGGGATTACCAACTGCCAACAAAAATACGAGTAAATTCACGACGATCAAAAACAAACTTATCTTCATGACAAAAATTAAATCTTTCGATTATTAAATAATGAGCATGCGAGAGCTATCCTGGAAAACTAAGAGAAAAGGTTATTGGTTATTCAAAAACGGAAAGGTTAAGAAAGAGGTAGATACTCCGAAAAGGATTCACTTCACTGTTATTAATGATGGTAAAGAAAATCGGCAGGTAATGTATGACAAAAAAAAGGATTCCTGGAGCTGTGATTGCAGATACTATGCGTTAAAATTAAAGGATTGTAGTCATATCCTTGCTTGTAAATTGTTCATGGAGGAAGAAGATGCCAGTTAATGCACCTATAGAATATTATAAAGCAGAAGAAAAGTTTAGAAGTGCGAAAAGTAGGGATGAGAAGATACTTTATCTTGAAGAGATGATCAGACTACTACCTAAACATAAGGGCACGGAGAACGTTTTGGCTCAACTTAGAAAAAAATTGGCAAAAGTTAAGGATCAAAAACCCCAAAAGGCTGGAAGAAGACCAAAATGGTCTATCAAAAAGGAAGGTGCGGGACAAGTATGCTTAATCGGAAAAACTAATTCGGGTAAAAGTACATTACTGAAAGAATTAACTGGTAAAGATGTTGAGATTGCCCCTTACAAATTCACGACCACCCTCCCACAATTCGGAATGATGAAGTACGAAGATATCTGGGTACAGATAGTTGAGATACCATCCACGTTTGATCCTCAATCCATGAGCGTGGTTTATAACACAGATTTGGTTCTAGTTTTACTTGATATTAACAAAGGATTGGAGAAACAGAGAAAAGATTTGGATAAGGTTTTGGCTGAAAGAGGGGTAAATTGTAAGAGAATTTATGTAACAACTATGAAAGAGATTGATAGGGAAAAATTGAAAGAGGACATATGGAATAATCTAGGTAAAATACGAGTTTATACTAAAACTCCGGGGAAGAAACGTGAAGACAAACCTATAGTTTTTAAAGAAGGTGCTAGGGTTGAAAAGGTGGTTAAAGAAGTTCATAAGGATTTACTTGAGCATTTCCGTTATGCTAAGATCTGGGGTAGTTCTGTTAAATTTAATGGTGCACAGGTTGGACTGGAACATGTTCTTAAAGATAAAGATGTTGTTGAGATTAGAGCTTAGAGTGATTTTGGAAGTATAATTCTACCCTTCATAAAAAAAGTAAGCAAACACTACTGCTACTAAGAGTATCAAAACCAGAACTTGTGGCCCATAATCCGTTCTCAAAATCTCAAAAATTTCGATTAAATTTATCATCTGAATTCTTCACCTTAGCTCCTTTTGATTATAATTACACCTAATACCACTGTTAACATAAAGGCTATTATCATCCAGACAATATCGCTCATACTACCATTCATTATTTCTATCTAATAGAAAATAAACTTACTCCACAAACTCAACATCCAACTTAGGTAAATTACAGAACTTAGTGGTAAAATTATACCCACCAGCATTTAGAAAAACTAGTTTATCACCTACTTTAGGATTTTTCAATTTAACCCTATACCTAAACACATCCATTGAGCAAGGTGTGCAACCTTTGATCAGATAATCCTTCCCTCCATCTAATTCCCCTTCAATCAAAAGTTTAATTGGGACTATGATAGTATCCATCGAAGAATTATAAACGGATGTGTCTACAACGACTGTATTTTCGTGAATAGCTAATATCTCTGTTTCAATTCTTGTCGGCGGAGCAGATATAAATCTTCCAGGCTCTATTATTGTTTTAACACCGTAAGTATTTTCTATCCAATCTTTGAACTCAACTATTTTATCGAGAATATTAGGAAGATTTCTGGCACTGGAATTCTTGTAATCTACTGGAAGACCTCCGCCAATGTTAAATAAATCTATACTTTCTAAAGTTTCTTTCTTTAATTTCTGTTCTACTTCTCTTTTGATTGACCATTCACTTGTGTTCTGGGTTTTTCTGTGGAAATGAACTCCTAGTTTTTCGATATTCTTATTCTTCCTCAATTTAGGTATCCATTCGTTTATTTTCTCATATGTCATTCCAAAGACAAAATACTTACCTGTGTAAATTGTATATTCCTTCATCTTCATTCGGAGCAGGAGATTAATTTTCCTATTATTTTTTTCAAGATATTTTATTAATGTTTCAAGATCAGTCTCATTGTCAACTATAAAATTCATAATCCCCTTTTCTATTAATTCATCCAACAATTTGAAATTCCATGCCTGAGCTAAGAACCAGACTCTTGACATGTCTTTGACAAACCCTAAACTCTGGGAAGTGTGAATACTGAAAAATGAATCTGTATTTTCTTCAAGAATCCAACATATCTCTGGAAAGGTTTTAACACTGTAAGAGACATCTAATCCCAAGCGTTTCAATTTCTGAAACTGTTCTATTAACTTGGGTTTACTAACTATGAATTTGGATTTAGTCATTCAATAACCCCTCTTCTGATAATTGATCTAACGCAGTAAACATTGCCAAAGGAAAAGTAATACTAACATCACCGATAACAGTGACCGCATCTGCATCATCTTTAATCTTCCCCCAACTCTTAGCTTCTCTAGTTGTAGCACCACTTAGACTACCGGAGTATTGGCGTGCGGTTGTCATATAAACCGCATACTCAACTCCACCACTTAATAATGTCCCAAGAATTGCATGATGTTTGGAAACTCCTCCACCTAGGGTGATAATTGCTTTTTTGTCATCGTAGCTTGAAGCCGTTATTAAACCTTTGAAATCTTTAACTACGTCCACGATAAAATCAGGGTGATCCTGCTGGAATAAAAAGAGATGAAAACCGAATGAACCATCAGTAATCGCGGGACAAAATAATGGAATATCATTCTTTGAACATTGGGTAAGTATTGACTCTTCGTCATCAAGCATAAGACCTATTTCTCTGAGTAATTCTACGACAGAATATCTTTTTTTCTTCTCATATAATTTTGCTAGTGTATCTTTCATCCAAGCTTCAAATCTCTCGTAACTTTCGTTTTTGATCAAAAGATTTCCTACTCGATTTGTTCCTTTCTCATAGAGTGCCACATCATCACTGTAATATTTTCCTATGTAGAAATCTTCTCCAATTGACTTCATTATATCTTCTTCTATACTCCCAACAGTTGTTATTACTACATCTGCCATACCAAGCTTAACCATCTGAGAAAAAAATCCTCTTAAACCAGAAGTGGTCATGTTAGAAGTAAAAGTAAAGAATATTTTCGCTCCCTCTCTTTTCATTTTCACAAAACAATCTGCAGCTTTTTTTAATTCAATTCCTTGAAAGCCTGAACTACCTAAATCTTTAACCAAATCTTGAACTTTAGTATCTTTTTTCCATTTAAAATCCTTAACTATCGACATAGAATCACCTTAAAATTAAACAGTATCAACTAATTAAAGGTCTAGAATAGGATTATTAGGGCGTTGTTCTTGAAAACATTAGAGAATAATTGAATGGATGGATTTAAATGGTTAATTGTTGGTTACTTTTTCTTCTTTTTACTTTTCTTTTTCTTTAATTTTTTCCTTCTTTTTCGAGTTCTTTAACAAATTCCTCAATTTTTTCTCTAAGATGAACTCCAGATTCTTTGAGGACTTCCGAATTTTCCTCGTTATGAACTTTAGCATATTATAAAAGAAATTTAGGTACCTTATAACTGAGATAAAAAAATCTCGGAATTTTACGACCGAACATATGATAATCTTTGGAACGGGATAATATAAGAGTATTACAACTTTCTTCAAATCTCACCATTTTCCAAAGCATCTAGAAAACTCATCACAACAGGATCAACTGAAGTGGTAAAGTACTTCTCGACCTCGGTTGGTTTTACCCATTTTAGTTCAGTGAGTTTATCGCCTGCTTTTGGTTTTTCAGTTTCTTCAAGCACCTCACAAAAATAATATACCACTAAGAATTCAGGTTTCTCAGGAAGTGTTCTGGTGAAGAAGCAATCAATTACATTAATATCCAAGTTGGTTTTCTTCTTGATCTCTCTTCTCAAACAAGCACTGAGAGAATTTTTGTAAGTTGGTCTACCACCAGGAAAACACCATGTGAGTTCAGGAATATATTCATCCTTCTCTCTTTTCCCTATCAGGATCTTTTTCTTTTCAGGATCGTAAACAACCCCAACAACATTCACCAAAAATACTCCGCGATCTAAATCTTTCCAACTCATAAAGTAATTTTAGTAGAAAAAGTATAAATCTTGGAATTATATTTTCAACTTCTCTTATACTTCACATCCTTCAAAGTGTTTCAGATATTCCTGACTTTCAAGAAATCTTGCATTACTTGGACTTGTAGCAAAAACTTCACCGCAATGAATCCAGGCTCCAGCTAAAATTATACTATAAGGAAAATTTGGTTGTCTTATCTCCATTTCTTCTAGAATTTCTTCTCCTTCTCTTAGATAAACTTGCCAATAATCAGCTCTTGTTCTAATGAAAAAATTACCACCATTTCTTTCTACAATTTCATAGCTTGGAGTTCCTTCTATTTCTCTTGGAATTTGATGTCCATCAAACACTGTATTGACGATATCATTTAGAAAACATAAAGCTTTTTCCTCATCCCAAGGAAACATTAGTCTTAATATTTCCACCTCAATCATTTCAGTTCTATACCCATCACTAGAATCAATATAATATTTCCGAGGCCTTGTCATTAAATCACTATATAATTATTACTAAGTTAAGAATTTGAATTTTTATATATTTAGACCAGAAAAAAATGGAACTATATCTTCAACTTTTTTCTTCTCCAGCTTCTTCTATTAACTGCTACTCTTCTGTTACCAGCTCTTTTCAGGCCGAATTTTTTAATGTCAACCCATCTAGGAGCTAGCCTTACTTTTCCTGCTTTTATTTGTCTTAGTTTTCGACTTAGCTTTTTTCTTCCCATTTGAAATCAACTTCCTTATTTCTTTTGATTTTTTAACTGCAATATCAATCATTTTGTCAACATCATCATCTGACAAAGGTTCAGTACCACTCTTCTGCATCGAAACAACCTTTCCTTCCTCAGTAATGGCGATATTCAATTTTGTTCCCAATACCTTTTCCTCGTCAAATGTTGGATCAACCAAAAATTTACCTTCCACTTTCCCGATTGTAACTGTTATAGGTTGGTGGTTTATTGGTAGTGAACCCTTTAGTTTTTCCCGATTGATTTTATCATCTTCCTCTAGTGTAGGCATCTTGGCCTCATTCAACGCAACCAAAGCTGCTATTGATCCAGAGTCAATTAAATTACCATCATGATTAATCGGATAAAGATCAACATAAACCATCCAGACTTTCTCCCCTTCTTCTATGCAAAGTTTCTCAACATCTATTGTCTCTGATTCCCTTATTCCTCTATCAATAACCCTTGCAACCTCTGTAGCATCTTCACCTGGAGGACCTGTTGAAAATTCAGGGTGTGCCATTGGATTAAACTCTGCCCCCGTTCTTAGAACACCAGCATTAGGTTTATCTGGGTAAGGGGTTCCCAACTCCATCTTAATCCCAACAATAACATCCGTTTTACCCAATTTTACTCGAGCAGATCCTTCAGCTCTTTCAATAGGGTTTTTTTCAATTACTATCTCCCTAAATTCATCTAACTTTCTCCCATCTATCCTTTCATCTGTTTCCAATAATTTTAATATATAATCTGATTTCATATCACTCACTATATTTTTTTCTTAAAGCTTCAACTTGCTTATCATAAACTTTCTTGGATGCGTGTAAAACATCTCTTATTATTTTTTTAGTTTCTTCGGGCTTTAACCTCCCATCCATTTGCAAAAGTGTTATTTCCTTTTTATTTGGTAAGTAAGCTATTGGTATGTCCGCATCACAATAATTATCCTCTTTACCACACAGATCTATGACTGGTTTTCCGTCAATCATCCCACCCGACAAACCAACAACCAAATCTCTCATAGGTACACCAGCATCTGCTAAAGCTAAAGATGCAGCATTAATTGCCGTGACTCTTGTGGAACCGTCTGCTTGAAGTATTTCAACAAAAACATCAACAACCGTCCTTGGAAATTTTTTCAAAAACAATGCTGGTTCTAAAGCTAATCTAGAAACCTTTGAAATTTCTATGTCTCTTCTTGAAGGACCTGGTCTTTTTCTTTCATCAACTGAAAATGATGCCATATCATATTTGTAATCAAGTACGCCTGTATCTGATCTTTGTAAATGTCTTGGATGTAAAGGTCTAGGACCATAAACTGAGGCTAAAGCTGTAGTTTTTCCAAAGGATACTAATGCTGATCCTTCAGCGTTTGGAATTATACCAACCTTCATCTCCATTTCTCTTATATCTTCTGGCTTTCTACCATCTAGTCTTTTACCTTTAACAATCAATTTTTCATCTGTTTTCATCATATTAATCAACTCAATAATTCTGATACTTCTTCTGTTAACCCATAAACATGGGATTTTTCTTCAACCATTTTTATTGCTCTTATTGCTTTTTGAATATTATCTCCATCTAACCATACCAACCCATTCTGTCCAATTCTAATAATCGTTCCGGTGTTGTCTTTTATTAGATTTACCATACTCCCTTGCTTTCCAATCAATCTTGGGACCTTGTTTGCTGTTATTTTCACGATAGTTCCTCCTTTGAGTTTTCTTGACATTGGTGTTTTCATTGTTAATTGAATGTCTCCTCTTCTGTTCCCTACTACCTGAGCGTAAATTACGTCCCCAATGTCAAAGTATTTAGTCATTTTAACCTTTTTAAGGTCCACATATTCTTCAACACCCTCAGAAAGAGAAAGAAATCCGTCCCATGGAGCGTTAATATCAACATTCCATCCAAACTTGCTCACATCTTCAACAATACCCACTACATTATCCTTAATTTGAGGCATATAAACTCCTGATAAAGGAATGACGGATACATAGTCTTTGTTCTTTCTAAGAATACCGACAAACTTTGAAAATATTTTATCGTTTTCCACATAAGTACCATACCCATACTTGAAAGTTTTAGTACTTCCTATAAGTTCACCTGGTATGGTAATTTCTCGTACTTTTTCATTATTTTCCATTTAACCACTTCTCTCTATTACTTTTGATGTAAATTGTCCTTTCGTTATTGAACCCACTTTTTCCAACAATTCTCCTTCCATTCCAGCAGGAATTTGAATTATCAGTTCAAGCGACCCATCATTAAGCCATCTCTCAGCTGATTCCTTGTATATTCTTTTAATATCAGAGTAAGCTCGACCAGCGTATTGAGGTGGTATCCGAATTCGAACCTTTACACTCTCAAATCTTATTGGTAATATAACTTTTAAATCTTTTACTATTCTTTCCACCTGAGAATTCGTGTCCTGAAACGGATCTACGTTCACTCCGGCCTTCTCCATGGCGTTTAGAATCCTTTGAGGTGGGTGTGGACTACCTGTTTGGGGGTTTATACCCCTTCTAGAGATTATATTTGCTATTTGTTTGGTTTTTTCTTCAACAAACTGCCTTCTCTGTTGTGTCGTAAACTGCAATTCTCCTTCCCCTAAAATCTTCCTAGCAATTTTCCTCGCGTCTACTGAGCCGAAGTTCTCCTGTAATTCCTCTTCAGGGATAGACTCCCCTTTCCTCACATCATGGTATACCCCAGGAAATGCAAGAATATCATCTAGGTTAATTTTTTTACCCTTTTTGAAGTCCCAGGCCTTATCAGGGTCTACTAGTATTTCGAACTCTTTGTCACCCTTCTTCAACCTACAGACAACAGCTTCATCTACATTAACCATAACAATTTCACGATAATTCCTTAATTTTTCCGTTTGATAATAGTTCTATCTTTTTATCTGATTCTCTGATGACTGCTATTTCTAGTACTTCTGAAGGTTCTTTAACCTTTTCTGTTTTTTTCATCACTTCTATTACTAGTTTTAACGCCTTTTCTTCTGACATATTATCCTTGTATTTTGACATGAAAATTTTATTTACCGTCTCTGCGCCTCTACCTACTGCATAAGCCTTCCATTCATATAACATACCTGAAGGATCTGCTTCAACTAAATGAGGTCCTGTAGAATCAACTCCTCCTAATAGGAATGAAGCACCGAACGGTCTTAATCCTGCATATAATGTAGAGAACTGCATTCTATCTCCTAATTCTTTTGATAGAGCTAGTACATCCATAGATTCTTCGTAAGTAATCCTATTTACTTGGGCTTTGGTTCTTAATTGGTCTACTATAACTCTTGCGTCTGCTAATAATCCTGCAGCAACTACTCCTATATGCTCATCCACCTTAAACAATTTTTCCAGAGTTTCAGGAACTCCTAACTTCATTGATTGTTTAATCGTTGCAAGCATTACTCCTCCATTGAACGTTAATCCAACCGAGGTTGCACCTTTTTTCACTGCTTCTTTGGCGTATTCTACTTGAAATAGTCTTCCATCTGGAGAGAAAGTAGACATTGTCCGATCGTAGCCCATATATTCTGGTAACATTTGTGGCATAAATTCACCTCTTATTTTTTTGAATATTATTTAACAATATTTTTGGTTTTTGATTCTTATATCAATAATACAAGAGAAATTTTTATTTGAGTGATTTAAAGTTTTGGGTTTGCTTTTATTTTCTTAAGTAAAGTGTGGGGCAGGAAAATTTTTCAAGGAAATATGTGTATCAAAAAAACTGGAATCATTTCAATTTCAATCCCTTAATAGTCCCAGAAATCCCAAGAATCTTAAAACAAATCCTATTATCTCCCAACCTATCTATCAAACCAAGTGAGGCTATGATTTTTTCCGTACTTCTATGATTGCATCTAATAACACCGGTTTTTTTCC
>CAYMPD010000028.1:0-13771 GCA_964392445.1 uncultured archaeon | reverse complement strand
TGAATTCTTTTGTTTCGTCAACAGGTAAATCAATATTATTCCAATTATCTGAAAGAATAACCTCACCATCAGGAGAACTGATAGTGGTTGAAAGATTTCCAGAAGTATCTAATATCCCCGTATTTTGAATTATATTAGCTATAGTAGCACTTTCATTTGGACAGTATTTTGATTTTTCATTATAGATTGTTAATCTAACCTCTGCACCACCTATACTCAAAGAAACAGTCGCAACATCGGAGACAAAGCCCGTTATTTCAACTCTAAAATAGTAAATTAAAGCTAAACATAGGAGAATTATATTTAATATCAAGATAGTTTTAATTGAAACCATGTATTTCAAGAAATAATTGGGATTACTAGAATAAAGTTTTTTTCTCATCAACTAGCATAATTAATTTGCTCTTTCCTTTTATTAGATTTTTTCTTAGAATCTGTATGTTCTCTTTCTATCTCTCTCTTAATATCTAAAAGTAAATTTTTAACATCCTTTCTCTCTTCATCTGGTATATTTTTTTTCCTTCTGAACCAAGCAGCACTCCCCACTGATAAAACACCGAATATAGAAATTAAAATTGTCTCTATGGAAAAACTAGGTATAACAATTTTAGCAGAAGGTAAACTAAATTCTGGTTCTTTTTGATCATCGCCTTGTACTTCCCCAGTAGTTTGATTTTCCTCCATTTCTAAAATATTTAAAAGAAATTTTTCTTCTAAGCTTACATTATCATAGTCTACTCTCGCCTTACCAGAATAAGTTTCTATTCTAGCTCCTTTGGGAATTTGGAGGATAACCGGCACGATCTTTTTTTCCCCAGTTTTAAGCTCAGATATTTCTCCATCTATAATATTATAGTAATCAGGTATTCCCTCTATCGAAAGAACTAAATTCTGAAAATCTGTTTGACCAATATTGTTAATAAGGAATTCTGAAGTTTTGTTTTCCCCTTTCCTTACTTTTATGCTACTAGGAACTGTCAATGTAAGTTTTTTACTTCTGACCACTTCCAAATTTATTGTTTGATTTACCTTTCCATAAGGAGATTTATCAGCTGTAAGGGTAATATTATAAATTCCTTCTTTGTTTGGTCCTTGGAACTCTTTTGAAAAAACTCCCCCATCATCAGACTCAGTTTTAAACTCTATATTAGTACCTTCGATTCTTCCTTTTATTTCTGCTCCACTAACTGCTCTTTGTTCCTCGTCCTCAACTATACCAAGAATTTTTATTATATCGTTAAGATAATATTGTTCCTTCTCAATATTAGCATCAACTAACATCTCCTTT
The DNA here is from genome assembly GCA_964392445.1 of uncultured archaeon. Lineage (GTDB taxonomy): Archaea > Aenigmatarchaeota > Aenigmatarchaeia > CG10238-14 > CG10238-14 > CG10238-14. Next base: position 12,483 of record CAYMPD010000028.1, on the reverse strand, counting down.
TTATAACCTACAAGGAAAGTTGAAAGAGTAGTTGTATTTAGTTTAACATAATTTCTGATATCATCGGCATTAGCGCTAATTTTATTCCATTCACTATTACATTCTCTTCTCCCAAAATTCCAACTCTCGCATCTATAAAGAGAAATCCTATTTTCATCTGGTATTTTACTATCATCATACTCCATTTCAATATAAGCTTCTTCAAAATCCAAAGCAAATTCATAGACAAAAATCTCTACGACACCTATACCTTCTATATTAATGCCAGAAGATACTTCATCATATCTTATAGGATCTTCAAAATCTCCAATATCGACTCCTGTTAATATTATAGTTGATCCTGGGAAATCTAATTTAATCTCATAATCCCCTATAGGTATTTCTGCAGAATAATGTCCCTCTCCATCTGTATAAATTTTTTTGTTCACCCTACTATTCTTGAAATCAATTGATGTCTTCACAGGATTATCATCAGCATCTATTATATCCCCTGAAACCGTGACAATATAATTAACTTTTTCTTTGATTTCTTTGACGAAGTAATTGGTACTCTTCGTATCTAAATCTTCATAAGTTAGTCTTATTCTAAGATCGTATTCACCTGGAGAAAGATTAGGTACTTTTATCTTCACATAAGAATAACTCCCTGTTCTGGATGTTTCTAATATCTCACAATCGGTATTGTCGATCCATATTTTAAGATTATTTTTAGAAAGGTCAAATAACTCCCCTTTATAAGAATTCTGGAATGTTAAAGTTATATTCTCACTGTCTTTAAGATATTTTTTATCTATATTAACCAAGTCAAACTGAAGAGGTTGCTTGATTTCTATTTGATCCTGTACCGTCGCTTGAGCCCTATCATACTTTGACTGAACCACTAAATCATATACCCCAATAGAATCCGGAATATCTATCTTTAATATCCACCCTCGCCCTCCATCATAAAGAGGTGGTGGATCTTGACTGAAGGTTTTCTTATAATCTCCTATTTCCACAGTAAAGTTGACACCAGAATTAAGTTTAATGTCATCTTTCTTGACAAAAACATCTATTTCCAGTTGATCACCTAGATAAGCTGGGTCAGGCGAAATTTCATTGATTTCATTTATAAGATTGGATATTCTGAAAGTTACCTTGTCAGTCTCAGTATCACCTGCAACATTTTCACAGTAAACATTAACTTCATAGTCTCCAGTCTTATAAAGATAAGAATTATCGATTGTCAATGAGTATTTGTTTCCCTGAATTACTTCCATATCCCAATCAGAGATAAAAATATCAGGTCCTGAAATGTTTAGATAAGTCTTGATTATTGTGTTGTTTTCATTATCATCTATACAGTTCAAAGATATAGTCGCACTTTCACCCAACCATAAACTAGTCGGGTCTACTGTTAAATTAGAAATTACTGGTTTTGCCTCTGAAATACTAGCTAAAATTACCAAAAATGTTAGTGATAACAATAATTTCCTCATATCAAAACCTTGACAAAAACCTTTTCAATAAATTCCTATCATCTTCATACTCCTGTCCAATCAATCTAGCAGCGATTTTCTTATAAGCTATTGAAGCGGGTGAATATGGACTCGAAAATACAACAGGTTTTCTTTGAAAAATACTTTTTTTAACATCTTTATCTTCAGGAATAACTCCAATAATTGGAAGATTACAGGTGGATTGAATCTCGTTTTTGGTTATCTGATTTTTTCCTTTTCTATACTTGTTAATTATTATCCCTAAGGGTTTAATTTCTCTTTCTTTGCTCAGTTTTATTATTTTCATAACATCTGAAATCGCAGGTAATTCAGGTTCTGTAACTATTAAAGTTCTTTGACAAGCTTTCATAACTGATATTGCATTTTCTTCCAAACCAGGTGGCCCATCAACCAAAATCATGTTGTTTTCTAAGAGAGGGTTATTTAAGATCTTTTCAAAATTAGATAGATTACATTCCCTGAGACATAGTGATGCTGGAATTATTCTCAAACCAGAAGAATGGATATACATTGCTTGGTAAAGATTCTTGGTATTTTTGAGAACATCGTTTAGAGTAACAGGAAAATAATACATTCCCAACTGTAGGCCAAGTCCTGACATTTTGACATCAGCATCAAGTGCTATAACATTCTTGTTCATTTGATTTAAAGCCGCAGAAAGATTAATTACAGTGGTTGTTTTTCCCACACCACCTTTCCCCGAAATCACACCAATTATCCTTGAATACATATGTATAGTTTTTAGTTTTTGGGATTATAAATTTTCGACAGAAAATTCTCTAACCACTTATTAGTTGAATATAGAAATCTCTCTAAGCCACTCTCTTTTTCTAAGGTGAAGGTTTTACTTCCGAAATACTTACCATCTTCTGTAACTATATAAAAACTAACATTTCTTTCTGGTATCCAAAGAGTGGGTTCATAATCAATAGATATACGTTCGATTTCATTAGCTTTAAGTTCATGAATTTTTTTCTGTTCAAAAATCCAACCCAAGGGATAGTTTGATGGGACAATAAGAACATTAGTTAAATTTTTATTAGATTTTATATCCATTACTATTACATTATCGTAAACTTTTATATTAGAAATATTGACAATTTCTTTTGGTCTTATTGGAGACTCAACTCTGAATCTTATAGAAAAGTCTTCAAGAATTTCATTACCATAATACACTCTTAATCTACCATTAAAATTTCCAGTAATATTAAGAGGATAGTAATAGATGCTAAGAATCTTATCTGTTCCAGGATAAAAATCAACCTCTTGAGTCCAAGCTGTAAAAATCCAATTGCTCTCTTGGTCAAATATATCCAACCTTCCTCTCAACTTATATCCTACACTTCCAGAATTAAGAAATCTGAAACTTAACTTAAAAATCTCATTTTTTATTAAATTTTTATAATTTATTTGTGATAAACTTCCTTCTAATACCTCAGCTAAGTTTAGAAAAACTTTGAGAGAATAAGAACATGAAACAAGAACTAATATGAAAATAAGAGTAAAATAAAGTAATTTAATTCAAACCCACCTCTGGAAACTCTTAGAAATTAAATTTTTAGGTATAGAAATTACGATGCCTATCTCTCCAGTATAAATACCCGGTTTGCTATTCCTATATGTGTTTAAATTCACAGGAACTTCGATTCCCTCTCCTGGTTTTATTAGAAAATCTCTTCTCCCAAAACTAACTAACCCACTTATATTCCCATATACAAAGAATCTTATTCTATAAGATATATCTTTAGTATTATTCAGTACAAGCGTCCTTTTACTACCAGAAGTTTGTGGTATTTTCCCAAATCCAATATAATTCTGATCAACATTCACACCTATTTTCTGTTTTGATGCATTAGGCTCAAATTCTGTAATCTCGGCTGTAGTAAAATATTTTATTATCTCATGGGTAAAAAACGGGTTTTCTTTTTTTTCAAATGTTCCGTTTTCAAATCCATCTACGCCTTTTAATTCAGGAGTTGAATATTCAGAAAGTATAACAAAAAAAACAAAGATTAGAGAAATTAAGAAAAAAATGATTACTAAAATTTTTCTTTCCATTATTCATCCCTTGTAAATAATATAGGTTATTAAAATTATAATAAGAATTACTATTATTATTTTCCATGGTATTTCCCACCTCCCCTGAATCTCTTCGGTAACTTTTCCAGTTGGTGACTCAGAGATTGTACCTAGATCGAGTCTCAAATCTCTTGTTACAGAGTCTGTGGTATAATCAAAAGTGACCTTAACATCATATTCGCCATCTTCTAACTCTCCAGGTCTTATAAAAGTATTGAATTCTCTTATTTCTCCGGGTTTTACAAATCTAGCGTCTGTTTTTTTATCAAAAATTATTCTACCCTTCTCATTATAAAAGATAATACTTCCTCGATTTACATAAGTTGTTACTGTTCCATTATTTTCATAAAAAACTTGTACCCACTTCCTACCAAAACTATTAGTTTTGTGAATTATGTCTATTATATTTCCACTTCTAATCGCTTTCCCTTTAACTTTGAAAATATAAGTTAGAGGTACGATAGATTTCACAAAAACATTTGCTTCCTCATCTTTTGTTACTTTAGGATCCATATATATAATCCCAGTATGATAACCAGGTTCGGCATCCTCTGGTATCCTTAAAACGAATTTAACTTCTCTTAGTTGTTCAACATTCAATCCCTCTTTCATCTTTGCTGAAACCTGACTTGGAGGTAATAATTCCGTGGGATTATTGATGAATTCTACCCAAGAACTAATGTCTTCCTCAGAATGATTCTTTCTCAAATCTCTGTATTCCTCTCTATCATAAATGTTCATGTTTCCTTCTGTAGAACTAAGGTGAACTATCATCTTCTCTTTAGAGGAAGTAACTAAATAAAATCTAGCAATTTTAGAATCACCAGGTTCAATCTCTCCCAGATTTAAATGCCCCGGGGATATACCTACTGATACACTGCTGACTAGAGGTAGAAGAACTATACTTGATATTAAAAAACTGAAAAATAATCTATTAGATAATTTCATGTCTATGTATTAGAAATTAGAGAAATAAAAGTTATTAGGTTTATGCTACTGAACTTGCATAAATCCTTAGATTACCAGTACTTGCAGCTCCTTCTATATGACCTGCCTCTACTCTTGCTCTTAATGATAGGGTTATGTAATCACTCGGACTCATTGGTCCCCCATCTATTATATATTCTCTATTTGAACAAGTTGGAAATGTCGTGTTATAGTCGTATCTATGCAACACAAACTTTGTGCAATCAGTATAAGTCGCTATACAATATTCTGATCCAACTCCTGAAGCTAAAGTCCAAGTCGCCCAATCACCACTCTGAGCTTCTGCATCAGCTTCTGTACCTCCATCAACATTTTTACTATCTCTAGTTTGTTGTACTTTAAAAACAGTATCAGCAGACTTACATGTTCCATCACTACCATTTACCAATTGCCAATAGTAGAAATCACTTGCATCAGTTCCATCTAACCAAAGTCTACCATAAGATAATTTCCATCCTGTACCAGATGAGTTTAATGTATAACCTGAAGCATCTGTGTCATCACTTTTATTCCACTCTACATGACCAACATAGTAATAACTTGGATCGGAAGCTACTGTCCCATTACCAACATCTAAGAATGTTGCAGCCGACCAGCCACTCGCGGTCCCTGACGAATCCCAAGGGTTACTACTTTCTACGTCGATTGTGTCCACATGAGAATAAATATTATTTACCTGAGTAGATCCTGTGTTTGTTACTGTTACTTCTATAGATGAAGTGTTAGATCCTGGCGTAGCAGCACCCCAAGATAATGTCGATGTATTTAGGGTAATCTCAGTAACAGCAGATATTGTAACATCTACCGTAGCGTTGTCAGAAACTGTAGCTGATAAGACAAAATTTGGTGATAAAAAGGCCAAAATTCCTATAAAAAAGATCAAAAATGCGAACTCCAATCGAATTTTCATTTATTTACCTCCTACTAATAGTTTTGGTTCTTTTCCATATTAAACTTATGCATAAATTATAGAGATATGTTATATTTAAATATTACTGTTAACCATAATATATTAATAAAATTACTTACTAAATATTATAAAATAGACATAGTATTTAAATGGGGTAGATTAAATAGAGAATGGACAAAAAGAAAAAATCTTAGAGGCTGTCAAAAGTCATCCTGAAGGATTAACAATTCAAAAAATATCAGAAATGGTAGATATGAGTAGAATTACAGCTACAAAATATATTCATGAATTAATAGGAGAGGGAAAAGTGCACCAAAGAAAAGTAGGTGTGGCAAAACTCTGCTATCCCAAAGAAAGATTTGTTAATATGGTAAAAGAAAAGGATGTTCTTGATAAAATTAAAAGTAAAATGGACTAGTCTTTATATTCTATAAAATCTATTCTTTTCAGTTCCTTGAATATTGCTACCACTATAGGTTTAACTTCTTCCATTTCTATCTGGAATTTTTTTGAGACAGACCATATTATTTGATCCACGGTTTTATCTCCATCGCACATTTTTAGAACTTCCCAAGCTACTTTGTCCACTTCCCAGAGTTTTTCACCGTTTACTGTACCATAAAGTATTCCTACATGATCAATAATCTTAAGATTAGGAGATTTTAAAGGTTTTTTAGAAAGTATATCATACTCCATAACAATATTGTTTAAAAGTTAGACTAAATAGTTTTGTATAATAAATGTTAATTAGTTACATCTTAAATTCTTTTTATTTAACCACAACTAATAAAATAATCAATAAAATAAGAATTAAACCTCCTATGAAAACAAGTAAAGGGCTAAAATTTGTGCTAGTTACCATACCTGTAGCAGTATTCTTTACCTCTTTACTTCTTTCCACCACCTTTTTACCCGTCAATTTTAATGATTCGTAGGTTCTTTCAAAAACTGTGGGATTTTTCTCTACCTCCAATTTTAACTTAAATTCTCTTTCCTGAAGAACTGATACTTGATCAGTTAGATCCCCTGCTCTCGCAACTAAAACTAGTTCATATGTCCCAGGTTCTACATAATTGGGAGTTTTTACAAAAACCCTTAATGTTTCCACTTCAACTATACCTCTCTCCGGTATTTCTATATATTCACCATCCCCATAAGGTGGCTTAGCTGTGGATGTGGGTTTTAAAATGAAATTCTGGGGTCTTACTATTATATCCCAACCGGGTAGTTCTGTCAACATTTCTACACTTACAGGATAAGATGACTGACCAAGATTCCAAAATAAGATTGTGTAGTGAGTACTTTGACCTTGTTGAATTTTTTCGTAATTATTTTTAGGTACTGTCCCAAAATTGAAAGAGTAGACTAAAGGTATTAAAAGAATTATTGTGACTAAAGTTAACATTTCTCTCATAACAAACTATTTAAAAATTATGATTTTATATGTATAAAACTCTGCACAGTTATTTTTTTAACTTCCAGTCTCATTAGCGAAAATAGTAACATTACCAGTGTATTTACCTGCTAAAATCGGCGGGACATTTAACCAGTAATAAGTTGTGACTTTCTTTCTTTCAGCAACGCTTTTGTTGACAGAGGCATATTCGGCTGCCATATTATAGGATGTATTATAATTGTTGGTGGAATTACCCCAAGTTAAATTACCCACATTAATTGAGGTACCATAAGTTGTATTTGTCAAATCTTCCCCCTTTATCCATAAATTACTCTTACAACTCCCTTCATTTATGGTTATGTTGTAATCATTCCCTGAATTACCTGTTGCTTCATTCTCATTTGTATTTGGATTTATAGTTCCAAAGTCTATTGTCGCTGGAGTCCAGAGAGTTATATCAGATGAGCAATGGATAATGGTTATTGTTGAATTGTCAGTATGATTATCATCTATTCCTGATTTGGATGTATTAAATAATGTCCCCACTTTCCATTCAGAATTTTCCGCTCCTGTGGCATTTAATACCCAAGTTAAATTACAGAATTCATCCTGATCTAAAGGATTATTTGGACATGATTTCAAAGCGTCTTGTGGGAGACTTTGAACGTAGAGTGGTGTATCTCCGGTAGTTGTGTTTACAGGTGTATCTGGATCTACTGAGGAAAGATTATATTGAACTATTGCTTCTACATGACCACAGTTAGCATCTCTACAATGAACTGTCGCATTTACTGTGAAATTGGTATACCGAGTTACACTTAACGTGGGCGGAGGTGTTATCAGTGATACTTCAAGATATGCGGGCTCTTGGATTGTTACATAATGAGTTTCATAGCCACTGCTGTAGTTCTCATTCCCACCCCAAGAACCCGTGAAATTATACTTCCCAACTGATGAAATAGAAGTCATGTTTTCAAAGGGGGTCGTTCCGGAATCTGTTGTCCATCCTGTAATATTAGTATCTAAAAACAGCTCTTCATTTGTTCCTGATGGTGTGGTTAATTGTACTGAACTGTTTATGGTTTCATTTAAATTATATGTTCTATCCGAATCTGTCCCATTCAAAAGAAGATTAACTGTAGAGGAGGCTTTTCTAATAGTTAAATAATTATCTAAAGTTGAAGAAGAGGTATAATTCTCTGACTCGCTGTAATTACAAGAATAATTCCAAACACCTGCACCAAGAGTTATTTGTTCAAACTGATTACCAGAACCCTGTTTGACCTGTGAACTGTTCCTAAATAACGTTAATGTAGCTGTAGAATCACCTTCTTCGATGGAACAACTAGTTATTGTTTCGGTTCCATAGGTCTCTAATGAGGAGGGGGAAAAATCTACTGAAAGAGATGGTGATCCCTTGTGGACGGTCAAATAGAAGGTCAACCCAGTGGAGTTAGAACTGTAGTTATGATTACCAGTTATATTGACTTTGTAAGCATAGGTACCATTTCCCAAAAGTATAGTCTCGTTAACTTTATCAGCTCCAGAATCCACTTCAATTCCATCTCTAAATAAATGAGCGGTCCCGGCATTCGAGTAAAGAGCAATACCAGTAGCATTCGCATTTTCTGGATAAGTGATCGTTTTGTTCGAGCCCTCTGTTCCGTTCAAATATAATTTAACTGGATTGGGAGAACCCTTGCTAACAACATAACTCCACTGATCAGTGACATTTTCATCCCCATTAGTATCATTAGCAAATGATCTCCAGACATAAGTACCCGCTGCTAAGTCAGAAACATTGAAATAGTATTCTCCATCTTCGTTACCAGTAAATGAGTCATTATGTGGTGATGTTGAACCTGTAAGATTGTGTTCTATTTTAACTGTATCTAATCCTATATCACTTACCCAAGTGATATTGAGCTGGTAGGACTGTCCGGGTGAGTAATCTGCTGGTGAAGATGGAGACGTTATTTTATTAGACCATTGGGGAATCTGATTGATTTTAAAAGATTGAATATCAGTTCCGTTCTCATTGCCGCTAGTATCGTTGTAAAAGATTCTCCATCCAACTATTGTTCCCTTTGGAACAGATGAATTGATCCAAGTGAAGTTTGACCAAATCCATGTTTCTGATGCATCTGACATGTCCTGTGGTGAGGAGTAATCAGATGTTTTATTCTCCCAGCTACTGCTCTCATTAGTCGAAAGTACAGCCCAATCTAGAGCTGTCTCATCATAACCCATACCATAGAGTAGAACAGAATCACCCTGATCTATTTTACTGGCGTTACCCCCTAGATAACCATCTGTATCGTTCCATAATGGGGGAGTGAGTTCAGCTTTTATCTGATCTTTAACAGCATCATAAGTTCCAAAGTCAGACGTAGCCCAAAATCCTTCATCATTTATATATATTAAACTCTCCACATGGAATATATAATAAGTTGGTGGGGTTTCTGTAGGTTTTTCTATAGAAAATGATCTTGTGTCAGAAGATCCAGAATCAATTGAAATATCTATTTCTCTCTTTTCTTGAATAGTATCTCCAAGGTAAAAATAAGTGTCAAATAGAGTTAAACTTGATCCTTCATTATTTGTAAGTGTAACGTTCGTATTTATATGTGTATCATTAAGTTCCATATCTTTGAACTCATAGGTTATGTCTCTGTATTCTGCTATTATGTCACCTATTATTTCAAATGACCAAAATCCATTAGAACATATTTTGCTCTCCCCCTGTATGGTCTCAGTACTTCCATCAGAATAACATCTTCCGTTGTAGAAACATGCAGATGAAGAACAGTCGTTGACCTCTGAGGCCATTATACCGGTTGAGTTACCATCGGTCGTACCGGAATTACATTCCAAATCAGAATCCCCGTCTGAGTCCCAGCAATAGTCAGACAGGCAATCATTCTGGTAAGCACAATCCATGCTATCAGGGATGTTCTTGTGTTTGGATGAAGTCCTTGCTTCAAGGCACTCACCACCATTCTCTGTCACCCTCTGTATCACACCCGTACTTAATTGACGGTCACAGACATAACCGTAATCATCTGTTGATGTGTTAATGGTCCCGTTTGTTGGATTGGTTTGGGAATCGTAGGAACAGAAGTAACCCGTCTCTGCTTCAGGACCTCTTATACAATATCCGGACGTTTTGTTGTACCTGCATGAACCCCTTATTGCAGAATCTGTCCCAGTCTCAAGGGTTGAACCGTCTCTGGTGTATTTCAGGATGCCTTTGATATCGTAGCAAGTGGTGTGGTTAATGCCAGGTACTGTGAACGTAAATGAATTGTTGATGGAGTGATGGCCTATTATTTCATGGGAGATTGTGTCGTCGTAGACATGAAGGTCAGTGACGTAGATGGTAAGGTTGGACAGGGTTATTATGTTGGATTCTATCTCCTGGCAAACACCCTCTTCCCATTCACACATGGGCATCAGGTTATGTACGGTGTAATTGACCGTAACTTCCTGGTTTGGTTGGAATTCATCTGGTATTTCCAATGTAAGGCTTACATTCCTCAGCCACTTACCGTCATGACAGGTCTCTGTCTCACCATCCGAGAATAGATCAAGGGTTGAACCGTCTGAGTAACATCTTTCCTCTAAAGGTAGGTCGGGATTGGAGTCGTAATAACAGGCTGATGGGTGGCAGGACTGGAAGCTGGTCATTATACCGGTTGAGTTTCCTTCATTGGGTGTGGAGTTACACTCTTTTAATCCATCACCGTCGGAGTCCCAGCAGAAGTCTGCATCACATTCTGTTTCCAAAGTACAAATGGCTCCCTCTTGGGCTAAACCGCTCACACATACATATTTCCCGTCTCCATCATAGTCCCTACAATATCCAGATATACAATCGTCATCATACCTGCACCTCATGTTTAGGGGAATGTTCTGGTTTTCGAGTGACCATCTTGCTGGCCTGCAGTTGTCGTCTATTTCTGATACCCTCTGTGCTACAGAAGTACCCAAAGAACGGTCACATAGGTTACCGTAATCTGTGGATGAGGAACTTACGGTTCCGGGTGTTGGGTCTGTCTGGCTGTCGTATAGACAGAAGTAATCTATATCACCTTCAGGTCCTTTGTCACATGAACCTGATGTTTTCTGGTACCAACAGGTTCCCCTTATGTATGGATCAGAGCTGGTTATTTCAGAGTTACCGTCCCTTGTGAAATATAGGAATCCTTTGATATCGAAGCAGTCGGTGTGGTTTATAACGGGAACAGTCACTGATATTGTGTCTGTCTTGTTCTCGAAACCTTTCAGTGTTCCTGAAATGGATTCATTCACTCTATGTTCGGCTATCTGGAAGGTTAGTTTGGATAGGGTTAAGGTGTGGTTGGGTAATTCTATACAAGTTTCCTCAGGTGATTCACACAACCGGTATAAATTCCTTATTGTGTAGTTGATGTCAACCGATGAGCCTGGTGTTATTGTATCCGGGACTTCCAGTTCAAGGGCAACTCTTTTATGCCATTTCCCGTCTATACATTCCTCATTAACACCTTCTGAATGCAAGTCTACGGTTGTTCCGTTTGAATAACACCTGCCTGCATAGAAACAGGATGATGGGTGGCAGGACTGGTCTGAAGCATTTACTCCAGATGCACTTCCGGTTGTTGGGTTGGAATCACACTCCCTTGCCCCGTCTGAATCATCATCCCAGCAATAAGTGTTAACACAATCTTCTTCATATTCACATTCTAAACCGTCAGGTATGCTGTAGTTCTGTGCTGCAGGTGCTGCCCACTTGCAATCACCATCTGTGGACACTCTTTCCTTTGTACCAACACCTCTTTTCTCACACAGGTAACCATAGCTGGTTGAGGATTGTTTGCAGGTATCCAAGATGTTGTCATCATCTGTGTCCAGGCAGTACAAACCCTGGTCACACTCTGTGGAATGGGAACAGGGTTGGTCAGTTGAATTTCTGGATAGACATGTCCCTCTTTGTATGAGGTTGGAAGATTGGAATCTGTATTCATCACCATCATTGCCGTCTATGTAGACTAACTCTGCCCTTATGTCGTAGCAGGATGAATCTATGTCTGGGATTGTTTTGTCGAATTCTCCACTCTTTATTTCGTAACCGTAAAGGTCTTTATCCAAATCATAATAGGTTAAATTGTCACCGAACCAGAGTCTTATCTGGGTCAGGTTTATGTAGCTGTCTTTGTTCCTGTAACAGTAACCTGTATCAGGATTTTCAGAACAGTATGGGTCCAGGTTTCTTACGGTGTAATTGATCTTTATGCCGTCGCCCGCACTTATGCTGGAAGCGTTGATTCCTATCTCAAAGGTTAAGTTCTGTTGGGTGATGTTCATGTGGGTATTCATCTTGATCGGTTTTGCTGGACCTGTTCTCAGCCCTTCCCAATACCCAGAGCCACATACCTGGTTCTCCCCCTGTATGGTCTCAGTACTTCCATCAGAATAACATCTTCCGTTGTAGAAACATGCAGATGAAGAACAGTCGTTGACCTCTGAGGCCATTATACCGGTTGAGTTACCATCGGTCGTACCGGAATTACATTCCAAATCAGAATCCCCGTCTGAGTCCCAGCAATAGTCAGACAGGCAATCATTCTGGT
>CAYMPD010000027.1:0-13796 GCA_964392445.1 uncultured archaeon | reverse complement strand
AGAACATCCAACATAAAATTAATTGTTTCATAAAGTTTTTTAAGAAGCCTTTCATTTAATTCTCTCGGGTCGACAACGTGTTTCTTAGGCAATACCAATATATGTCCTTCCTTGTAGGGACTTTGGTTTATCATGACATAGACATTATCATTTTCAAAAACCATATCCTCTTTTTTCCTTATAATTTCGCAGAATCTGCAATCTTCCTGTGTGTTCTTCTCCTTAGCACCAGGCTTTCTCATATAATCTCTCAACATATATTTTTGTGGTATAAAATTCACCAATCATTCCAAATTTTGAATATAATTGTCTATAATTTCAACTATTTCGTTTCTCTTTTTTAATTGTTCTTTTGATTTTTTATTCTTTTTAGCTTTTTGGATTTTCTTACCCAAATTTTTAATCTCATAAACAACTAATATCCTTCTCTCCTTTTCCAACTCTTTAGCTATATCGAGTTGATGATCGTTAACATGTTCTCCAAATTTTTCTAATCTAGGGACAACTATTAGAGATTTTTTATTTTCTAGAACGGTCATAATGGACCCAGCACCCGAATGAGAAATAACCAAATTGGAACATTTAATTTTTTCCTCCCACTCTTCAGAGTCAAGGAAATTATATGATTGATAATTTTTAGGTTCATAATCCGAATGTCCTTTCTGGGCTATTACTTTTTCTTTTATGATCTTATTTTCTATGAGCTGATCTATGGCTATAAGTAATCTGTTGAATTGATGTGTATTCGATCCTACGGTAACAAATATCATATCATTGGTCCTCCATAAACCGCATTTGGATAAAACTCAAGCAGTTTTTTCCATTGAACGATGAATAAATCAGCAATCGGATAAACTATTCTCCCAGAAAATGCTGGGCTATCTACTCTACAAAAACTTTCTATGAAGATTATTTTTGAACCTAGTAACTTACCTAGATAACAAATTGGAACTGTAACTCCTGCCCCAGTTGATATTATTATATCTGGCCTTTCTTTGAAAAATATTTTAATCGATTGGATAATATTTTTTACTAACTTAATTGGATTTCTCATAGGGTCTACTACAAAATAAACTTTCTCTTTTTTTGCAAGAGTTATACTATTAGGTCTCTTAAATGTAACAAAAAAATGTTCATACTTCTTGTATAGAGGTTCCAAGAAAGTCATCTCTTTCAAATGTCCTCCCCCACTAGCAGCTAAACATAACTTCATACTTTACTTTTAGGGATTAAAGAATTAGAAATTACCTATAATAATTAATGGTTTAGAAATAAAATAGTCTTAGAAATTAGGGGACTGGAGATATGGGAAAAACGAATTATTATAACATATATGGACTGAAAATAAAGGAAGTTAATCATAAAATAGGAGTGGCGGAAGAAGAGTTACCAAGATGCTTCAAAACCAAGAAATGTAAACCAGATCTAACAGTGGAGATGGTTAAAGATATCATGATAAATATACCTAAAACTTGTCCCCCATATGGGTATTCTGAAGGTAAGAAATACATTAAATGGTATGGATTCCTGAAACCAGTTAAATTAATGATTGACGATTTAAATGGTAAAACAAAAGTGAAATTCACAAAATGGTACAAAAAAATTTTCGGTGTTGATAGGTTAATCCAGAATATAATTCAAATCAAACTTCTGCAAAAAAATCTTTTGATGATACATTCCGCCTGCGCACTTAAAGGAAAAAAATGTGTTTTAGTAACTGGATGGGATCGAAGTGGAAAAAGTGAAACTATCGAGGAGTATGGAGAATGCTTAGGAGATGATGTTACTATTACTGATGGTGTTAAAGCTTACCCTTATCCTAGATTAGCAAATAAATTCTTAGGTTACAAATTTGGATTTGAAAATGTTCCTTTTCTAAACAGATTTTCGATTAAAAGAAAATATTTTCAACCAAAAGAAATAACAAAACCACAGAAAATATCTAAAATAGTATCTAAAACTGAAACATCAGACTTGAAGTCTTTCCTATATACTCAAAGCCTTTATCACGGTGATTTTGTTGATTCCAAATATGTGATACTTACATACGCTTCTCTTTGTAACTTTAACTTAATGGAACTAGAAAAGAAAAGGTTGAAAATAATAGAAAAATTATCTAAAAAGTTCTAAAAAAGAAATAGAAAACAACCCAAAATATTACCGAAAAACCAACCTGCATCAACATTAAAGCCAAAGTAACATGCTCCTCTTTCATTGGTCTTATATTCATAATTATATGTGTCCAAGAATATATTTTCTTCCCATAAGGTGTATCTAACTTTCCATCCTTCCTCAGTTTACCCATGCAATGAGCTTTTAATTTACTCCTCAATTTCAAGAAAAATTCAATAAAAAATGGTGTCATCAAAAATAACCCTGCTTTTTCCATATCACCCAGTATAACCCCCGAGACGACAACCGAACCAAGTAAATATTGGATGCTGTCACCAGAAAGTATCTTAGCAGGAACCCAATTATATTTTAAAAAGCCAAGCAAAGCCCCTACACAAGAAAAGAATATAGCTGCAGAAACAATCTGACTATGGATTAATGAATAAATACCAAGAGTGGTGCAATAAACTATCCCCATCCCTGCTTCAGAGCCATTAAAACCACCCAAAAGATTGATAGCATTCGCCGCACCAACAACACCTAAAGGGAGTAAAACCAGTGGATAAAAAAAACCAAGGTCCACGTTTCCAAGGAAAGGAATGGCCATTGTAGTAAAACCCGCTTCAACGACCATCAGAGGAATGGCCGCAGGTAAAGTCATCAAGGGTTTTTGCCACTGTTTCAGCCCAATCCTTATTTCCTTTTTACCCTCCAAAACTTCTCGATTATTCAAGTCGTCAAAGAACCCGATTAAAGTTATCAAAAAAATAGTCAATATAGCAGCAAAGAGATAGACCAACTGTCCTGATACATCAAAAATGAAAACTTGGATGCCAATAAAAAACATCAACCCGAAAAACATACCAAAGAAGACGGGTAATCCGCCACTATTAGCAACTAACGGTTTTTCTTTTTTATGCAGGTCTCGGGCAACTATTTTATTCCTTTTTAAAAAATATATCAAAAAATGTGTAAGTACCAATGAACTTATCAGGGAAATAGCAAAAGTTGATATCAACAACCACATAGTTCTCAAGAATATTATTAAAATTTACAAACTTTAAACTTGTGGGCTACCAACAATCTATCGAAAGTGGTTTTCTACGAGTTCTCTGAACCTAATTTGGGAAACTCTCGTTTTATCATTGACTGTGTGTCGTAGAAAATCCTCCATAAAGGAAGATTGCTCCTCCACAGAGCATTCTTGTGATAGGAAACGTTCCATTATATTGACAGCAGAGTTTTTATCCCTATCAATTTCATTTCCACAATCACATTTTATAGTTCTTTCCTGTAAAGGTCTATCCTCCTTCTTCCTACAAACACAACACATTTTAGTAGTGTTTACTTCGCTGATTTCTATTACTCTCTTACCTTCAAGTTTAGCCTTGTAGGTTAGAAATCCAACGAACCTACTTATTGTACCTGTGTTTTGTAGGCTTCTGTTCAGACCTTTAATATGTTTATTATTTCGAGACATCTTTTTAGTCTCTAATTTACCAACAATGATTGTATTGGCTTTTGTGTTAACAATAATTTTTCTCGAAATTTTGTGTTGCCAATCTTTCATCTGATTAGCACACTTCTTTTTCATCTTCTTTAATTTTTTATCATACCATTTCCATTTTCTACTGTTTCTCTTACAATGATCTCTTTTACTCTGAACCTCTTCTATTTTTGATTGCCAATATTTGTCAGGTCTTGGATTATGAAATTCTACAAACTTACCATATATATTCACTCCTGTATGTTTAGCTATACCTAAATCGAAGGCCTGATATTTCCCATTATCAACATATTCCTTTTCTTCCTTTTCATAAACTATTGAGATGTAGAAATCATCATCTTTTTGATAAATTGAAACTTGATATACTTCCTCAAAAACGAATTTCTTAGGAATTTTGAATTTCAAATCTATATTTGATGGATGTTTATGTGATAATTCAACAAATCCTTTCTTTACTTTGAACCCACTCTGATTATAACACATAGTTTTGAAGTATTTTTTACCCCTAAATTTTGGTGGATTAGCATCCCTATTCCCATTTTTCCTCAAAGCAAAGAATGATTTGAAATTGGTATCTAACTCCCTCAAAATCATTTGTAAAACTTTCGAATAAACCCATTTGTATTCAGGATATTTTTCCTTTGTTTTTGGTAATTTATTTTGTTGGTCAATGTAAGGTATATATTCCCTATCATCTTTTGGTTTATCTTTGTTTTTCTTCCAATTATTTCTCCTTTCTTCCAAAGCAAAATTATAAATAAGTCTACATTTCTCTGATAAATCCCAAAGAACTTTTTCTTGTTCTTTAGTTGGGTTTATTATTATTTGCTGAGTGAGCTGCATTTTTTATTTCCTCAGTTAGGTTTAAAGCCATTTCACTCATGGCTCGGTCATCCAAGATATACCCGGATAATAATTTTTTTACTTCATGAGATATTTTTAACCCTGAGTCTAATTTAAAGTAAGGAAGGGGTAAGGTTGGAATGAAGATTGGAAAGAAGGTTTAGAATGGGAGATAAAATGTTAAAAGGGGGGGGAAGTTTTTAAAATTTTTATTGAGCTCTAATAGTATTTATTTAGTGGGAATAATAGTTCTCATAACCGCAATTCATCCCCTGAGTAAATTCAGGAGTTTTCTTGCTTTAATGTCAATAAAAATCCCAGTTTCGTATTATGGTTGACTTATCCCCAGTTCAAAGGGACTTTCGTCGATAAAGTTAAATCTACAAAACATAAACAATTGGACTATTGGTGGGACAATGAAACTGTCAAAACAAATAAGGCTTATCTCTATCGGCGTTTTAATCTTACTAGCATTGGTTTTTCTAGTTTATCCTCTTGTCATCAAAAAATCTGGAGTGGTTGTAACAAGTGTTTCGGAAAATAGTCCTTGTAAAGAAATTTTAGTTCCAGGATCGGTTATTACCAGAATTAATAATGAGCTTATAGAGGATTCAGATGATTTTCAGGATATTTCTCAAGATTTAGAAGGAAGAGTGAATCTAATAGTTAATGATGGACCGAGGGTTTGTACTATAGGTAACAATCAAACAATCGGTGTGAAAGTGAGGGATTTTGAAAGAGGAGGGATAAAGTTCGGTGTTGGTATTGAAGGCGGAAAGGAACTAGTTCTTGAAACCGATGAAACAGTAAAAGACCTAGAAATAATAAAATCAAGGTTGAGAGATGTAGGATCAAGTGATGTTAAAATAGAAAAAGTGTCTGATAGTAGGATTAGTATTCAATTTGACCCAAGTGATGAGGAGGATATTACAAAAGTTCTTGAGCCTGGGATTGTCAGTTTTGAGTTTATGAAAAACATTGAGATTGAAAACGGGACTGGGACTTTCTTTTTAAATGAGCAGACTTATGATGTGACAACTGAGAATAATAGTGTAAATATCGAAGGTACTGATTATGATGTTGATGATGGATTTAGTTTGGATGGTATTAATGCGAGGGTTTATAATGTTAGTGAGAACTCTACTACCCTTCTGTTTCACGTGTTTGATGATAGAGATGTTCAAAGTTCAAATATAGAACAAAATATTCAACTTTCCAGAATTCAGAATTTTTACAGATATCTTTTAATGGTAGATATTCAACAAAATGCTAGAGAAAGTTTTGCCAAAATAACCAAAGACCAGCCTACTTTTGTGAATCCGCAAGGTGAGAACTATCTCCAAGACCCATTAGTTGTTATGGTTGATGGTGAAATAATTACCAGTTTTCCTGTTTTTAGTTCTAATGCTGGTGTAGAAGTGGAACAGCTCATTGTCTTTGGTGTCGAAGAAAGACGAGAGCCCGCTGCCGAGAAATTAGAGACCTTAACTACCTATCTCAAAAGTGGGAGATTGACTGGAATTGAAATTGTCGAAGAAAATAGAGTTGAACCAGAGAACGGGTATCTTCTTAACTTAACCATCTACATTACTTTAGGTTTAATCTGCTGTCTGTGTGTCTATGGATTTTTAAGGAAAAAGAGTGTTGAAATTACTGGAATGATTTTAGGTGTTTTAGCCACAGAAGTTTTATTGTTTTTAGGTGTACTTTCCTCTCAGGTTTTCTCTGTGATTCTTCTAATGATTTGTTTAGGTTTTACTGTGTTTAAAGGTGTGATTAAGTCTAGGATGAAATGGGTTTCTCTTTTATTGATAGTTGTAATATCGTTCGGTGCTATTGCTAATCAACTGGTTGTGGATAGGTGTACATTATTCGGATTCTTGTTCGGGTTTGCTGTAAGTGGGACTTATTTGGTTTTGGTAAATAAGAAATTGGGAAAATCCAGGAAAAAGTATGAGAAATTGGTTGAGAATGTTTGGAAGGTAGGCCTTCTTTTATTACTAGGATTAACAGTGATATTTTTCATACAGGATTACCAAAACTTCGCAATCAGTAGTGTGATTACCTTTATGATAAGTTTATCACTAACTAAGCCCGAATATGTTAGACTAGTAAGGAAATTGAAAAGACGTTAAGACTTGAGTTTCATTATTGCTTCTACTACTTCTCCGCTTGATTCCTTGAGTGCTTTTTCTATTTTCTTTTTGTCTTGAATTCCTGTTTGATCCATTACTAATTGAATGTCTTCTTCATTAAAAGTTGCTTCATCCACAGCACCAGACACTTGATACACTATCTGGCCTTTCATTGTTGTTTTCACAACTTTTGGATTATTGATTGTTATGTCTCCACCATCTGTTTTTATGAGTACTTGTGTGGCTGAAATATCCTCCATCTTCATTCCTAACTGTTTGAGCATAGCTTGCATTTTTTTAGGGTCCATTCCTGGCATCATGACTGATAATTTGTGGGGAGTAAATTTAAACTTTAACAATTCTAACTAATTATCTATGATATATGTAATAATTTTCTCTTTAATAGGAATAATATTGGGGATAATCGCGGGAATATTGCCTGGTATTCATCCCAACCAATTCTTTGTCCTTGTCGTTAGTTTTATTCCCTTCCTCTCAGGATTCCCTACAGAAGCCATTTTAGCCCTGATCATAAATATAATGATAAGTGACACTCTTCTTAACTACATTCCAGCAATATTTTTCTCTGTCCCTGATCCTAGTACTGTTATTAACATTCTTCCAGGTCACAGAATGGTTCTTGAGGGTAAAGGTATGGAGGCCTTGTTTATTAGTTTAGTTGGTGCTTTTTTTACGGTTCTTGGTTGTGTGATTACTCTTCCCATTCTCCTTTGGTTTATACCCATACTTCATGAGTTCGTTTATCCTTATCTTCATTACTTGTTGATTGGTCTTGGTGGGTGGATGGTGTTTATGGAAAAAACTTGGAGGAACAGATTACTTTCATTATTTCTTTATTTGGTATCCGGTATTTGGGGAATTCTATGTTTGAATTCGACTGTTATCAGTTCTGAGTGGGCGTTATTTCCCACATTAACCGGGATGTTTGGTGTGGCTGGGTTGTTAATGAGTATGCAAGAAGGTGTGAAGTTGCCTAAGCAGGTTGTTAGTGAGAATATTGATACAGGTAATATCCCAAAAATAGTTATTTCTGGGTTGATTGCGGGTCTGTTGATTGGTGTTTTACCTGGTGCGGGAGAATCTCAGGCTGGAGTTTTAGTATCGGAATTTACTGGACTTGGTCAGAATGAGTTTTTGGGATCACTTGCTGGGATTAACATGGGTAACGCCTTTTTTGCTTTAGTTAGTCTTTATTCTTTCGGTAAAGTGAGGTCTGGTGCGGCCGCTGCTATTGATGAGATCATTCCCAAATTTACTATTAACCATCTTGTGTTTTCTGTGGGGGTTATATTGTTTTCTTCGGGGGTTTCTGTACTTCTCACCTGGGTGCTCGGTAAGAAAAGCCTGAAGTTCCTAGAAAGAATCAATTACAAATTGGCTTCCCAGATTATTCTTGGATTCACTGTGGTCATGGTATTGTGGTTTACAGGTGTGGTTGGTGTGTTTATCATGGCTGTCTCAACTTGTTTGGGTTTACTACCCGTGCTTTGGGGAATTAAAAGAACTAGTAATATGGGTTTTTTGATGGTTAGTACTACACTTTACTTTGCTGGGTTGAGTTGGATGATTAATGGGATATTGTTTTAATTTTTTTTCTAACTGTAATTTTAGAATAACGAGTGTTATTTTTTGAATACGTCCAATATCAGGTCATCCAACCGCCCCAGAAAGAACCTCATAAGCTCTTAATGAATCCTCTCTTTTCACTACTATAATCGTATATTTCCAACAAGATATGAACTCGTAGATATTAACTCCTTGTTCCGCTAGTAATGAAGTTATGTAAGCGACTACACCCGGCACTTTTTCGACATTATCAGGAAACTCGATCAAAATAGTAGTGCAATTGTCGGTTTTTCTAACAAAATCACTCTTGCCCCTTGGAATTTCATCTTTCTCAATCAAGTAAAAATAATTCTGTCCCAGATTTACTTTGAACTTCTCGTTAACCTTAACGGTTCTTTCGTTATTAAAACTATATCACCGTCGTATATCGTAATCTTACTATCCCTGAGAACATGTAACACTTTTTCTTCTCTCCTATGTTTCCTCTTTTTCATATCTTCTGATAATCTTCTGAGCGCTGCTTTAACTGCTTCAAAACTTTCTATGTCTAATTCGCCTTGGATTTGTCTGGAAAGTGCCGAAAGATTAGCTATCCCTTTTTCTAACGATTCTTTAACTTAGGGTTTTTTTTGATGTAAATTCTCACTTGTTCTGCGATCGACATGACATAATTGTACTATTTGGTGTATTTATTGCTGAATATATTCCACAAAATTTATTTTATTAATTTTTTCGCCGATTTCATACTCTCTTTTATCAGCTTTTCATCCAAGTCAAATTTTATTCCTCTTTTTGAAATAGTTTCAATAAATTCTCCCATGGAAACCTCTGCAAATTCTGCGGCCTCACTTGAAGTGAAATCGCCCTCTGAAAAAAGTTTAATGGCTACTTCTCTTTTTAACTCCTCTAATCCTCTAAGTAAAGCTGTTCTAAAAATAACCGACTTTTCTGTTTTTCCAAATTCTGAAAGTTCGTCGGCATCTTTTATCATTTCTTCTGGTAATCTAACAGTAACAGGTTTCATCATTCAACTCTCCTCCAAAAGTTCAATTTTTTTATTAATTATTTCAGATGCAATCCATCCAATTTCTTTTGTCTTTTAGTCCCTTTAAAGTTTTTTTGGTTCTACTATTTTTAATCTTTCTCTTGCTAAGTCCTATTTAGTACATATAAACCTTATTTTACAGCATAAATGACGTGAATTTTAAATACTATCTGCACTATTAATGTTGGATATTGTGACGAAAATACAAAAAGTGAATTACATCCAATTTTTAGATTTTTTTAGTGCTAATTTTAACCCTAGTAGGTATAGAAGGGTTTAATTTTTCATTCGTTTCTCAATATTATAACTTGAATTAATTTCTAATGGTTTTTTACTTGAAAAATAAGAAGTGTTAAAAATCACAGATTATAGTCTTGAATATTTAGAAGGGTTGGTAATAAGGTTAATTGAATTACCTGAACTTTTAGGTAGTGATAGGAAGAAAGTGAGGAAAAGAACTTGGAAAATAGTCGATGATATAGTTATGCCTAAAGTTTGGGATTTTGTTAATTATGATGATTATCATGGGTTTTCCTTGGAAGAAACTTAAGACACCATATCGCAGAATATAATGCTCACTTAGTAAAGAGAAGGTATTCTGAAGCCGAGAAGGTCGCGAGGAAATTACTTAGGGAGATTAGATCTTACTGAGAAATATCAAGAAGGAAAAGAGTATTAAAATAATTGTAAGTAAAAATAATAATAATCATGAACCTCAAAACTCAAATCAAAAAAGAAATTGAAAAAATACTTCGCCAATCAGATTTACTTAAATATGATCCTATCCTAGAAACCTTAGAAACACCACCTAACTCGGAAATGGGTGATATTGCAACTAATATACCATTTTCACTCGCGAACAAACTAGGAAAATCTCCAGTAAAAATTTCTGAGGAAATATTAGAAGATATAAAATTGCCAAAAGATTCCTTTGTTACAAAAATAGAAACCAAAGATGGGTACATTAACTTTTTCTTTGATTATGAAAAAGTGAGTGAAGAATTACTAGGAGAAATATTGAAAGAAAGGGAAGAGTATGGAAAAAATGAGTTGGGTAAAGGTCAAGATATATTAATAGAATATTCTGCACCTAATCCAAACAAACCTATGCACATAGGACATGCTAGAAATAATTTTATTGGAATGAGTGTGAACAATATCCTAACCTTTTCAGGATTCAAAACACACCCCGTTAATTGGATTAATGATAGAGGATCTCATATCTGCAAAAGTTTATGGGGTTATCTTCAATTTGGTAAAGAAGGTGACCTTTCTGAGATTAAAGACTGGAAATTTCTGTTGGATGAATGGTATGATAAACAAGAAAAGTGGTTAAAACCGGAAGATGTAAAAAAGAAACCGGATCATTTTGTAATGGATTACTATGTGCGGGCTGCTCAGTTAATGGAGGAAAACGAGGGATACGATAAACAGAATAGAGAATTATTACAAGAATGGGAAAATGAAAATCCGAAAGTGAGAGAACTTTGGAAAAAAATGAATTCATGGGCCTATCAAGGTTGGGAAGAAACCTACAAATCACAAGGTTGTATTTTTGAAAAGTGGTATTACGAAAGCAATTTGTACAAGAGGGGCAAGGAAATTGTTCAGGAGAATATGGGAAATAATATTTTCTTCGAATCAGATCAAAATACTGTTGTCGCTAACATAGAGAAATATGATTTGCCGGGTTTAGTAGTTATACGAAGTGATGGAACAAGTTTATATCCCACCGCAGATCTTGCATTAACAGAAAAAAAAGTGAAGGATTATCCTAATTCCAAATTAATCTGGGTAGTGGGTGGGGGACAGAAGCTTTATTTTCAACAATTATTCCAAATAGTTGACTTAATAGGAATCACAAAAAAAGAGAATTGTTATCATCTGGGATATGGGATGATATCTCTACCCGAAGGAAAAATGTCCTCAAGAAGAGGCCAAGTTATTTTAGCTGATGAATTAATGGATAAAGTTTATGAAATGGTTAAAAAGGAAGTTGAAAAAAGAAATCCAGATCTTGATCAAAATAAGAAAAAATTTGTGTCTGAGAAAATTGCATTGGGCGCGATAAAATATGGTATGTTAAAAATAGACGCTTTCAGGGATATCGTATTCGACCCAAGAGAATTAATTAAATTCGAAGGTAATACTGGCCCCTATCTCCAGTATGCCCATGTTAGAGCAAACAAAATTCTGAAAAAATCTAACGGTTTCAAAAATCGTAACCAAACAGAAAAATTAAAAAATGAAGAAAAAGAACTACTAAGAAAATTACTAGAATTCCCAGAAGTAGTTGAGAGATCAGCAAAAGAATACAAACCAAATCTTGTCGTAAATTATGGTTACGAGCTTGCAGAAGCATTCAACTCATTTTATCATACCTGCCCTGTGATTCAATCCGAAGGTAAGATAAAAGACTTCAGGTTAACATTGGTAAAATCATTTCAGATAACAATGAAAAATTGTTTGACACTTCTTGGAATTGATACACCCGAAGTCATGTGAGGTTATTCTACAGTTACACTTTTTGCCAAATTTCGAGGTTTATCAATATCCCTACCTAATTCTTCAGAAACGTATAAAGCCAAAAGCTGTAAGGGAACGATAGAAGTTATTGGTGAAAGGGGATAGGGAACTTGGGGTGTATAGAATATTTCATCATATGGTTGTTCATAATCACCAACAATAATACCATATCCTCCTCTTGCTCCAACTTGTTCCATGTTAGTTCTGGTTCTATTAAAAACTTTTTCATCACCAGTAGGATTAATCCCTATTACCGGCACTCTTGGTTCTATTAAAGCTAGTGGACCATGTTTAAATTCACCTGATGGATAAGCATTTACATTAAGATAAGATAATTCTTTTAATTTAAGCGCGGCCTCTAACGCAACAGGGTAACTGATACCAGAACCGAAAACTATAGGATCCTTTGATAAAATTCTTGGAATTAATCTTTCCCAAATGTCACTATCTCTCCCATAAGTTTCCAATAATTGTCTTACATGATCACCCATTTGATAGTATTCCTCTCTCAGATGGCCTGTAGGTAAATCTAATCTATTTCTGAGTTCTAACCATATTCTTTGTAAAAGGTATACTTGATTTAGAAAATTTTTGGTAGAAGCAACACCTATTTCTGATCCTGACCGAGTATATGCTACATGATCAACTGCTCTAGCCATATCACTACCGATTACATTAACAACACCCAAATTTCTCCCATTCCTTTTTGCTGCATAATCTAGAGCTCTGTTTGTATCAGAAGTTGAACCTGATTGAGATAGGAATAATGTGGTAGTATTTCGACCGATAACTGCTCTTTGTTGAAATTCAGATGAAACAATTGGTGTGGAAGGTATTCCTATCATAGATAATAAATAACTGAATACCAGACCTGCATAATAAGAAGTTCCTGCGGCAGATATGTATAATCTCTCCGAATCCAATACCCCATCAACTAAAGGATTCAATTCAGCATCAGTGACTGATAGACAATCTAGAAGTCTATCTGGTTGCTCACTAATTTCTGCTTCTGTAAATGTTTCTTTATCTCCTTTATCAATGCCTTTCCATCTTATATCTGCTTCAAATGGGCCTCTTTGGATTTGTCTACCATCCCTTAAACTGTATATTCTATAAGAACTTCTATTTAAAACCGCCATCTCATCTCTTTCAAGAGGAACTATTAATCTGGTATCTGCGGATAATGAAGGGATATCGGAAGAAACATACATAGAATTTTCTCCCACACCTAAAATCAAAGGATTAAAATTTCTAGCAGCAACAATTTTATCTGGTTCATCAAGACTAACCGCAGCAATAGCAAATGAACCATTTAAATCCTGAATAGCTCTTTCTAAAGCAACTTCAAGAGTTTGGTTCCTCGCATATCTTTCAATTAAATGTGTTATCACTTCAGTATCTGTTTCTGAAGTAAATGTATGGTCTTCCCTCTCCAATTCTTCTTTCAGTTCTTCCCAATTATTCAATGTACCATTATGAACTACCGCTAACCTACCCGAACAATCCATATGAGGATGTGCATTCCACTCAGTAACACCACCATGAGTTGCCCATCTTGTATGTCCTATTGCTATATCACCAGTGAAATCAGGGAAGCTATTTTCTGAAGGGGAGCCCACTCTTCGGTATAAATTCAATTCACCAGAATCAGAATCTATGATAACTAAACCACATGAATCATAACCCCTATATTCGAGTCTTTTTAATCCATCTAAAGTTCGTCGCGTGACATCATGTCCAATACACCCGTATATTCCACACATCCATCATCACCTAAAAAAAGAAAAAAGAAAAAGATGTTGGCGGCCAGAATAAGGTAAGAGAGTAAGACGCAAATTAATCAGATTACCTCTGTGGGGTTTATCTTCTCTCTTCCTATCCATAATTACTATTGGTATTCCCGATATTAAAAAAAAGGCTAAAATGTATCTTAAACCTTTATTTTCAAAGACCTCAAAAGAAGAACAGAGAAGGTCAATCTAATACGACTGTGGGACAAAATTCCTAAATAATCATCCCAAGAGAAATAAATTGTGCCAAA
>CAYMPD010000026.1:0-14174 GCA_964392445.1 uncultured archaeon | reverse complement strand
AATATGGAATAAGACTGTTGATTAGGGTAGCTAGAGTTGTTAATCAAATTAGTCCTTCCGACAATTGGAGAGAAACTCATAAGTCCTTAGAAACCCAATTTGTCCATAGAACGACCGATCCTCTATATCTTGAGGTTTATGAGATAATAAATAAAGGAGGGTCTATTTGGGGGACTTTTAGAGCTTTAAGTGAATTAATGGGTTATGAAATATCTGATTAAAATAGATAGAAATCACAAACTGATCAGGAGAAAACCCAATCCTATACAAAATATTCCAAATATTATTTGAGCTCTTTGCATAGGCATAGCTTGGTTTTGTAGAGTATAAGGAGAAGCCACAATAGTAAGAATACCAAATATCATAGAACCCCATCCTAATAATCTAAGTAGTAACATTTATCTCAAAGATAATTTAGTAATTTCAACCCTAAATAGATTAGTATGGGACCTCCTAGAATAGATACCAAGAAGACATTTTGATTTTTAATAAGAAAGAAACTACAAAAAAGTAATATCCCCCCTATTGTAATGCATATAGCTCCGAAAATCTTGCTTATTAAAGATAACATAAATTAAATTTGAAGATTTCAATTAATATATTTCACTTAATAGAGTCAAAGAGCACAATTTTATAATACCAAATTACCAAATAATACAAAGATAATTTTAATTAATTGGTGATATAATGCCGATATTCGCAAGAACTAAACTTTTACTCCAAGAAGATTGTTTTGATTTTGCAGGAGAGCCTTTATTGCATATAGATTATGAAGGACCCAATCCACATTTGGCTTATAATAAGATTAAGGAATGTCTTTGGACTATTTTTGGTGTAAAAGAGACAGAGAGAGTTCAGGAAAGGGACTATAAATGGAATAAAAAAGGTAATAGAGAAGAATTTTCAGTTTCGTGGCAGATTAGTAAGGACTTGGATAGGTTTTCTTATCTTTATCTTAAAGTAAAGATGAAAGGTTTTATGGAAAAGAATCAGGATGGAAAAGAAGGTAAAATTCATATAGAGGTAGCTGGAGTTCTAAGAACTGAATATCCTCAAGATAATCTCTGGGAAAGATCAATTTTTTATGAGATAGCAAGAACATTTTGGCATAAGGTTTTTTACCAGGATAAAAGAGAGAAATACATAGATAAGTGTAGAGAAATAATGACTAATTTTACTAATGAAATGAAGGCTTTCTTTAATTTAATACCCAAAGAATAGGTGAATTAACTTGGCTAAGATGACATTAGAGCAAGATTGTTTAGTTCCTTTTGGTACCCTTAGGATTAACTTTAAAGGACCTAATCCTTTTAGGGCTGTACAAAAAACTCCAGATTTTTTAAGAGAGCTTTGGGAGGTTGAAAAGAAGGACTATTGGGAGAGACAATTCAGATACAACCCGGATGAGGATCCAAGAGGATTCTACTTAAATGCCTATGTTGATAAGGGCTTAGATCGTTTTAGTACAGTAATAATAGAAGTGGTAATTCAGGGTGTTCAACCCTCTGATCCTAATAAAGAAGGTTGGGTTAAAATATCAATTGGTGGAGTTCTTAAAACTTCATATGGTGGCTCTACTATTTTTGAGGATATAAATAACCCAATTGCAAGAGCTTTTTATTGGTTTTATGACAGATACTTTCACCAGAAACAGAGAAAGAAATACTTGGACTTCTGGTGCAGACAAAAAATAGAAGATATGAAAAGAAAATATCAAGAATTATTAAACATAACACCAACAGATGAGAAGAGGATAGTATGAACATTTTCAAAAAAATATTTGGAAGGAAAAAGAGAAAAAGACGAGATATTTCGGACTTGGATAATTTATCAAAGAAACTACCCCCAATCCCAGAAGAAAAAAAGTCAAAAGACCAAGAAGAAAGAATCCACATGGACAATCTCAAAGCAAGACTAGATTTAATACTGACAGAGTTAGACAACATCAAGATACAAAACAGAACCATGACGGAAAGGATTAAGAACATTGAAAAAACACTAGCAGAGATGAAGGGAATAAAATATTACTAGAAAAACTATTTGGCGTATCACTAACCTACCAATCCCGGAACCTATCTTTATAGTTGTACTCATCTAAAACAAGATATTCCTTTTTTTCTTCCTCCTCTCCGGTCAGTTTTATTTCATCATCTACAATATCAATCAATTCTCCCCCACATTTAGAACATTTAGTGGCGACATCAGAAAATTCCTTCTTACAATTTTCACAGTATTTCATATCAGACAACCCCCCTGAGGACAATTAAGAATCCTCCCTATTAAAAATTAACATGACGTCCTTAAAAAACTATTTTAGGACGATAAAATATCACTAGACATATAAGTAGAAATAATTCTAAAAAGCCTATTAACCCAAATTCTGGAAGCGTTTTTAGAAATCCTCCAGAAGCTCCACCAGAAATTTCAATTGATGTTTGGTTCAGATTTCCACTATTCTCCGAAGTGACGTTAAACGTTATGTTAGCGTTGGGGGGGTTAAAAACTGGACCTAAAAGTGTTATTGCTCCTTGAGTATCTCTAGTTCGATTAGCCTCAAGATTTTCTATTCTATTTGACACCAGATGGATGTCGATAAGATGTGATAAATCATCCCCAGATGGGTTATAATCAACGTCGTATGTTATTGTGTAATTATCTGCTGTATTTCCTATATTTTGGACGTAAATCAAAAATGGTGATGGAACACCGATCGTGAATATACCCTTCCTTTCAGACCATGTTTTGAAGTTGTAGAGTTGAGAGTAAACTACCTCAAAACTAAAACTCCACATTAAAAGTATAATTAAAAAATATCTCATCTTCTTCATTCTATCAAAAATAATTTCGAGTTTTGAGAAAATAAATAATTCCTATCAAAAGACTTAATTGAATGAAATAAATACCAGAAAATTCTGGAAGACTAAGATAAACATCTGATTCCAAGATAAGCAAATCATCGTATTTTGTTTCTGGTTTTGTTGATGTTGCATTAAATCTAACAGTTCCAGTAACAGTACTTGCAAGGACGGTTATTCTAGGATATACTTTCCCGATCTCTCCAGGACCAAGATTTGTTATCTGATCCGCGCCCGTCATATCCACCTGAACTAAATCTGGGTTACAGTCTCTGACCTCATAAGTTAATGTATAACTATCTGAATAGGCTCCGGTATTTTCGATGTAAACCGTCACAGGAGTTTTTTGTCCCACGCGAAAAACATTAGGACCAGAAACACTAATAGTAAAATCGTGACAAGATATGTACCAAAACCCATTACAACATTCTCCATAATCCCAACATTTTTCCTGACCTGTATTTGGATCTTTACAACAGAAACCAGCATTAATGCCTCTAATTAAGAAGAGTGAAAAAATTAAAGCAAAAACCATCTTTTTCATTTACATTCCTCGGGTTTAATCAGGAAACTTCTACAAATCTCCCTTTTTATATTCTTTTCTGTGAAACCTTTCCTATATTCTTTCCCATTAATGATTATTAATGGTATTCCTATAATTTGATATTTATTTATCATATCTCTATCTTCTTTTGTGATGTTTTGTTCATGGTCTAGATCCACAGTTTTTATTGATAATTCACTTCCGAATTTATCTTCAAATTCTTCCATTATCCTATCTGTTTGGTTGATTATAATACAACTTGATTTCCTAAGATATATTACATTTACAGTCATACTTTTATTTCGGAGAGTAATGACAACAAAGGTTAAGATGATAAATATCAGGATTACTAATCCAATTTTGGTTTTTTCATTATTAACCATACTATTACCAGTGATACTATTCCAAAGATTAGGAGTGCTTTAAAGTCAATTGTTTCCGTAAATGATTTTACTAAATCTTTTTCGGATTTTGCACTATCCTTTTTTCTAACTGGGGATATAGTTACTTTTAAAGAATCATATGCCCCCTCTGGAGTTTCCGCTTCTATTAAATGTTCCCCTGGTTTTAATAAAAACGAGACCTCAAAACCTTTGTTTGGTGAGGTTTTGCTTTGAATTGTTTTAACTTTTTTTCCGTCAATAGATATCTTAACATTAGTGATGTCTATTTCTCCGGTATTGTGGATTGTAAAATACATCTCTTGGGGATTTTCACCCAAACCTTTTTTATTGATGTTTATTTGTGCTTCTTGAGCAAAGCTTATATTTAGTAATACCACCAAAAAAATTAATTTACCTATTTTTTTTATTTTCATTTTATCACCCTTCTGGGCATGTTGCTAAGGTATGATTCCAATAACTTGAATCTGAGCAAATATCCTGAATACCTATTGGATCCGTTACGGAATAACAATAAGCATCCCAATCAGATGAACATAATGTACTTGGATCCTCTGGCGCATGACCATCTTCACAGTAATCATAGTAGTTACACCCACTAGCATCATTTCTAAAATCATAACAATTACAGGTATTATTACAATATTCATAAGTTTCACAGGGAGAATCCGGGTTGGATCTAAGATAGTCGCATTCCTCAGAATTTTGTAATATACCATCTCCACAATCCTTTGAAGCACCACCTTCACAAGATGAGGTGTCAAACAAACATTCATATTCATGTCCTACAGAATAACAACTTAATATCCCTCCAGTAAAATCATCAAAATTTTGACAGCCAGTTATCGGCCCCCATTCTGACCCGTCACATTGTTCTCCCGCATCTATAACTCCATCTCCACAATTAAAACAGAAAGAACTGTTAAACTTACAATCCTCTCCACATGTCAATATCCCTCCAGTAAAATCATCAAAATCAGTACAATTATTTATCGGCCCCCAATTAGAACCGTCACATGTCTCACCCTGATCTATAACCCCATCTCCACAAACTCCCGTAGGTCCACCTTCACATCCTGAAGTATTAAACCTACATTCAGACTCATCTCCTGCAGGATAACAACTTAATATCCCTCCAGTAAAATCATCAAAATCTTGACAGCCAGTTATCGGCCCCCAATTAGAACCGTCACATGTCTCACCCTGATCTATAACCCCATCTCCACAAACACTGTCCAATTTTTCACATAATGTGGTGTTAAATTTACAAAAAGATGTACATGATAATGTCCCTCCAGTAAAATCATCAAAATCTTGACAGCCAGTTATCGGCCCCCATTCTGATCCGTCACATTGCTCTCCCACATTTATAATACCATTACCACATGCTGTATCCTCAATACAATAAATTCTAGATTCATTTGTACATTTGAAGGTGTAATTGTAAGTCCAGTTATAAGTTGTATGTAATATGGATCCACTTGTCCCTATATCTGTTTCCGATCCAGTGGACCAGTTACCAGTGGTTCCACAAGTAACATTTTCAATACCAGTTTCATTGGTCCCTGTCCAAACATTATAAGGTTTGTATGTTATTAAATTCCCAGTTTCATTAACATTAATAGGATTATCTATATTTCTATCAGTTAAATCTGAGAAATCATCAGCTACTTTAACTATATCTAATCGATAATAGGGAAGTCCTCGAGTTATAAATCTATCCCTAGCATCTGTTTCCCAGTCAGATAACCACGCTTTGAAGTATCTTGTGGATAGGCCCGCATTATCGGCCATATTTTGACATTTAGCACTAGCATCTGTTAAACCGCCTAAGTTAGAACCTTGATATTTTTGAGAGGAGACAAATACTAATAAACCATGGTTGGGAATAGTAGTCGTGGTGGTTGTTGTTGTTGTAGTAGTAGTAGCGGGACAATTTGTAGAAGTAATTATACAATTTCCAGCACAGTTTAGTGGTGTACAGTCATTTGAACAGGTCCCTGGATTATCACACCATTCATAACCAGAATTTGTACAGCTCTCACAGTTCTCATAATCTCCAGGAGTGGGACATCCACAAGCCCCATTTTGACAATAACAATTGGAACCATACTCTAAACAATTATAACTCTGATCTGTTTCATTTGGACAATAAGCATCATCACCTGAACCAGATACAAAATGCTCGAAAACGTATTCACCACATTGAGACTCATAGGTTATATTAAGTTCATCATCAATACTTGGGCATGTCCCATCTTGGTTACAGCTAGATTTGATATTATTATAAGGCTTAGATGGATCATCAAGACATGTACCATCATCAAGACATTTATCTCTTATAGAATTGTAACCTACAGGACAGCTACCATCCTCTCCACAAGTTACTCTATCTCCGGTGATAAAATTTTCACAATAACAACACTGGCAACAATAACAACAATCACCATAAATGGTTTCTCCTCCAAACATATCCCAACTCTCGTCTATACAAGTGTCGCCGCCGGTAACATTATAACCACAAGTACATCCATCTATGGTACAATTAGGAGCTGTTTTCAGACAATAATCTGTAAAACTATCAGTAGGGAGACAATCGTCAACTGCTAAAGTTAAATTACATCCTTTGAAGTCTGTACAGATACCTTGGTTACTATAATCAATACCCCCATCTGAGTCTGATGCATCACAAGCACACTGTGTACAATTATTATCTGCTGTACAATTTGTTAGACATCTATATTTTCCCGAAGACTCACATACATCTTTAGTGATTTGGTCATTTAAACAACAAATATCAATTCCTTCGGTTCCTAGACAATCCGAATGATCTGTACATTCTACACAAACATCAACAGTTCCTTCAGGAATATCAGAGCAACCAAACAATGGATCATCACCTATATCTATACCACAAATAAGCCCTGGATTACAATCATCATTAACATCACAATCTCCCTCTCCAAAAGGACATATACAATCAGGGGAAACACAGTGATTAGGTTCGCAGTTTGAGCCACAGTTCACAGTTATAGAGTCATAACCCTCTCCAGGACAGGCGTAATATTCATAGGTACCCACAGCCGATGGTGCGGAAAAAGTCCCATCTCCAGTTCTTATTAATGTACCATCACAATTTGACCCAGAACAACCTTGATAATCACATACTTTATATGAATCATCTGGGACGTCTGCAGTTACAGTATATCCTAGGGGTCCAGATTCTGGAGTTAAGGATAAGATGGACTGGATTGTTGTAGTAGTAGTTGTTGTAGTGGTCGTTGTAGTAGTTGGTACACATGCACATTCTGAACACTGTCCTGAGTCACATAAATCTGTGCAGGAATTATCGCAGAAGTAAGTATTACCACTTACACAATTACAACCATCACAAGTCGAGCTCAGATAACAGGAACATTCATATACACTACTACAATAGCAAGTGGAGTCACAATCTGAATCTACTGAACATTCACAAATTGTCGTTGTGGTTGTGGTAGTAGTTGTGGTTGTTGTCGTTGTTGTGGTAGTAGTCGTAGTCGTTGTAGTTGTAGTTGTAGTAGTTGTCGTCGTTGTGGCAGCAATACACCCTGAACCATCCACACAATTCATCGTGTCACAATCACATTCTTCGTAATTATAACAATAACAATAGTCCCCACAGTCATAACTATTTGATTGACGAAAACAGTCGTAGTAACAATAACCCCAGAGACAGAGAGGAAAATTACTGCAAAAATTGCTATCTGAACTACAAAATGCCCCAAAATACCCTTCATTAAGACAAACATCATAACACGTTTCACAACTACAATCACTTTTACAATCCCCATCACATTGAGTATTGTCAGGCGAACAACCAGAAGAACTACATTCACAACATTCACCCGTATTACAACTGTCGCAATTTTCCCTTACATATCCACCCTCTCGACAAACAAGATCACAATTATAATAACATGTAGATCCTGAAGTGTAGTAATTATTAACATTTGTTTTTAGTTCATAGTCAAGACCACAGGAAGAATCACACCATTTACATGCGTCATAAATCCAAATATTCCCTTCCCAAGCATCACCAGGACTTTTACCATTACATTCAGAATGAGCAGTACACCCATCACTTGATCCGAGAGACCCAGAAGATCTACATATATTATCCCCTCTATCAACAGGTTGACAAGTACAATCCTGACATTTATCCCCGAAATATGTTTCCCCACCCTTGTCACAATACGGGATATCATCTCCTGATGTCACCAAATCACATACAGCAGCTCCAGTACAATCCGAAACCCCAGTCTTTCTACAAGTCATGTCTGATCTATCAACCACATTACAATTACTGTCACATTTGTCATGAATAGCACTACAACCACCTTTGTTACAATAACCTATATTTTCTCCAGGGCTCTTCTCATCACAAGCAGACTCAGCACCACAATCCACATCACAATTATTAGTGCACAAGTTAACTTCTCCATCACATTCACAACATTCACAATTACAATAAGGTGGGTTACAATCTAACCCATAATTTTTCCAACTGGGACAGGTTTCACCACTATAACATGTCATTGGGTTCACATATCCATAATCACAAGAAAATCCAATAGCTTCACAATAAGTATCAATTGCTGATTGACTGGTTTCTTGATAACTACATCGAGGAGGACAGATTTCAAAAGAAGTACTAGCTGAACTACATACTTTATCAGCTCGATCATAACTCTCAGCACGACCTGTATGTTCTCCAGGCGTAGAATAAGATACTGAGCAGATTGGAGATGTACCCTCATTATCTACAGTGCAAGTATTAGAAGGTCCACCTTCGACCCAGACTTTTATTTTAACTACCCAGTGGCTGCCACATGCAGAATAGACAAGACCCGTCAAAATTATAAGAAAAATAAACAAAGATACAAAAAAAGTCAGTTTTTTATAATTCAAATTAAACATATAGTTCTAATAAAACTATTCGGATTTCTCTAATATATTATTAATGTTGACATCTGATAGTAAAAGTCACTTTGGAATCATATTCCCTTCCATCATAATCTTTAACTCTAACATCTACTGAATGAGAACCATCACTAAATTCAATCCCAGTTAAGTTAAAACTATAACACTCTGTGCAACTAGTTACAAAAAGATATTCATCTGTTTCAGTCATTAATACGCATGGTTCTCCTTCTCCACACGTAATCTTTGATAATATCCCATCGTCAATTTTGTGCTTAATCCATAAACAAGGTTCATCTCCACAAGAAACATGGATAGGTATTTCCTTCTGAAAATAAGTCTTATTCAGAGGAGAATGAATTTTTATTATAGAGTTTTGGAATATTTTTTTATAAATGGAAATCAAGAATGGAATGGAAAATAATAAAACTAAAAAAAGGAAAATCAAAACTGAAAGTTTTTTCCTATTGGTTTTGATCTTTGCAAATCCTCTTTTTTTATGAACTTTTCCCTTATGTATAGCTAAACCTCTTTTACTAGAAAACTTCTTTTCACATATCTCACACTTATAATTCTTAGTCATTCGACTACTTCCCAGTTATTTTCACTAATCACTTCCTTATTCTTGTAAGTTATCGCCTTTATATAATATCCAGAAATAACTCGATTGGAAACACAATCAAAACTCGATTCTAGACTAAAGCATCTCTTAATTCTCTTAGAATCCCCGTCAGATGGTCTATTGTTCATATAAATTTGTATTTGATATATATCTAAATTCGATAAAACTAACATCCAGATAAAAATTACTATCAGGAACACGGTCAATAGGACCAATCTTTTCCTGGGAATTAGTTTCACAACCTCACCAATAATTAATTACATTGACGGATTATTAATATTTACACTCTTTTCATATGAATATAGTTCTTATCGACTATATCATAGATTCTAGTGCTCTTAAACTGACCCAATTCTAATTCCCTTTCGGATTTAATTGTAGTCAAAATGTCAGTAACTCCAGATTGAAGGATATGTTCTGGAAAAATACTACAACTTGGACCTTGTAAAACTACTTTTTTAGCTTTACCAAATAACGGCACTAATTCTCTAAATGTGTTATTACAAAGGACAGAACCGGTTATCCAAAGAACATCAACTGATTTTTCAATGTGATCTATTTCTTGGACGTCTATAAATGACAAATCCCCATCAAAACCAAATTTTCTAATAAGAAGATCAGCTTCCCTCTCAGATTTTCTTAATTGGTGAATATCTCTATATTTTATATCACATACCGTCACTTTTGGGATATTCATTTTTAGGACATAATAAGGATATATTCCACCTTCGCCTATAATCAAAGTATTTTTTGGCTCTCCCACTATAGATCGGACCGAGTATTGGAAATCCCCATCAAATTCATTTGAATAGTTTGTCCTTTCTAGTCTTATTCCAAATTTACTTAATAAGTCACCTGTAAATAAATTTTGAGATAATGCGCTCAAAATAGAAACTTTTAAAGAGGTGGAAAGTAAATCTTTTTCACCAACGAGCGTATTCCATAATAGGGGATCATCTTGAACCTCAGAGTAGAATTTTTCCTCCCTCAATTTAATTTGATAGCCCGTTTTTGGATTTAACAGATTATCATAGTTTATTGCGGAACCTATGGAAGCGTCATTTAATCTGACTATTGAAAAGGGAGATGAAAGTAATATTTTCTCTATATTTAACCCAGAGAGGGGTTTAATTTCCCTTATGCTATTAAAAGTTTTCTTCAAGACTTTCATTCGAATCCCGAAATTAAATTAATCCAAATTCTATAAGTAGTTTATAATAGATTATATTTAGATATAAGCCGATTTTTCCTATAATAATCGCCAAAATTGTGGATATGCTACCTCTCAATAAGTAAGTTAGTACCATTCCAATGAAAATAAAAGGTGCGAATGGGATAGTTTTAGAGATTTTTATCTTGTCGAATTTTAATTTATCTTTCTTCCTTAAAGATTGTATCTTATTTACATCCTCCTCTGATAACTTTCCTGTGAATTTTGCTGAAAACTTTTTCCTCACAGTTCTTATAAAGTCAAAGTATGTTACTATTGGTCTATTATATTTCACATATTCACCATCCCTCTTTATTATATGCTCCCCAAGTATCATCCCGGGTTTCAAGTTTTCAATATGGACCTCCTTTTTGAGTAAAAATTCATCCAGGTTCACCAGAAGTAAACGTAAAATCTGGAATAATAGGAATGTATACAGAAGATTGATCAAAAAATCGATGCTCAATATACTAAATGGGGAAATTATAATTGACAAAATGATAATTAGTATTGAAAATATATTGAAATACAATTTTTTGAATTTATTTAAACTTTCAGCTATTACTAGCATTAAAATTATTTGAAAAATTCGGTTAATGTTCACGTCAAAAAGTATATTTATAACCTGAAAAAGAGCAGAAAATCCGACAATAAAGACGACTATACTTGAAATTGATGAGGGGGAGAATGACTCATTTATTTTTTCTTTGAGGAACCTTGGTTTTAACTTAATTATCGAATAAAAGATAGAAAATACTGCGACTGGGACGAAAGTGTTTATTAAAATTACATAAGAGGGAAAATATGAGATTATTCCCAATTCGTAAATTTTTATGGGAAACAAGAAAGTAAAAGCAAAAAATAACTTGGCATCTCCAGGCGACCAAAAATCAAAATCCCATAATAAGTAAGCAATAATTAGAGATATTAGAGAATTCAATAACATTCGCAATATGTCAGTTCCCAAATAAAGATTTATACCTAAACCAAATATAAGAATAAGAAAAACAGTTAAATTCTTAATTTTCCCGTTTTTAATGTCAGTATAAGAAGTCCAAATTCCAAAGATCAATATTCCTAAAAAAATTGGGTCAGTTAACAACATAGATAAAAATATGAAATCTTATAATAAAATAGGTTAGAGTAAAATGGCTAAGAAAAAGTCCAAAAAGACTAAGAAGAAAAAAGAACCTAAAATAAAAATGATAGAGAACATAGAATTACATCCCAAAAAAGTCATAGTTTCTGTGAATCCATATTTCTACAATTTGGATGTTGTTTATTCTTCTCTTTATAATTTCCTAGAAGATAATTATTGTAAGGTTGATGGTGATCCCAACGATGAAATATTAGTGGAATTGAAACCTAAAAAGAAAGTTAAGGACTTGGAAAAATTGGGAAGAAAATTCAACAATGAACTAATTAATTATGCTTCTATCCATATCAGAGGTTTAAAAACTGAAGATATGAGAATAGAGATAGTCAAGAGAGCATTGACCTCACATCAGCCAGTTGAAGAAAAAAAAGTAGAGAAAGACTGGGAAAAGGATCCAGAAGGGATAAACATACCTTGGGAAGAGAAGTATGGAGGAGATGACTGAAATGTCCAAAAATAAGGTTATAGTCAATTTTGACACAAAATTATTTCAGAAAGAGCATATTTTATTAGCTGCACAGGCTTATACAGAATCCTTTTGGGTTCTTGTTGATGGCTCTGATGAGTCAACATCTGCGATATTACTACCAAAAAAAGGGAAAATTGATGGGGAAAAGTTAAAGGATGAATTTTATAATTACGTTTTGGCAACCGTCAAGAACAATTAATCCTATTTTTCAAAACAGATAATATCTCTTCTTTAATCTCTTCCTATTCCTTATCAATTACCTGTAAATATATCTACTTTAAGTGATATAAAAAATAAATAAGTAGGTGATATTTTGGCTATAAGTTATTTTGATCGTTTTGGGATTGGAAACTATAAGATTAATGAATTTTCCCATAAAAAACTTGACGATAAAAATATTTTTGTTTCTACTATTCACGGTGGATGGGCTGTTCTTTCGAAAAAAGAATATGATTTACTTAGATTTGGAAGATTGCAAAAGAACCCCATTTTATTTAAAAAATTGGAAAAAAGTGGAATAATACTAACTGGAAACAATAAACAGAATATAGTGAATGCTTACAAGTCAAGGAAATCTTTTCTCTTCAATTCGGTTAATCTCCACATTGTTTCTCCTACACTTAGATGTAATCACAGATGTATTTATTGTCATGCAAAATCTGAGCCTATTGACGCTGAAGGGTTTGATATGGACGAAGATATTGCTAAAGAAGTTGTTGATTTTATTTTTCAATGTCCCTCCAAATCGATAGGTATAGAATTTCAGGGAGGAGAACCTCTGATAAACTTCCCAGTTGTTGAATATATTATAGAATATGCAAAAGAAAAGAATCGAAAAGAAAAGAAGAATCTCAATTTCATAATGGTCAGTAATTTATCTTTGATGGATAATGATATCCTCGAGTATTTGATTGAAAATAGGGTTAGCCTATGCACATCGTTAGATGGGCCCAAGGAACTACATGATAAAAATAGGAAACTGTTGGGAGATAAATCTTCTTATGAAAGTGTGGTTCGTTGGATTGATATTATCAAAAATGAATATGACTATAACATAAACGCATTACCAACAACCACTAAATTTTCCTTAAAATACCCAAAAGAAATTGTGGATGAATATGTTGAAAGAGGGTTTGATAAAATAAGAATTAGACAGTTAAACAATGCTGGGTTTGCTCGCTCTTTATGGAAAAAAATTGGATATACGCCTGAAGAATATGTAAATTTCTGGAAAACCATTCTGGAATATATTTTTGAGTTGAATAAAAAGGGAGTGAAGTTCAAAGAAAATATGTCAGTCCTAATAACTAGGAAATTTATGTCCACAAATTATCCTAATTATACGTGTTGGGGGTTTCCTTGTGGTGCTGCATTATCTCAATGTGCATATGATTACAAAGGTGATATTTATGCATGTGATGAAGCTAGGTCTTTTGACCTATTTAAAATTGGGAATGTGAGGGAACAGGATTACAAAGAAGTGTTTTTATCTCCTGAAGTAGGTGAAATCATCAGTGCCTCATCAGGTCTATTGACTAGGTGTAAAAGTTGTGTTTGGAGAGCTTTTTGCGGGTCTTGTCTAGTTTGTACTTATGGACAACAGGGTAAAATAATAGGAAATATATCTGCGGATAATGAATGTAAAATTAGAGGATCGATGTTAGAACATGTGTTGAAAAAGATTGTTTTCTCCCCAGAACAAAGAAATATATTAACCAAGTGGTCCTTATCTAAGGAAGGAGTTTAACTTTTAAATAGAAGTTTAACTAAAGTAGTTATAGGTGTATTAATGGTTAAATTGCCTAAGATTAAGAAGAAAGTTTCCGGTTTTCTACTTTCTGAGGAAGGGAGAATTTCTAAATCTGCCTTAGTGGGTTTGGGCGTTGTTTTGGCTGGTGTTGGTGGTGCTCTATCTCAACATACTTCTTCCACCGATTGTTGGTTTGAGTCTGGAC
>CAYMPD010000025.1:9448-14411 GCA_964392445.1 uncultured archaeon | reverse complement strand
ACAAAAAAACTGAACAATAATGTTCGTTTATCACCAACAGCTTTAGCTACTTATAATCACTGTCCTCGGAAGTTCTTCTACGTTCACATAAGAAAAATTCCAGTAAAGAAAACACCTGCTATGATAAGAGGGACAATTACACACAGGGTTCTAGATCACTTCTTCAATTACGTTAGTATAGCGGATATACAGGAAGAAAATTGGGAAAAGTTATGGAATAAGTTCAAAAAAGTTCTCTCCTCGCTTCTTAGTACAGAGTGGAAATTAATCGGTCAAGATTATCCCGACTGTTTCAAAGATGAAAAGCATAAAATGGATAAATTCAAAGAAACACAAAGATTTCTGGATTTCTATGCGGCCAAGTTAGCCTTTTCTCTTTCCAATAAACTAATGACACTCGATAAAAATTCCCAGTGGTTTGAAACTAATCTCAAGAGGTTCTTTTACCCTAAAGACAGAGAAGTAAGATTGGAGCTTGACGGCGATAATATGTCAGGAATAGTGGATAAAACTCTGAGTATTTTTGGTAAGGGAATAGCTATAGTTGATTATAAAACATCCAAATGCTCGTTGCCTCACTTCATTCCTGGGTCTCATCTAAAGCAAGGGAAAGCTTATGCTTATCTTTGGAGTCAAAAGTTCGACGAGCTCCCGAAACATATCAGTTTTTACTACCTCAGAACTGGTGAGAGTGTATACTATCCGATCACAGAAGGGGATATAGAGGAGATAAAGGAAGATATTAAGGAAATAAGGAGCAAAGAACCTGTTATTTCAGAATTTTCTAAGAATAAAACTAAGTTATGTGGGTATTGTGATTTTGAGAGGCTTTGTTGGAAGAAAAAGAAGTAACAAAACATAATTAAATTAATTCTTTTCTACTAATATTATTCTAGTCAACGCCTCATTAGCTCAGTTGGCAAGAGCACTACCTTGGTAAGGTAGGGGTCCTGGGTTCGAGTCCCGGATGAGGCTTCCTATTCCTAACTCTTATATACCCAAAATTACAACCTATACCCAGAATTGGAGGAAGATTAATGAGACCTGGAAAAATCTTTGGAGTAAATGCAGGAAAAGTATGGAAAATATTATCAGATAAAGGAGAACCACTTTCCGCATATAAAATAATGAAACTTAGCGAACTCAAAAGAGATCAAGTTTTATCCGGTTTAGGGTGGTTAGGTAAAGAAGGTAAAATCGAAGTTTTAGAAGATGGTAGATATAAATTGTACAAATTAGTCTAACTATAGAATCGAGTTTTTTTAAGAATTAGAAGTATCCTGTTAGTTTATAAAAAAGAATAAATTGGTAAAAACAGAGAGAATAACTAGAGGTTTTTGTGATGGACTTTGGGGAGTTAAAAATAGAATTTCAAAAATTCAAGAAGAAGAACAAAGAAAAAGTTTTCTCGAAGATTGATGATTTTTTTGAAGAGATGAAAAAGGTTTATTTAAAAGAGAAAACAATTGAATTATTAAACACAGGATTAACTAGAGATATAGCTCACAATAAAGCCAGACAATCATGGAGAACTTTTGTTGGACATTCTCTGCAAAAATTGCTCAGGTTAATGTTGGAAAATCTGTTTGAAGGAACCCAGATTAAGTTTGTTAAAGATTCTGAATTAAAATCCACTGATCTATCTAAAGAAAAGGACTTAGTTAGAAGAATGCTGGAAATTCATTTTAATGAATACTCTTTTCTACCAGACGCAGATATAATTGTTTACAAGTATGATGAGAAATCAGAAAAGGTAAGAATATATTGTGTTTTATCAATTAAGAATTCCTTTAGAGAAAGAGGGTTTGAAACAACATATTGGAAACTTAAATTAAATGAAAATAAAACAACCAAACATATCAAAGTTTTTATGATAACGCCTGACAAAGATGATGAAATTAATGTTATAGAAGGAAAACGTGGTCCAAAGAAGACTAGAGTTATACTTGAATATGAATTAGATAGTATTTACATGGCTAGAGAGGATTTTGAAAAAACAGATAAAGTAAAGGAGATAGATGATTTATTCCAAGATATCAAACAATTGGTGAAGATAAAATGAAAGACATAGATAAATTCCTAAACAAGATTATAACAGGAGATGTTTTAGAGGTTTTGCGAAAGATATCAGATAACTCTATTCACTTAGCTATTACTTCCCCACCTTACAATGTTGGAAAAGATTATGACAATCATGACGACAATATGAAATATAAAGATTATCTTGACTGGTTAATGGAGGTTTGGAAAGAAACTGAAAGAGTTCTGGTTCCTGGAGGTAGATTCTGTTTGAACATTGCGCCTACCGGGATTAAGGATTTTGTTCCTTTGCATCATGACTTTGGAAATCAATTAAGAGAATTAGGGATGAAATTCAGAACAGAGATCATTTGGTACAAACAAACAATGTTAAAGAGAACTGCATGGGGAAGTTGGAAAAGCCCTTCAAATCCTCATATCGTACCTTCATGGGAATATATACTCGTATTTACAAAAAATGGGGATAGATTAAAGGGGAACTCCAAAAATACAGACATCACCGCGGAAGAGTTTAAAGAATTTTCTGACGGTCATTGGAAGATATCACCTGAAACTAACAGAAATGGACACCCTGCACCCTTCCCGGAAGAACTGATATATCGATTAATAAAGTTCTATTCTTACAAAGGAAATAATGTTTTGGATATGTTTGGTGGAACAGGAACTGTGGCTGTAGTGGCAGAAAAAACCGGAAGGAATTTCATACATATTGATATCTCTGAGGATTATAACAGAACTGCTGAAAAAAGATTAAAAGAAATAAAAGAACAACTAAAACTAGACAAATATCTCAAAAAATCAAAGTAACATCATAACCAACCTATTACTATTTCTAGTATTCCCGCAAATCAAACAAATATCTGTTGAAGTTAAGCCGTGACTGAATTTGAAGTCTAGGTGACCCTCACAAAATTTACAAATCATCTTACCCCCTCCAAGAATTAATTGGGATTTATTTTATTAACCGATTTTTGTAAAGTCAAATAAGTTTTCAACCAAAGAAATTTTCATAAGTGTTACTACTCAGGTTTTTTCCGATTCCTATACCCACAAGTATCGTATTTAGGAAAGTTAAAAATAGCTCTTTCTGGCCCCCCTCTTCCACTAGTCCTAAGGGAACCCACTTTCAGATAAGGCAGTAACCAAATTAAGAATAGTAATAAGAGTAACAATAACAGAAGTAATAACAACCATGGTAGCCAACCACTTAAACTAATACCTGAAAACATCCCAGTAAAAGTAGGCCATTTCAACCCTTCCACTAATCTTAGTGTTGAGGTTACAGCATATCTTTGATTCCCATCGGCAACAACAGTGAATTGATAATCACCTTTACTAACTTCTTCTGGTGCAAAAACATAAACTTCAACCGTCTTTCTTTGATCAGGCTCAAGTGTGATTTCCGGTGTTAATCCTCTCATCCAATTGCTCGCATAACCTGAAAGTTCAAGTGTAAATGTGTCTGTTACTTCACCAACGTTTATTACATCGAATTCAACTTTCTCTAGTT
The DNA here is from genome assembly GCA_964392445.1 of uncultured archaeon. Classification (GTDB taxonomy): domain Archaea; phylum Aenigmatarchaeota; class Aenigmatarchaeia; order CG10238-14; family CG10238-14; genus CG10238-14. Next base: position 10,861 of record CAYMPD010000025.1, on the reverse strand, counting down.
TTCCTTTCTCCACTTTATGAATTGGTTCTATTTCAATTATCGGTATTCCAGTGTAAACAACAAAATCTTTTACTAAAACATCGGAAGTGTGTTGACTCCAAGTTCTAACGACAAATGGTTCTGTTCCTGCAGCATCTTCTGGTACATGTAAGTTAAAACTAATTTCTTTTGAACCATCTTTTGGTAAACTGAACATACCGTTATACACGATTTTATCAAATACTTCAAGATTAGCTCTCATCCCTGGTTCATATTCTGTCCCACAATTAGTAACTTTAGCATAAACTCTGACATCCTCGTCAGGTTTAATCGGTTTATTTGTCCAAATCTTTTCAACATCTAAACAATGATTTTTATAATCAAAATGAATTCCACCTTGATCAATAGTAAATGATTTAGATAAGTATTCTGTTATACTCTTTAGTCTAGCATCTATTCTTATTGAATGAGTTCCAGTACTGTAATCACAACTATCAAATGTGAATTTAAAGAATCTCGTTTCTTCCTTATAATAAGTTATTGTTGTTGTATATTCTAAATTGTTGTCAATATAAGCCTTAACATAAACATCCTCTGGGAAATCTCTTCCCCCTAAAACTCGAATTGGTACAGTTACAAGAACATCTTCACATCTTTCTGGGTACTCTGGATTCAAAGATATTTCTTCTATTTTTAAATCGTAATCTTCGTCACCATCACAGTCTTCAACATACAAATAGTCATACTCCACATCTTCATCATCATCTGCAGTAGCAACAAATTTAATTTCGTGTGTCCCTTCTCCCAAACCATAATCATCATAATAATAATTAATTTCAAATGTTCTTGTTTCACTCCCATCTAATCTCTCACTATCAGTTCCGATGTAATCCCAATATCCTTGATCATCTTCAACATAAAATCTAACTTTAACATCTATGTCATCTTCCCCTTCTTCTAATCTAACTTTAGTAGATAATTCAATTGTTCTATCATTTCCTTCACAAATATTATCAGGGCTAACCTCTGTACTAATTATTCTTATTTTTGTTTCTTCAACTGGTTCCTGTTTACAATATCCATTCTCACAGCCATATTCGCAGTATTCTATAGCTGTCCAAGTACAGTCGGAGTGTTGATAACCTTTATGTGTGGAATCATAACATTTCCAACCTTGAGTACAGTAATCTGGTATCGTTGTGGTTGTTGTTACAGGTTGAGGTAAGCATTGACCATTTTGACATCCGTAAGTACAGTAATTCCAATTAGATTGAGAACAATCACTATTTAGGTAGTATTGCCAGTTACCATCACATTTCCATCCTGGTGTACATTGAGGTGGTTGGATAGTAGTTGTTGTAGTTGGAATTGTTACCGTAGTTGTTGTTACAGGTTGAGGTAAGCATTGACCATTTTGACATCCGTAAGTACAGT
>CAYMPD010000025.1:0-9348 GCA_964392445.1 uncultured archaeon | reverse complement strand
TCACATTTCCATCCTGGTGTACATTGAGGTGGTTGGATAGTAGTTGTTGTAGTTGAGGTAGTTGTGGTTGTAGTTGTTATTTCTTCAGTTAAATAAAGATCAACTCTTCTTGTCTGTCCACATGAACAACTGATTGATTTTTGATCTGAATAATACCCTGATTTGGTTGCCTCTACATCATGCCAGCCAACACTTGTTTGATAAGATAAATGATCATTATAACCTATGTATGAACTATCAACATAGACATTAGCATCCAAAGAATGCCCATGCTGGTCCCAGACATAAATATCCAAAGTACAGGTTTGTGGTGGAACTGTGGTTGTGGTTGTACTAGTTGTCGTGGTTGTAGTAGGTTTTGGATTAACAGTTAAATAAGCATAATCTTCACATGCTGACCCAGTACCATCATCTGATGTTGCATGTACTGTATATGAACCAGAATGAGGTGGAGTAAACCAACATTGAACATCACAATATCTTGTATAACCAGATGGACCTGTTATTTTTAGATTAATATCATACCAAGGAGCACTCCCAGTATCTCCATTGTGAACTCCTACAGCTTTAACTTCTGCCCCATAATCAACGGTTAAATATTGTTTCAATGTACCATCATAATGTGTATGTAATCTAGCCTGAGTTGAACTGTAAGGGCACTGAGGTGGTTGGGTTGTTGTTGTGGTTGGAACTGTAGTAGTTGTAGTCGTCCCACAGGGACCATACCAAACAATAAAATCTTTTAAATTTCCAGATGAATCATAAACATCCAACTGTTGAGTTTTACAACCTGAAGCAGTTATTGATCCGCTTCCACCTAATGTCTCTCCATTACTTCTACATTCAGGGGCACCTATATTATTACCTTCTGTTGCATGTCCATTACAAGTATATCTATCTACTCTACCTCCTGATGGAGCACTACAATACCCAGAACTATAACAATAAGGACCACATTCAGACCAACTATTCCCACATTTATTTACTATATGTCCCCCATTGAGAGGGTAATTAATTCCTCCCCAAGCCATGATTAAATTAGAACTTAACAAAAATGCTAGTAATATCAAGACACAAATTTTATTTAATTTCATTTATCCACCAAATAATTACTATTAACTAGTAATAATATACCCGAAAACTATTTAAGTTTTTCTATTTTTCACTATATATGAGTAATAACCTTATTATACCCCTCTAATTAAAAAATAGTTAATTTAGATATAAAAACCCATACTTAAAGTGATAGAATGGAAAGAAAAAGATCTAGAAAACCCAAGTGGCAACTAAAAATAGCTAAAGAAAGAATAGAAATATTGTTTAAACTTGCGAAAAAAGAACTAAAAACCCATCCAAAAAGGTCAAGAAGATATGTTGAATTAGCAAGAAAAATAGGACTTAGATATAATATTAGACTTCCCAAAGAGATAAAAAGAAGTTTTTGTAAGGACTGTAATACATTAATTATAATAGGAAAGACTGCGAAGGAGTTAGATAAGGAATTACCAGGACTAAAACTGATAAAATGTCTGAATTGTGGAGAAATAAAAAAGATACCCAAATAGTTAAGAATGTAAAACAAATATAAACATTAATATACTAAGATTTGAAAGTTGTGAAGTATATGAATATCAAAGAAGTTGAAGCGGACAAGTTCATAGAAATAGCAAAAGAGAAATTAAAGAAGACTAAAGAGATAAAATCCCCAGCTTGGGCTGAATTTGCAAAGACTGGTTCACATAAAAAATTCCCGCCCCATCAAGAAGATTGGTGGTACATCCGTGCAGCTTCTATAGTCCGGAAATTGGAAATAAATCCTTACACAGGTGTTTCAAGATTAAGAACAGTTTATGGTGGAAGAAAAGAAAGAGGTCATAAACCAGAAAGATTTAGAAGAGCCGGAGGGACTCATCTCAGAAAAATATTACAGCAATTAGAAGCCGCTGGGTTAGTGGAAACAAAAAACCAAGGAAAAAAAAGAGGGAGATTATTGACCAAAAAGGGAAGGGACTTTGTAAAAGATGTGATCTCCGAGGTTAAAAAATGAGAGAAGAAGTAACACCTGAAGACTATGAAAAGATGAAACAATTTGAGCAGATGAAAAAACAGGTAGTCAGGAAAGTGTTAACCAAAGATGCAATTGAAAGGATGGGAAGGATAAAACTTGTTAAACCCGAGCTTGCAAATCAACTAGAACTTTACTTGGTACAATTATACCAGTCAGGTGAAATAAAAGAAACTATTGATGATGATCAATTAAGGGAATTACTAAATTTGGTAACAAAGAAAAATAAATTCAATATAATAAGATGATTAACATGGGAAGAACAAAAAAAGTTGGAACAACAGGAAGATTTGGTCCTAGATATGGAAGAAGGGCTAAAGTATTATTAGGAAAAATAGAAAAGGAACAGAAGAAAAAACATCAATGTCCTGTTTGCAAAAAGATGAAACTCAAAAGAGTTGCCGCGGGAATATGGCAATGTAAAGGTTGTGATGCAAAAATGACTGGAGGAGCTTATACTCCTGTCGCGAAAAAAGAGGTTGAATAAATGGCGTTTAAATGTTTGAAATGTGGGAAGGAAGTTGATAAGGTTATTGATAAAGTTAGATGTCCGTTCTGTGGATATAGAATTTTTGCTAAGAAAAGACCTAAAGTGGTCAAAAAAGTGAAGGCTAAGTAGTAAAATCCTTTTTTCATCCAAATAAATATCTCAAACACTATACTTATTTAATATTGCAATCACTTGAATAATTGAGGAGATAAACATGGTAGAATTAAACAGTTCAAAGCTTGTGGAACAATTTCAGATGTATCAGCAACAATATCAGACCATACTTTTACAAAAAGAACAACTGAGACTTCAGCAATTGGAAGTAGAAAAGGCTTTGGAAGAAATGGAAGCTAGTAAAGCCAAAAAAGCTTACAAAATAACTGGTCCTATAATGATTAAAAAAGACAAAGAAGATGTTAAAAAAGAAATGGAAGAAAAGAAAGAAGATATGGATTTAAGGTTAAAAACACTTAAAAAGACTGAGGATAGAATAACAAAAAAATTAACAGAAATTCAAGATAATGTTAAAAAAATGATGAAATGATGATTATGAGGGATTGTTATGCCAAAACTGGAACCGATAATAAACTTACTAGTAGAGGTTGTAGAGGACAGAACAGTCCCAAGGAATGTAAGATATGTAGTTGAGCAAGCTAAGAACGATTTGGAGGACGAAGAGAAAGAGATGGATGTGAGATTGAATTCAGCTGTCTCGGCTCTTGACGAAATAACCAACGACCCCAACATTCCCATGTACACAAGAACTCAAATATGGAATATCGTAAGCATGTTAGAAAGCATTAATCATGACTCATAGTTATTTAAATATAACTTGTTAAAAAAAGAGTAGGATTAAGAGGTGAGAGGATGGTTTTAGGGTTATTTAAAACTGAGGAAGAATCAAGAGAATTAAAAGACGAATTCATTGAATTGGACCATACTTCTAGTGGGGAAAAACAAAGAGTTAAAGTAAGAATTGAAGATCTAGAGGATTATAGGGATGTTGAAGCTGTTCAAAGGCTTGTAAGAGAAGGAAATATTGTTTTTCTGAAAATTAAAGAACTTAGGGAAAAGAATTTGGGAGAATTGAAAAGAGCTGTTCAAAAACTCAGAAAAGGTTCAATTGCAATGGGTGGAGACATTGTAGGTGTGGATGATAATTTCCTTGTGCTATGTCCACAGTTTGCAAGGGTTTACAGACAATCTCCTGAAGAAGTCAAGGTACAGTAAATCATTTTTAACTTTTCTTGATTATTGTTTATTATGAAATCTGTAGTAGCGTTAATATCTGGTGGGATTGATAGTCCTGTAGCTGCTTATATGGTAGGTAGATTAGGCTATAGGGTTATTCCTGTTTATTTTGACAATAGTCCGTTTGCGAGTGAATTGGATAGAAAAAAGGCTGAGAGATGTGTTGAAAAATTGAGAAAGCTTATCAATATTGATGATCTTGTTGTTATTTCTCATGGTAAGAATTTGTTAGAAATAAGTAAAAAATGTGACAGAAAATATACTTGTATCCTTTGTCGAAGGGAAATGTTCAGAAGTGCTGAAAAATTATGTGAAGAAAAAAATGCGGAAGCTATAGTTACCGGGGAATTTTTGGGATCTAAAGCATCTCAAACGCTACAGAATTTGAAAATTGTTTCTCAAGTGGTTGATATTCCGATAATTAGACCTATTTTAGGGTTGGATAAAGAGGAAATTATAAAGATTGGTAGGAAAATAGGTACTTTTGGTCAAGAATTTTCTCCTGCCGGTTGTTGTGATGTGGTTCCTGATAAACCTAGTACTAAGGCTAGATTGAATGTTATCAGAGAGGAAGAAAGGAAAATTGAACTTTATTGATATTGCTCACAATCCACAGGACATCTTTGAGAAACTCTTAATTTACCTGTTCCATCAAGATTATAATCTCCACTAATCAAGTTAATAAATTCCAATCTATCTCTAATTCCCATACAATTTACTCCTTCTTCTGTAGTACTATAACATCCATTTGATATATCTTCTGCCAGTTCAAGGGGGATATAAGTTCCAACCTCAGGTTTTATAACTGCATAAAAATTCCCTTTCCTTCCCAAAACCCGTCTAACAAGTTTTAAAGAATCAGGATGTAACCTTTCAAAGGGTTTAATTGCGATTTTCATGGATAATAATTTAATTAAAAATATATTTAAACTTAAAAACAATCGTTAATGTCCCCAGTAGGATATAGAATCTAGGCTTATAATACAATAATGTTCACAAATAAAATAAATTCTTACCCTAGGGTTCGATGCTTACTTTTTCCGCTTATTTGCAGTTTCTATGATTAGAAGCTTTATAGTACGGTAAAAATCAAAGTGCTCCCAGCGGGATTTGAACCCGCGTCTTAGGCTCGAGAGGCCCACATCCTTGGCCGGGCTAGACTATGGGAGCCTGACTAATTGTTGTAGAATAATCTATTTGAAGATTTAGTAAGAAAAATTTGTAGAACGAATGAGAGTGAACGAGTAGATTTAAATTTCTAACAGTGGAATTGAAATAAAGATTCCGATGTCTTTAACACGAGAAGAAAGAGAAATAATAGACGAAATATGTGAAGAATACGGGTTTAGTGATCCAGGAGAAAGAGGACCTAAAGGATATAGAAAATATTTGGAAAGATTGGTAATACTTGAAAAAAAAATGTACCTGCTTTAGAAATTAGGCCTAAAATTAGAGATGCGCCTCCTTTGGTTAGAACTGTATATGAAGAATTTCGTGAAAGAACCTTTCATCTTTATTAATTAACTTTATCCAGCCAATTCCTCAAAACTACCTTCAGAAAGATAATCATCCCTTTCCCCGGTTAAAGCATCAACCACATCCACCCTACCGTCATCGTAAAAGATAAGCCAGAACGGATAATAAAGCTTCTTTTTCTCAACCATATCTGGGTTAAAAATATCCAAAACCTTGTTAGTGTCTTTTTCCCTAACTTTAAAATCAACCAAATCCCCGGTATGCTTGTAAGGAACAGTATCATCACTCAAAGGGTTCTTGATAATATTCTCGAAATTAACACTCAACAAACTTTCGAAATCTTGTCCTTTGTCTTTGACCAGATCCTTTTCCTTTAGAGAGTCAATTATCCTCCGCAAGTTACCCTGATTTATCTTGAGTTTCTTGGACATCTCATTCAAAGGAGATATACCATAACTGGTCAAATAAAGCAGAACTGCCTTTTCCTTCATTCCCAGGTTCACAATCTCAGGTAAGCCCGAAGTTCTCTTCAGAATCTCATTCTGGGAATAAACCAACTCACCCGTGATACCATCCAAGAATAAATCATCTATCTTCTCTCCTTCCTTTGTGTTGAACTTACAACTCAATCTCCAAAGAGGATAATATATCAACTTAAACTGCTCAAGCCTTTTCTTAATGCTCTTTTTGACATCCAGCTCAAGGAACTTAGGGAAGTAGAATAATTTATCGGGCTCTTTTTCTTTCTTTTTATCTGTGAGTATCGCCGCACCCATGTGATTAGTCCTTCTTATTCTTATGTCAACTAAAAGGGGCTGATCTATAACACCTACAACTAAAGCTGTACCTACTGGTAATGATTTTATCTCACTCTCTATTCCTTTTGTAGCCCCTTCAACCGAGTCCATGATTGTTTTGATGTCGTTGGGATTTGTAACTCTTAGGAAAACCTGTGTATTACACTGAGAAAGAATATTTTTTTCGACTCTTGCGGCTCTTTGCGAGATTACTGCTAAACCCATGCCAAACTTTCTTCCTTCAGAAGCGATTGTTCTTAAAATTCCAGATGAAACTACTTGGCCTCCAAAACCTCTTTCAGGACAGAAATTATGGGCTTCTTCTACAACAAATAGGAATGGGGGTATTTTTTTCTTCTTTCTTTCCTCGAAGAGGTCTTTTGCGATTTTGTAGACTAGTAGTTGTTGGACGTCGGGTTCTATTCCCTTCAGGTTAATTATGGTTAGTTTATCTTTTTTTACTAATTCTTCAGGTTTAACAAATTTTGAATGATCGAATATTTTGGTTGAGGTTAGATAATCTAGAACCGTGAGTACGTTCCACTTTGCTCGGCTCTTGGACTTGATTATTTCTTTTTTAAGTTCTTCTATTGTGAATTTTTTCTGATCTTCCGTTTCCCTTACTATTGAATAGATTATGTTGAGTTGACTTGACGTCAATCTAAAAGGGAGCATTTCAAAGATTTCTTTTGGGGTTAAATTACCGTCAAGTTTTAGCTTTTTCATGCCTTGAGAAAGATTTTTTTCAAGTGAGTATATCTCTAGATCTCTTTTATATCCCTTTGGTTTTATTCCATACCTTTCCATGTATTTTATCTCTTCCCTTTTCTTATTGGGTTCTACTAGAGACGAGTATTCGCCATGAGGATCAATTACAACCGCGGGCATACCGTTTTCCAGGAATTCCTCGAGCATTACACCAATGAAGTAGGACTTACCCATACCAGTCTTTGAAAGGACAGCCAGATGTTTTGTAATCAATTTTTTGGGGTTCATGTGAATTCTAAGTTCTTCGGAATTTTTGAGAAGTCCTATGTAAAATCCTCTTGATTTTAGCCCTAAAACTCTTTTTATCAACGCATCGTCCGCACTGTAGACCATAGCTCCAGGTTTGAAAGGCATCCTTGGTCTTTGAACCAATCCACGACTATCCTTGTAACCTATAACTGAGACTTCAGCTACTGCTTTATCTCCTTTTTGGGAGATTTCATCTATCCTTCCCAGAACCATATGTCTTTCAGGATCTCTTACTGCAACAAAATCCATTTTTCTTATTATGTCTGACACTTCAAACCGAAAAGATTCTGGAGATGTTTTACCGACTATCTTACCTACAAGCATGATATCAGTATAGTTTTTTAGAAGTTTATATTTAAATTAAATGAATAACCTAAAGAGGACAATTGAGCCGTTGAACTCTTTTTCTCTCGAGAAGTAACATAATTAAAGCTCCTAAACCAGCTAATTCGTTTTTCATTAATTTAATGATTCTTTTTAGGAATTAATAACTGACCTTTACTAAACCTCTCTAGTGTGTCCCTTAGAATTTAGATTATTATTGACATTTTATCTTCAGTATCAAATAAATTATCTTCTCTTTTCCTATGAATTAATTTAAAGTTATTAAGAGTACTAATAACTGTGATATTATGAATTATAAATCCCTTGAAAAAGTTCCCCCAGAACCTGATATAGTTTATTTTGCTAAGGGACTAGAAGAAGTAGATCAAAGACTTCAAGCAAAACAAACAGAAGTTCTTCAGAGATATGTAAGTTATGTAGATGGTGTAATTGATAGAATGGGATCAATTAGAAGATTCATCTGTGAATTTTTATGTCCATTTGAACTTTACACCTATCAATCTGCGAAAAGAGAATTGGAAAAAAGGTAATTAGTAGGTATAATTCAACCCAAACAATCATTCCTAATTCAATTCATTAAGTGCTATAATATGGAAAAGGAAGGAGTTTTGAGAAAAATCAAACTGTCAAATAACCTCTTATTTCAGGATTGACTAATAATCTTCTGTAAGCTTCAGATGGTTCTTCTCCATATCTTAGTTCACTAACATATTCTAAAAAGGGTCCCTCTGGGAATTCGGTGCTAGGTATAACAAAACTGCTTTGACCATCAGATGGCCTGAGTAATACTATGTCACGAGCACTAGTAGGTACAATATCTTGCTTTTCAACCCCGAGTTCTTCAGCGAGATAATTTAAAAAATTTTCCTCCTTTCTTCTCTCTAAAAGGTAACCAATACCCACTGTTATGCCCCCAAATCCTAAAGAAAGTAATAGAGCTGTCTCTCTTCCATTCATATTTTAATATTATTTGAATATCTATTTATAATTTCGATGGGCCTAAAGTATGAAATAATCTAAGTTCCTAGTCTCAAATTTGAGCTAAAAATCATCCCTAATTCAATTCATTAAGTGCTATCTCTTTTATATCAAATAAATTATCTTCTCTTTTCCTATGAATTAATTTAAAGTTATTAAGAGTACTAATAACTGTGATATTATGAGTTATAAATCCCTCGAAACAGAACCTTATGTAACAGCTCTAGCTCTGATGCTGGACGATATAGATCAAAAAGTGCAAGAAAAAGATAGAAAAGTTCTCCAAAGATATGTGAATTTTGTGGAAAATGTAACGAACCCTATCACGAGATATATCTGTAATTGGTTATGCTTGGGATTCTATACGTATCAAGCTGCGAAAAGGGAATTGAGAAAAGAATACTCTAAAACTTATTAAACCTAAAAATAAAATGCGACCAGCGGGATTTGAACCCGCGTAACGAGCTTGGGAAGCTCGGATCTTAACCAGACTGGATCATAGTCGCTGATAAATCTAATTAAAAATAATCGAAGAACAAAAATAAAAAGAAAAAAGAAACAATTCTAATCTTTAGCCAAATCATAGACTAATTTTAGGGCAACTACTACTGCTGCTGGTGCGACAAAAAGTCCAATGTTTAACACTACACTCCTGAATAAACCTCCTAGTCCAAATAGTCCTATTGTCTCTACTCCTGCTGTACCAACTGCCATCAACGCTATTGTTGCAATAAGAAAATTAATTGCTTCTTTGTCTTGGACGTTCAATATTCCAACTACTAAACCTAGTACTACTAGCAAAAGAGCCACTGTACCTGCTTCTAAAAATGTTGGAAATAGACCTGCTAGTAACGCTAATACTACTCCTACTATGAATGCCCATTTTCCCCATTTGTTTGTATTTTTCTTTGCCATAAATAATGTTTTAG
>CAYMPD010000024.1:0-15128 GCA_964392445.1 uncultured archaeon | reverse complement strand
GACCACCGAGATCTACACTCTTTCCCTACACGACGCTCTTCCGATCTGACTAATTTGATTAACAACTCTAGCTACCCTAATCAACAGTCTTATTCCATATTCCGAATATCTCCTAAATGAAGGATTTCTAAATCTCATTGGCTCTATATTATTTTGAAAATCCATCGATTTTCTTAACTCAGCCAAAGCATATCTAAAATCATTTCTTTCTCTTCCAGTTAACTGGGATGTAATTTCCACTTCAGTCATTTTAGAAACTTCCCCGGAATCAGAGCCTATCAATAGAGGTCTGTATGTTTGCTTTAAGACTTCAGAGGCACTCATTCTAATATCTCCGTAGCAATATGTATCAGTTAATTCTAGGAAACTTAAATAGTATTCAGTCCCAGATCTCATCAAATTTATTAGTCTATCCAACTTTTCTAAATCACCTTCTATATGGCCCAGTTCATCCCCAAAAACATTAACGTAATCATCGTGTAATCTTATATAAAAACTGGGTTCAGTTGGTCTTAATAATCTTGTAATGAATATTTGAGATCTTTCTGGATATAATCCTTTAATTATTTGAACCAATCTAGTAAATGCTCTCTGCGCAGGGCCCGGATTATTAGTTTCTGTTGCTCTGTTATAACCGACCTCACAAGCTCTTCTGAAACCTGAATATCTGTATAAAGGATAGGTTAAAATAAATTCATCCTCGACTTCTCTTGGGGGCTCCGATAACAATCTACCAAGCTGCGGAGTTATATTTATCCTTGAATGGAACACATCTTCTGCTCTCTCAAGAATTTCATCCATACGAAGTTGGGAAAATTCCTCTATACCCTTTTCCTGTACAATAGAAGGCTCTTCTGATAACACAAAAGGATAATCTCTAATTAGTGCCGCTGCACTAGTGGAGAAATCTAACGAGCCACCTGATTTCAATTCTCTTTTTAATTCGGAAAGTTCTCTTATTACTGAAGATTTTGAGATTTATACTCACCTCATTAATTTTCAATCTCTACTCTCCTGTAAACTTCTCCAGTATTACAATCTATTTTCAAATAATCTCCAGTTTTTAAATCATCCATTATTCCAGAACATCCAACTATGCAAGGTAAATTAATCTCCCTAGATATGGTCGCTGCATGAGAAGTTACACCTCCTCTCTCAGTCACTATACCAGAAGCTGCAAAAATAGCAAGTACATAATCTTGAGATGTCCTTCTAGCGACCAAAATATTCCCCTTAGGAAAAGAAGGAGCTTCTGAGGAATCATATAACAAGGTAGCAGTTCCTTCAACTTTTCCAATAGATGCCGGTGTTCCCCTACCGATTTTTTGCCACTCATAGATAGTCATAAATTAAAAATAAATAGCAAGTTATTTAAAAGGATATTACGGTTAACTTTAAATATTTGTGGTGCCAATCCAATAACATGGAAAACAAGAGAGATTATGTACCAAGTTTAGAACTACCATATGTAACAAAAATAGATATGGGGCTGTTAACTCAGAGGCTTTATGGGGAAATAAAATTACCAGGATCGAGGGAAATAGGTGCTGCATGTAATTGTGACTGCTGTCATTGTGATTAGAAATTAAGCGATAAAAGTGACTGAACACAAAAAATCCAGATTTACTTTTAACTTTAGATTTGGAGATGACTTTCTCCTTTATCATTCTTTATTTCTTAATAAATTAAAAGTCAATAAAAAAGTTATTGAAATTTTAGATAATATAGAAAATGAAATTCCTATGGATGGTCTCCCTTTAGATTTATTAATAGAGGGTAAATTCATCATCCCGAAAAATTTTGATGAAGAGATTTATATTAAAAAGATGAATGAAAGAAGAGAATTTAAACCCCACTTCAGAATATTATATCTTAACATAACTACCGAATGTAATTTTGATTGTAAGTACTGCTTTGAAAAGGAAATCAAACCTTCTAAAATAACAGATATGACTCCTGAAATTGGAAAGAGGGCTGTTAAAATTTTTTCTCAAGTCAAAGATAAAAATTCAAAATCTTACAAAATTACTTTCTATGGGGGAGAACCACTATGTAATTATGAAACATTAAAATCTGTCACTAAATATGCAGAAAAACTCAAATCAGTAGGCCAATTCAATAAAAAGCCTTTGACCATTTCAATAGTAACTAATGGTTCTTTAATCACAGATGAGATAGGGAGATTTTTCAAAGATAATAATATAGATGTCGTTATTTCCCTAGATGGTAATAAAGATGTTAATGACAAAATGAGGATTTACAAAAATAACGAGGGGACTTGGGAGGATGTAGTAAGAGGAATTAAAATTCTAAAAGAATATGGAATCACACCAAGTATATCTTGTACCGTTGGTAATCATAATTTAGATATTCTTGAAAGATTACCAAGTTATTTCCTAGATAATTTTAGTTCCAAAAATTTAGCATTTAATGTTATGAGGAATATACCTTATAATCACCCATCAAAACCTCCAGTGGAAAGAGCTACTCAAAAAATAATAGATGCATTTGAAGGAATGAAAAAAAGACCAACAGAGAGGAATTACGAAGATAGAATTATGAGAAAAATTAGATCTTTTATAACTGAGAAGCCTTATTTTCATGATTGTTCAGCATGTGGAGCTGAATTAGCTATATCTACAACTGGTGATGTTTCACCATGTCATGTTGCTGTCCAAAATGGAGATTTTATAGTAGGTAATATAAAAGACAAAAATATCATTCAAAAGATTGAAAAATCAGAAATAATCAAGGAATGGATATATAGATCCCCAATAAACATGGAGAAATGCAAAGATTGCATTGGTATGGGTATATGTGGTGGAGGTTGTTTATATGAGGCTTTTCAAAAGAAAGGGGATATATGGGAACTTGACGATGACTTTTGTAAACACTGCAAATTATTACTTAATTGGATGGCCGAAAAGGCAATTTAAATCTATTAGAATTTCGGAGGGCGGAGAATTTGAAAATTCATCTGAGTTTACCTCCAATTAGTTTCTTAGGATATCCTACTTTAGATATTCCGCAATTAGTTCCGATATTCGAGGATGAAGGTCATGAGGTAACTGTATTGGAACCCAATATAGAATTAATGAATCTTTTTATTGAGGATTTTGAGAAAAAAATAAGAGAAATTTTTCCTGATGACCTGAGATTTTATTATACAATTGGTAGGATACTTGATTTTGAACATAACGAAAATTATATTTTAGATCTACTAAAGAAATATGAATCCATAAGGAAAAATTGGATTAGAGAAAGAATAAAAGAGGAACCAGATTTAATTTATTTCAATTTTCATTATTTTCGAAGCAGTTTAAGTTCATTAGCCTGGATAGATAATATTTCTAAGGAATTAAAAAGAGAGATAGACACTAAAATATATTTAGGGGGAAGTAAGTTTTACTTTTATGGAAAGAAACACTTAGATTTGTTTAGAAAAAGATTTCCCAGTATCGATCAATTGTTTTTGGGTCAGGAGTTATTTGAAGTTCCTCTGAAGGTGGCTAAAATCAAAATAAATTATAAAGATATACCAATTCCCAATTACAATAAAAATAAAATAGAAGATTATCTCAATTTTAGGGTTGGGACCAGAATTCTATCAATAGAGGGGAGTAGAAGTTGTATAAAAAAATGTAGATTCTGCTCTGAGAAAAGTATTTGGGGGGATTTCAGGAAAAAAAATCCAGAGAGAGTAGTAAAGGAGATTGAATATCTTAGGAAAAAATATAATATTAAAATATTCAGATTCAATGATTGTCTTATAAATCATAATATAAATGATCTACTTAAAATGTGCCATATAATACAAAAAAGGAAAATTAATGTTCTTTGGGGTGGTATGTGCGTTGTTAGACCTGAAATGACATTAAAGGTCATGAAAAAACTCAAAAAAAGTGGCTGTTCTTTTCTCTGGATAGGTATCGAATCAGGTTCTCAGAAGATTTTAAAGAAAATAGATAAGGATATAGAATTAGATGTTGTTAAAAAGAATCTATCAAATGCAAAAAAAGCAGGTATAAGGACCGTTAGTTACCTAATAACTGGCTTACCCATAGAAACAGAAGGGGATTTACAGGAAACAATAAAATTTCTTAAAGAGAATAAAGGAATTCTAGATAGTGTACTTTTTTCCAAATATAGAGCAACCAAGGGTAGTTATATGGCGGATAACCCAAAAGAATTTAACTTAAAATTAAAAGATCCTTATCCATTGGAGATGGTTTTTAAATCAAAAGAACAAGAAGAAAAACATATTATTCCTAGAGAAGCCTGGAAGGATCTCATTAATATAGACCCAAATAAAGAAGAAATATATAAGATAGATAATTTTCCTATATTAACTGAAATTTAGTCGATTCTATAATTAGTTAATCAGAAAATTTACGAGTTGTAGGATATTTGTAATATTTCCCTAAAAAAAGAATTATAAAGACATTCAATTTTTTCTAACATAAGCTTTACATTCTAGCCAAGACATTAAACCTGGAAACTCGTTATCCTCTCTATATTCTACTTCAGTATTTCGGAAGCCCCCCTCATAGAATAATCTCTTTAGTTGAGTATCAGTATATCCCATAACTAATCCTTCCCTTAGTACCCTGTCAAACAATAGCTCGCCCCACCACCAGTCAACGCTCGTTTCACTCGCTATAGACTGGTGGCATGCTCGCTCACTAAGTTCGCTCGGGGGCTCGCTTTAATTCAGAAATTCTTTTATCTTTAGCTGTTTTCCTTGTTCTCTGACGTATTTTCTTATGTAATCTCTATTGTTCCCAACACTATCGAAATATACTACAGGACTCCAAAAACCTGATCCCCAAAAATATTTCTTTTTTATTCGAGGGAATGTATCTAGTATTTTTCGTCCTGATGTTCCTTTGAATTTTTTTGCAATTTGAACTACAGACCATAATCCCATGTCTATGTCCATATGTATATGATTTTTATCAAATCCTATTTCACATACATCTATTTTCATCTCTTCAGCTACTTCTAAGAAGATTTTTTCACATAGATTTCTAACTTTTTCATACTCGAATACTTTATGGCAATATTTTGTCTTGAAAGATATGTGCATCTCATGTCTTCCAATGCTAGAGCTACGTTTAACAAATTTACTTTTCATAAAATTTTCCACCTCAAGTTTTTTAAGGAAGAGAATCTAACTATCACTAACTAAAAGTGTGGATGATAGGGATAATTCTCTCCCTATTATTTTTTTATTTTACGTTAGAATAAGTGTTCTTAGTAACGATAACGTCATTGTTCCACCAGTTTCCGTTCGTTTCACTCACTCAAACTGGTGGTAATCTAGATGTCAAACAATAGCTCGCCCCACCACCAGTCAACGCTCGTTTCACTCGCTATAGACTGGTGGCATGCTCGCTCACTAAGTTCGCTCGGGGGCTCGCTTTAATTCAGAAATTCTTTTATCTTTAGCTGTTTTCCTTGTTCTCTGACGTATTTTCTTATGTAATCTCTATTGTTCCCAACACTATCGAAATATACTACAGGACTCCAAAAACCTGATCCCCAAAAATATTTCTTTTTTATTCGAGGGAATGTATCTAGTATTTTTCGTCCTGATGTTCCTTTGAATTTTTTTGCAATTTGAACTACAGACCATAATCCCATGTCTATGTCCATATGTATATGATTTTTATCAAATCCTATTTCACATACATCTATTTTCATCTCTTCAGCTACTTCTAAGAAGATTTTTTCACATAGATTTCTAACTTTTTCATACTCGAATACTTTATGGCAATATTTTGTCTTGAAAGATATGTGCATCTCATGTCTTCCAATGCTAGAGCTACGTTTAACAAATTTACTTTTCATAAAATTTTCCACCTCAAGTTTTTTAAGGAAGAGAATCTAACTATCACTAACTAAAAGTGTGGATGATAGGGATAATTCTCTCCCTATTATTTTTTTATTTTACGTTAGAATAAGTGTTCTTAGTAACGATAACGTCATTGTTCCACCAGTTTCCGTTCGTTTCACTCACTCAAACTGGTGGTAATCTAGATATATAAAGTTCTTCTGGTATGACCTTCTGGTATTAGTGATGGATCAGCCTCCTTTAACTTATCAGAAACTAATTTCCCGTATATAACTCCACCGTCCTTTAATAATCTAACCATTTCTCGAAAAAAGGGTATTATTTTTTCTTTGAAAGTACACATTACTGCATTAGCATAAATACCATGGAATGAATCATCCCTAAAGGGCATCGGTTCCGTAACATCTGCACATATTATTCTCGGGAGCCCAGAATCGTCCAATAAGATACCTCTATCTTTATAATACTTATATCCTACTCCTATATTTTCAATATCGTAATCAATTCCATAAGCATTAAATCCTTTTTCTAGCGCTTTTCGGGTATCAGTACCTGAACCACAGGCAACATCCAATATTTTAAGTTCCTCACTACCAAAAATTTCCTTAATTAATCCAAAAAAAGGACTATCTTGTATTCTCGCTATTCCCACACTATTTTCTACTTGTTTTGAGGGCATTATTATAATGGATAAATAGACAAAAATTTAAGTTTAACTAATATCAATTTTTTAAATCCCAATTTACATATAAGATAAAAATTAATCACGTAAATTCAACATTTCAACGGGGACATCATTCCGATCAATTCCACTATCCTCTATTGAAATCCATTCTCCCTCTTGATATACTCTCTTGTAAATGGACCCATTTCGATAAACCCCAAAAGTTTTATCATGTATCAAAGAGTGGTGGTGTCCATCAAGATAATCGGGATTTCCATAAACAACCTCACAATCATGACCAAAAAATATCCCTATTTCTTTAGAGAATTGAGCAAAATGATAACAATGGACGATAGGCCTCTTATAAAAGCCCGGTCCAATTCTAGATATTATCTCGGAGACTATATCTTCCATTTCTATAGATTCATCATATCCTTGAAATCCCTCCTGTTTGAAATGTGCTAAAATTGCTGAAATCCTTAAAATAACATCATCTAAACTCTCTAAAGAGAAATGACTAACTATAAATCCCAAAGCGTTATTTCCCATAAAATTTGATTATAAACTAAAGATTAAATGTCTATCGAAATAGTATCGCAAATTTTTATTATCCCAAAATCAAATTATTATAATATGATACCATACCCTGCAGGACCTTGCCCAGTTTGTTGTACTAAACCTGAAAAGATAGAGTATGTTGACCCTGAAACTGGCAAAAAGGTTAAAGAAACTTTAAATCTTAACATGTACCCTGGAGAAGGTATATTTGCACCTCCTTTAGAAAGTGTGAAATATTTAGATTTGGAATTTCCAATGGGAGCTGGAAGTGGTGCCTACATTAGCCTGCTATATCAACTGGGTAAATGGGGTTATGATATTCATGAAGTTAACCATAATATAGAAGTTAGTCCGATTTACAAGGAGTATTATTCATTGGTAATGGAACAAAAACAACAGTTAGATAATCAGATAAAGAATGGATTTGCATCTCTAATGCAAGCTGTTCAAGATTTTGAACTTATAGATCATGACTTAAGAAAATATTCTGAGTACCTTTCATGGTTTGCAAAACTTGCCAAAGCCAAAAAGAAATATGAAAATTCAAAAAAGACAAAAACAAAAGTTGGAATTGAAAAGGCTAAAGATGAATATAGAGAGGCTCAACATATTGTCAAATCTATGTTCATAGATCAGGTAGATGCTCACACCGGTGAAGGTTTAAGTCTAAGGGGTATAGCACCAAGATGGCCAACTATAATTTCCGATTTTATGGATTTGTTTGATGATGATGTTGATGTTGATGATATACAAGAGAGATTAGATGTGCCTAGAGCAGAAGCAATAATTCTCAAAACAAAACAAGAACTTTACTTGGATTGGAAGGAAAGATTTTTAACAAACATTATTAGTAGGTATAAAAGACTGAAACAATTGGCCATGGGTAGGAAATTCTCAATAAAAGATACTAGAGATGATTTAATTCCTTTAATCTCAAGACACAAGTCCATAAAAGAAATGAGATCTACGCCAGAAGAAGCGGTAAAACAGGCCCATCATTGGTTGAGACCGGATTCCCAAGCCCTTTCTCTAGATAACACATTAGTATGGGCATGGAAACCATTTGTTATTAAAGGAGAACCCTTTCCATATCCTAGAATTGAGACTGATATAACACTGAAAGAAGCTGGTTTTAATAGAAAAGAGAGGAGTATACTTAAAGATAATGGGATCAGTAGTATTCCCCCAATGCCTGGTGTTCCTGTTATGGATAGACATGTTAGAAATATAATGAAAATGATATACGCTGAACATGGGGTAAGACTAAGTGTGGTTGATGTTGTTAAACACGTGGAAGATCTTCATAAAAATTTCTCAAGTCCAGAACCTTATGAAGGAGATTATCTCAGAGGAGCAGGAGAAGCTATCCGAGCAGGACCACGTTGGGAGTGGAGCCCTTATTATATCTTCGTAAAGTTACCAGTCACTAAACTCGTGTTAAAACTACCAAATGGAACAATGCTAGAAGATATGATGTTTGACGGTATGCAGGCAGCTAATGCTACACAAAATATAATAATTGGACATCTCTTAGAAAGGCAAGCGATATTGGAAAATGATAGGAGGGAGATAGCAATGATGTTAGGTTATGAAGATTTAGGCGCACCGGGAAGGACTACTAAAATAGATGAGATACTTAAAAAAGAATATCCTCAATTTGATTTTGATAAAGGTGAGATGAGTGCTAAATGGTTAGAAAAACAAATGAAAGATGAAGATAAAAAGGACTTAAAAGAAAAGGCTGGAGCATTTAAACAAAGTATGAATAAAATACAAACCCAGTCAAAAGAAGTACTAAGAAAACTAGGACTTGATGGTTTATTGTTCGCTTACAAAACACCTTATGAAAAACTAATGCACTCAAGAATGGCAAGACAAATGCAAAGAGGACCTGGTATTGCTTTCTTGGAAATAGATGCTTTCCTTAAGAGAAAAGCAGGAGTTCCTGGTGTATAGTTTATGGGATTTTTAGAAAACCTGAAAGAGAAGTTGGATTTGAAAAAAGTACAAAAATCCATAGAAACACCTAAAGTTAAGATTAAAAAAAACAGTGAAGGCCTGAAATTCAAAGTAGGAACTACCAGTGGAATATACCATGCTGCAAGATCAGAGGAATTGGCTGATATAATTGGAAAACTATCTTATACTTTAACCCGTGGTGCGGCTTGTCTTGAGCTTGCTTCAGATGTGCCTCATGAGGTTAATTATACTCAAGGAAAAGAATTAAGGCATATCGCTGAAAAACAAGGTGTGGAAATTACTTCTCATGGTTCTTTATCTGTTGCAATGGGTATTCCGGAATTAATTGAATGGAGTAGTGCACAGGAGCATATGCAGAAATCTTTAAAGTCAGCTGTTCATGCTGGTGCTAAGTATATTGATTTTCACTCTTGTCTTCGTGAGTGGTTAGAATTGTTTACTTATGCTGGTTCTAGATTACATATAATCATGTCTGATTGGGATGGAAATTTTATTGGAGAGATATTCAAAAATAATCCAAAACTTGCTAAATGGTTTGCTCATGATAGTAGATATAGATTCTGGAGTGCTTTTGGTGGTGTTATAGTTGGCCCTGAGCTTAATTTACAATTAGAAACTGCGATGGATAATAAAATGGATGATATTATAGAACAGAGTAAAGCTAATATTAAAAAGCAGAGATTAAAAAATTTTATGAATTTAGTTTCTCGTAGTTTAGACATAAAACAAACAATAATAGAAGAGTTCAAAAAAAAAGGATTTATAAGAGATCAAGGAAGTGATGAATCTAATGAAGATTATGGAAAATATTTGAACGATACATTAGAAGATGAGAATTTAATTGAAAAAACTGAAATTTTTAATGATAATTTTAATGAGTATTTAACTGATATAAAAAGACTTCCATACCATTCCAAAATAGGTGAATTAACTCGAATGGCAGTTTTTGGTCCAGACACAGACACAATAATACGTGAGAAAATCGAAAAAGAAAGGGAAAGGACCATCAAAAGATTAGTCAAGGAAAAACTAGTCGATACAGGTGATTGGTTTGAAAAGGAAAGAACCGGAGCAACCCTAGAAATGGCTTATTACATCCTTGCTCATGAACTCTATATAAACAAGCACAAGTACCCAATATGGGACCAAATGGTTCAATTATATCGGGATGAATTAGAGATACTCGGGTACGTTGATTATGATGAAAAAAAAGAAGGGCTTCCTAACGCTGAAAGAATGAATTGGTTAGAAAAAACTGTTATAGGTATAGAACAAGAAAAAGATAAAGAACTAGTTAGAACATTCAAAGAATTCTATTATGGAGTAGTGGCAATTAAGTTCCTCCAAGGACACACGGAAAGAGCTATTAGATGGATGGAAGAAGAATTGCCTGATATACTTAAAAAAGAAGTTGAATTAACAGAACCAAACAAAGAAAGAATAAAAGAACAACAAGATGGATTAATTGAAAATGCAAAACAGCTCGCAATAGCAATAGAAAATCCTGATGCACGGGATCCAAGTCAAGGAGGTAGATTCTTATTATGGAGACCTAAACAGATATATTTAGCGATAAAAAATATCAGAGAAAGTCTTAAAAATGGAGATGAAGATCACCCAGAATCTTATCATCATTGGGATAAAATATTCATGTTAGTAGACTTCGAACATTTAGCAACTCAAGGTGTAGATCCATTAGAAGAGTTAACAGAGATGGTAGATAATGAAATGACAAAGGATTATGCGGAAATTGTAAAAGCTGTTCATGCGGGAGTCCCAACTCCATTGCATTCACACAAACCCCTCGGGCCAGAAGACAGAGAACTTGTTTACAGATTACTTTGGGAATTGAAAAGAGCTGGTTTAGGAAGAAAAATCAAAACATATTTAATCTTTGAAAGAGGAGGATTTAAAGATCCATATAAAGGAAGTGTAAAAGCGTTGAAGGATATGAAAAAATTACTTGAACAAGGTGTTGAACCCAGTAAATTACCTGCATGGTTCTTTGAGATACCACATCCGAAATACGAAGCCAGACAAAGAGCAATAATCTTCGAACATACATTTGACCCAATCAAAGGACTACTGAAATTCCCAGAAGAGGAATATACTTTGTTAGGTTCAGCAGCACTCAAAGCCGGTAAAAGACCTGAAGAGTGGAAGAAGGAAGAGTTAAGATAAACAACCAATAACTATTATATTTAGGAAAAACTAAGGTGTATGCATGGCATTTGAATTTGATTTTGAAAAGGAATTAGAAAAACCACTGTTTCTTGAAAAGGAATTCAAAACGAAGGAAAAAAGTGAAAAGAAGGTAGAAAAAGAATCTGGAAAGCCAGAACCTAAACCCGAGTCTAACGTCAATTATTCCAGAGTAGTTCAATTCACAAGAAAAATCAAAAAAATGTATGGTGACATAGTTAAATCAGTGTTAATCTTCGGTTCAGCCGCAAGGAACGAAGCCAAGAAAACTTCTGACATTGATGTTTGGGTAGTGGTAGATGACACAGCAACCAAAGGAACGCAAGACATACTCAAGATGAAGGCTCAATTACAATTAATCGGCAAAGACATGAAGGACATTCATGTTCAGATGAATGGTCTAACCGAATTCTGGAACTGGATGAAGACCGGATCACCTGAATTGTTCAATTTTCTCAGAGACGGATTAGTTATCTATGACACTGGGTTTGTTAAACCTGTTCAGAGGATGTTGAAGATGGGTTTATTTCCACCAAGTGAGGAGACTGTAAGTTTGAAAGTGAAATCATGCGATGCATTAGTAAAGCGTGTAGAAGCTTCTTGGAAAGCGGATGTGTTTGATTTAAGATATGCTGCAACAGATATTTGTCAAGCCGTGATAATGCATCATTACAAGGAAATGCCTGATCATAAAAGAATGATTGAATTTCTTGAAAAATTAGTTAAAGAACACGGACTCGAAAAAGAATACATTCAAAAGTATAAGGATTTGAATAAACTATGGAAGGATTTGGACCATAAGAGAGTAAAAAAATCTAATCCTGATTATGTGAAAAAAGCAGACGGAGTTTCCAGAGATATAATTGAAAGACTGAAGAAGTTGTTACCAGAAGATTTACGAGAAGTGGAATTACCTAAGAGAAAATTAGGAGGCAAACTTAAATGAAAAGAAAGAGGGGGCAAAAGAAAAAAAAGAAATTCGAAGAATTAAAGACGAAAAAAGAAAGAATGGATAGAGTTAACAAGTTCAAGAAAAAAGTTTTGGAAAAATACGAAGACAAAATCAAATGTATTGTTGTTATGGGATCGGTTGTTAGAGAGGATTTTAAACCTAAGTCCGACATAGACATATTCATAGTTGCTGATGATACTGAAAAACCAATGTCATTGAATGCGAAAAGGAAGATGGACAGTGATATTCTAAAAATGGCAAAGAAGATATCCCCCAATTTGTCATTCCAACCACTTTACACTTTAACAGAGTTCATGGATTATGCAAGAATAGGTCATCCAATCATTTACAATTTTATCAAAGAGGGTCATGCCGTGTTTGATGCAGGATTCTTTACACCATTCCAGAGATTGTTAAGAAAGGGACGAATACCAATGACAAGGGAGGCAATAGAGTCTTACATTGAAGGTGCACCAAAAAAACTGATGAGGGCGAAGACCGTCAAATTACTGATGCTTGCAGAGGATTGTTTTTATGCTATGCTTAATTCTGCTCAGGCTGCTTTGATGTTTATGGGAGTTGAACCACCTGTTCCTAATAAGGCTTATGATGCTGTGAAAAAGTATTTGGTTGAACCAGGATTACTTGAACCAGAATATGCTCAACAACTAAAAGAGATAATTGAAATTAGGAAGAAGATTGAGCACAAGGAAATTATGGATGTAAAAGGAGAATATGTTGATCAGTGGATTGAAACCGCGGATAGGTTTATTGACAGAATGTATGATTTATTAACAGCATTAGAACAAAAGAAGAAAGAGAAGGTTTTGGAGAGAACTTACAGTGTCATGAGAAAGGCTGCAACTGCTGCGTTGAAATCGGTTGATAAATTACCCAAGAAGGATGAGGAAGTACCTGAAATATTTAGAAAACAATTTTTGGACAATAAACTAATCAAACCTTATTACTGGGATGTTTGGAAAAAAGTGGATGTGATGAAGAACTTGTCCGATAAAGGAAGACTTGACAAGATTCCTGAAAGAGATGTTTATCAGATGAGGGAATATGTTAGGACAATGATTAGAGACCTTTCAAGGATTTTGGAGAAGAAGTGATAGTTAAATACTAAATAACCTTTATTATTAAATGTTCCTTAGCCATTTAGAATTTCCTAATGAGCTATAATATCTTTTTTTATTAAATCTAGTAATAATGTATGAATGTAATAAAGTAGTAAGATATTTAAACTATTAAATCAATTATATTCCTCATGATAGACGATCAAATAGTGAAGGTTAATGCCAAAGGTCAAATAACAATACCTGCAAAAATGAGAAAATTAGAAGATATCAAACCAAATGACTTTGTTAAGGTTAGCTATGTCCCAAGCATGATATTTGTTGATAAAGTAGAACAAGAATCTAATGTTGTTGAGGATATAATGAATTCTGCCGCTAAACTTGGATTAACTGACGAGGATTGGGAAGAGATTAAAAGAGAAAGACGCGAGGCTGACAGATGAAGTATTGTGTAGATACTTGGTTCCTCATTCAGTTATCAAAGAAGAATAAAAAAGCTGAGAGAGTAATAAAGGAAACTGTTGATGGAAAAACACGTCTAATTATTCCTTCTATAACATTTGTTGAATTGACAAGAAAAATGCTTAAAAGGGGCAAGATGAAGAAAATATTTGAGTTTATCGATAATTTAGAAAAAAATGAAAAAATCCAGATTTCACAGACAACAAAAGAATTGGTACTGGAGGCTGGTAAAATAAGTTACACATTTAATATACACACAGTAGATTCGATAATAGCTGCTACCGCTAAGGAGATGGAATGTAAAGCCATACTGAGTAAAGATAGCGACTACACAAAATTCTGCAAAACAAACAAGATTAAATTAAAAAACTGGTAAACCAATATCTTTAAAAACCTAATCTTACATAGTTGATAGTTATGAAAGGTAAAATTCTCAGCTACAGAAGAGGGAGACATACTCAGAATGTTAACCAGATGTTAGTGGAGGTAGAAGGGCTTGACAGCAAAGAGAAAGCTGAGAAAATGGTTGGAAAAAAACTGGTTTGGAAAACGCCTGGCGGAAAGGAAATTGAAGGTGAAATAACTGCTCCTCATGGCGGAAAGGGTGTTGTAAGAGCTAAGTTTCAAAGAAATCTTCCTGGTCAAGCTATTACCAAGGAAGTTGAAGTTGAAGATTAAACTTATTAAAATTCTCTTCTTAATATGAGTTATGTCAAGTATAGCAGTACTATTCTCAGGAGGAAAAGATTCGACAAGAACAGTTCACTGGTGCCTGGAAAATGGTTACAACGTCAAGTATCTAGTTTCAATAATACCCGAAAGAGAAGATTCCTGGATGTTTCATTACCCGAACATTCACTTGGTCGATGAACTAGCAGAAGCAATAGAAATAGAATTAATCAAAATGAAGTCATCAGGAATAAAAGAAAAGGAAGTGGATGACCTAAAATTAGCTCTAGAGGGATTAGATATCGACACAGTAGCATGTGGAGGAATAGCAAGTAATTATCAAAAATCCCGAATAGAAAGAGTTTGTAAGGAATTGGGGTTAAATTTACTTGCTCCTTTTTGGGGAACTGACCCTGAGAAATTTATGCGCGACACAATCGAGTTCGGATTCGATGTGAGATTTATTGGGGTTTATTCGATGGGTTTAGATAAAAGTTGGTTGGGAAGAAAACTTACTAGTGAATCATTAGAAGAACTGATTGAACTAAACAAAAAATACAAAATTAACCTGATCGGAGAAGGTGGAGAATTTGAAACTCTTTGCTTGAATGGTCCTATTTTTAAGAAAAAACTCGAGATTATTGATTCTGAAGTTATTTGGGATGATAAGACTAGTAGTGGTTGGATGAAAGTTAGTTCTGTGGAACT
>CAYMPD010000023.1:0-16486 GCA_964392445.1 uncultured archaeon | reverse complement strand
ACAGTTCTATTAGAGATTGAATATCTTAACTCAACAAAAATAAATACAACAATGGACAATGTTTCTAATCTTTGGACTTCAACTATAACTGGAACTTCTCTAGTAGGTGATTATGATTTCGTTATTTACGCAAACGATACTTCTGGCAATTACAATACAGATAATGGTTGGTTTGAAGTTAGATCTAACACTACTTACAAATTTAATGGAACAATTTCAGATCCCGCTGGAACAGTTTGGGGAACAGATTTTGTTTTTAAAAGACCTGATAATAACGACCAAATATTGAATTTCTCTACAAACGCAACTACCGGATATTATGAAAAAGAAATTCACCCAAGAACATATGATATAGAAATAAACACAAGCAATAGCACAATTGAACTTAATGATGCAAATATTAATCAGGATAATCTGGATAGCCTTGATGCCTATGGGTTTGATACAGATTCTGTAACCTTAAATCCAAGCGCTTATACACCTTATGTTGGAATATTCTTTGATACAAATATATCTTTTGAGAATGCGACTTTAACCTTCAATTATCCAAGTAGTGTAAGTAGTGAGAGTTTAATTGCTATATACAAATGTGAAGATTGGTCTTTTGATATCAATGGAACACCTAATTGTTTAGATTATTCCTGGGCTAGGTTAAACGATACAGTTGTTGATTCAGTTAATAATAAAGTATCAATTAATCTAACTAATTTTTCAGCTTATATAGCGTCTAAATTTGTCTGTGGTAATGGTGAATGTGAATCAGATTATGGGGAGTCAAATTCTGTCTGTTCTAGTGATTGTCCAACCTCAAATGTAACTGGAGGGACTGGAACAGGTACTGGCATGGTTGGCGGAGGAGGAGGAGGAGGAGGATTATCTGAAGAAGAACTTGAAAAAGCGCTCGAAAAAATAGAACCATCTCCTATTCAACCATCAACAGATTTAATTGAGATAACATTACATCCAGGAGAATATCAAATAGCTTCAATTGGCGTGACAAACAACCAAGATATTAATACTACTGTTCAGCTTTCAGCCGAGGGGGCAATATGGGATTTCATAGAATTTGAAGATGAGAGCATAGATTTGGAGAAAAAATCCACAAAATATACTAAAGTGAAATTCTCAACACTTGAAAATACGATAGTTGGAGTTTATACAGGCAATATTCTGATGATAGATAAGAAGAATAGAACACAGAAGGTAGGTGTAATATTAAAGGTAGAATTAGAAAGAGAATCACTCTTAGATGTTAAAGTTGAAACAATAACAAAAACAGTATCTCCTGACAATGTTTTAAGGTTCAAGGTAGATGTTTATAATTTAGGTCAAACCAAGAAAGTTGATATTACAAACACATATTCTATTAGAGATGCAGAAACAGACGAGTTATTTAGTAAAAAACAAGAGACTTTTGCTGTTGAGACCACGGTTTCTTATGTTAAGACCATGGAAATTCCAGAAGATTTACCATTAGGAAAATATGTTATAGAGGCGGTGAGTTTATATGATAATAAAACAGCTTCTTCAATAGACACTTTTGAGGTTGTTAAACAACCGTTAGTTTTTAGAATATTATATTCTATTGCTTCCAGTTGGATAACCTATGTGATATTGTTTATAATTATACCTGGGGTATATTTTGGCAATAAGTTTTACAAAAAGTGGAAAGAAAAGAAAGAAAAAGAAAGAAAATATGTTTTCCCAGTTGACTTCAAAAAATTACCAAAAGCAGGTGAGAGATCAATTTTAGTTGGAAAAGTTGCAGAGACCAATGTTAATGCATATATTAATATGGATAAATTACAAGTTCACATGCTTGCTGCAGGGGCAACAGGTTCTGGAAAGAGTGTTTCCTCACAAATAATTGCAGAAGAACTTTTGAAAAAAGGTTTACCTGTTATTGTGTTTGACCCAACATTCCAATGGTCTGGATTTGCTCGTCAATCAAAAGACAAAAGAATGTTATCATTATATTCTAAATTCGGAATGAAACCAACAGATGCCAGATCATTCAAAACAAACATTATTGTTGTAGATAACCCAGAAATGAAATTAAATATTCAGGAACATATTAAGCCCGGTGAAATAACAGTTTTTGGGCTCCAAAAGTTAAATTCCTCAGAGTTAGATAAATTTGTAAGAAATACGATTGATTCATTCTTTGAGGTTGACTGGCCAGCTTCACAAAAATTAAAATTACTTGTTGTTTTTGATGAGGTCCATAGATTATTACCTAAGTACGGGGGTAAAGGAGGATATGTTTCTCTGGAAAAAGGTGCCCGTGAATTCCGTAAATGGGGTATTGGTTTAATCATGATATCCCAGGTACTTTTAGATTTCCGTGCAGCTATAAGAACTAATGTTGGTACGGAAGTCCTCTTAAGAACCAAATATAGTGGAGATATTAACAGAGTTAGGAAGGAATATGGTGAAGAATATTCAAAAACTTTACCAAAACTTACAATAGGTACATCTTTAGTTCATAACCCCGAATATAATGATGGTAAACCTTACTTTATTTCCTTCAGACCACTACTACATCAAACATCAGAAATAAGTGATCAAGAAATGGAACAAATAATTAACTCTGAGAAAAGATTGGAAGAAATAGAAGCCAAGATATCAGAATTAAGAGAAAGAAAAGTAGATACTTATGATATGGAGGTTGAAGTCAAACTAGCAAAAGAGAAAATGAAAGAAGGTCAGATGAGAATGGCAGGACTTTACCTGGAATCTGTAGAAAATAAGATAAAAACAATCGAGAAGAAGAGTTAACTTTTAAATCATATAAAATAATTTTATATTATGATGTTCAACTTGATTATAATACTCACACCAATTTTAATCATTCTAGGTATGGGATTTCCTTTATTGGCATTGACCTATTTGATCAGGAAATTAAAGCCAGACAAATACGAGAACCAATGGTGTTTTTTTCTGTACTTGGGATTTGCTTCCGTTCTAGTATTCGCTCTAATAACTTTTTATGACCTTTCAGTTTATGGTGATACAATACTTCAACACAGAATAATAGGACATATTTTTTTATTTTTTGCTTATAGTACAACTTCTGTTGTTTTAGTTTTATTCTATAGTGATCTCAAGGAATGGTTAAGAAATGGATATAGAAAAAATTATTTTGGCGCTAAAAGGGTGAAAAAATGAATATTTTAGAGATATTTGACATAATGTTTTATAACATCATTATTGTAGAATTAGTTTTCATCTACTACATCTACGCTAGGATTCTTGAGTATGTATATTTTAATAAAAAGGCAGTATTCTTAATAATATTGGTCGGATTAGCGACTCTGATAGATCCTATAATTATGACATATGGTCATGTATATGGTATGTCACCGGAGATTAAACTCTATGCAAGGTTTTTTATCATGTATATACATTTCTTTAGTTTTCTTTTAATTTTGATACCTTTACTTTTAATGAAAAAAGAAATTAAATAGGTAATTGTTATGATTTTTAATAGATTGGAAAAAATTTTAGTTTTAATTGTATTACTTTCAATATTAATAAATCTTTTCATGTTATTTCAAATATACTCAGTTAAACAAAAAATGGTAGTTCAAGGAGAAGACATTCGGAAATTTAAAGATGAATTATCGAATATCGAAGAGTCTATAGTTAATGTCCAAACTAGTAGTGGAAAGATTCTAACTGAGATTAATAATATTTTGATGATACCTGAGGAGGAAAGAGAAAAAATAACTTCTGATTTAAATATGGAGGAATATAGGGAAAACGCAAATAGATGGATTAATTATGATTTTGAATTGGCTAATTACTTAAAAGACGGAGATTATATAATTTGTACAGAAAAAGTGAATGAAATTGCGGTTTCTTTGGTTGATATAAACTCACTTACCGATACAGTGGATAACATGGCCAATTGGGTCATAGAAAATATAGAATATCCTAATAACCCAGAGGAAAGTAAAGCATGTAATAAACTTTTTACATCCGATGAAATTCTTAAAATTGGTGAAGGTTGTTGTTTGTCAGACGCTATTCTTTTTTGTTCAATGAGTAGATGTTTAGGTATACCTTGTAGAGTGGTTATAGGTGTTACAAGTGATGAGAAAACCCATGCTTGGGCGGAAATAGGATATTTTAGTGATGATTCAATAGGTTGGAGCCCAATAGAAACAACTACTGGTACGGAAATAACTCTTCAGAGGTATTTGCAAAAATATGGTAAAAAAGCTTTACTTAATGATTATAATTAAAGCTCCAAAAATAATATTATTTAAGTGGTATAATGGCGAAAGAAAATAAATCTGAGATAAAGGATAATAAAAAGGAAAAGAAATCTAAGCAGAAAAGCCCAAGTAATTTGGATTATGAAGAGAGTCTTGATAACACTATTTCAGATGCAAAAAAGCGAATAGAAGAATTGGAGGGACCAGATTATGAGGAACTCCTAGAACTAGAAAAGAAGGGTAAAAATAGAAAGGGAATGAAAGAATATCTGAAAGAAAAATCTAAAGAATTTGAAAAAAAATCCAAAAAAATAAAAGAAAGTGGGAAAGATGATCAGGATAAACCGGTTGGTGAAGTTTTAAAAGAAGTTGAGAGTAAAGAAAGAAAAAGATTAGAAAAGGACATCCAAGAACATGGTGCTGTTGGGAAGGGCGATTTAATTCAAGGGTCTAAATCCAAATTAGGTTTTTTCAAGACAATTAAAAATAAGTTTACTGGGGAAAGTTCAAATAAAGCTCCCCAAGAGTATGAAAGGGAAAATATTTATTCTGGTGTTCAAACTTTCCCTGCTAAAGTTAGTGTTGAACAAGAAATTGACCTTAAAAAACTTACAATGCAAGTGGAAAAGGTTCAATTGGAACTTTCTTCTTTAAGGAATATGAAACAACAAAACTCAGAGCAAATAAGAAAAATAATGGAAGGTTTGGGTGAAGTAAGATCTTTGGTATTCCAAAAGGAAGCTTTAGTTGACGAGCTTAAGACAAAAATAAGAAAACTTGAAGATGTCGTATCTGATATAGAACCAAGGAAAATCAGAAAAGATCTTTCAAAAAGGGAAACTGAGTTGATGGAACATTCGGCTAAATTAGAAAAATTAGACAAGTTAATTCATGATCAAACAAAAGAAATTAAGAGTAATAAGGAGATACTAGACCAAATCAAGAGTATTGAGAACCTAAGAAAAACAGTGAAAGAAATTCAAAATAATGTTTCCAAAATTAATAAATTGAAATCTGATACCAAGAGATACGCAGGTCTTGCTGAAAAAATACACGTGGAAATTGATAAAAAACTATCAAAACTGTCACAGTTAGAAAATAGACTTGAGAAAAATGATGAATTGTTAAAAGAGATGGTTTCAAGTATAGATAAGAATAAAATCGAGATAAATAACAGAGTATCAAAGGAGGAACTGGGATCTCTTAAAAAATCCTTTAATAAAATTCAAAATAAGTTGGAGAATTCGAACCAGAAAAAAGAAATCTCAGTCTCATTTGATAAAGATGAAAATTCTAAAGGTGTAGAGGAGAAGAAAAAGGAGATACAGGAATTAATTAAAAATATAGAGAAATACAAAAAAGAGGGAAAAATTTCTGAAGAAGAATATGAAGAGATGAAGAAATCAAATAAAAAATACCTAGGGAGACTCGAAGAAAGACCAAATCAAGAATTTATTGAAAACCATTTTGATAGTAAAGAGGAAGCTATTGAGGTTAAAATGGGAAATCAGATGGAAAAGCGATCACAGTCTGGTGCTAAGTTAAGAAGAGAACTAGGCGACTTAGAGATCAATGCCAAAGAAAAAACCCCAAGAAAATCATCCCATTTAAACGATACGCTAAAGGAATTGATACTCCAAAAAAAAGAACTGGAAAACATGATTTTTCTAATCAAAAAACAACAAAAGCAGGGCATCATAGAAAAAGAAAATTATTTTGAAATGAAAAACAGGACTATTGATAAAATTGGGGATGTTAATAGAAGAATTTCAACAGTGAAGCAACTAATAAATCAACCCACCTGAATAACAGAAATAAATAGATATCAGAATTACCAAATAAAATACATATGTTGAAGAGAAAGATTACAGTAATCGCGTTAATGGTTTTTTTTCTAAGTATAATACCATCAGTCATCTCAATTGGTTGGTGGAACACCTCTTGGTACTTTAGAATCCCAGTCAATGTCAGTTCAGGATCCGATCAAGAAAACGCTTCGGTTAATTTGGAAGATATTAATTTCACCTCTTTACTTGAAAACTTGGGAGATTCTGGAACATTTGACGGAAATTCTATTAGGGTTATTGAAGATTCGATTAGTTTAAAATATGATTTTGATAACATAACTTATGACGCAGGAAATGTTACTTGGATTGCTGAAGGCAGTTTAAACACAACAAATAGAACCTTTTACATTTATTTTGATACAATTGAAAATGAAGTTAAAGGAGAGGGTCAAACCATGTCCATCTTCCCTTATTGGAGATCTGGATATGAAGATAATATGAATGTTTGGTCTAATCAGTCAACTAGTCCTGGTATAGGATATGAGTGGAATAAGAGCTGGGCTGAAGGGGTTGAAGTCACGTGGAGATGGTCTACTGAATCTGGTTATGATTATGCTTATTTGTATTTTGATGGAGTTGAATATGGATCTAAAGAAGGGAATTCAAGTGAAGTTAAAACTTATGCTACAAATAGTGTTTCTGCCAGATTTACATCAGACAGTGGAACAATAGAAAGTAGTACGGACAGTTATGGTACCTATGGTACAGGAGTTAATAGAATAAAGTTTTATCCTGTCTCTAACTGGGTGGAACCATCTTTAACAGTTAGTCAAGAAACCTCAGAAGTTTTACCACTTTTAGTTTCTGTTGAAAAAGACAAATCATCATATGGTTGGGGTGAAAATATTTTAGTTTCTGGTTATGTTAATGATACCTCTGGAGATAGTGTTAATAATGCTTCAGTCGATATAAAAATTTATTATCCTAATTCATCAGTAGCTTGGTCTAACTCAACCTCAACTAATTCTTCTGGTTATTATAATTACACTATTCTTTGTGATTGGATAGTTGATGGTACTTACTCAATTAATGTTACCTCTTATAAATCTAGTTATGGA
This sequence comes from uncultured archaeon, assembly GCA_964392445.1. GTDB lineage: Archaea > Aenigmatarchaeota > Aenigmatarchaeia > CG10238-14 > CG10238-14 > CG10238-14. Next base: position 9,361 of record CAYMPD010000023.1, on the reverse strand, counting down.
AATGCTACTAATTCAACAACCTTTAGTTATGTGTCAAATGAAATACCCGTTCTTGGAAATCAGACGGTGACCTCTTCAGCAGGCTGGGGAGAAAATTTCAATTATTCTATAGATATCACGGATGCAGAAGGGGATGAGGTTAATGTTGCATTACTTGTTTATACTGATAATGGTCGTTGGGTAAGGAATGAAACTAAATCAATTAACCCACCAGGAACTCTAAATTGGACTACCAACCCTTTCTCATGTTCGGATGTTGGTGAAACTAGGCAATACAAGTTCGAATATAAAGATCAATACCACTCATGGGCAAATACGAGTGTTTTCTCCGGTCCAACTGTTGAAAAGGATGATATAATTATAGAATATCTTTCAGGTAATAATACTTCTGTTAACAGATCAGGAGAAGAAAAAGTTAGTTTGAGTGTAAGATTAAGAGATACAGATAGGAATGTTTACATAGACTCTCAGAATGTTAATTTTTGGGTTTATTATTCTGATTCCTGGAATAATGTTTCTAGTAACAATACCGAGGACGGGAATGTCACCCTCAATTATAATCCTAATTGTTCCATTTCAGTTGGTGAAAATAATTGGAAAGCAAATTACACTGGAAATTGTTATAAGAACAAAGAATCTTCAACCTACTCTTTTACAGTTATAGGAACTTTAACTGGTAATATTTTGGAACCTTCTAATTCAACTTATTCACAGGGAGACACATTACCAATCAGTTTTAATCTAACAGATGAGTGTTCTAACCCAGTCTTAGGAGCAACACTAAACTTCTCTGTAAATGGAACTGAATGTGCAGCTACAACTGAAGAAGGAAATGGTATTTATAATTCCAGTTGGTCTTCTACTGCTAAATCTGTCGGGGATTATACTATACAAGTTAATCTCACAAAAATGAATTATTTATCTAACTCAACAAATTGGTATAGTAAATTTTATTTAAGCGAAGGACCACCGATAATAACAATTAGTCTTACTAATGATAAAACAGAACAAAACTCTTCTATACGCATTAATGCTTCTATATCCGAACAGTCGGGGACAGGTTTGAATTGGGTTAAAATAAATGTCACAAGACCAGATGGGACTATTGACGAAGATTATATGTTCAATACATCAACCACAGATTGGTATGCTAATTACAATAATACTTGGGGGAATACACTGGAAAGAGGTAGGTATAATTTCACGATTTTTGCTCAAGACAACACAGGTGTAAGTGGAAACTCTTCTTCTAGTTTTAAAGTATATACCAGACTTAATACAAGTTTGAATACAAGAGATTCGTCTTATAGTCAGGGTGAATATGGATCGATTTATTACAAGGTAACTGACATTAATGGAACAACTTTAGAAAATATTTCGGTTGATTTATCAATAGAAAATCCTAATAGAACTGAACTATACATTCTTTCAGGTGAAACCTATACAAGTAATTCTAAGGGTTACATTGGAACTCCAACTTTTATTTTACCTGCAGACGCACAAACAGGATATCACAATTTAACAACATTTTCAATTTATTATGACCCTCTTGGAGATTATACAGTCACTAATACAAACAATTATACATTTATGGTTAATTCAAAAGCAGGTTTTCATTCTAAATTGGAAATACCATCAATACAATACAAAGACCGTGAGCTCTCAATTTCAGTTCTGACATTTGAATCTACAAATGAGTTAATAAACCCAGATAATATCACAGTTATAGTTTATTATGTAACTGAGCAATTTGGACTAACAGAGTGGTTTAATATTTCTCTATCTGATATGACCAAATCAACTACTGGGTTTTATACATATTCAGAGAACATATCTTCAAGTGTAAATTCAGGAAATTATATTGCACTTTTAAACACAACAAAAGATGGAATAAGTACAAATGATATACAAGCATTTGAAATATTGACAGGAGGACCATTCGATGTTTCTGTTGAAATTCTTGAGACAGAGGTTGAGCAAGGAGATTCAGTTCCATTTCAAATTAATGTTTCAAACACAGGAGATACTGATAGATTTGATGTTAATTTGACTTATTGGATTGGGAATGGTAAAAGATATTCCCAAGAAACTTCGATGAGAGTTTACGCACATCAATCAACCCTTGTACCAGTTAGTTTTAACTTAGATTCTAATGAACCAACTGGTGTTAAGACACTAAATGTTAAAGTAACTTATGATCCTTTAATAAAACCTGCAACTGCAAGTGGGACATTCATAGTAAAAGAGAAAGAAGTTGTGACAGAGGAACCTTCTGAGGGTGTTGGTATACCTTCTGGGGCTGCTGTAGGGGGAGTGAGTTTACCTTTGGCAAAGGAACCTGAGATAAGTATAATAGACTACCCTGACGAGGTATTAGTCGAAAGAGGGGAGATAAAATATATCACCTTAAAAGTTAACAATACTGGTACTCAAATTGTTCATAATGTTTCTCTGGAACTTGAAGGTAAAATTTCTAATTGGATGAAACTAAAAACAAGTGAAAGCCCTCTTTTAGCCCCGGGTGATGTTAAAGATTTCATCATTAAAATAATAGCTCCTCTGAATGAAACCCCTGATTATTATCCATTCAAAGTAAAAGTGATTAGTAGTGAAGTAGAGGATGAAAGAGTCATAACTTTGAGACTTTTCTCGTCCAAAGAACAACTTTATCTATATCAAACACAATTACAGAAAAATAAATTAAGTGATTTAAAAGATGAATTAGATTATCTTAGGACTAAAGGGGCAGAAGTTGATAATATAGAGGACAATTTAAATATAATAGAACTTAAGATAGGTAGGTTGGAGGTTTATCTTGAAGATGAATATTATGATCAAGTATCTCTGGAAATAAATGAAATACAAATTTTGTTGAATAAGGCTGAAAGGCAGTTAAATGAAATTACTATCCCCGAAAAATCAAAGATTCCTGTAGAAAAAACTCTTCTGTACTTTTTACTCCTGCTTATTTCAGTAGTCTTATTCCTAATCTGTAAAAAAGCAAAAAGGAGTTATAAAAGAATTTTAACTGAAGAGAAGAAAATACTAAGGACATTATATATAATAGAAGACCAGTATAAGAAGGGGATTTTGAAAAAGGAAAATTATGAAAAACTGAAGAATATAAATGAAGAAAAATTTTCTGAGTTGAGAAGAAACACCAATCCCCTCTTCCGACTAGTAAGCAAGTTAGAAATACTCTCTAACAAATTTATAAAACAGAAAACCAATAATTAATAAGATAAAAGGAGGAATTCTGATGGGAAAAAAATCCAATGGAAATGAAAAAAAGAGCTTTAAGGCGATTTTGCTCATAAATCTGCTTCTTGTGATGCTTTTGGCAGCAGCTTTGTTCATCTTTATGCTACTACTTAAATCAATAAATCCAGAAATACCAAGAGTTTGGTCAATATCAATCTACCTTTTCATCGTAGTTTTAGTGGTTTTAACCGGTGTAACGGGAATAATTGTATTTTTGATATTAGTAAAAAAGGAAATAATTTAGATGAATATGTTTGTTAGACAATTTGAGATGGAGGATGAACCTCCAGTATTAGGTATAAATCCGCTAACATTAGCTATAGCTCTAGTTGTAATAACAATTATTATCGCAGCTGGGCTTTCTTTCTGGGCTTCAGGTTTTGGGAAACAGGATAAATCTCAAGAAACAGATTGTACTATTGCTAGTTTTACTTTATACTCTGGAACTTATGATCAACCAAAAAGCTCACTGTTTTTTGTCTTGGAAAATCTACAACCGACAGTTCTAAAAGATTTGACATTATATGTCTTTTATTCTGATAAAACAATTATTGAAAAGCCTATGGAGGTGAATTTAGAAGCAAGTAAACTACAACCTTACAATTTCACAGAAATACCCAAAGATTTTGAAAAGGGTTTAATTAAGACTAATTGCCCTGAAGTAAATGCAGAGTTTATCGAGCAGAATGGCACCCTTCAAGAGATTTAATCATCTTCTCTTATTTCTACCAGTTCCCTTCTTTCTCTTTGATTTTCCCTTTTCGACGATATTATAGAATCTTGCACATTTAGGACATACTCTCCCTTTTCGGTTCATTAAATGTATCATTCTTTTGTCGACCTGTTTTAGGATAGTTGGGTCAGTTATTCTCATTCCTGTCCTGATAGTAAAAGTCTTCCATTTAGGAACCATTTTACCACACTTAACACATCTTACTTTCTGTTCATTTCCTCTGCTACTGGTATGTTTATAGGTACGTTTATAAGGTGCTTCAGAAACTGGCAAGGTGCATCACCCTGCTAAACTTTTTTGCGTACATATCAATCAGTTAAAGATTAAAAACTCAAGTATATAAGTGTTTTTTATTGTTACTTCGCTTAATAATTATTACGGTTTTGAGGGGTAAACATGAAGAAATATGAAATAGTTGACGATATAAAGTCGGATGTTATGTTCAAGGCTTATGGTAAGAACTTAGAGGAATTAGTGGAAAACTCTGGAGAAGCATTATTTTCGGTAGTTTGTGATATTAATAAAGTCGAGGAAAAACAGGTTTTAATGCTTGAAGTGGAAGGGGAAGAAGAGGAAGATTTAATTTACAACTGGTTGTCGGAATTGTTAACGGTTATAGACACCGAGAATATGTTTTTTAAGAAGTTTAGGGTATTGGAGTTGGACAGAAATGATGGTTTCAGGGTTAGGATTGAGTGTCATGGCGAGGAGATCCGTCAGGAGTTAATTCTTACTGTTGCTAAGGCTGTTACTTATTATAAATACTTGGTTGAAAAGACGGGTGAGGGATGGGTTGTTAGTGTTGTGTTAGATATATAAAGTTCCTTGACTAATTTATCTTAAGTTCGTGCCCACCGAATAGATTTCATCGGAAATGGGTGCGGCAGTCTGATTCTGTTGCATTAGAGGTGAGAAAATGAAAGAAAAATTAAAGAAAATTAATGACTTTAAATGGGAATTACCTACTTCAGCGAGGGAAAGAATGAAAGTCCCTGGTTTAGTTTATGCTTCAGAGAAAATACTAAATGACATGGAAGAGGATACCTTAGGACAGTTAGCAAATGTTGCTTGTATGCCTGGAATTGTTAAAAATGCAATTGCCCTCGCTGATGCACATTATGGTTATGGTTTGCCAATGGGAGCCGTGGGGGCTTTTGGTCAAGAAGAAGGTGTTATATCACCAGGTATGACCGGCTTCGATATCAACTGCGGAATAAGAATGATTAGAACCAATCTAACCGAGAAAGAAATCAGACCAAAATTACAGGAATTAATTTCAAAACTATTCAAGAATGTTCCTTCTGGTGTTGGTTCAAAAGGCAAATTAAAACTAACTAAAGATGAACTAGATGAAGTTCTGGTTAAAGGCGCTAGATGGGCGGTAGATAATGGTTATGGTACTAAAGAAGACTTGAAAAGAAATGAAGAAAATGGATGCATGGAAGGTGCTGACCCAAACAAGATCTCAGACAAAGCCAAGAAAAGAGGTATACCCCAGTTAGGAACATTAGGTGCAGGCAACCATTTCTTAGAAGTTCAGAGTATTGACAGAGTATTTGATGAAAAAGTTGCTAAAGCATTTGGAATAGAAAAAAAGAATCAAGTGGTTATAATGTTGCACTGTGGTTCAAGAGGTTTTGGTCATCAAGTTGCATCAGATTATCTTAAAAAACATAAAAAAGCCGCTAAAAAGTACAACATCTGGTTACCAGATCCTCAGTTAGTCTGTGCGCCCGCTAACAGTCAGGAAGGTCAGGATTATTACAAAGCGATGAAGTGTGCGGTCAATTACGCTTTTACCAACAGGTTAGTTATGACTCACTGGATTCGTGAAAGTTTTGAGCAGGTTTTTGGAGGAAGTTGGGAAGATATGGAAATGGATAGTATTTACGGTATTTGCCACAACATCTGTAAGCTTGAGGAGCACGAAGTAGATGGAAAGAAAAGAAAATTGTACGTTCACAGGAAAGGTGCAACCCGTGCTTTACCAAAGGGACATAAACTAGTACCAGATGTTTATCGGGATGTAGGTCAACCCGTGTTAATAGCAGGATCAATGGGAACTGCTTCGTATATTTTGGTGGGTACTGATAAAGCATCAGAGACATTTTATTCCACTTGTCATGGTGCTGGCAGGACTATGTCTAGAACTGGTGCTTTGAAGAAATTTTGGGGAGAGACGGTAAAGAAAGAATTGAAAGAAAAAGGTATTTATACTAGAGCCACACATCCAAAAGTTCTGAGTGAAGAAGCTCCAGGTGCTTACAAAGATGTTGATGAAGTTATTCGTAGTGTTGATGGTGCTGGGATATCTAAACCTGTTGCTAGAATGATTCCTCTTGCGGTGGCTAAAGGATAATAATCTAAAAACTATTTATTATTTATGAAAAAAAGAAATTTTGTTAAACTTATATCTGCAATACTTATTTGTCAGGGGGCCGGACTATTAGGATCAGTATTTACAACTTCTTCAGTTAATAATTGGTATACAACCATTCAGAAACCAGTTTTTAATCCACCCAATTGGGTTTTTGCTCCTGTTTGGAGTCTTTTATTTTTAATGATGGGTATATCCTTATACTTAATTCTCATAAAAAGATTAGATAGAAAGGTTAGACTTGGACTAATATTATTTGGAACACAACTTATGTTAAATATATTATGGTCATTCTTCTTCTTTGACCTTAAAAACCCTTTGATCGCTTTTATAGAAATAATAATTCTCTGGTTTTTTATATTTCTTACGACCTATCAATTCTGGAAAATTGATAAAAAATCGAGTTATTTACTTTTACCTTATTTACTTTGGGTAACATTTGCAGCAGTACTTAATTTCTATATTTGGAAGTTGAATGTATGAGATTGTGGAGTATTCATCCAAAATATTTAGATTCTAAAGGATTAGTTGCACTTTGGAGAGAGGGTTTGTTAGCTAAATCGGTTTTAGAAGGTAAAACGGAAGGTTATAAATATCACCCGCAACTTGAAAGATTTAAGGAAACTAGAAATCCCATGTTTTCAATAAGCACATATCTATTAGCTGTTTGGGAAGAATCTTCCAGGAGATGTTACAATTTTGATAAATCTAAATTAGATTCTGAGATTAGTAAAGAGAAAATACCTATAACAAAAGGTCAACTAGAATATGAGTTTAAATATCTAATGAGAAAGTTGGAGTCCAGAAGCCCAGATAAATATAACAAATTAAAAAAGATTAATGAAATAGATCCTCATCCCATTTTTCGTGCAGTGGAAGGAGGGATTGAATCTTGGGAGAAAGTTAAATAGACAATTACCGATAACATTACTATGTCACTGATACTAATTTCTTTAGGGGTATCAATAGCTCTTCAGATAATTTTGTTCTTTCCTGCATACTTGTTTAAAACTGATAAATTAACAGACATGGGTTACGGGTTAACCTTTATCCTTTTGGGACTAATATTTCTTTTAAGAAGTGAAACTACAGCAGATAAATCACTTCTGTTTGGAATGATATTTGCTTGGGGCCTAAGACTGATTACTTACCTTGTGATAAGAGTTATAAAAGTAGGAAAAGACGCTAGGTTTGATCAGATAAGAGGAAGTTTTACCAAGTTTCTAACCTTCTGGGTTGGTCAAGGTTTTAGTGTCTGGATTATAATGATTCCTACATTGATTTACCTGAATTCAGATACTTCTGGATTTGGTCCTTTATCTTTCCTAGGATTCCTTATCTGGGGGTCAGGTTTATTCATAGAGACTATTGTCGATTTACAGAAATTCAAGTTTAAAAATAATCCGAAGAATAAAGGCAAATGGATTCAATCTGGTCTTTGGAAATATTCGAGACATCCTAATTACTTCGGGGAAATACTCTGTTGGGTGGGTGTTTATACTTATTGTTTGAATTCTCTCTCGGGTTTGAATGTTTTGATTGGTTTGGTTAGTCCAGTGTTTATCACTTCTTTACTTTTATTTGTGACTGGTATACCTAAATTAGAACAAAGATATGATAAGAAGTATGGTAAAAAAAAGAAATATCAGGAATATAAAAGGAAGACTAGTAAACTTATTCTTTGGCCTCCTAAGAAGAAATGAAATTTCAAAACGAATTTGTCATTACAATCTCATCAGGGCAAATCCTACCACCATCAATACTATTACCCAAGTTGGAATTCCTACTAATACTCCTTTGAATTTCAGGAAGTAAATTACTGTAATCGCGAAAATTAATCTTCCGAATCCACCGCCATGTTCTTTGTATTTGAAGGTTAAGTTCTTCCTCCAAGGAGTACACTCCTCGAAGTTAAATCCTTCCATCTTTTTGCCTATAGCTTTTCCAATTTCTTCCCAACTTAGATCTTTTCCCTCTTTTTTCTTTGGCATGATTACATTACCTATTATTTGTTTAACATTTCTTTTAATTTAAGTGCGTCTGTTTCAAGATTAGGACTTTCAGAGATAAGTGTTATATCCAATTTACGTTTTTTAATTTCCTCGACTACTCCTTCATATTCAGGCTGTCCACTAGAAATAGTTAAATGGTTCCTTTCACCTTTATCTGAGAATTTAATCCCTGAGAAATGGCTGTGAATGTGTTTGGTTTTGAGTGTAAGAACTTTATCAATAACTTCACCGAAATTAATTTTACCTCCATTCCTGGCATAGACATGTGCCCAATCAACACAAATACCACATCCTTTAACCTCCTTTGCAATTTTAACACACTCATCCACTGTCCCAAACTGACTTTTCTTACCAGTAGTTTCCAATCCTACAATAACATCTTGAATACCCCTCTCTTTTAATCTATCAACTATTTCTTCACATTCTTTTTTAACTCTAGTATAAGTCTCTTCAGGCGTTAATTTCCCATAATAAGCGGGATGAAAAACAACAATTTTAGCTCCCATAATATGACCACGTTCACATGATTTGATTATTCTTCTTTTACTGGCTTCTATCTTTTTCTTTTCGGTTGATGTTAAATTAATATAATATGGGGCATGAATTGACAATCTGATCCCTAACTTCCTCGCAAGTTCTCCAACTTCTTCAGCCATCTCAGTACTCATTCTGACTCCATAAACAAACTCCACCTCCATTGCATTTAGTCCTAATTTATTTACCCTTTTCAAACCCGAGAGAGTAGATCTATCTTTAGATGACTTAGGAGTTCCGCCAGTACCTATGTAAATTGTCATGAGAATAAACTAGTAAGACAGAAATAAATTAACCCAAAAACTTCAGAACAAGTTCTATTAGCACTAACCCAACCGAAAAGCCTATTACCCATTTAGGGTCAAGTTTAGGTGCTTCTTTAATTTCTTCATCATATCTCATCAACCCTGCCATTCCAGAAGGCATCCTTGTTTTCTTTTGTTT
>CAYMPD010000022.1:0-16525 GCA_964392445.1 uncultured archaeon | reverse complement strand
CAATAGCAGACACTTTCACAATTGTTATCGCTCTTGTTCTCTTGGATATCATGTCGGGTGAAATACCTGAATTTTCCGCAGGATCTATGATAAACCCAATCTTTTCTGGGATCGCTATTGGGGCATTGGTTGGTGTTGGATGGGGATTTTTACTTAGAAAGATGAGGAATGAAGAGCATAATTATGTCGCTACATTAGCTATTCTATTTTTGATTTATGTTTTCGCTGAGTATCTCGGAGCAAGTGGTGCTATAGCTTGTTTTTCGGCAGGATTGGCTCTAGGGAATTATAATTTATTTTCAAAACTTATGAACCCGAAAAAACCACCTCAGAATCATTTTGAGACAATAAGATTCCATTCTTTGATAACTTTTTTTGTAAGAACCTTTTATTTTGTGTTTGTTGGTGCTATAGTTCTGATAACTAATTATAGGGGGATGTTAATTGGGGGTTTGATTTGTGTCGCTTTTCTCGCTGTTAGATTCTTTTATGTCAAATTGTTAACAAGAAAAGACGAATCACTTACTAGTTTTGATAAGAACACAATGACAGTTCTTTTCCCAAGAGGATTGTCAGCCGCTGTTTTGGCAACTGTTCCTTTGACTAGAGGGATCCAAGGTGCTGATATAATTGTCGATATTGTTTTTTCGGTTATTATTGGTACTATTTTGATTTCTACTGTTGGTATGTACTTTGTTATGAGGAAGCATAATAAGAAGTTTGGGAATAATGGGAAGAAGAAAAAAGAAAAGAAGACCGAAAATAAAAAGGCTGATGAAAAATAGGTAAATTATAACTTTTTTGTTAATACATAACCTTTAAATACTATTATGAATATATATTCATTATAATTAAGGTGAAAATATGGCAAGACCAAGAAGAAGAAGAAATGTAAGATTTGAACCAGAGATAACTTACTTTAAGCCAGCGGGAGTAGAAATAAGAGATTTAGAAGAATCCAATTTAACATTAGATGAACTAGAAGCGATCCGACTCAAGGACAAAGAAGGATTATCACAAGAAGAAGCAGCAGAAAAAATGAACATATCCCAACCAACATTCCATAGATTACTATTATCTGCGAGAAAAAAAATAGCAGAATTCTTGGTTGATGGTAGGGCCTTAAGAATAAAAGGAGGTGCTTATAAAATGGTGAGACCTGGAAGAGGAAGAGGACAAGGTGCTGGAAGAGGAGGAAAAGGTAGAGGAAGAATGGGAGGACCATCATCAGCAGGACCAGGGGGTTCATGTGTATGTCCTAGTTGTGGGAAGAAAGTCTCGCATGCAGCCGGTCAGCCTTGTTATAAAATTAAATGCCCGAAATGTGGAACACAAATGGTAAGAGGGGGGTGAAGATAAATGAAAATAGCAGTTACTGCAAGTCAAGATAATTTAGATTCTCCTATAGATATGAGATTTGGTAGATGTCCTTACTACATAATATTCGAAACAGAAGACAAAAAGATCAAAGGACATGAAATTGTTAAAAACACGGCAGGAACACAGATGCGAGGAGCAGGAATAACAGCCGCACAATTAGTAGCGAACAAAAATGTAAATGTAATAATAACAGGAAATGTTGGTCCAAAGGCTTATGGAGTTCTCTCTTCAACTGGAATTGAGATAATTACTAATGTCAGTGGAAACGTTAAAGATGCAGTTGAGAAATATTTGAAAGGAGAATTAAAACCAACAGAACAACCAAGTCCAGGATATGGTAGAGGTAGGGGAAGAGGTAGGGGTGGAAAATGGAATCGATAAAGGATGACAGACTAAAAGAAGGAGAAAAAGTATCGAGAATAGTAATTTTTGTAAACATAATTCTAGCCGCCTTGAAGGGATTGATAGGTTATTTGTCAGGGAGTATTGTTTTGTTGACTGATGCCGTCCATACATTTTCGGACAGCATAACTAACTTTGCTTCTTGGTTTGGATTGAAAATTGCTCAGAAAAAACCAGACGAAAAATTTCCATATGGGTATTACAGAGCCGAGACGATCTCTACCCTTTTTATCTCTATTTTTCTTGTTTACGCAGGCTATAAACTAATCACAGAAAGTTATTCCAAGTTATTCACTTTAACAGAATTGGATGTTCCTTACTTGGCTTTGGGTATTTCCTTGGTTTCATCAGTAGTGGCGTTTTTTGTATCACATTACGAGAGAAAGATTGGAAAGAAAATTAATTCCCGATCACTCATAGCACTCTCTCAGGAATCTAGGATTGACATATTCACATCACTTCTAGTTTTTGTTGCTGTCTTCTCAACTTATTTGGGAATTTCTTACGTGGAAGGTGGAGTGGGAATTCTAATTTCTTTGATTATCTTTAAAATAGCTTTTGAGAATGGTAAGAGTTCTGTACTTTCACTTATGGATGTTAGTCCGAGTGAGGATGTTGAGAATAAAATTAAAGAAATAATAAAATCAACTCAGGGTGTTGAAAATTTTGAAGATTTGAAATTAAGACATCTGGGACCATTTATCACAGGTGAGGTTAAAATTAAAACAAAAAAGCATCTTACAGTGAAAAGGTCGCATGAGATTTCTGACAAAATAGAAGAAAATATCAAGAGTAAAATAACTGATATCAACTCATTTCTAATTCATGTAGAACCTTATGAGCCTAAAAAGCAAAAGATAGTCATCCCAGTTAATACTAAGAAAGGACTTAAATCCAATCTTTCAGACCACTTCGGAAGGGCTAAGTACTACATGTTTGTTGACGTAGATGAGAAAAATATAACTTCAACTTCTTTCAAGAAAAATAAATATCAGGATAAAAAAGTAAGAGCAGGATTGTTTGCTGTAGATAAAATAATAATTGAGGAAGATGTGGATGCAGTTGTGACCAAGAGTATTGGTTCTATTTCCTTGCATACCTTAAGGGACAATCTGATCGGCGTTTATTTGACAAAAAAGAACACAGTCGAAGATACAATTAATGATTACAATAATGGCGAATTAAAACTTTTGGAGGAGCCGACTAAAGAACTGGGTAAAGAAAGTGTGGAGAAAAAGTTGAGTAAAAAATCAAAAGGTTGATAGTGTGAAAATTACAACAGTTTATGATAATTATAAATTTGGGAAAAAACTGAGAACAGGATGGGGATTTTCTGCTTTAGTTGAAACTGGAGATAGGGAAATCTTGTTTGACACTGGCGGAGATTCTGAGATATTACTTGAAAACATGAAATCTCTTGGGATAGATTTAGATAAAATAGAGGGAGTATTCTTATCGCATTTCCATGGAGATCACACTGGCGGATTAACAGGATTCTTGGAGAAAAATTCTGATGTGAAAGTATATTTACTCGAGTCTTTCCCTAGAAAATTTAAAAATAAAATAAAATCTTATGGTACTGAAATTGTAGAAATTTATTCTCCTAAAAAGATCCAAAAAGGATTTTATTCCACAGGAGAGTTAGGAACTTTTACCAAAGAACAATCAATGATAGTTAAAACAAAAAAGGGATTAGTTATTATAACTGGCTGTGCACATCCTGGAATTGTTAAAATAATAAAAAAATCAAAAGAATTTGTTGATGATAATATTTACCTTGCTGTGGGAGGATTTCATTTAAGGGGATTTCCAAGAAGAAGATTAAAATTCATAATTAATACTTTCAAAAAGTCGGATGTTCAAAAAGTCTCACCTTCCCACTGCACCGGAGATAGAGCAATAGAAGCATTCAGACAGGAATACGGGGACAATTTCATAATGGATGGGGTAGGTAAAACAATTGAAATTTAGGAGGTCAAAATAATGGATGAATTGGAAAGATTAAGAAAAGAGAAGATGGAAAAGCTAATGAAAAAATCTGAGATAAAAATCGAATATCCGAGTAAGCCCTTGAAAATAACTGATCAAGATTTCGATTCTACAGTTCAAAAATATCCCTTGGTTGTAGTTGATTGTTGGGCCGCTTGGTGTATGCCTTGTAAGATGATGGGACCAATCATAGACAAATTAGCCGAAAAGTACAAAGGAAAAATAGTATTTGGAAAATTGGATTTGACTACAAATAAGATGATACCGAGTAAATACAATGTTCGGAGTATTCCTACTCTTTTGATTTTCAAGAATGGTGAACTCATTGACAGAATAGTTGGTATTCGACCCGACATGGAACAAAAATTGAAAAGTCATATGGGAGATTAAAGAAAATGAAAATGATAGCTTCATCTGGAGTAAAAGGGGGGGTTGGTAAATCAACCTTTGCAATTCTTTTAGCGTACAAATTATCGAACCAAGGGAAGAGGGTTGTGCTTTATGATGCGGATGTTGAATGTCCGAATGATCACCTGATAATAAATCAAGAACTAAAAAAACCCGATTATCTTTACCAGGAATTTCCTAAATTGGAAAAAGAAAAATGTGCTAAATGTGGTAGATGCTCTGAAGTCTGTAGAGAAAATGCAGTATTCTGGGTAAAGGGTAAATATCCTAAATTCCTACATGACTTGTGTACTGGATGTGGAGCATGTTGGGTTGCTTGCCCGAATGATGCAATAAAAACCGAAGAAAAAATCGCTGGAGAGTCTTTTGTTAATAAAATTAATGATAATTTTTGGTTGATGACAGGTAGATCAAAAGCAGGGTTGGAAGAAACTGGCCCTATAGTCAGAGAGGTTAAAACCCGAGCGATAAAATTCGCGAAGAAAAAAAATGCAGATTATTTGATTATCGATACTTCACCTGGTACGCACTGTAGTGTTATTCAAGCATTGTTGAATTGTGATAAAGTTTATGCGGTGACTGAACCCACACCATTAGGTTCACATGATCTTGGGTTGATATTAGAACTGGTGAAAAGATTGGAAATACCGGTTGAGGTTGTGTTGAATAAGTCGGATGTTGGTGATAGAAAAGAAACAGAAGAAATTGCAAATGAATTTGGGACAAAAATATCTGTTGACATACCTTACTCTGAAAAACTGGTTAAAGCTTATTGCGATAAAGATTTGGGAAGAGTAGTTGATTTAATATGAAAGGAACTTATGTGTTGACAATGAAAATAAACAAGAATCTGGGGATAAATGTAGGGAGCTTGGGGAGAATAGAATTCCCGAAAGGTTATTATTGTTATGTCGGTTCGGCTTTGGGTGAAAGTGTTAATCTCGAAAATAGGATAAGTAGGCATAAAAAACTGAATAAAATCAAGAAAGGAAATCTTCATTGGCACATAGATTACTTTTTGGTAAATCCAAAGGTTGAAATAGTGGGTGTGGATCAAATAATTATGAATAAAAGATTAGAGTGTAAGATTTCTGATAGTTTAAGTAGATTCGCAACTACTAGTGTTCCTAATTTTGGTTCATCAGATTGTAACTGTAAAAGTCATTTTCATTATTTCAAGGACGAGAAAACTCTCAAAAAAAGTTTGGAGGTGTTAGATGATGAGAATATTAATCCCAGTTTTGGAAAATAAGGATAAAGAATCCCAAGTTTCATACCATTTTGGTAGAGCTCCATTTTTTGCTATTTATGAATCCGCAAAGGATGAGTTAAAGATAGTTGAAAATAAGAGCGAACATTTTGGTGGTAGAGGTAGACCCGCGGAGAATATGTTATCCCAGAATCCGGATGTTGTCTTTGCAAAGGGCATGGGACCAAGAGCGGTAAATCTGTTAAAATCAAAAAATATTAGGATTGAAACAGGAGATTTTGATACCGTTCGGGAGATTATCCAAAACAAAGACAAATTAAAAGAATTGGAAGAAGCTTGTGAGGAACATAAACATTAGGTGGTTAAAATGAAAATAGAATTAGAACCTATTGGTGTTATTAATTCACCTCATGAAAATAAAAAAGAAACACCTATTCAACCTTATTTTTCGGATGCTATTGGTGAAGTGGAAGTTTTTGATGATTTTAAAGACGGACTTAAGGATGTAGAAGGATTTTCACATGTGATATTACTTTATTTTTTCCACGAATCGGATAAAACTATATTACAATCGGAACCATTCTTAGATAATGATTCTAAAGGAGTATTTGCAATGAGACATCCGGATAGACCTAATCATATCGGGGTTTCTGTAGTTAAATTGTCAGAAATAAATAAGAATATTTTGAAAGTTAGGGGGATCGATGTTTTGGACGGCACACCACTTTTGGACATTAAACCTTATGTTCCTGAGTTCGATCACGGAGATAATATTAAGATAGGATGGTTGAGGGATAAGTTATGAACCTAGAAGGATATCAAGTAAATAATAAGTCATTAGTTTTTACGACTAACTACTTTTACAATAACCCATGTCTTTTTGCTACGGCTCTTTTTGCCTCCTCACCTAATTTTACGGAGTCTTCTCTTGATAATTTACTATCTTTTAATATCTCATTGGTTATTTCAAGCAACGAAGAACGATCTAATTTTTCCGCTATTAACTCTTCGTTCGTCTTTTTCATGCCATCACCTAGAAATATATTCTTCAGTAGTGCTTTAAATACTTTCAGAATGTCTCAGGATCTTTTGGATAATTTGTCCAGTTGGGATTTTATCTCTTCAAGTGAAGATTTTATCTCTTTGACACCCTTTTCTAATACTGATAATCTTGAAATTTCTTCAGGTTGTAATCGAGATGTTTTGAATTTCTCGGTTTCAGTGACTGACCACAAAATAAACGATATGATAGCGTTTCTCCATAATCCCTCGGCAAATTCAGGCGAAAAGAATAAAATATATGTACCAGATAAGAGGGAAAATAACAAAAGCAACCATCTAACAGAATATACTACATCTTCTAAACGCATCAAACAACCTCAGAGGTTGTCCATGATAATCTTAGACAATGCGGCGAGCAAAAAAGCTAGTGTAATGGACATGGTCGGATTATATTTATTTGAAAGAAAATACAAGACTACAACACCTATCATCGCACTTATTAAAAGTTTCACACCCTCACTTAACTTAACCATTCCCTCACCTAATAACAATAACAAATCTGAGTTTATAAAATTTCTAAAAAATAAGGAGGAATTAATATGAAAATTGTAGTAGCTTCAGGTAAAGGTGGAGTAGGGAAATCAATGTTAACATCTTCTTTAGCTTTGCTTTTATCCAAGGAAAAACAGATTGTTGTTTGTGATTGTGATGTGGATGCTCCGAATACAGGACTATGGTTAGGAATAACTGATTGGGATAAAAGTGAAAAAGTTTCAACATCCTTTAAGGCAAAAATTGATCAGGGCAAGTGTATCAAATGTGGAAAGTGTAAAGATATCTGTAGATTTTATGCTGTTGAAAAGAATGATGAATTCAAAATCAACCAATTTCTATGTGAAGGGTGTGGAGCTTGTGAATTAGTTTGTCCTGCTGATGCTATAGAGATTAAACCGGTTAAAAATGGAGAATTGAGAGATAAAAAAACCGAATACGGATTCTCTCTGGTCTCGGGACAATTATATCCCGGTGAGAGCGGTTCTGGGAAAATAGTGGAAGAATTAAAAGAGAAAGCGGGTAAATATGACCACGAAGTTATGATTCTTGATGCTGCTGCAGGAATTGGGTGTCCTGTTATTGCTTCGATTAGAGGTAGTGATTATGCTGTTTTGATAACTGAACCTACACCTTCTGGATTTTCTGACTTGAAAAGAATTCTTGAGATAGTTAATCAGTTTAGGATTCCTTATGGGGTTGTTGTTAACAAATGGGATATTAATCCGGAAATGAGTGAGGAGATTGAAAAATGGTCTGGGAAAAAATTCTTGGGAAAAATATCTTATGATAAAAAAGTTATTGACTCGATTGTTAATTTGAAACCTGTTCTAGAATCGGATTCCAAGGTTGTTAAGGAGATAAAACAGATATTCGGGAGATTAAAATCTATTTTTAAGAAAAACAAATAAACAGAAAAAACAAATAATACTTGTGCATTAAATGTCCAAATTAAAAAGAACCCTTACACTTTCCGACGCCGTGTTTTCAGGAATGGGTATAATCCTTGGAGCAGGTATCTATGCTTTGATAGGGGGTGCTACTGGATTAACAGGTAATTCTGTTTGGTTATCATTTTTAATAGCGGCTGTATTGGCTTCTTTAACCGGATTAAGTTATGCGGAATTATCAACACTCTTTTCCAAATCTGCGGCAGAATATTTGTATGTTAAAAATGCATTTGAAAGTAATCTGATGGGATTTCTGGTAGGTTGGTTAGAACTAATCGCAGATGTGATTGTCATATCAACAGTAGCTCTAGCTTTTGGGGGATATTTTTCTTTTTTAATTGGAGGATCAGTTATAGTAACTGCAATAGGTTTGATTGTGGTAGTGGCTTTAGTAAATTTTCTAGGAGTAAAAAAAATCTTCTCGAATTAATGTTCTATTTACAATCTTGGAAGCAATTGGACTTTTACTTGTTATAATCATTGGAATTAGATATTTGGGTAATGTGAATTATCTTGAATTCCCCTACGGATTTTCAGGTCTTTTTCAAGCTGTTAGTATAGTATTTTTTGCTTATCTTGGATTTGAAGAGATCGCGAATATAGGTGAGGAAGTCAAAAACCCTAAGAAAAATCTACCAAGAGCAATAATAATTTCGGTTGTGATTAGTACTTTATTTTATGTCTTTGTTGGTTTGTCGGTAGTATCGATAGTTCCTTGGAACACTTTAGCCGAATCTAAAGCCCCGCTTTCTTATGTAACTTCTGAAGTCCTAGGGAATACTGGTTTAATTCTAATGTCTTTTATTGCTTTATTTGCAACTGCGAACACTGTTCTGATATTTTTGATGGTCGGGTCAAGGATGATATTTGGAATGTCAAGAGGTAAATCTTTACCAAAATTTTTCTCTAGGGTCCATAGTAAAACTAAGACCCCTCACATAGCTATTCTTGCGACTATGGTACTTTCCATCCTATTTGTCCTTATTGGTAATATATTGACAGTTGCTAGCCTTGTCGACTTTATGGTTTTTATAATCTTCATCCTTGTTAATCTATCTTCAATACTCTTAAGATTTAAAAGACCAGATTTGGAGAGGACTTTCAGGACACCTTTGAATATAGGTAAATTTCCTGTGATATCTGGACTTGGGTTGGTCTTCAGTTTTTTCATGCTATTCCACTTTGAGGCAAGAGTATTTCTGATAGTCGGTTTTATTACCTTGGTTGGATATATTTTGTATAAGATTGGTGAGAGAATATGGGGGAAATAGGGAAGACTTGTCCTAAATGTGGAGCTTTCTTTATGGGGAATAAATGTCCTAAATGCGGATGGGAAGTTCTACCTAGAAAGAAAAAAAGAATTGAAAGATGAAGGAAATGAAATTAAACGAATTTTTAATGATATCTGGATTTTTACTAATACTCTCTCTCTCGGGCTGCACAAGTCAAATAAATCAAGGAACTATTTCTTTAGAGAATGTAATTACAAACAGAGAAGTTTATCATTCTTCTGAACTTATGAAGATTAAGGCTATTGTTGAATCCGATGCTAATATTGAGAATGTCACAGTTAAAGTTAGCGGAATAAATGGAAGGTTAAATCAGGAAAGGACTATTGAACTAACAGAAGGTTTGAATGAGGTTTCTTTTTCTTTTCATTTACCAAGATGCAATGTTTGTGGTGGGATAAGGGAGGGTGATTATGATATAACAGCAGAGGTTATTTTTGGAGATATTTCTTTAACTAAGGTTAAAACAGTAAGTATTCGGCAATAGAATTAACGTTTCCAGTCTACTTCTTCCTTTTCAACAACTGCTTCACAACTCTTACAGATTTTTTTCCATATCCAGTGGTCTTTTTTCCATTCAGTGGAATAAGTGTAATTACTTCCCCCGCACTCTTCACATCTCTCCGATTCAAACATTGATATCTGTCATTAGATATGGTTTTTTAACTATTTAATTAGGTGGATTTCTATACAATAGAAAATCATTGCATTTTCTCAACAATCAATTCAGACAATTCTTTAACATTCATCCCAGAATCTTTAGCAGCCTGAAGAAAACAAGCATCACACATAGGACAAGTAGTCACAAGCACAGAAGTTTGAGTATCTTTAGCTTCTCCAAGTACATCTTTAGTTATAGCAGTTGTTAATTCAGGATAATTAGATCTTACTCCACCACCCCCGCCGCAGCAAGAGGCTTGCTCACGACTATTTTTCATTTCAACTATTTCATAACCTAATAATTTTAGTATCTCTCTAGGTTCATCGTAAATTCCTGAATGTCTTCCCAAGTGACAAGGATCATGATAAGTAAGTTTACCTTTACCTTTTTTGACTTTTAGTTTACCAGATTTCAAGGCTTTAGCAATTGTTTGTGTGATATGTTCAACCTCAACATCCCAGTCTTCTCCAAGAACTTCTTTGTAGTCTTGTTTAAAGGTCTTATAGCAAGCAGGACAGGATGTGATTATTTTCTTCACCGTATGTTTTTTGAATATTTCCAGATTTTTTCTAGCAAGTGTTTCAAAGTCCTTTTCATAACCAGCATTCAATATGGGTGATCCACAACATACCTCTAAGTCTTTAAGTTTAATGAAATCTATTCCTGACTTTCTAAGAACCTTCTCATAATTTTCTTTTAAATCTCTCATCACAAACTTGGTCAAACATCCCGGATAGTAAAGTGTGTTCCCTCCGATTAATTTATCAAATAAACCCATTTATATCACCCTAAAAAACATTGCGAGACCTAAAATTATCATTATCAGTCCTGCCATCAATCTCATCCACTTTCTAGCTTTCAATCTACTTTCTTCTGCCTTTTCTACCTTCATCCAACCCAGATAAAATATTGTTGTCAATGTTATCAAAGGAAGGACAAAGAACACATTATACCAAAGTAAATAAACAACCACCATCCCCCCACTAACTCTTTCAGCCAACATAGTAAGATAAATGAATGGAAAAGCACCCGCACATGGTATCTCAACTAAACTTACGAAAAACCCAAGAACGATCGCTGACGGTATCGTGGCAGATTTGACTAATCTTTCTATAACAGGTTTAGCGAACTTTGGAATCTCTAATGAAAACCACTTACCATAAAAAAAGAAATCCTTTATCTCTATTATTCCAGCGAGTATTATCACAACACTTACTACTCTTTTAATTATTCCTAAATAACCTACTACTGAGATTACATTGATTATACCATACATAAATGAGAAGTAAACCAAGAAAACTACCAGAGAGAATGTTAAACCTATAGATAATGTCTTCTTTTTAGAACCAAGAGTCATTAGATAAGCTACCAAGAAAAATAATACTGACAAGGCACATGGGTTAAATCCACCGTCCATTACTCCTAAAATCATTCCTATCAAAGGTATTGGTAGATTCAAACTCATTTCACCGAATATAGGTATTGATACTGTGTCATCTGTTTTGTTTTCTATTGGTGTTACTGGAAAATCGATTGTAGTTTGTGTATTTTCTTGAGTGGTTGTGGTTTCTGGTTGTTGGCTTGTGGTTGTATGTTCGTTTTTTAACGGACAATTAACACCTCCTTGCTCGGAGTATTCTCTTATTGTTTTCTCGAGTAAACCACTATAACCTATGTATGCATTATAACCTTCGTCAAACATTTCGGTATTGCCCTCAGAAAACCCGACAAAAGCTTTGTCTCCTATAAATGTCATTGGAACCCCTCCCATTTTGGTACTATAGGCTTCAGAAACTTCTTCAAATAATTTTCTGTTATCATTGTCAAAATATATTTCAAAGTCATGAATCTCCACTGGATATTTATCAGACAAACTATCTAGGAAGTTTTTTTCCTGAGCACAATGAGGACAATTTTTACCATAGAACAAATAAACGCAAACAATATCTTGAGCATTAACTAGGGTTAATACCAAAGGCAATATTATTAGTGTTGTTATAATCAATTTTTTCATTCAATCCACCTTTACACCCAACTTCTTTAATTCATTTTTAAGTTGTTCTTTATTCCCAAACACTATCCCCTGAATACCAACCATCTCAGCACCTTCAATGTTTTCAGGTCTATCATCTATGAATACACAGTTTTCGGGCTCTTCGTTTATTTCTTTTAGTACATATTCGTAGATTTCTCTATCAGGTTTAATCATTCCTATTTCAAACGAGAGAAATACGCGATCGAAAAAGTCCAACTGCATTTTATGACGTCCAAATTTTCTATTACTTTCCCCATCTACATTGGATAAAACATACATTTTATAATTTTTTTTCAACTTTTTAGCAAATTCAACCATTTCCGGATCTAAAGTCCAGTTATTGAACCATATTTTTAACAAATCATCTACTTTTCCCTCAGGAACAGTAACTCCAAGAACCTTTCTGACAAAATCTCGAAGAGAAACCGTACCCCTCATGAGATCGTCCCAAACTTTTTTATCAATATGGTTTTTTTCAGGATCTAAATCTAAAAATTCAGCTGATTTTCTAAAGAAATCTTCAGATTTACCTTTAACAAAAACTCCTCCAACATCAAATATTATCGTAGTTATCATAATTCCCCACCAATTAGCCTATGTTTTAAAGCTTCCCCTCTTTCATCATACTCGGTATGAGTAAAAATAATATCTTCCCTGCTTTGCAGTAGTATAGGAATATGCCATTTTAAATCTGGATGTAGATTCTCTAATTTTATTATTTTTTCTTTATCAACCCAAGCTAATTCCCCATCATCAATTTCCTTGACTTTTCCTGATTGATATTTAGCTGTGAATATAAAAACCGTATAAACTTTTTCTTTGTGGGGGTAATAGGTTGTAGCCACTATCTTTAGATCAGGATTTTTTATATCCAATCCAGTTTCTTCTTTAACTTCCCTTATACAAGTTTCTATTACAGATTCTTCGGGTTCTTGTTTACCCCCAGGCCCCATCCAACAATCTGGGAATTTTTCTTTATCTTTGGATCTATGAAACATTAGATATTTTCCATCCCTTTCTATGTAGCAATTGGTTGTTGAAATAAATCTTGCCATAATTAATCACCTAACAACAATACAATTTATCCGGAATTTCACCTTCTTTAACATCCTCACCAAATGGATTACCGCTTGTTCTAACATTCGCCATCATCTTTGAGTTAACATCCGTTTCTAAATTCTTTTTCACAGCTTTTTCTCTTAATTTCTTGACAAATTCAGGAACATTAATTTCCATAGGGCAATTCTCTTTACATAGTTCACAACCCGTGCAATAATACAGTCCTCTATCAAATCCTTTTTTCAAACTTTCCTGAAATACTGTCATTCCTATACCTCTCCCACCAAAGTAATGTAAACCATAATTATCAAGAATATTTCTATAAACAGGACATGGATACAAACAAGCACCACAGTTAATACAATAAAGTAATTCCCCAAATCCTTGTTTAATCATTTCTTTTCTACCATTGTCTATCAGTATCAAGTAAACTTCTTTTGCCCCATGCATTCCCCAGACTAGCTTTTTTTGTATGTCGGCAGTTTTACTAGGAGAACCAATTACATTAACACAACCAGGCATGGTCACACCACTTCCCCAAATTCCAGCAGCCTTTGAAAGAGTCATGCCATCTTCGGCCGTTGGAACAATTTTATCTATCCCTGCGAAAATTATGTGTTTTTCAGGAAGTTTTGTAACTAAGGAAATATTACCTTCATTCTCGACTATGAATATCGCACCGTCGGCAGAAATAAAATTAGCACCAGTTAAACCAATTTTAGCTTTGATTAATTTCTCTCTTAAAAATTCCCTGACCCATTTTGTTACAGCTTTTGGATCAGGTTTCACTTTATCATTAAACTTCTCTTTAATTTTCTTCACAATCTTTTCCATGGGTATATGTAAAGAAGGGGAAACACAATGAACTCCATGTTCTTCTGTTACTTGAACGATAAAATCTCCACAATCAGTTTCCCAGTATTCATTTCTTCCTTCCAGTTTTTCAAGGAGACATATTTCTTTGATAGTGTTGGATTTTGATTTTACAATTAGTTCTTTTTCTGGGATTAATTTTAGAGCTATTTTTCTGGCTTCTTTTGCATCCTTTGCCTCGAAAACTTTTACATGTCTTTCTTCTAGATTTTTTATCGTCTCTTTTTTCAGTTTCTCTAGGTTAGAGATTGAATATTCTTTTATTTTTCTTATTCTTTCCTTGAATTCTTTCTTATTTATTTTCTTCAGGGAATCTGCTCGGTTTTTCGTATAATTAACAGTAGCTATTTTAACCATTTCTTTTCCTTGCTTTATTCTTTCTGATTTCATGACTTTGTCGAGATTCATTTTTCTCCCTTTTAATTTGATTAATTACTCTATTAAACCTTTCTCCATCATCACTTTCATGATTTCTCTTGATCTTTTAATTATCGAACCCGAGGTTTCATAAAGTTCTTGTTTTCTTATCTTTTTCTTTGCAATATTTTTCTTCATTGCTTCCATACCTACGGTCACGGCCACTCTTGGATAGAGTTTCCATTCGCTCATATTTGGTACAATATAATTTTCCTTTAATCCCTTTTCTTCCGCGAACTTTGCAATCTCATGAGAAGCCTTTAAGCACATAGTATCAGTTATTTTTTCTGCTCTTACATCCAAGACACCACGGAATATTCCAGGAAAACCAAGTGAATTGTTGATTTGGTTTGGGAAGTCAGATCTACCTGTAGCAACTATTCTTGCACCACCCTCTTTCGCGTCTTTGGGGAGTATTTCAGGAACAGGATTAGCACATGCAAAAACAATAGAGTCATCAGACATATTTGACACCCATTCTTTTTTGATAACATCTGGTCCAGGTCTTGATAAAGATATGCAAACATCAGAACCTTTTAGAGCATTGGATATACCCCCTTCTTTTCCTTCAGGATTAGTTTTCAAGCAAATTCCCCATTTATAACTATTCTCAAGATCGGATCTGTTTGCGTTTAATATTCCTTCAGTATCTACTACTAGTGTTTTTTTGGGATCAACTCCGGCTTCGATTAGTAATTCAGTGGTTTTCATGCCCGCCGCGCCAGCACCCACTATTGTTAAGTTAATATCATTCATCTTTTTACCCACAATTTTTAGTGCGTTTATCAGTCCTGCTAGAATTACTGTAGCAGTTCCTTGTTGGTCATCATGCCAAACTGGAATATCAGAATCTTTTCTTAAACTATCCAAGATTTCAAAGCATTTTGGCTTGCTAATATCTTCTAAATTTATTCCGCCGAATGTAGGTTGAATTGATTTAACTATTTTTATGATTTCTTTTGGATCTTTGGTGTTAAGACAAATTGGGAAAGCATCTACTCCTCCGAGGTATTTGAAAAGTAAACACTTTCCTTCCATTACTGGTAATCCTGCATATGGACCAACATCCCCTAGACCTAGAACTCGTGAACCGTCACTGACGACAGCAACATTATTCCATTTATTTGTGTAGTCAAAGACAGAATCCTTATTTTCTTTAATTTTTCGAGAAACAGCAGCAACTCCCGGAGTATACCATAAACTAAAATCCTCTAAATTCTTAATCGGACATTTGGGGATCACTTCAATTTTTCCCTGATAAGACTTATGTTTATCCAGAGCTTCTTTATTTAGTTCTTCATCCATCTCGATAACCTTTTTAAAACTAAAGTATTCTATTAAATATAATGAAACCATATATATAACTTGGTTACGAGAGATGAAACCTATGAATTTGAACAGAAAAATAGTTATTGGAACGATGCTGATAACTGGATTTATTTTTGGAGTATCTTTTGCTACGCTTTATGCCCAGACACATATAGTTGGCGGTTCTGCCTGTTCTTGTACATTACCTATACCTGTTCTTATCCCAACCTTTTCTTCGCTTGGTGTTTTTGTGGGGTCATTTGTTTACTATCTAATGTCCTCGAGGTTAAAGGAGACCGAAAGACAATCTACATTGGACGCAAGAAAACTTTTAGAATTGCTTCAAAACGATGAGAGAAAAATATTAGAAAAGATAGTTGAAAATAAAGGTGAAATTCTTCAGAGCAAGTTATCAAGAAAATTTGGAAAAGTGAAAACATATAGAACTTTGGGAGGACTCAGGAAAAGGGGGATAATAACGAAAGATAAACATGGTAAGACCAATAAAATAAGTTTAACTGGAGATTTTAGGGATATACTTTGTTAGGGGAATTTTCTATTTAGTAGAAAATCTAGAATTTATTTCTTTATCGATAATTTATTAATGGTGATTTGATGTCTGTTGGTGGTGGGGATTATATTGGTGATGTTAGTGTTCCGGATAGGATGTACGATGCGGAAGTCACAGAATTAGCAGGAAAGGTATATGACGTTTTAGAGCGTGGAAGGGGAAAAAATGGAATCCGTGTTGCTTTGAATAGGCAGGGAGAAGATTATACTCTTGAGCAAATTTCAACTGTTTTAGACCTTATGGTAGAAGGCGGAACTTTAAAAGTTGTTGAAGATGGGTTTGGAGAGATGTATCAAAGACGCGGACCTAGGCCTGTTAGTTAATAATTCCTCTAATTTTTTATTTTTACTAAAATATATAATAATCTCAAATTTTACTAATCATTACTTCAATCCTATCCATTGCTTCCTCAATTTTCT
>CAYMPD010000021.1:0-17282 GCA_964392445.1 uncultured archaeon | reverse complement strand
TCTTCAGGTTTTGTTTTTAGAAGAATATCTCTTAACAAGTCTTGATTTACTATCTGCAATTGAAAAATAACTCGGTAAGGATCTGAATTGAGTTTAACTGAACCTATTTTTTCTGATAATACTGCTGACAAAAATCTTCCCAAAGTTTCATTTCCTTTAGTTCCAAGACAAGTATGGATAACAACATTTTCGGCTTGATTTTCAACCAGAACTGTGTGATTGGTTGGAATAAATCCATCTTTTTTCTGTTTTCGGATTACATCGACCATTTTTTTAGCCGAGTTATCATCAACCGGATATTTTCCCTTGACTTTTTCATGGGGACCGTTATTAAGATTTTCAGCGATTAATTTTCTTAACTGTCCAACTTCTTGAGCTACCTGATAAGGAACCGGCATTAATTCTCCTTCCCAACCTGGAATCGCTGCGTCTATTTCCCGAGAAGGTTCAACATAAATTTTAGAACCCTCAACACTGATTATCCTCCAACTCTCACCCTTCATCACAAATTCAACCCCAGATGAACCATGCAAAGCAACAAACTCCTCATCCAAAGTTCCAACTTTCTGATCAGATATCATGTTAACGACCATGTAACTCTTAGTGTCAGGAATCGTACTTAGATTATTGTAATAATACATTAAACCCTTCTTAGCACTCTTTATTCCGTCTGCATTAAAGAATATGTACCTGTTGACATTAAGTTGTCTTAGGACTTCTGTAAATTCTTTTTCTGTTAAATTTTGGTAAGGATAAGATCTTTTGACTATATCAAAAATTTCTTTACGGGAAACGTTCCATTTATCTCGAGTTATACCCACAATTTGAGCTGCAAGTACATCAAAAGCTTTTTCATGAGCGATAATTGGTTCTAAATTCCCTGATAAGCCCTGCCTTGCTATTACTCCGGACTCGAAAATGTCGTCGATATCAGTTGCTATAATCTTACCCTTGGATTTTTTACCCAGTGAATGTCCTGATCTACCTATACGTTGGATCAATTTTGATACCTGACGAGGAGACATGTATTGAATTACATGATCTATTGACCCTATGTCTATACCAAGTTCTAACGAAGACGTGCACACAATACTCTTGAGTTGTTGATCCCTGAATTTTTCTTCGACATTTATTCTTACTGATTTACTTAGACTGCTGTGATGATTTTCGATGGGTGTGTTGGGATAATTCTGCTTGAGACGAGATGCCAATATTTCCGCAAAGTCTCGGGTGTTAGTGAAGGTAAGTGTGGAAGTATGGTTTTTAATTAAATCATGAACCGTTCTTAGTCTTGCTGCAGATTGAATCGAAGTGTAAGTTTTTTCTGCTAATTGATTATCTGTTTTCTCAGGTTCAGGGTCTATTACTTCGATATCAAACTGCTTTTCAGTCACCGCTTTGATTATTTTCATTGGTCTATTCCCAGAGATAAAATTAGCCACATATTCTGGTGATCCTACTGTTGCTGACAAAGATATTAACTGAAAATCTCCGCATAGTTCTCGCAGTCTTTCTAAACCCAGTGTGAGCTGAATCCCTCTTTTGGATGATACTATTTCATGAATCTCATCAACTATTACCCATTTGACGTTCTTCAAGAGTTCTTTGAGTTTTTTACCTGGGAGGATTGCCTGTAAAGTTTCAGGTGTTACTATTAACATATCGTCTGGAAATTCTACTTGTTTACGTCTTTCGTATTGGCTAGTGTCCCCATGTCTGACAGATATTTCCATTCCTAGTTCTTTTCCCCACCATAGGAACCTTTTGAACAGATCCCGATTTAAAGATTTTAAGGGTGTAATATAGAGAATACTCATCGGTTTAGGTTTTTCCTTGAGCCAAAAATCAAATATTGGAAGTGCTACAGCTAAAGTCTTCCCTGTACCTGTTGGAGATACTACCAGTACATTATTCCCTTTCAATATTTCTGGAAGAGCCTTTGATTGAATTAAACTTGGTTCTTTTAGTCCAATTTCCATTATTGATTTCTCTATTTTTCTGTCAAGTTTTTCAAAAACTCTCTTCCCTTCTGTGTTATATACCATATCTTTTCACATCTATTGTCGACGTTTCTTTTAAAGAACACTAAACCCAATTCTTCAAGACCTCTATAATGATAACCATCGTGTTTATAACCATTAAATAACTGTTTAATACGGTCACGAGAAATTGTAGATTGATTTATTATTTCTTTATTTTTAAAAGGTTTTTGTTTCAATAATTTCAAAATTTTTATTGCGGATTCATTTTTAAGAATTGCATTTTCGTCATGTGAACGGGTTAAATTTGATAATAAAATTTCAAAGGATTTTTCGAATACCCTTCTCTTCCTTGGATGCAAAGTATGAAGTTGTAATTTTTTTACCTTATTAAGTTTCTTATAACTCCCGAAATAAATTTGATTATTTTTATCTTCATTTGTTTCTATTTCAAAATATTTTTTCAAAATATTAGCAACGAACTTCCTCTGATCCTTATTCCCAGCTATTCTGACCAAACCCAATGAACCGTTCTTCCTGAAGTTTATATTACCATCAGACGCGATTAATCCTCGAATAAAACCTATTCTAAAGTCTTCACTCATTTCAAGAAATGATTCTATTTTACTGATTAGAGAATTGTAAAATAAACTAAAATTAACATCAAAATAACGTATTGTTAAAGAACCGTGTTTCTCTAAGTAACTTGATGGTCTTCCTTTTGTATTGATCCAATTTATAGATATATTTTTTTCTGGGGAAATTTTTAATGATTCCCTCCAGTATTTCTCAATTTCAGTTTCAGATATATTATATTTAGTTTTCACATTTTCAGATAATTTTATATTATAATGTAATTCCTCAAGACAGATACCTAATTCAACAATATGATTTTTCCATAATTTCAAGATTTCTGGGCAAGAATTTATTAATTCTATACTACTGTAATCATTTTTAGTCCCATCTCCAAAATAAATTCCTAGTGCTTCTCCTAAATTTTCATCTATACTAATATATCGGGGTACCGTAATTGGTTTTGGTTGATTTTGTGGATTGAGAATTCTTCCTTTTTTGTCCTTATTGATCCAAAATATAGTAACTTTATTTTTTCTTGTTGAGAATTTTATTTTCGATCCAATAGAAGGTGTTCTTTCAGGTAAAAAATCTATTATATCTATAATTTTATCCTTATTTTTAATCAATATTCTCACCCCTAAACAAAACAGAAGTATAGTTATACGATTTACTCTTCATGAATCTAATACAAACAATAATATATGATTCGATACAAATTATTTAAAGATTGATAGTATGAATTTGCCAGATACAAACATTATCCTGTTACTAATAATAATGATAATGATAGCTATAGCGATATTCTGGAGGTAAATTGTTTGTTCTTGGATGCTAAGGAAAAAACCAGAAATGCAATAAAAGATTTATTTCTCATAATTTTTGGCTTTGTAAGTCTTATTGTAGTTTTAATGAAAAAGGACAAACATGACTGGATTAATGGTATATACATGGGGATTGTCATAGGAATCTTTTTTAGTTTTGTCATTTTCTGGGTAGGTAATTATATTTTATTACCGAATATTAGAAGGAGAAGAGGCGCTTACGAATGAACAGGAAAACAATCTTAAAAATCATCAAAAAACTTAATAAGGTTTATGATACCTCCTGGAAAGATGATAGAGGTAGCCCCTTCGAAATTCTAATCGGGACAATATTATCACAAAGAACCAAAGATGAGGTTACTTGGCCAACCAACGAAAAACTCTTCAAAAAGATAAAAAGTCCTGAAGATGTTTTGAACTATTCCGAAGGAGAAATCACTGATATGATCTATCCTGTGGGTTTTTACAATCAAAAAGCAAAGTATATCAAAAAAGTTTCGAAGATTCTTGTTGAGAAGTATGATGGTAAAGTGCCGAGAAATCGAGAAGAATTAATTGAATTACCAGGTGTTGGTGTTAAAACGGCTGACTGTACTCTTTGCTATGCCTTCGACAAACCTGTTGTTTGTGTGGATGTTCATGTTGAGGTTGTTTCAAAGAGGTTAGGGATTGCTAATTGGAATAAGAAACCTGAGGAAGTACGAGAAAAAATACATGAATTAGTTTCTGAGGAAAAACGGGGTATAATCAATGCTCTTTTTGTTGAACATGGGAAAAAAGTCTGTACCACTCGGAAGGCTTACTGTGATAAATGTGTTATTAGTGAGTGTTGTCCTAAGAATTTTAGGGATAAAGAAAGAGATTAAATATACTCTCTACCATACAAATGTTTATATGATGATACTACTAACAAGTGGTTATGAAGTACTCTTATATCTTATCAACAAAACCTCGTTCGAGAGGATTAAACAGACTTAGAACTCATATGGAAGATTTAGGTTATGAATCTTATTTTTTCCATAGAGGGGAAATAACCAGAGAAGATTTTGAAGGAAGTATAACAGATTTAGCTAATAAAACAGCTGATGGAGATAAAACTTTCATTTATCTTGATGGACATGGGGTTCCATTTGCTGGTAGTCATGTATATTCGTTGGGAGGAAGAGAACATTATATTCACAAAGCAGATTTATTTTATGAATTAGATCAATTGAACGGTGAAAGAATGTTAACTCTAGCGTTCTGTCACGGGGGAGATTTTCTTGGATATTTGAAACAAAATCTTGAGGATGTTCATGCCAGAGGTTATAGATATCCTAGTGATCATAAACCTGGTTATTATGCTGTCGCGTTTTCGGAAGAAGGTGAATCTTATTTAAGTCCAATTTTATTTTTCGACCCTACAATAATTTGGACGGATTTAAGATCCGGAGTAACATTAGATGATGAAACACCTTGTTTCTGGATGCCCGAAAGAATTAGAAATAAATCTATCGCGTTCTTACTTCAATTAATCTCTCCAGCTTTAAATCTGGGTATAAGGATTCTTTCACCAGATTCTGAGTTGCCTGAATTTGGAGAAATGAGTGTTCAGAGATATTATGATACAGAAATTATCTTGTAGTTCTAGATCAAATTCTAATTTATCATCAACTAGGTATTTGTGTTAGTGAGTATTATTCTAAGATTTTTAAGGAATGAACAAAACTAAAGTTCAATGGTTAGACGTTCATAAACAGGGTCCAAATTTTCTAAAGGAGGTTTATCTAAATCGACAACAACAAATCCATCATAATTCGATTCCCCTAATTGTATTCCCGCAATTCCTCCACATGTATATCCAATAGGTCCACACCCCCCCGTCTTAAATCTTCCACACAAAGTCCTCTTCTGTTTTCACCAATAATAGGTATACAAAAATTAGAAACTATTTCTCCTCTATAATCATACTTAATTACTACTATGAAACACAAAACTTTTAAATCCAAACCTACAAAAATATAACAGTGTTATAATTGGGGGTGTAAAAAATGTCCAAACATAATCCCATCTGTATTGTCTGCAAGGAACCTGCAAAACACATAGCACTACACTGCGAAAAAAGTGGTATTAAAGTAGCTTTCTGTCATAAGCACATCCAAGATTGTTTGACCTGTGGTAGATGTACGATTGAAACGCTTAGTTCTTGACGACTCTACCTTTCCCATAAGGAACAATTCTCTGGAATTCCTGCAGACTAATATCAAATTTACCCTTAATCTCCTCAAGCAAATCTTTAACCGAATTCTCACCAGGAATTATCTCCACAGATTTACCACAAACCTCATCAACCAAACTAGGAGGGCCATAAATCACTTCACCATCCTTATCACCAACAGCAATCTTAACCGGAATCCTTCTAACCCAGTTCCTTTCCCCATAAATCATAAAACTTCCAGTAGGCAACCCTCCTTCCTTCTTGACTTGATCAGGATTAATATAATAAACATCCACAGATAAAATTCCGATTTTCCAGGCTTTGGAATAAGCACCACAAAATTCAGCAGCTTCTTGAATTGTTGATTCGGGGATTTCTTTTTCTTCGAGATTTCTAACTACTGTAAATGGTGAACCTGTGATATCTGTGTGAAAAACTAAATCATTCTCCTTCATATACTTTCTAATCAATTTCTCATTTGATTGTGCATCTTTTCCTGAAACCACTAAGAAACCATCTGAAGATTTAAACCATCTGAATTGATGATACCATTGTTTGGGTTTTTTCTCGGTTTTTTGTTTTTTCTCTTCTATTTTTTCCTGTTCTTCAATTTTCTTTTCATCAATTTCCTCCATCGCTTCTCCAAGTCCCTCAATCTTGGAATTCATCTTCTTGGCAAGGTTATAATAATCATTAGCATTATCTTCCAGTGATTTCTTGTAGTTGATAGGGACACCTTCAATCAGAACCTTTGTTCCCTTTTCCAAAAATTCAACATCTAGTCTTTTTTCAATCTCTTCGTTACTTACATCCTGATCCTGTAATTCTCTTAACCTTGTCAGTTGGTTGTCAAAGGTCGCATAACTGTCATAAATTGATTCAGCGTAAATCCTGTAGGTGTTTTCTTTTTCAACAAATTCTTTCAGTTTCTTATTCTGTTCTTTTTTAATATTCTCTAATTTTTCTTTAACATCGCCCTCGAAAAGATCTAAGTCTTTCATATGTTTTTGGAAATTTTCTTCGAATGTTTCATTAATATTATCTAACTCTGGAAATTCCTCGTCTATTTTTTTCAAAAAATTGTAGATTTTATCCGCGTCATTTTTATCGCTTGAATCTTTTTTTATACCAATTTTTTCACAAATCCTCTCAGCAAAATCCCCACCGAATCCAAAATCAGTTGCAAGAACTTTCACTATTTCTTTTTCTCCTAAGTAGAATTCCATATCATCGGAATTGAGTTTGAAAGGATTAATTGCCGAAGGAGGGTACTCATATTCTTGATTAGGTTTAATATCACGACTCGCCCAAGAACGCATATTAATCGCTCTTATAATTTCATTTTCCGGTTTTTTCACAAGGATTAAATTACCATTTCCGAAAAGCTCTGCGACAAGCTTGTAATCCTGGGTTTCTATTTCCACCACTCTATCAAATTCATGTTGACTAACTTCCTCAATTAATTGACCCGTCAAGTGTTTTCTAAGAATATTACAAAAATCGTCTTCGGGTTTTCCTTTATAATTCTCATCAGTCAGAAATAGTGTTTTATCAGGAATTATCATCAAATAGAATCTTTCTTTGTCTTTGTACAGTTCAAACGAGTAAGCATCTTTAACCTGCTTGATTTTCTGTATCTTCGAATCCTTCATCCTCTTCTTCAAGTTCTTCATCAGGAACTTCAATTCCAAGCTGCTGATATGCTTCATTATCTACCACTCCCTTTAAATTTTGTTGTATATCTTTTAGACTTTTATCAAAATATCTTTCGAATTCTGGGGTTGTTCTTATTACTTTTGTTCTTCCCATTTTCTCTGTTTCTATTAATCCTTTATCTTCGAGTTTTTTAATGTAATTGTACACCTTATTCCCCTGAATTTTAACTATTTTTGATTGTTTCATGGGCTGTCTTAAAGCTACCAAACCTAATGTTCTGAGCATTCCATCAGTGAGGTCAGAATGGGGTGTCAATCCCGACACTCTATCTAAGTAGTTTTCCTTCACCCGTAAGTGGTACCCTTCTGGTGTCAATGCTAATTCTATTCCTTTGGTTTCAACTTTATGATGCTGTTCTATCTCTCCAAGAATCTGTTCTAGTTCTCTTTTTGAGGTTATCCCAGTGATATTTTTTAAAGTTTTGATTGATAAGGGATCGGGTGACATGAACAATGCTGCTTCGATTAATGCTTTTTTGTCTTTAGTCATCTAGAATCACGTTTATTATTGGTATTTTAGAAATAAGAATTATTAACATAGTTTCTATTTTTTAAATTCATAAGATAAATTTAGCTTTGGGTTAAGTTTTAAATGTCTGTGAAAATTTTGAAAAATAAAGAAAATCTAGTGGATAATTTTTCTGATATGGAGATACACGCTGAAGAAAGTTTGAGAGATATATGGGATAATAAAAGAGATAAAATCTGGGGTTCTATATAACTAACATTTCCTTTTATTAACGTAATCACTAAAATTAAAGAGGGAATACTAATGCTCGATATCAAACTAATCCGAGAACAACCAGAAATGGTTAGAAAAAATCTTGAAAAAAGAAAAAAGCCAGAAATACTGAAAAGAGTGGGTAAATTAATTGAGTTAGACAAAAACTGGAGGGAAGTCGCGCACAATCTGAACAAACTAAGAAAAAGAAGAAATGATATCACATTAGAAATAGCAAAAGCTAAAAAAGAGGGTAAAGATATTCGGAAACTAGTGAAAGAAACGCAAGAATTACCCGACAAGATAGATAAGTTAGAAAACAAAGAGAAAGAGTTAAAACAAAAAAGATATCAACTACTCTTACGAATCCCTAATCTACTTCACGAATCAGTGCCTTATGGTAAAGGTGATCAAGATAATGTGGTAGTAAGAAAATGGGGAAAAGTTCCTAACTTTGACTTCAAACCCAAGAATCATCAAGAAATATTAGAGAACTTGGGCTTACTAGAATCCGAAAAAGCTTCTGAAGTATCAGGAATGGGGTTTTTTTATGAGAAGGAAGAATTAGCTTTACTTGACCAAGCCCTTCAAAAATTTGCAATAGACTACTTGAGAAAACGTGGTTACAAACTAATTATACCGCCCTATATGCTTAGAAGAAAACCATATGAAGGTGTTACTGATCTAGAAGATTTTGAAAATGTTATGTACAAAATTAAAGATGAAGATCTTTACTTGATTGC
Organism: uncultured archaeon; assembly: GCA_964392445.1. GTDB lineage: Archaea > Aenigmatarchaeota > Aenigmatarchaeia > CG10238-14 > CG10238-14 > CG10238-14. Next base: position 8,530 of record CAYMPD010000021.1, on the reverse strand, counting down.
TACTAGTGAACATCCTCTCGCTGCTATGTTTATGGATGAGGTAATTGAAAAGAGAGATTTGCCCCTCAAATTCTGTGGTCTAAGCTCCTGTTTTAGAAAAGAAGTGGGTTCACATGGAAAGTATACCAAAGGCTTGTTTAGAATGCATCAATTCCATAAAATTGAACAGTTTGTATTTTCTCATCCCGACGATTCATGGAAATTACATGAAGAATTACAAAAAAACACTGAAAATATGTTCAAAATACTTGAAATATCTCATCGGGTGACTAATGTTTGTACAGGTGATATCGGAAATATTGCTGCGAAAAAGTATGACACTGAAATTTGGATGGCGGATGGAGAATACAGGGAAGTAGGATCTAATTCCAATTGTACTGACTATCAGGCTAGAAGGTTAAATATTAAATTCAGAGAAGGTCCTGGAAAACCTCCAACTGGATTCGTACATACACTTAACAACACCGCGATAGCTACAAGTAGGGTTATGATTGCGATAATTGAACAAAATCAACAGAAAGATGGATCAGTTATTATTCCTAAAGCTCTTGGGGGATATATGAATGGAATTGAGAAATTGGAAAAGAAATGATACTAATATCCTAAAGATATAATTTTTGAATTTGGATCGACTAGGTCCCTATTTCTTCTTCTCTTCGATTTTCTAAATAAACACATTTCCCTCAAGTCCAAATCCCTACCTAAATATCCTTCCACATCTCTTTCAATTACCTCTCGAGTAGGTGGGCTGAGTTTATAAGAATTTATTTCGCTACACATGAACCAATCTGGAGGGAGTGAAAAATAATCATCGAGAAAATTAATGTCTCCTATAATTAAACAGTAAGACCTTCCTTCATCCCTTGTTAATAAAAACACTCCTCTACTTTTATCATCTTTTATTCTAAAGGATTTAACCACTTCGACTTTATATCTTCCTAACATACCCCTCACTAAATCTACCTAAGGCAAATAATTTAAGTTTTACTAGAATTTCAATCATTTTTATACTCGAACTCCTCAATAAATAAGATGAAATTCGCCAAAGAACAAATAACAATTTTTGTTATACTAGTCACCGAAGTCCTAGGATTTTCCCTAATTTTGCCTTTCTTACCTTTTTACGCCCAAGAATTAGGAGCAAGTCCCTTCACTATAGGATTAATTCTAACATCATTTTCGCTTTGTCAACTAATATCAGCACCCATCATGGGAAGATTAAGTGATCATTACGGAAGAAAACCTTTGCTTGTAATTTCGCAATTATCAACAGTTGCTGGTTTTCTGATATTAGGTTTTTCTAAATCTCTTTGGATGATATTCTTGTCAAGGATAATCGACGGGCTTCTCGGAAGTAATTTTACCATCGCACAATCTTACTTAAGTGATATTTCCTCGAAAGAAAACAGGAGTAAAGCATTTGGTTTAAGTGGTGCGGCATTTGGATTTGGATTTCTAATCGGGCCTGCAATTGGTGGATTTTTGTCTCAGTTTGGATATAGTTTACCTTCGTTTTTGGCAGCAGGAGTATCTTTTGTACCTATAATAATAACAATCTTTTTCCTCGAGGAAACAGTAAAAAAAGGTAAAGAGTTCAAACTATCATGGGAACTCTTCCATCTTAAAGACTTCAAGAAATTTTTTCAGAATAAGAAACTTGCTCTTGACTTTTACCAGTTTTTCGCATTTGTACTAACTCACTCAATTTATGTGAGTGGTTTTGCCTTATTTGCAGAAAGACAACTGGGATTTGGGTCGACTAACGTTGGTTTTGTGTTAACTTACATAGGACTGATTAGTATTTTACTCCGAGGTGTTTTACTAAGTAAACTCATCGATTATTTTGGTGAGCATAAGTTACAGTACATTGGAATTATTTCCATAATGCTTGCTATGTTGGGAGTGATATTTGTGGAAGAAGTATGGATGTTTATGATCGTAATGACTCTATTTGCATTTGGGAATGGAATTTCAAGACCAGTATTAACTGGTGAGATTTCAAGAAAAGTTAGCGGTAAAAAACAAGGAGCTGTTCTAGGTGTTGCTAGTTCGTTGGCTAGTCTTTCCAATATTATTGGGCCTTTTATTAGTGGGTTGATAATAGAATACTTTTTCCCAGGATGTCTTGGGTTGATTGCTTTGATTGTTTTGTTTTTTGGGTTTGGACTGATGGTTTGGGAGGATAGAAGATATCGATAAACAAATATTTCTTTTCTAATGATTAACTATAATTAGGCTGATAAATTGGCTGAAGCTGAAATGGAAATTCTAAGTGAAGAAGATATCAAAGATATAGAAGAATCTCCTGAACAAATTAAAGCTGGGGATTTTTATACACATGAAGAAATGAAGAAAAGACTTGGGCTTTAGTGAAATTAAAAAAGATGAAAAAGTATCAAAATCACTCCAACCGCCCAACAATACCAACTGAAACACCTCAACCGTCTCTCTTTAACAAACCTCAAAAGTAATTTAAGCGAAAAATAGCCAACAACACCAGAAACCAAAACACCAACAATAACAGGTAACCATTCAACCCCAGACCAAGCAACATTCCTAGCCTCAAACACTCCAGCACCAATAACAGCAGGAATTGATAAAAGAAATGAAAATCGAGTTATTTTTTCCCGATCCACTCCACGCAATAATCCTGTTCCAATTGTAGTACCACTTCGAGAAATCCCTGGAATTATTGCTAATCCTTGAGCAAGACCAATCAAAAGAGAATCTTTCAGAGTTAATTCTTTATCATCTTCTCCCCGCTCACAAAAAAACAAAACTGTTCCAGTAGTAATTAATGCAATACCAACGACAAGTAGATTTGAGAAGAATGAGACTAGGATTTCATGAAAAATAATCCCAATCAACGCAGTAGGAATACTTCCAATGGCTATGGAAATTAGCAATCGTCCATATTCTGAGTTAAAATCTCGCCGGACTAAAGCCTTCAGGAGTTTTATTATATCTTTCCAAAAGACCACAAAAATAACGGTTAGTGTTCCTAAATGAAGCAAAACGTCAAAAAATACTGGTACTTGCAACCCGAAAAATTGTTGAAAGATGACCAAATGTCCAGAACTTGAGACTGGTAACCACTCTGTGATTCCTTGGACTATTCCTAGAACAATTGCTTGAAGTAATGTTAGCATAAGTAATATCATCCAGGGGAATTTTTATTTTTAACTGATAATAGATTAATTGGATAAAATGAAAGGAAGAATATTTGCAGATGTTTTACCTTATGGAAAAGCTGGGGAAGGGGGAACTATTGAAAGAGCTTATCCTTATACAGAACAACAGGAAGAGGAAATTAGTAGAAGGGTATTAGGAGACATTGTTACACTGTTACTATCCCAACAACCCAAACAACGATATCACCAAGAAAAACAGTAACCACCAAAGCAAGGGTAAATGTAGGACCAAATCGAACATCCTCTTGATAACAATATATTTCTTAATAGATATCTGACTCCCCTCCTTTTAAATACTTTAAAATCTAGCTAGCCTCATGGAATTAGGAAATAGAAACGAAAGAGCAATCATAGCAAGAACATCAAGCATATCCGCTTTAAGAGATTATGACGTAGTCCTTATAAGAGAACCCCATCTTTTAGGTCATGGAGACTGTCAGAACTGGGCTTTTGATCAACTTGACTTACCACAATATACTTGGAGGGAAAATGAGGATCCTGACTTTACAAGAAAATTATTAGAAGGAGAAATACCCGAATTAAGAAGAATTAGAAGTCCCAAAAAGGGATGTTTAGCAGCTTATTTAGGAGATGAATTATACGTCCATTACGGTCTATACCAAGGATATAATTCAGTGTTATCTAGATGGGGGAGTAATGGACCTCTATTTGAGCATCCTATAGAAATGTTACCTTTAATATATAGTTATGGAGATTTAGTAGATTTTTACGAAAAAGTCTAAACTATCCCAACAACCCAAACAACGATATCACCAAGAAAAACAGTAACCACCAAAGCAAGGGCAAATGTAGGACCAAATCGAACACCTTCTTTAATCACAACTGTTTTTTTACCACTCTTTTTAATCTCCTTAACCTGTTCTTTTGTCAGGCCTTCCCACACCTTCGAATCGTCGAGCACATCCCCCTCTTTAAGGTCCTTAACTTTGATTTTTCTTTTAAACCCTACCTCTTCCACAGTTTTACCAAATCTCCAAACAGCAAACAAACCAACAGCCATCCCAACAACAATCAAATCAAAAACAATCATCTCATTAACCGTAGCTAACCCAAAATAGTTAACACTAAGGAAAGTAAATATGGCCAGAAAAACAATTATACCAAAACTCAAAAACATCAATTCTCTAGCAGAAGCTTTAAAATCTGTGACGAAATGATTCCATATCTTCTTGTTAATCAAAGACATCACAAAAATGTAGCTGAGCATGTAGATAGAACCGACAAAAAAGACGTTGAAAAAGAAACTCACTGGAAACGGAAAGAAGGATTTTGCTCCAGAATATTGAGGAAGAAGGAACCCTATTGCTGAAAGGAGTTTAGCATCACCGCCACCCCATTGACCTGTAAAGTAAAGCAAGAATCCAAATCCAAGGAAAAGTAACCCTACGACAACCGAGAGTAGTATAGGTGTATAATTTCCAAGAAGATAAGCTTTAACCAAGTTACCAACTATCCCTATTGCTGCCATCGCATAAGGTATCCAATCTGGTATTTCTGTTGTTTTAAGATCAATTATTCCTGCTAGGACTGAACCTGCGAACGCGATGATTAGTAATAGTGTTTCTAGTAGCATAGGATATAATTGGAATTTTTAAGATATTTAGCTTATGGTAATAAACTTATCTTCTTCTTTCTTCTTCGGTGACTGTTATAGGTGGCTTTCTACCATCAATTCTTTTAGGATCACCTTGAAGATATATTTCAACCCATCCTTCTCTATTATCAACATCATCTACTCTAAACGTATATTCAAGACCACTTACTTCAAAAGTAATGGTTTCTCCAATTCTAGGTGGAGTTTCACGTTCCAATTTTTGGTAACTAGCAAAACTATATCTAGGATCACGATGTCTCGTTATTATTCTCATTTAAACCACGTCCTCATTACTGGTAATAACTAAATACTGATAAATTGAATTTAATAGCTAACGAACAAAAAATGAAACAAATGTGTCATATTATACAGAAAAACTCTTAATGATTCTTCTCAAATCCCAAACTCTGAGCTATTTCCCTAAAACATTGTCTACAATAATCCAATCCGTACTTACGAATAACTCCGCCGGTTCTTCCACATTGGCGGCATTTAAATTTTGCTTTTCCGTGCTTTCTTTCAGCCATTTCATCCACCTACATTACCAAAAATCTTAAGCATATCCATATCGTCTTCAAAATCGGTGGTAATAGTCTTGGTAAAAACATCATTATAAACCTTCTCATAATTGTTCTCCATCTGAGCCTTCTTTAGTATTACCCCAGACAGTTTTATCATCATATCATACACCCATGTTTCTTTATCCAACTACTTCCACCCCCTGTTGCTTTAACCAATTAATAGTTTGGTCCTTTGTAATTAAATGCTTTTTTCCTACTTTTGATTTTTTAACACTCCTTCTTTTAATCCTGAAACCAGGTCTTTCCAAAGTTACACAAAGATCAAATCCCACAATCCCAATATCAGGATCGTACTTAACATCTGGTAAATCTATGCTCTCCTTAACACCAAAAGAAAAATTACCAGGGTTGATTTGTTTTGACTTTAACTTATGATCAACCGCTTCGAATGTGTCTTTCAAAATTTTCTCGGCTCTGTCTTTTCTCAGGGTTACCTTGACACCAAGGGGTTTTCTCCTGGCAGTACCAAAGGTTGTTCTCTTATGACTCAAAGTTATAACCGGTTTTTGTCCTGCTAATCTAGATAAGAATTTCTCCGCCTTTTCCATCTTTTTTTTATCCCCGCCACAACCCATGTTCAGCGTGACTTTTTCAACTTTTATCTCTCTCATCGGATTCATTTCATTCACCATCAAGCTTGATCACAGGTTTTTTCTTACCAACGACAAATACATAATCCTTAATAGCCTCAACCTCTTTACCGTCGACCTCACATAAAACCTTGTTAGGTTCACGACTTCTGGTTTTAATTGTTTCCTTGACCTTTGCAAATGTTCCTATGTTTTGTCCGCCGATAATTAAAATCATATTCCCTTTTTCTAATTTGATGTGTTCAACTATTTTCTGGTTGGGTAATTCTATCAGTAATGAGTCACCAGTCTTGTAAACATCTTCTTTTGGTTTTTTTGGATTTTTAACAGGAATTATCATAGTTCTACCATCGCTAAGATTTAACTGAAGTTTGCCTCCTTTTATCAAAGTTTTACCATTAATTCTTACCAATTTAGTGTTAGCTTCTTTTTTAGGACACTCTATTACCTTCAAACCTTTCGAATCTATGGTTATTCTATAATCCTCCTTCATCTTCGGAATTGAAACGACGTCCATTAAACCCGCAGGGTATTTGTAATCTTTTCTAGGTCTACCATCAACATGAATTTCACCCATCTTTATTAACTTTCTAACTTCTGACCCAGTGTCAACTAATCCAAGCACATCTCTTATCAGCACCTGCAAAGGTATACATTCAAACAATTTGTGAGGACCTGCTCTTGGTTTTACTACATATGTTTTTTCCTTTGGTTTTATTTTCCAAAACTTGGGCGCTGAGTATCTTTTAAGATGTCTTTTTACCACTCTTTTTCACCTTTTTAACTGTTCTTTTTAAACCTTTTAATCTTTTCTCGTCTTTTAGATCCAACTCTGTTATTTTCAAATTACTTGGATGAACAGGAACTGAAATATCTGAACCGTCAACTTTCTTTCTGGTCACACCATCAATGTAAACCTTGGTTTCTTGAAGATCTATTCGGTTAATTTTACCCTTCTTTTTCTTGAATTCCCCCCTCATTATTTCTACTTCATCACCTTTTCTGACCGGGAATGATCTTCTATTGTATCTTTTTCTTAATTCCTCTGATAAATGGGCTGACAAGAATTTTCTTTTAACATGTAGGGGAGCGTTATATCTGTACTTTCTTTGCTTCTTAGGTTTTTTTGAAGATTTCCACTCTTTTGACCAAAATTTCATAATTATCACACCACAAAACTCGAAACTTTACTAATATGCATAAACCTTTCAACAACTTCTTTGGCAACAGGACCTTTGACTTGGGTACCCTGGGGCTCAACTTTATCATTAATTATTATCGCAGCATTGTCCTCAAACTTTACTCTTAATCCGTTTGCCCTTCTATATTCTTTTTTCTGTCTGATGATGAGTCCTTTAACCACTTGTTTTCTCCATTTTTGAGTTCCTTTTTTAACCGAACACACAACTATATCCCCAATAGCAGCCGATTGTGGTCTTCTTTTTCTCCCATGATATCCTTTTACGGCTATCAATTTCAGTTTCTTGGCTCCAGTATTATCTGCGCATGTCATCATGGTTCCTACTGGAATTCCTCTTGTAACATTTGCTTTTACTGCTTTCATACTAACTCATCTTCTCGATTACAACGAAATGTTTGGTTTTCGACAAAGGTCTGCACTCAGCGATTTTAACCTTATCTCCCTTTTTAAGAACTATACAAGGTGGTTTGTGAGCTGTAATTCTCGTGTGTCTTCTCTCATACCTTTCATACTTCGGGACAAAATGAAGATAATTTCTTTCCACAACAACAGACTTCTGCATCTTATCCGATTTAACTATACCCTTGAGTATCTTACCTCTAACCGGAAGTTTCCCGTGAAATGGACAATTAGGGTCCTCACAAGACTTTTCTGGAGGTTTAACACCATAACCAATATCTCTTGGTTTTTTCTTCATAGTTTTCATCTCTAACATTATTGTATTAACATTTTAAAAGGTTTTGGTCATCTCTTTTGTTTAATTCTTTTTGTTTTTTGAATGATTAGAAATAAATTGATTTAATTTTCCCTTTAATTCACCTAATTCCCTTGAGAAATTGTTCAGTGTACCAGAAATTTGCACCCAGATAGCAATCAAGCTAGAAAAGAATCCCAAACCGAGTGTTAATAATGAAACATAAAATTGTGGATGAGTAACGAATTCTCCTGGAGTATTGATCATAAAGTAAATCACTAGAGAAAGAAATAGAATAATCGAAAAAATTGCTAACAAGATTGAGATTATATTTGCCCATTTACTGCTTAACGCCATAAAAATCCCCCTAACACTACAATTATCCACAATACCAAAAATATCAAAAATCCCATGACAAGCACTAGAGTAAATGGATCAATCGTAATTGTTTTTCTCTCCTTCTTCATGATTATTAAATTGAAGTGTGGGTTAAAAAAATTTACCATCTTGGTAACTTTTTCTTGATCCTATCCTCAGGTCTTCCTAGAAGTAAATTACCATCCACTTGAACCTTTGTACCTTCGGGTATTGTAAAGATGAATACCGTGTTTTCTTTGGGGATTGTTTTTTCCCTTTTTTTTGTTTCTATTTTCAGTGT
>CAYMPD010000020.1:0-19203 GCA_964392445.1 uncultured archaeon | reverse complement strand
CCAGTAACTCTTAAATTCTCACTCACTCAATATACCGGTCTATGGGAACTATAGAGCAAATCTGTCTGTCTTTGAAGGGTTCAGAGATTGAGAAATGGGAGAAGTTAAGACGACTGTATCCTAACCGCAGTAAACACGACATTCTTTATTTTGGGATGGTTTCTGCTCTCCCGCTAAATTGAAGCCTCGCTTATATGGGCCCAGTGAGATTTGAACTCACGGCCTCCCGATTATCAGTCGGACGCTCCAGCCGGGCTAAGCTATGGGCCCTTACTTCAACTAATTTGTCTATTAATTATTTAAGATTAGTTCTTATTTCTTTTACTCTTTTCCTTTTCTAACGCTCTTTTAAGTGAAACAGTATGATCGCACATAGGATAACCTGAACATCCCCAGAATGAACCGTACTTACCTTTTTTGATAACCATTATGTCCCCGCATTTACTACATTTGTATCTTTTTGGTGGATTTTTGTAGCAGTTTAAGCAGATAGGCTGTCCTTCTTTGTTGTAATGAGTAGCAAATTTACCGCAGTGAACACATATATCTGACATGGCAATAGTTTATTTTAACTTCTTTGCTTAAAACAATAACCCAATATAGTTTCAATTAAAAATAAGGCAATAGTTTATAGTTTTTGTGGTTATAATAATTAACTAGTCTGGGCCAATAGATCAACCTGGTAGATCGTCTGGTTCGCATCCAGAAGGCTTGGGGTTCAAATCCCCATTGGTCCATTTAATTCACGTAGAATCTCTTCTCTCTTAGGTAAAACTAAGCCTATATTCTCAACTATATGTGATGAATACACAGATGCGAAATTCCCTGCTTGTATATAGTCTCCATGTCTACAATACTCACTGAGAAAAGAACCCATATATGAATCTCCAGCGCATGTTGCATCTCTAATTACTTTGGATTTTCTAGGAGGAATATCTGTTCTTTCTCCATCTTTATATAAAATGGAACCTTTTCTCCCTCTAGTTACTATCAAAATACCGTTTTCTTTCAAGTCTCCTCCTAAATCTTCCATTGGATTCTCCGAGTCTTCCCCCACTACTAAATTCAATTCTCGTTCATTTAATTTAACTACATCTAAATATCTCAATATCCTGTCTTTGTTAGGCCATCTTAGGACTTTATCAGGCATCATTCTACCTTGGAATCTTCTAGTATAACCCTGTACATCTAGGAAGAATTTTGGATGAGGTATAAGAGAATATAATTCTAGTATAGTTTCGGCAGATAATTCGTTTATTACAGGTCCTAGGTAGACATTATTAGTTCTGGTATAAACTCTTGGAATTCTTTCAAGTACTATTGGATCTGAAATAGAAACTACTAAAGGAGGAGGATTCTCATTGTCGATTATAACTTGAAAAGTACTGTCTGTTCTCCATATACCTTTTGTATCTATATTTAGTTCTTCGATTTCTCTTATTTCATTTTCTGTAATCTCTGGACCTACTGGAGATACTAGTCCAACTTTATATCCTAATGAAGCTAAAACTTTACTCACATTTAAAGAAGGTCCCCCGATATAATCATTTTTCATTCCATCTTTAATTATTTTGGTTCTAGAAATGTATCCAATGGATAAAAAATCTATTTCTTCCATTCTAATACAAAGTTAAATAAATGGATAATTATTTAAGTTATATGGAAATAGAGATAATACCTGTTGTTAATGCTGTTATTGTAATAAATGGTAAATTTCTTTTAGGAAAAAGAGATTCCAATAAAAATTTCTTACCTGGTTATTGGACGATCCCTGGCGGTAAAGTTGAAGCAGGAGAAAAATTAAAAGCTGCACTTAAAAGAGAAGTGAAAGAAGAAACTTTTCTTGATATGAAAAAATACAGTTTACTCAGAATAGGTGAACAGTTTCATGATAATCATCACCATATAGTATTTGACTTTCTTGTGAAACCTAAGGACGATAATTTTAAGAAAGGAAGTGATTTAGTGGAATTATCATTGTTTAATAAAAGTCAATTAGATGGATTAAAAATGGATTTAGACAGTAAAAAATTTCTGGAAAACATTGATTTGAAGAATGAAAACAAAATTATTTTAAACATTTGAATTTAATTTCTTCTCATAGTCTGAACGTATAATTCTTCTGCCCAATCATCTTCTAATTCTTCCTCATCAGATTCTCTCATCTTGTCTAGAAATATAAAATATTCTGAGCATAATACAGCTCTTCTTGATTTTGGGAAAAGGGCTACTCTCGATGGTCTCCCACCTTCATCAGATACTTTTTTATGTAGTTCATTAAGTGTAGTACCTGAATATGATATATCTATTATGGCCACATTCCTTCCTTCTAAAGGTCTGGGAAACATTTGTCCTTCGTAAGCTAGTGCCTGCCCTGCATGATATTCCCAAAACATCACGTCATCATAACTTTCTCTGTAGTCAACAAATCCTAATGCTAACTTAAAACCTGATTTTGGGACAAACATGTATACATCTGCATCAGGTATTTCATTCCAGAATCCGTTCATCACTTTTTCAATCTTGTATAGAGGAGATATGACTCTATGTACCTTTTCAATTCTTTCGTAGAACTCTTTTGAAGTATCCGAACAACAGAACCAAGGATATCTTTTAACACCCATTTTTCTCGTTTCGGGTAATTCTTCTCTGGTTATTTCTTCGTTTTTTTCCCATTCTTCTGTTTCTCTGGCGAGTCTTAGTAACTCTTTTTTAACTTGACCTATTCTTGAATCGCTTCCAGCTATCCTCATTTCTGTTTCTAAAGAAGGACCATCTAGTAAGTAAACATCAATATCCCCAACCAATCTTCTGGCGTCTTCAATTAGGTCATATATCCCATTATTTGATCTCAGTTCTTTAAGAGTCCTGTAAAGGACTAAGTTATCACGTGATCCTTTTTGTGCTTTAAAGGGATCAGATATATCTACTAACCAATCTTCTGGTGCTCTTACTAGATAACCTGGTCTACCAGGCTTTACTAACCATCCCATTTGATGTTTTTCTAAAACTTTCCCTAAATCCATTGTAGGATACACCAGTTCTTCTCTTCGATGTGGATAGTGATACGCAATTACTCCGTGCCTATTTTCCCTTCTTACTCTCAACTCTCCACCCGAAAATCTATTAACATCTTCTACTATATCCCTCATTTTAATATCCCTCTAATACTTCATGCAGTACATTGGATCTACTGCTTAATCCACAGTAAATACCTTTAAAACCATGTTCTCGGTATACATTTACTAATTCATTTGTGAATCTAACAACGGTTTCCATACTTGGAGCTTCCTTGTTGGCCCAAGGGGTCCCTCTTTTAGGAACAAATATACTATAATCTGAAACTATACCATCTTTGGCTAATTCTCTAATACCTCTTAAAAGTTCATGGACTGGTTGTGCTCCCAACACGAAATTACTCCTTACTTTACCATGACCGAAATATCTAACAGATTCTTTAAGTGCATCCACCATATTTTGGTATCCAAATAACTCTGCTTTTCCAGGACAAACTTCTTCAAATTTTTCTTCCCCGAATACTTCGAGGTTAAACGCTATATTTCTGAAACCAAGATATTTACCCCTTTGTAAATAAGGTGTTCTACTCTCTCTCGGGGGTACAATATTTAGATAACTATCTATAGTAGATAAGTCTCGCACTGAATTTAAGGTAGTTGCTATTTCGGTACAAATCTCCCATTCTTCCTCAACGTCTTGTAAATTACCTGCCATCAGTTGAAGATGAATATGGGGTGATATATCTTCAGTCTCAAGTAATTCCTGAAAAGCATATGCTATTCCATCTATATAAGCAGGTCCATGGTACATCCACCATTCCTCTACGTCGTTATCGAAATCTCTTAAAGTATTAAGTGATGGCATACCACCCAGTTCTCCTGATCTTTTTGGGTTTTCATCACAAAAACGACACATTTTACCTTCAAGCCAATGTTGGCATCCAGAATATGCTAATACACCTATCCTATCCATCCCTAAAATTTGTACGTAATCACTCAATTTCGTGCCTTCACGTGCTCGTCTTCCTGAAGGTATTCTTAAGTCCGAATAACTCCTTCTGGGGACAGGTTGAATTCCAACTTCTAATTCTTCATCAGTTTCTGTATCTACTAAATGTAACCCTCCATCATATACTTCGAGTTTCAGTGGAGAGTCTGGTCTGTAAGATACTTTTGATAGAGTTCTTTCCCCATCTCTTTCTAAAATTACTTCGCTTGGGATTATTGAAGTATCTTTGGATACATCTATCAACTTCCCATCTCTTACTCTATGCTTCTTAATCCTGTGCTTCGTCTTCATTTCAGACAAATAAGATAGCCTTTCTTGTAGATCTGAATCACAGTCAACACCTAAATTGAGAAAAAGTGTCTTGTAGCCAGCTAATTCTGGAAGAGTCTCTAAAATTGGGTATCTACTGAATATAGCTTCTTTCATTGGATACTAGCATTTCATAGTAGTGCAAGATATTTATGTTTAACCTTTGTTATTATGGTTCAGATTGGAGTTTAAAATGAATGAAGATATGAGACCGGTAACAATTTCTGGATATTCAGGATCAGGAAAATCTTATATGTCTAAATTAGTTTCTGGTGAATTAGGTTTAGATTATTTCTGTGCTGGTGAAATTTTTAGGAGAATTGCAGAAGAATCTAATTCTGAACTAATAAGATATGTGGCTAGGGCACCAGAAGAAGTGGATGATTTTGTAAATCAAGAGATTTTAAAAGCATATAAAGAAGGAAATGTTATCATAGATAGTCGTTTAGGGGCTTTTCTTTGCCCTGAAGCTATTAAAATATGGCTTAAGTGTTCAGAAGAGGAAACAGCTCGTAGAGTAGTCTATAGAGATTCATTAAAAGGAATTGAAACACCTATGGAAGTAGCTTTAAATAATGTTAGAGAAAGAAATAAGAGATCTAGAGAGAGGCTGAAAAAGAGATACGGATTTGATTTAGACGATTTAAGTATTTATGATTTAGTTTTGGATAACGAGGAACTCTCTGTTAAAGATACACTATCTATATTATTACACTTTATAAGGGTTTTAAATGCTGAATAAAACTGTAATTTATTTAAATTTTGGTTTTTGAAAGAAGGGTAGATAGCAATGACTGATATATTATACTTTGAATATCTTTTAATGGATGTTGATTTAGCTCGGAAGTTTAGAGAAAGAACCCTCTCTCAAGCTGAAATAGGAAACGCAGCGGATGAGAATCTGGATTGGAAAGAAGACTTTGCATTCGAACAAGCACAAAGAGATTTTATGGTAGCTGGTCAAAAAGTTGCAGAACAACGAGCTAAGAGAGATAAATATGAAAATGTAATAAAACCCAAGAAGGAGATTCCAAATATACAAAAAGTCGAAATAGGAGCATCTGTGTTATTGGATATTGAAAATGAAATGGAGAGATATCTTATAGCAGCTACTAGTGATATAGATGGTGGAAGTAGGTATCAGGGTAGAATTTCAACAGAAACACCTTTAGCAAAAGAGTTAATGGGACGGTCACCCGGTTATAGATTTTCTTTCAGGGGTTTTGATCATTCTATTGAAGAAATAGAGTGGGGAGTCCCTTCTTACTTGGAAGATTATTTAGCAAGGTATTTTGGTCGTCTTTTAGATGAATTTGGAAGGAGAATTGGAGAGGATCTAAAAGAGGGTGAAATAACTAGAGATTCTGTTAAACTAATGAATGTTGCTGATGGATTCTTATTTACTAGAATGGTTAATGAAGCTTATCCTCTATTAGTTTCGAGTTTACCTGGATCCCCACAGGATTATGAGAAGGAAATACGGGGGAGGCTTAATTGGGCCAAACAACCCTATAAACCATTTCCCATCATGATTGAAGACCTTTTGTCCTAAGGTAAATTAGGCTTTACTCGTGTTTGAAGAAATAAAGACATTTAAAAATCTACCAACCAAAATTATTCTCGAAAGGACATCCTTGACTTCTATCTTGTATAAAATCAAGTTAATATGGGGATTTAGGTGGCTTATTTAAGTTTTAATTTCAACTATTAGGACTAGATTAATATGACATTGGATTTCGGTGGAAGAGTTAGAGGAAGTACAGAGAACGGGAGACATTACGAAGAAGAAGCAAATTTTTTTCTTGGAGGAGAGGGATGGAGATTATCTCGAGTAAATCGAATGCTTTTTGTGACTAATCTTGTTGCTGATAAAAGAAATATATACTGTAAATTAGATGGTGGCGTTGAAAGAAAAGGAGTAGATGAAGTACTTGATTGTCTTTTAGGTTGTTTTAATGAGATTTACTCAGGATTCAGAGAACATGATTTAAGGGGATATTTACAGGAATCTATTTCACAATATAGAGCTGAAGCTCACATAGATTAATTTTTTTGAACAAAACAAAGACATTTAAAAACCTACCAACCAAAACTATTCTACAGATAACTTATGTTAATAACAGCAACTGGAGATATCCACTCACCGGTTCATTACGATATGTTTGTTAAAGAAATAAACAACATCACAATCCAGCCAGACCTGTTTTTGATAGCTGGGGATTTGATTGATAGAAAGGCGACCAGAGAATCCGGACCGTTCACAGAGTTGAGGAAAGTTTCAAATGCAATGTTTGGAAAGATCAATTGTCCGATATTTACTTGTTTTGGTAATAATGAGTTCATCCAGCATTGGGAGCAGATAAGAAATGAAAATCCTGAGATGACATTTCTTCAGGATGAGAGCGTGGTTGTAGATATTGAGGGTCAGAAAGTAGGTATAGTTGGAAGTAAAGGAAGTCTGGATAGACCAACCTGGTGGCAGAGGAATAATATCCCTGGAATCGCAGAGACTTATACCGAGAGAATTAGTAAGATTGCGGATTTACTTGTTGAACTTAAAGTTGATTACAAGATTCTTCTTATTCACTATCCTCCTACTTACAAGAGTCTTGGTACTGAAAATCCTAGAAGTCATCCTGAGTTGGCTTGTGGAAGAATGGAGAAGGTTTTGCTTGAGCAGGACTTGGATTTGGTTATAACTGGTCACGCCCATCGTGGTCGGAAAGAAGTTTGGGTTGATGGTGTTCCTGTTCTTAATGCTGGTTTGGCGTTGAATGAGGGTCTTGTGGAGATTGATCCTGAAGAGTTGAAACCTGGTTTGGAAAAGTTTTTTTGAACTATTTATAAATATAATCTTTTAATTATCCATATGGATGAAAGAAACCCGAGATTAGAACTTGTAGATATAGGTCTAGAAATGGCAACTTTACTGAAAGAAAATAGGAATTTTGATCCAATAGAATTCGATAGATTAAGTAATAAATATGGTAGACTTTTGAATCAATTAATAGAGAATCAAAGTGGGCCTTATGTGGAAGCAAGGAGAAAACTAATTAGAACAGGTATAGCTCTTCTATATGGGAAATCTCTTTCGGGGGATTTTCAAGAAGCCGTTTCATTTTACGAATCTGAACGAGATAAATTGATTTAGTATATGCTATTCCTTATTTGTTTAAAAAATAAACGTCAAACTTTAGGATAAAATTAACAACCACAGTGATATTTTTAAATCTCGTCCTACAAATCTAATAGATATGAAGTTTAAACCTAAAATCAAGAAAAAAAGATGGGATAAGTCTTTAGAGAAACCTTTGTGGGATATGTGGCAGGAGGAACAGCTATTCAAATTCAATAAAAATTCCAAAAAACCATTATTCTCAATCGATACACCACCTCCTTATGTTAACACACCTATCCACATTGGCCATGCTTACACTTATGTATGGCAGGATATCATGGCTCGTTCCAAAAGAATGCTAGGTCACGAAGTTTTATTCCCTTTGGGTTTAGATAAGAACGGTTTACCAATCGAAGTCCAGACCGAGAAGGTTTATGGAATTAATATGCATGAGACACCAAGAGAAAAATTTATCAAATTATGCAAGGAAATGATCGAGAAATCAGGTGATAAGTCTTTAGATTCATTTAAAAGATTAGGATTGAGTTGCAATCAGTGGGATGTCAAGTACGAGATATCTGGAAGATATGATACCGATGACCCCGAGTATAGAAGATTAACTCAGGAAACATTCATAGATCTTTGGAAAAAGGGATTGATTTATGAGGACCTTAAACCTACCAATTACTGCTCAGTGTGTGGAACTGCTATTGCCGATGCCGAAGTGGAATACCGAGAAAAGACAACTAAGTTAAACCATCTTAAGTTCAAGGTCAAAGATACCGATGAAGAAATAATTATTGCTACAACAAGGCCCGAGTTACTGTGTACTTGTAAAGTAGTTTTATACAATCCTGAAGATGAAAGATATCAACATCTGAAAAATAAAAAAGCCGTCGTTCCGATATTTGGTCTAGAAGTCGAAATTATGCCTCATCCTATCGCCAAGATGGAGTTTGGTTCTGGTCTGATGATGATTTGTTCATTTGGGGACTACACAGACATCAGGACATTGAGAGAATTGGAGATAGACCCTAGCTATGCGATTGACACAGAGGGTAAGATGACTAAGGTCGCAGGAGATTACAAGGGGATGACAGTAGAGGAAGCGAGAGAGAAAATAATTGAAGAGCTGGAAGAACAAAATCTTCTAGTTAAACAAGAAACTACTGACCAAAGACAACCAATCTGCTGGAGGTCAAAAACACCAATCGAATTCGTGGCCTTAAAGGAATTTTACCTCAAACAAGTCGACTACATAGAAGAACTAAAAAAAGTTTCAAATAAGATGAAATTCTTTGCCCCTGAAAGTAAGCAGATACTCATGAACTGGATTAATTCAATAACAATTGACTGGGTTTTATCTAGAAGACGTTATTATGGTACAGAAGTTCCTTTGTGGTACTGCGAGAAATGTGGTTATACTTATGTTCCTGAGAAAGGTAAATACTACCAACCATGGAAAGATCCTTGTCCGATTAAAAAATGTCCGGAGTGTGGAGGGGAAAAATGGAGGGGAGAAGAAAGAACATTTGATACCTGGTTTGATTCATCCTCATCTGAAGCTTATGTTATGGGATATCTGTGGGACAAAAAATTCTTCAATGAGCATATGCCATGTTCGATGAGACCGCAGGGTAAAGAGATTGTTAGATGTTGGTTGTATTACACCATCCTGAAATCACTGCATCTGTATGGGTTAGAACCCTTCAAACATTGTTGGATACACATGCATGTTGTTGACGAAAAAGGGATAAAGATGTCTAAATCTCTAGGGAATGTAATTGATCCTCAGGAGATTCTTGAGAAATATGGTGCTGAGGCTTTCAGAATCTGGTCATGTCTTGAAGGTAATATTACTAAAGGGGATATTCGTTGTTCATTTGAAAGGATTGAAGGTAATGCCAAGTTCTTGACCAAGTTCTGGAATGTTAGTAGGTTTATTTCGATGTACCCTGAACCCGAAGAAGATTTGAAATTAACAGATTCTGATAAATGGATACTTGATGAGTTAAGATTGCTTGTGGAAAGGACTAAGAGAAATTACGAAGTTTACGAGTTCAGTCTTATTGCCGAGGACATCAGGAATTTTGTTTGGGATACATTTGCTTCTCATTACATTGAAATGGTTAAGTCAAGAGCTTATGGTCAAGGATTCAGTGAGGAGGAACAGAAAGCTACATGGTATACACTCCATACGGTTCTGAAAAATATTCTCAAGATACTATCTCCAATTATACCATTCATCACTGATTATCTGTGGATGGAATTGTATTCTGACAAGAGTATTTGCACGGTTTCTTATCCTGAATTGGATTGGGATTATGGGATGGATAAGTCGACGGAAAGGTTACTTGAATTCAACAGTAAGGTCTGGAAGATGAAAAAGGATCAAGGACTGAGTATGAAAGATGAGATTGAGGTTGAAGTTCCTGCTGATTTGAAAATCTTTGAGAAGGATTTAGTTAAGATGCATAATATTTCTTAGATAATAACTAAAACTCCACACATTTCCAATTTTCAATGGAAGAATATTCTCCATTTACACGTACTACATAATAATAAACATTAGATTCTTTTTGGTGAACATATGCATATACTGTTAACTCTTGGCCTTCTTTCAAACCTCTCTCTCCGATGTCAACTGTTAATCTTATCCTATTAGAATTTAGAGGCAAAAGTCTATTATACCTCCTATCCAATCTTCTTCTTATTCCTCTCGGTAATTCCCTCCAATTTGGTGAGGCTTGGATTCTAACCATTAATTTTTATATAGAAATTAACACTCAAATATCTTGAATCATAAATAATCCTACCATGCCTGAAAAGATACTAGTAGTCCCCCGAAAAGAATTATTCGGAAAGAAAAATCAAAGATACTTCGAAGGATTTCAGCCAAGAAAAAATCTAGAATTTGAGAATGTAATCAAAAAACATTCAAGATTCATCCTAAGAAAAACAACCTCTTCTAAACAAAAAATCCCTGCTGAGCAGGATGAATCAATGAAACAAATAATCCCATACATAATCTTCAAACATAAGAACAATTACTTCGTTTACAAGCGGTTACCAAGAAGTGAGGAAGAAAGACTAGTCGAGAAATACTCAATGGGTATAGGTGGACACATTAACCCAATCGATGATAATGCTAAAACTGATATTCTTTGGGAGGGGATGGAAAGGGAGTTCGAGGAGGAAGTGGATTATCCTTATGACTATGATGCCAAGATAATTGGATTTATTAACGATGACAAGGACAGTGTAGGAAGGGTTCATTTTGGTGTGGTATTTCTGGTAGAAGGGTTGAATAACAGAATAGAAGTCAGGGAAAAAGATAAATTATCAGGAAAGATGATGACATTGTTTGAGGCAAAAAGAGTAAGAAATAAAATGGAAGGATGGTCTCAGATTGTGTTTGATTATCTCCGAAATTATTTCTAAATTAAATAGTATAATATTGATATGAAGGGAAAATTTTCTGAAAGATTATTGGTTGGAGTTACTGGTTGTAAAGAAGGGGATTGGAAAAATAAACTAAAAGAAATAGAACAAAGAAAAATTTCTAAGATAGCTCTATTTTTGGAAAGGTTTGAAAGATACCAAAGAGACAAAATTTATGACTCCCTGTTGAATTCTGTAGTTAAAAAAATCCCCCTAGTCCATATTCGGCATGATATGGTAAAAGAAGAATTAGATTTTCTTTCTAAAAATTTTGATAGCACGTATTTTACTATCCACGAAGATCATTTTGAAATACTAGAAAAATGGAAAGGTTACCATAAAAACCTATATTTGGAAATGAACACAGATAATTTCGTTTCAAATCTAGTTAAAGTGAAGCGTATAGGTGGATTTTGTATTGATTTGTCACATTTCAAAGTGGCAGAACAGAAATCCTCCGAGGATTTTAACTATGTCCTTCAGTACCGAGAATCCCATGAATATTTTGTTTGTAATCATCTGAATGGTTATTCCTACGAAAAGAATACAGATCTACACATGGTCAGAGACGTAAAGGATTTAGACTACCTAAAAAGTCTTCCAAAATTTCTCTTTGGAAAATGGATTGGATTGGAAATGGATAACAGTATCTCTGGACAGTTGAAATTCAAAAAACATATAGAGAAAATATTAGAGAAAAATTTCCAATACCTCTCCTAAGTCACTAAATATATAATCTGGAGATTCTTCTCTTAATTTTTGATCTGAATGATAACCTCTTTGTGGTTCACCAGCAATGCCTCCGGTTATAACTCCAGCAGATTTTCCTGCTCTTATATCGTATATGGTATCTCCAATATACAATAATTCCGTTGGGAGAGTTTCCAATCGATCACAGGCCTCTTTTAAAGCTTCAGATTTATCTCTAGTACTAATCATTAATTGAATAAAAGCCAATAAACCATATCTATTTGCCTCGCGTCTCAAATTTTCTTCTGGGTGGCTACTTACTACTAGTATCGGTATCTCCCTTTTATCTAACTCTCTGAGGGTAGTATAAGAATCTTCATATGCACGGGGAATTACACCCTCTGCTCCTAAGTCATCAAGCTCTCTTTTATATAAATTTTCTAAATAACCTTCAGGTTCTTCTACTCCCATATAAATTAAAAATTCAGAAGCACTTCCTTTTGAGAGGGATAGCCAATCGTCAAATTCTATTCGAGGTATTCCATACCTTTCCAAAAGTCTCATATTTGCTTCGTATACTGGGTGCCTATCATCACTAACTACTCCACTCCAATCTAAACCTAGGGTTTTTAGCGGCATATTTACACCTAATTAAATTTTTTGAGTTAATTTTTTAAAATCTTCCCACAGCTTTAATCCTTTTTTCTGGATTTCTCTCTTGTATAGCCTCGTAGGTAAGGCTACAATCTTTACAATTCAAACACCTATACAGAGTATGTGGTCCTGCACCTTCAGAGTGAAAGGTTGATTCCTCTTGGCAATTCGGACATATAACATTCTCAATTTCTTTGTAGGTGGCTTTTATCATACCTAATAAAAAACATGTTAAAGATTTATTCCTTATCCTTCCTCTTTTAAAATAAGACAATTATGTAGTAGTAACCAATTTTTCTATCAAAACATCCAAATTACCTTAAATTTTTCAGGAAGAATTATTACTCATGAAATGGTTCAAGAAATTGGAACAAGTTGAAAAAAAAGATCCTCGAGTTGCAAAAACAATCAAAAATGAAATCAAACGTCAAGAAAACACAATCGAACTAATCGCCTCAGAAAACTTCGCCAGCTCTGCAGTAATGCAAGCACAAGCAAGTGTTATGACAAATAAATATGCCGAAGGTTATCCGGGTAAGAGGTATTATGGTGGCTGTAAATACTACGATGAAGTCGAGAATTTGGCAAGGGAAAGAGTGAAAAAACTGTTTAAAGCCGATCATGCAAACGTCCAACCACACTCAGGTACTCAGGCCAACTTTGCTGTCTACTTCGCGATGCTTGATGTTGGTGACAAAATTCTTTCGATGGACTTATCGCATGGTGGTCATCTTTCACACGGTAGTCCGGTTAATTTTTCTGGACGGAATTACACTGTTTCTTTTTACGGGGTTAATAAAACCACCGAGAAGATTGATTATGATGAAGTCATGAAGATAGCCAAAGAAGTTAAACCAGATATGATCATATGTGGTGCAAGTGCTTATCCAAGAACAGTTGATTTCGAGGAGTTTGCTTATATCGCGAACAAAGTTAATGCTTATTTGTTAGCGGATGTGGCCCACATAGCCGGGTTAATAGTCGCGGGTGAACATCCAGAACCATTTCCTCATGTTGATTTTGTAACTACAACTACTCAGAAAACTCTGCGGGGTCCGAGAGGCGGAGTGATAATGTGCAAAGAAGAATATGCGAAAAAAATCGATAAATCCATCTTCCCAGGAACACAAGGCGGGCCATTAATGAACACAATCGCAGCAAAAGCAGTAGCATTCAAAGAGGCAATGAGACCGGAATTCAAAAAATATCAGCAACAAATCGTAAAAAACGCAGAAACATTAGCAAAAGAATTAATTGATAATAATTTCCGATTAGTGTCTGGAGGAACAGATAATCATCTTATGTTGGTAGATTTACAAGACAAAGAAATGACGGGAAAACACGCTCAAGTAGCTTTTGAAGAGATTGGTATTACTTTGAACAAGAACGCTATACCGTTTGATCCTGAACCTCCTTGGGTGACTAGTGGTGTTAGAATAGGTACTCCTGCAGTTACCACTCGGGGGATGAGAGAACCTCAGATGAGAGAAATCGGTAAAATAATTACTGCTTTTGTTAAAAATGAGAAAGATAAGAAGATACTAAAACATCTTAAGGGACGAGTTGCTGATTTGTGTGAGGAATTTCCTTTGTATGGGCGATAGAGGGTTAAGTATTTGAGTTTAATGAACCTTTAATAGAATATGTACGATAGATGTGAAGGGTGTTCGCAATATAAGGAAGGAAGAGATGGACATAGAACTTATTGCTCAAGATATGGAGATTTTCCTAATGCTTTATCAGTATGCATAAGAGATTCACCGGAATCTTCCTCTCCTTTGTGGAAAAGAACAGTTAGGGTAGCATCTGTTTTAAGGCAGCTTAGATTAAGAGAAAAGGCAGCACTAAACTAATTTATTTCTCAAAAACAATACTAACTAAGGGTATTACTAGATGAAACCTTACCTAGATATAGTCAAAAAAATACTGGAAGAAGGTTCTAAAAAAGGAGACAGAACAGGTACAGGTACTATTGCTCTTATGGGAGTTATGTTCAAGCATGACATGAAAGATGGTTTTCCACTTCTTACAACCAAATCCGTCCCTTTAAGACTAGTAGCATCCGAATTGGAATTCTTTATCAAAGGACTAACCGATAAGAAATGGCTCCAGGAAAGAAACAACCACATCTGGGATGAATGGTGTTCGCGTGATATAGTTCCTTATTCCCATGACAAAGAAACTCAGAAAAAAATGATGGAAGAAAGAGAATTAGGTCCTATTTACGGTTTTCAATGGAGAAATTTTGGTGCAGAATATCAATCCTATGATGAAAAACCAAAAGGAAAAGGAGTAGATCAACTCAAGAATGTTATCAAAACCTTAAAACAAAATCCTACTGATAGGAGGATGATTGTTAATTCTTGGAATCCAGTTGATATCCCGAGCATGGCTTTACCACCTTGCCACTACAGTTTTCAAGTCACAGTTATGAATGATAGATTAAATTTGTTATGGAGTCAAAGATCTGTTGACACAGCTTTGGGATTACCCTTCAACATAGCCAGTTATGGTTTACTATTACATCTACTCGCCAAAGAGACGGGATCCAAAGAAGGCAAATTAGTAGGATTTCTAGGAGATACTCATATTTATCTCAATCATGTGGACGGACTAAAAGAACAGTTAAAAAGAAAACCTTATCCATTACCTAAGATCAAAACAGAGAATTTCACCTCTATCTTTGATTGGAAGTATACAGATTCAGAAGTTATTAATTACAAACATCATCCAAGAATAAAATTTGAGATAGCCGTATGACCCAAACAATTATCATCGCAGCAGTAGCTGAGAATAATGTTATTGGTAAAGAGAATGATATTCCTTGGTACATTCCTGAGGATCTTAAACATTTCAGGGAAGAGACGGAAGGTTATCCGGTGATTATGGGTAGAAAAACTTATGAATCCTTGCCGACAAAACCGTTGAAAGGAAGGGAAAACATAGTTCTTACAAGAAGGGAAGATTACAAACCTGAAGGAGGAACTGTGGTAAAAGGGTCATTAAAAGATGCGATAGACTACTGTAAGAAAAAAGATTATGAGAAAATTTTTATCGGAGGTGGAGCGTCAGTTTACAAGCAAGCTTTACCTTTCTCTGATAAGTTAGATATTACTCGGGTTCATAGAAAGCCGAAGGGCGATGCTAAATTCCCAGAAATTAATCCTGATAAATGGGAGTTGATTAAGAGAGATGATAGGGATGGATACTCGTTTTTGGTTTATGTGAAGAAGTGATTGATCTCATTATTTCAAATTTATATATAAAGAATATTTTTATTTCGGAATTTTTGTGATTAGGTGATGTTTTAGGGGACAATGGAATATTTAAGATTTACTTTTTAAATTTAATATATGGTAAGACCACTTGAATATGGTGCTGGATTAAGTTTGGTAGAAGCAGAAAAAAGATATAAAGAAGCTATGGAAGAATTTGAGAGAGTTAAATCTCGATATTCTGGGTTTTTTGGAAGATTTAGAAGAAATTTGCGTGAAGAAGATGGTGAAATATTAACTGATATCTTAGGTGTAGTTTTACCATTGACGATGGAAGATTGTGTTCAGGATCAGATCAAAAATAGAGAACCAGAAATTTATGAAGAGTCATTGCATCACAGAACTGGATTACTGATGTGTCAAGTAATGGACTATCTCGCAAATTTTGAAAATACCGGAGTCACAAGATTACCAGATACTTCATATTGGTAATTTTTAACCTCATATTCCAAAATTCAATGATTATTTTCACAGTTCTTGTACTGTTTAATACCTCATTTCTTCAAAACCCAGCCCCTCATAGTTAAGTATATACTTCAACCTCTTCAATTTCAAATCCAATGATAAGAATCAAACTTACATAACTTAAAAATCTTCATTAACTTATAATTAATTCATGCACATACTACTGTTCATATTGATGTTTCTGGTCTTGGATGTACTAGTCAATTTTCTCTCACTCAAACTCCTTAAGATACTTGGAATTGATTTTTTGTTCTTTGCTTCTTGGTTAGCAGGGATAAATTATGGGATAGGTGCGGGGATAGTTGTTAGTCTGATTCTTCTTGCCGAGCATACGCTTATTCACTTCAGGAAGAGTAAGTACATTGCTTTGTCTTTTCCCGCGCAGATAGGTGCTGTTCTTCTGGGATATTATCTTGGTACTAGTGGATTTTTTGTTTCCTTGGGTGCTTATCAGGTTATTAATACTGGACTGATGTTGATAATTGGTGGTTTGGGTCCATTTTTCTTGAATTTTCTGGTTATCAATACTGTTTTTAATGTTGTTTTGTATAGGGTTTGGTTGTGGGTTGGTTAATGTTTCTATTTGATATAAGATCATAAATAAATTATTGAAAAAATAAATTAATTGCATGCCAGAAGAGTGGGAGAATTTCGTTGTTGAAGTAGATTGTTCTGTCGTTGGAGTTAGAGGAAATAGAAAAAGAATTTATAGAACATTAGGTGAGAAAATAGTCGGTGGAACATGCCGTAGTAAATACACAGGAAGTAGATATGATTTAGAAATTGATGTCGAATCCGATACCTCTGTTAGAAGACTAGAATTCGAAGGTCCTTGGCCAATATCCGCTGGGGACACGATAAGAGCTTATATAATAAGTGCAGATAAAGTTAGACATCAAACTACGGAAAGGAGACATGCATATGATGATGGTATAAGATATACCTGGGAAGAGAGAGACTTGAATGAAACTGAACATCCCATTCGAATCGATAAATTGGAAGGACAAAGCGTTATTGCAACCTACGAAAATTAGTTTACATTTTCTAGCGATTCTTTAATAATTTTCCTTACCCATAAGCTTCATAAATCTCAAAAATATTTAAATTCTCTTTTAATCTAATTACACTAAGGTGAATTGTATTTAGCGATAAAAATCTGATAAAACTGAAAAAACTAGTCAAACGTCTAGAAAAAATAAGAGGTAGACATACAGAACTTGTTTCTCTTTACGTACCCGCAGGTTATAATCTTAACGAAATCCAAAACATGCTTCAGTCCGAATATTCTTTGACTCAGAATGTTAAGTCCAAACAAACCAGGAACAATGTTCTAGATGCTCTGGAAAAAATAATGAATCACTTGAAAGTTTTGGACAAAACACCCAAAAACGGTCTCATAGTATTTTGTGGTAATATCTCTGAGAAGGAAGGAAGTTCTGACATCAAATTATGGTCAGTTGAACCCCCTCAGCCTTTGAACAGGAAGGTTTACTGGTGTGATCAGACATTCGTTCTTGACCCCTTGAAAGAGATGCTTCGGGAGAAGGAGATTTATGGATTAATAGTAATAGACGGTGGTGGAGCAGATGTTGGATTTTTGAAAGGCAAGAAAGTCGTTCTGGAAAAGCATGTTGAGTCAATGGTTCCTGGGAAGACGAAGGCGGGGGGCTGGAGCCAACAGAGATACCAAAGGATCAGAGAGGAAGCCAAAAAAGACCACATGAAAAAGACCGCTGAAATAGCAAACAGATTATTCTTACCCGAAAAAGAAGACCTCAAGGGAATAATCATCGGAGGACCAGGACCATTCAAGGAGAAATTCAATGATAGCGAATACTTAGACCATCAACTTAGGAAGAAGAAATTGGGGGTTATTGATACTAGTTATACTGGAGATCAGGGTTTGCAGGAACTAGTCAAGCGGGGAGAACAACTAATCGAAGAAGCATCAGCAGTCAAGGAAAGAAAACTTATGGAAGAATTCTATGGAAATCTTCAAAAAGACAATGGTTTGTCGGTTTACGGTTTAGATGAGACTAAAAGAGCGATGGAGTTAGGTGCGATTGAAATTTTACTCATAAGCGAGGCCTATGATTGGATTAGAGTTAAGTTAGAATGTCAATGCGGTGAAACTCAAGTCAAAGATGCTAAACCCGGAAGAGAGCACAAATGTCCTAATTGTGGGTCGGTTATGGAAGTTGTTGAGGAGAAAGATTTGATTGATGTTCTGTCAGAAGAGGCCAAGAATTACAGTAGTAAGGTTGAGATTATTTCTACGGATAGTCGTGAGGGTGAACAGTTCAAGAACCTTGGTGGTATTGGTGGGATATTGAGGTTTAGGATTAGTTAAGGGGAATCAATCATAGATAATTATTTATATCCTGTATACATATATGTATACGGTGATGTGATATGTCTAAAACAATCCCGGTTAGACTCGAAACAGAAGACGTCTCTTTAATAGATAATATGCTAGAAAAAGATAAGGCGTTTCTTAACAGATCAGATTTTGTCAGGTTTGCTGTAAGATATATTTTATACGAAAATTTTCAGAGGAATAGATTTTTAAAAGAAAGGTTAACAGAAAAAAGAACTCATTTAACAAAAAAAGAAATTAAAAAAACTGAAAAAGAATTGGATAAAATCCGTGGAGAAATATGGGAGGAGATGAAGGAATATTATGGACTTAAGGATAGTTAGAGCTTATTTAGACACGAATGTTTTTCATTTTGGTTTACACAAAAAATCTAATTCTGCCCTTATAATGGAAAGTCTAGAACTTGGATCATTCATACCTGTTATTTCTTCACACACGTTATTCGAAGTAAGAAAATGGTACGAGAAAAGATACGGAAGACAAAAAGCATTAGATATGTGTTTTTATATCCAGTCACTACCCGGTGTTGAGATAGTAACCTTTGAAGAGATAAAACATATAATTAAAAAATATAAGGATCAAATAAACAAAAAAGATCTTCCACATCTCTGTGCTGCTATTAGATCTGACCCAGGCTACTTTATTTCTACTAATAGACATTTCTTAAAGAAGAAATTTGATACTGAAATTAATTTTATTACTCCGAAAAAATTTGTTGTTGATGTTTTAAACTTGAAAAAATCTTATGAAATAGACGAATAGGAATTAAACTCTTTTAGGAATTATTTTCACAGATAGTCGTGAGGGTGAACAGTTCAAGAACCTTGGTGGTATTGGTGGGATATTGA
>CAYMPD010000019.1:0-22149 GCA_964392445.1 uncultured archaeon | reverse complement strand
CAGGGCTTATGTCATTGTGTTGGAAGATTGATTAACTATTTTTGTCCCACAGTCAAATAAAAAGTAACTTTTAAATAGTCCACTACCCCTCCTAAAATCCCCACCTAACCCCAAATTCCAGTTTAAAAATATTTTAAAAACGAAATAAAAATATTCTTTATATAAATTTCCAATACTTAACTGAACCCTAATCCCTCAACATAAACTCTTCCAATTTATCTTTAGCTTTCTCACGTCTTTTCTGATGTTCTTTTAAAAATTCATTCAATTTATCCACAAGAATTTGTTTTAATTCCCCAGTGAGTAAGTCGCCAGATTTGTAATCTTCGTATATTTTCTTCAGTTTTTTATCATCTTCTTCAAAGAATGTTAACCATTGATAAGAAACATCCACATCAGAATTCCCTCCCAATTTCCTATGCTCTTCAACATTTCTTCTCCCCCCAGAAAAAGCGTGCTTCATAATTTTTTCTTTGACTTCTTTGGGTTTATCAGTCGTAAAAATACAGGTTGATTCAACAGAAGATGACATCTTCCCTTCTTCGGACATCCCTTGTAAACCTGGTAAGAATCTACAATGCAAAGCCGCGGGTTTTGGATAATCAAGTAATGGAGCAACATCTCTTGTAATTCTGAAATGTGGATCTTGATCAATAGCATAGGGTATTAGACATGGAGTTGTTTTCCCTTCTCTTATACTCGGTAAAAATGCAGGTACTGATTGCATAGCTGTGTAAAAAATCTCTCCAATATTATTTGAATTCTTTAGTCCGAATACTGCTTTAGTAGTTGAGAAGGTTATGTGTTTTGCAACTTTACAAGCATGTTTGTACATAGTTTTAGCGTATTCCGTGTCCAAAAATATCATTGTTTTCTTAGGATCAAATCCCACTGCAATTATGTCAAGAATATTTTCATAGGCCCATTTTTTTGTGTCTTCTAGGGTTAACTTATCTTTGAACAAGTACTTTTCCTCGTCCGGTATCTGGAACAATAATTTAACATCGAACTTGTCTTGCAACCACTTTGTGAAAATCCATGGTATCAAATGTCCTAGATGAACTGGACCTGATGGTGCTCGGCCTGTGTATAAGTAGAATTTATTTCCTTTTTCGTATTCATCTAGAACCCAATTCATGTCTCTATGCGAGAAAAATATACCTCTCCTTAGGAAGTGATGCAATTTTTCTGTCTGTTTTTTTATCCTTTTCAAGAGTTTTTTATCTATCTTTTCTGTCCCAAATTCTTTAATTAGCTTATCATAATCTACATTTCCTTTAACTTCCCATGGTGTAACTAGATATTCAGGCATATTATCCCTCATATATTATTGGATTTTCAATTAACTTAAGTAAATCCTTAGCTTTAATTTTGATTGTCTTGGAATGATTTCCTGGGTTGAAGTACAGATAATCGTATTCTAGTAATTCTTTGTTAAGGTAAGTTTTTATTTTTCTCTTATGGCCGAATGGAGGAACACATCCTATTTTACAACCTACTATCCTTTGCACGCTTTTTGGTTTTGCTAGCTTCATAAATTTAGTCCCTTCCAGTTCTTTTATCTTATCCTCATCTATTTTCTGATCTCCTGGACCTAGGACCATGATGAATTCTCCACCTCTTTTTTGGAAAAGTAGATTTTTTATTCCTCCTTTTTTGAAGTCATCTTTGTCTTCACTTTTTATCCCTTTTCTTACTTTATCAGCTACTTCGCAGGTGTAAACTGGTTCGTGTTCGTATTCCTTGTATTCTATCCCTTTCTCTTCCAATAGTTTTTTGATTTTTTTCTCGACGAATGACATGTTTATCACTTAGATTTTTGAAAAATAAAAAAGAAAAGGTAAAATTATCTTTTCCTTGCTAATTTTCTTATAGTCCGTGAATTATAGGGTTTTATCGATCTCATAACGATTTTTTTACCCACTAACTTTCTAATCTTATCTAAATCTCTTGGTAGAATACCATCAAATGATTCTCTTGTGTCTATGGATTCAAGAGGAACTCTAGTACCAATTCGATAATCTTCCCCATCTATTCCCAATTCGATAATAAATCTTCTTATTGGTATTTCACGAGAATACAAGGTACCACTTAAACCAGCACCTATACTTCCCCTTACTTTACCGAAAGAATAATCGGAATAGTCTGGCTCTTCAACCCCTCTGACGACAAAGATTCTTTCCGGTCCTAATATCCCATCTTCCAGAACCCCAAATATATTCACCTATTTTTCTCATTTTTCTTCACCTCTTATATTAAACCTTTTGATTTCGCCATTCTGGCAATATATCTAAGATTATCAGTACTGGCACCCCGTCTTTTTCCACCAGTAAGTCTATAAACCATTGATCTCATCGTTTGACCAACTGAATCTATAGAACCTATACCTAATCCGAGAGCACGAGTAACATTTCCAAAATAATGAGAACCACCACTAGCTATATGTGTTAAAATTTCTCTTTCTCTTTCACTAAGGGTTTCATAAGGATCAATTCTAGTTATTCTAGGTTCATGTCCATCTCTATACTGCGCTCTTCTTCTAGCAACTCCTTGAGCTGGATCACTTCTTGTTCTTATAACTCTCCCAAAAACTTTCACCAGTCATTTCGACTCACCTCTTATCATTCTTTTAAAGCTAGAATCAATCAAAACTTCCAAAGTATCAATTATATCGATTTTATTCTCATTGGTATCTATTACCTGATGCAGATTGGTACAACCAACTACTATAGCATCAGAACCTTGATTTTTCAACTTTTTAATGATATTCTCCATAAAAATTTTATCTTCCTGGGCAGCCTGATTCCTTAGTATTCGAAGTTCTATTCTAGAGATTTCATCCTGTTCTTCATCCTCTGGGAGAATCATTTCAAAGCTATTTTCAAATAATTCTGATTTTACAGTCTTAGAAGTTGCTAATAGACCTATTCTTTCGTATCCTTTTTGTTTTATTTTTTTTGTAGTCTCGTCAACAATACTTAGTATAGGAACTTCTGATTTTCTTCTTAATTCTTCAATAAAAATATGCAAAGTATTACAGGGTATAACTAGAAAATCGACCCCACTTTTGTTTAATTTCTTTACGCTTTTTATTAGAAAAGGCAATATTTCATTTTCATTCCTACAGTCTCGAATTATTTCTTGTTCCAATCTTTGGGGAAAAGATACGTTATCTATCAACATTTGTGGGTAATATTCATATTTTTCAATAAATCTTCTAATAACATCTAAGTAAAATTTGGATGTAGCTTCTGGTCCCAATCCTCCTATAACGCCAAACACATTCACCTTTCATTCCCTCCACCTCTTAAAACATACTTCTTCCTTCTCATATCCTCAAAAACAGGCATTTCCTCAACAATATCCTCTTCTCTAAGCAGTTTCAAAGAACCCTTCACAGAACGAATAGATAACCCAGTCTTATTTTTAATTTCTTTTTGAGAAAGCGAGGGTGATCTAGATAAAACTCTAAACACTTTTTGAGCTGAATTTGGTAAACCAAACTAATTCACCAGTCATTTTCCTCACACTCTATTCTATAGTCCGCAGGTATTTATAAGTTAATTATAGGTGCAAAAGTTCGAATAAATATATTTTCAGACTCCGATAATAATACTCATGCTTGAAGTGGTAAAGAGAATTGATTTAAAGGGTCAAAAGGCCAGGACCATTTCTACCGTTATAACTAAAGTTCTCAAGGAGTTCGATAAAAGATCGCATGTCAAAAATCTAGAGAAAATAGAAATATACGTAACAACTAACCCAGTTAAAATAGCGAAAGAAATTCTTCTACCTAAAGTAAAGGTGAGGAGACATGGAGAATTCAGGGAATGGATAACAGAGAACGTCCCCAGTTTCACTTATTGGGTAAAAGGAAAGACTCCTATAATCATGCTAAATGCCAGTGAAGAAATATTCGAGGAGATGAATTACAACGCGATTGAGGGCCTTTTCGCACACGAGTTAATGCACTTGTTAAATAAACTTGATGGTATAGAAGATGAAATTGAAGAAGAAATAGATAAATCCGGGGAGAATATAATTAAATTACTTGAAAGTCACAAAGAAGTTAAGCCATTTACCATAGAGAGGTTATTCGTGTCCTTTGTGCGTGTGACCAGTACCACAGTACTTTACATAAAAGATATATTTGCTAATAGTCGTGCAATGAGTTTTGGGTATGATGAGGAATTATACGAAAATTACAGACTTTCGTTAAAAGATGCTAAAAACATAAAATATACAGAAGAAGACATAATAAAAGCCTTGAAAGAAGATCAGAAACATGTCCTAGATGACGCTTTTCTAACCTATATTGGTCTGAATATGAGTTGGGTTACTTTTAAGATGTTCAAGATTAAGTGGTATAAGGAATTGAAAAAATTGGCGAAAATAGAAACACCAGAAATTATAAAGAAAAAAGGGGACGAAATCCTAGGAGAGATGCTTAAATTAAGGTCAGGGCATGATGAGGAACAAATTAGAAAAATCATTGAATTAAGCCAAAAGAAGTATTATGATGTTGTGAAGCATTTTTGTAAGAAACTGGGGTAAACACTTATTAATTTTAAATCTTCTAATTCATAGAGTTATTAAATAAATGGTGATAAAAATATGGCTTCGTTTAAATTTGTGATTGCAAATCCAAAAACTAGGAAGAGTTATAACCTAGAAGTGGATCAAAGCAAGGCTGCAGGATTAGTTGGTAAAAAGATTGGAGATAAATTTAATGGTGATTTGATAGGTTTACCTGGTTATGAGATCAAAATAACTGGTGGAACAGATAAAGATGGATTCCCAATGCACCCGCAACTTCATGGAATGGGTAGGAAGAAAATAGTGCTTTCACACCCACCCGGATTTCATCCAAAGAGAGCAGGTATGAGAAAAAGAAAGATGGTTGCTGGGAATACTATAAGTAAGAACATTGTTCAGGTTAATTGTAAGGTTATTAAAGAGGGCTCTAAAAGTTTGCCGGCATTAATGGGAAAGGAAGAACCTAAAGAAGCTCCTAAGGAAGAAAAAAAAGATAAGTCAAAAGAAGAAGAGAGAAAACCAGAGAAGAAAAAAGAAGAAGTAAAGGAAAAAGAAAAGAAACCCGAGGAAAAACCAAAGAAGGAAGAACCTAAAGAGGAAAAGAAGGAAGAGGAAAAGGAAGAAAAAAAAGAAGGACCCAATTACAAAAAAATCCTCTCCAATAACAGCATTCCAGACGCAAAGAAAAAGATAGAAAAAATGGATGATCCCAATTACAAGAAAATTCTAGAAGTGGAAAAGAAGAATAAGGACAGAAAAGGTATGAAAGAATATCTTAAAGATAAAACAGAATAAGGTGATGAAGTTCGGTAAAAAAATCAACCCAAAAACAATACCTGAAGTTAATATTGGATTATTGGGACATGTTGATCATGGGAAAACCACTCTAACCCAAGCAATAACAGGTAAGATGACCGATACTCATTCTGAGGAAATAAGACGTGGAATTTCGATTAGGCTAGGATACGCAGATGCAACCTTCTACCATTGTAAAAAATGCAAGTCTTATTGTACAAATAAAAAATGTCCTAAATGTTTTGAGGATTGTGAGATTCAAAGAACGGTTTCTTTTGTTGATACCCCTGGACATGAGAGCCTTATGGCCGTAGTTTTAACTGGTTCTGCATTGATAGATGGAGCTATACTTATTATTTCTGCAAATGAAAAATGTCCTTCTCCCCAGACACGTGAACATTTAACAGCTTTGGATGTAGTTGGAATAAAAAACATAATTATTGTTCAGAATAAGATTGATCTTATCGATGAGGAGAGAATAAAAGAAAGTTACAAAGAAATCAAGGATTTTGTTAAAGGAACAATTGCTGAGGATGCTCCAATAATACCAGTTTCGGCGATGAGAAGAGTAAATATTGAGTATGTAATCGAAGCCATCCAAGAAAATATACCCACGCCAAAAAGAGACTTATCCAAAGATCCTAAGATGTATGTTGCAAGGAGTTTTGACGTTAATAAACCTGGTTCTGAAATTAAGACTTTAGTCGGCGGAGTTATTGGAGGATCGATAATTGAAGGGAAGCTTGAACAAGGTCAGGAAATCCAATTAAAGCCTGGTGTGAAGGTAGAAGATAATTGGGAACCGATAACAACAAAGATAAAATCAATGGAAAAGGCTGGAGAAAATCTCGAAGAGGCGGGGGCTGGAGGATTACTGGGAATAATGACAGGTTTAGATCCTGCATTGACAAAAGCAGATGGTCTTGTTGGGAGCGTAGTTGGCTTGCCCGGAAAACTACCAAAAACACTTGAAAAAATTACTTTAGATTTGAATTTACTTGAAAGAGTAGTTGGTGCTAAGGAGGATATGAAAGTGGAGAATATTGGTCTGAATGAGGCTTTAATGATTAATGTAGGAACAGGGAGATCTGTTGGGATGGTTACAAAATTGGGTGATAAAAGAATTGAGTTAACACTTAAGCTACCTATTTGCGCTGATGATGGTGAAAGAGTCGTTATTTCTCGTCAGATTAGGGGAAGATGGAGGTTAATTGGATACGGGGTTTTGAAAAGTTAGATATTTCTTATTTAAAAATTCCAACTACTAATAAAATTCATGAAAAAAATCGTACTAGACACTAATTTTTTAACAATACCTTATCAGTTTGGAGTGGATATTTTTGACCAAATTGATCACTTAGTACCGGGAGAGAAGGAATATATCGTACTCGAAGGAGTCAGTAGAGAACTAGAGAAACTTACTAATAAGGAAGGAAAGCACTCTATAGCCGCTAAAATAGGTTTAGAAATGATAGAAAAACATGATATCAAAGTAATAAAAGACCTAAAAAACAACGTAGACGACTCAATAGTAGACTTAGCTGACCAGAAAAATACTTTAGTGGCAACCAATGATAGAGAACTAATTAAAAGGTTAAAAAATAAAAGTATACAAGTAATTTATTTAAGAGCGGAAAAACGTTTGGAGATGAGATGATGAATTTACTTCACGATGTACCAATTGGAAAAAAGGCACCTGATGAAATTAATGTTGTAATCGAGATACCGAAAGGTTCTTGTAATAAGTACGAATATGATAACGAAAAGGGAATATTTAAATTAGACAGAGTTTTACATTCAGCTGTTTTTTATCCGGGAGATTATGGTTTTCTTCCACAAACTTGGTATGATGATGGAGATCCAATTGACGTTTTAGTTTTGACCAATTATCCTACTTTCCCTGGGTGTGTATTAAAAGCGAGGCCGGTTGCGTTGATGATGATGAAGGATGAGAAGGGAAAAGATGACAAGTTAGTTGTAATACCTACCGAAGACCCCAGATTCAGTGAAATTAAGAATATTGGAGATATACCAGGACACGTTAGAAAGGAAATTTCAGACTTTTTTGAAACTATGAAGAATTTGGAACCGGGTAAATGGGTTAAAGTAAAATCATGGGAAAACGCTGAAGAAGCTAAAAAAACAATTGAAAAATCCATGAAAATGTATAACGAAAAATTTGGTGAATAGATGTATAGATTAGTAGCAATTAAAACAATAATCAAAGTTCCCCCAAATAAGTTTGGTATGGGATTGAAAAAATCTGTAAAGGAAAGTATAGCTGATAAATACGAAGAGAAATTGGATAGAAGATTTGGAAAAGGGTTGGTTGTGACTAAAATCAAGGAAATAGGGGAAGGTAAGATACTCCCTGAAGACCCAACTATTCATTATCCCGTGACTTTTGAACTACTTACTTTTAAACCAGAAACACATGAAGTTGTTATTGGAGACGTGATTGATAACACTGAATTTGGAGCTTTTATAAGGTTTGGGCCGGTTGATGGTTTGGTTCACGTGTCCCAATTAATGGATGATTATGTTAGTTTTGATGAGAAGAATTCGATTTTCCTTGGTAAAGAGAGTAAGAAGACTCTGAAGGAAGGAGATCCTGTACGTGCGAGAATTATTTCAGTCTCTATGCTACCCAGTAAGGAGAATAAAATTGGTTTAACTATGCGACAACCCCACTTGGGAGCTTTTCACTGGATAGAACAAGAGAAGGAAAAAGCCAAGAAGAAGGCAAAAAAATCTAAGAAGTGATAATTAATGGCAAAAAGAAAATATGTTTGCAGGAATTGTAAGATGTTTACCACCGAGAAGGTATGTCCTAATTGTGGAAGTAAAGATTTATCAGCAAGTTGGAAGGGCGTTGTGATAATCAATGATCCTAAGGAAAGTGAAATTGCAGAAGTTCTTGGAATAGATAAGCCAGGAAAGTATGCGTTATTTGTTGGATGATTTGGGTTTAGGTTTTTCTTCAGTCTTCTTTTCAGATTTAGATTCTTTCTTTTCGGTTTTACTCTCTTTTTTCTCTTCAATTTTTTCTGTTTCAGGTTTAAATTCTTCTTCAAAAACTTGTCCCCATAGTTCTGCTGTAACCTTCCCATCGTCTGTTTTTATTGCTTTAATCTTGATTTTTGCTGGGATTTGTTGACTTCCCCCTTTCCAGATTTGTTCGTTAAGTGATGATCCTATTGTAATGTCATCGGTTTTCATGTGTTTTTCCAAGTAATTCTTGATAATGTTAATAGCCCGATTGGACTTATGATATCTAGGAGTCTTTAAAGTCTCCTTCCTGAGGTTTATTGTGAAAACCTTCTCTTCCATGATTATCAACTCTAGATTATTGGAGTGGAATATTTAAAAGGTTTAATTCTCTCGGAAACTAGAAAACCAAAGAAACCAGAGGCTCAAACAAAATCAAAAACCCAACCAAAACAGCCAATAAACCCCCTAAAAATACAACTCCAGCCATCAAATCCTTGATTTTTTCGTAATCCTTATCATACTTGGGATGGATTTTGTCAATTAGCCTTTCTAAAGTCGTGTTAACAAGTTCTAGTATTATAACCAGGAAGACTGCGAAGATAATTAGGATAAATTCAAGTTTAGAGATACCCAAATAAGCAGCGAGGAATATTACTACCACCCCAATCAAAACTTGGATTTTAACGTTTCTTTCCGATGATATACCGTGAGCAATACCTCTTAAAGCATATCTCACACTATCACTGAATTTCTTTTTCTTTGTCATTATTAGAATAATTCGATTCGATTAATTTATAAGTTTTTTTAAACACAATTATTACCCATGAAGTTCCCCATCTGTAAAGCATGTTTGAAGAATGAACTCTTATGTGACTCCTGCGCGCGAAAAGTAGGAGATAAACTTATTAAAATAGATGAAATCAAAATGTTCAGACTTCTCAATAGGATAAGTAAAAAATACGAGATTCTTAAAGATGCTGAGATTGATCGTGTGGTTAATAGTAATAACATGATTCTGATAATGACCGATAGGAAAAATGCCTCAAAAATCATCGGGAAAGATGGTGGGATGGCTGAGAGGTTAAGTAAAAGTTTGGGGAAGCAGATTCGTGTTGTTTCTGAAATGTCTTCACTTGAGGATTTTGTCGAGGAAATATTCTATTCTACGCCTATAATTGGAATAAACGTCTTTTACGGGGAAAAAGATCAATATAAGGTAAAAATACCGTCTTCTGAGGAAGGCAGATTGCCTATAGAACCCGAAAAATTCTCTAAGATTGTTAAATCTATTTTTAGTGTGGATGCTGAGATAGTTTTTGAGTAAAAGACTTATCTAACTCCTACTGGTCTTGATTCATATTCTTCATCTTCAAGTCCTTCCAAACTGAATCTCATTTCCATTTCCATAAGTTTTTTGACTATCGGCGATTCTAGGTTTATTTTGTACAACTGAGTTCTGTTTATTTTTCTTGTTTTTACTACTAGTCCCGTTTTTACTAATTTTTCCCATACTTTATACAGGGTCGGTCTTGATATTCCTGACCCTTCGGCTATTTCTGTTTTGGTGAAGTCGAATATGTTATTTTCTATTAAGAAGTCCAGCATTCTTAGTTCTGGTGTTTTTCCAAACAATTCAATTAGTATCGATTCTTCTCCCATAGACCATTTAGTGGGTTTACTAGTATAAATATTTTACGTTTATTGTAAAATTATTTTAACATATAATTTATATTTAATAGAAATAAAATTAATATATGAGTTAAAAGTTAAGGGCTTGGGTTCTTTTCAAACTCCTGAGACACAGATATTGGGGAGGAAAACACACTAGTTTTGATAATTTATCGAAGGGAAGACCTAAACATGAAGCGAAACA
Source organism: uncultured archaeon (assembly GCA_964392445.1). Lineage (GTDB taxonomy): Archaea > Aenigmatarchaeota > Aenigmatarchaeia > CG10238-14 > CG10238-14 > CG10238-14. The sequence goes on along the minus strand of CAYMPD010000019.1, from coordinate 11,954 downwards.
GATAAAAAAAGTTGCAGAAGAGATGATAAAAGAAGACCTAATTTTATCAAAACCAACACATTATGGGACAGAAGTATCTTTGAACCCAAAAATGAAGAAAGAGATAGTTGACATAATTTCTGAGTATTATGAAATTCCTTACAAGATTTTTTAGGTTATTATAGGCGTGGATGTAGATATTATTATAGGGGCGTGAAAATGGACGATAAACTAAAACAAGAACTAATTCAGGAGAAATCCAGGTTTACTAGAATCTGGGTAGATCATATTTTTCGATCATCTAACGAGGAGTGGAGTTCAAAACAAAAGGAATTCATTAACGCACTTTTTGAAAATTATAGGAAGAACAAAATTCACTTCTAAATACTTATAAACTTTCATAATCACTAATTACTACTTATGACCCGAATAGCTTCAGTTAACAGGGATTTATGTAAAAGAGATAAATGTGGTTATCTTTGCAAGAAAGTATGCCCGATCAACAGAAAGGGTGAAGAGTGTGTGGTTATTGATGAAAAGACAGGGTTTCCGATTATTGACGAGGGTTTGTGTATAGGCTGTGGGTTATGTGTGAGTAAATGCGATAAAGCGGGTTATAAGGCTTTGCATGTGGTTAATCTCCCTCAACAGTTAGAAGAGGCCCCCATTCATAGGTTCGGTAAGAATCAATTTGTTCTTTACAGGCTTCCATTCCCAACCCCAGGCAAAATAGTTGGACTTGTTGGTTCAAACGGGCTCGGTAAAACTACGGCTTTGGAGGTCCTATCAGGTCATTTGAAACCTAATCTGGGTAAGGAGAAAGAAGCTGATTTGTCAGAGGTAGTAAGAATGTTTAGGGGTACAGAACTTCAAAATTACCTGGAAAAACTTGAAAACAAAGAGATGGAAGTATCTTACAAACTTCAGAGGGTTGATAAAATCCCGTTCAATTTCAAGGGAAAAGTGTCCAAACTTCTTGATAAGACCGATGAAAGAGGAATTTTAAACGACCTAATCCAAAGATTTGACATTGAAAGAATCCTTGACCATGATATCGATAAAATTTCAGGAGGAGAATTGCAAAGAGTTGCGATTACAGCTACATTAGCAAAAGATGCGGATATCTATTACTTTGACGAACCCACTAGTTTTCTCGACGTTTTCCAAAGATTAGAAATATCCAAAGCAATCCAGGAATTATGTGAAAATAAGTCGGTTATGGTAGTTGATCATGACTTGGCTACGTTGGACTTTCTCGCCGACAATATCCACATCTTCTACGGTGTTCCTGGGGTTTATGGTATCATTTCAAGTCCTTACTCGGTCAGAGTAGGTATTAACGCATTTTTAGATGGTTATATCAAGGAAGACAACGTTAGAATAAGACCTGAACCTATTACCTTCGAATCCACTTTCATCGAGAAAAAGTCTGGGATACAACAAATAATAAGTTTTGATAATATCCAGAAAAAACTCGGGGATTTTGAATTAACAGTTATAGAAGGAAAAATCTACAAAAGAGAAGTTCTAGGAATACTTGGTGCTAATGCCCTCGGAAAAACAACCCTAGCAAAAATCCTAGCGGGGGAAATAAAACAAGATAAAGGAAAAATAGATGGTAAAGTTAAGGTTTCTTACAAGTCTCAATACCCCAAAACTGATTTTGATGGAACGGTTAGAGAACTTCTAAGATCCACAACAAGCGAATTTGGTACGGGTGATTACAAGTCAAGAATACTCCGTCCTCTAGGTTTAGATAAGTTGCTTGAAAAAGAGGTTAATAATCTTTCGGGTGGGGAGTTGCAAAGAACGGCTGTAGCTGTAGCTTTGAGTCAAAAGTCGGATGTTTATCTCTTGGATGAACCCTCTGCTTTTATGGATGTTGAACAAAGATTGAATCTGGCAAAAATGGTAAGGAGATTGGTTGAAACACAAGAAAATTCGGCATTAATAATCGATCATGACCTTCTGTTTTTGAGTCAAATTTCTGACAGAGCTATGGTATTCTTGGGAAAACCTGGAATCAAGGGACACGCAGAAGAACCAGAAAGGGTTGAAAATGCTTTTAACAAGTTCCTGGAGGAAGTGGGAGTTACTTTCAGGAGAGATGAAACCACTGGTCGTCCTCGCGCTAACAAGTTAGATTCACAATTGGATCAACAACAGAAAGAAGAGGGTAAGTATTTCATGAGTTAATAGTTTAAAGTTAGGCTTACTATTGATAATTGGTGAGCTAAATGAGAATTCTAGTTACAGGTGGAGCTGGATTTATAGGGAGTCATGTTGTAGATGCATTAATACAAAAAGGACATCAAGTAAGTGTTATTGATGATTTATCCGCAGGTAACAGGAATAATTTGAATCCAGAAGCTAATTTTTATAAGAGAAATATAACTGATGATATCTCTGATATTTTTGGAAAGACAAAACCTGAAGTTGTTTTTCATCTAGCCGCTCAAATAGACTTAAGGAAATCTATCAATAACCCCATTTCCGATGCTAATACCAACATCCTAGGTACATTAAATATTCTTGAAAATATGAGGAAATTCAAAAGTAGGAAGATAATCTCTTCTTCAACAGCGGCGGTTTATAGTAATGATGTTAAGATACCAACATCTGAAATAGAAGAAGAGCAACCTTCTAGTCCTTATGGTATAGCAAAACTCTCAATAGAAAAGTACCTTCAATTTTACAAAAAAGTTCATGGTATAGATTTTGTTTCACTTAGATATTCTAATGTCTATGGTTCCAGGCAAAACTCGAAAGGCGAGGCGGGAGTAATTGCCATATTCATCGATAAGATACTTAGTGGAGATCAACCTATCATCAACGGTTCTGGTAAGCAGACAAGAGATTATGTTTATGTAAAAGATGTGGTTAAAGCAAATATGTTAGCATTTGAAAAGAATACTAATGGAATTTTTAATGTAAGCACTGGGATTGAAACGAATGTTAATGAGTTATTTAGAAAGATAGTTGAGTTATTGGGTAAACCTATCAAAGAAGTTCACGGTCCAGTTAAACCAGGGGAGCAGGTGAGAAGTTGTCTTAGTTATAATAAAATCAAGAAAGAGTTGGAATGGGAATCTGAATGGAAGATTGAAGATGGATTGAGGAAGACGGTTGAGTGGTTTAAGAGAAAACATCAAAAAAGTTGAAGAATTATGAAAAAACAAAAAATATTATTAATTAACCCCACTTTTGAATATAAAAAGAAAAGAGCATGGAGAAACCCAAGACTTTGGCCCCCAATCGATTTAGCTATTATGGCTTCAATTTTAAGAAACAATAATTTCAAGGTAGAAATTCTTGATAATAATGTCGAAGGTTTAAGTAATGATGAAATTTCTAATAAGTGTAAAAATTTCGATAAAGTACTTGTAACATCTTCGTCCTTGGATAGATGGCAGTGTCCTCATTTGAATATTAACCCCTTTCTGGGACTTGTAAAAAAAATCCTAGAGAATAACAAAAAAACGATAATTATGGGTACCCATGTTGGAATGAGACCAGAAACCATTTTAAATGAATTAACTGTATACGCCGCCATTATCGGAGAACCCGAGGAAACTGTACTAGAAATATGTAAAAATAAAGACATATCAAAAATAAAAGGAATTGCTTATAGGAGAAAAGGTAAAATTGTTTTTAATAAACCCAGGGATCTTACGGATTTGAAAGATTTGCCTCCACCTGCCTTAGAATTACTTCCTATGGACAAATATTATTATGAGTTAATGGGAGAGAATTTTTCTTTACTGGAGGCTAGTCGTGGTTGTCCTTATCAATGCATCTTCTGCGCGAAAAAAATAATGTACGGAAATAAATACAGAAAAAAACCACTTGAAAATATTAAAAAAGAAATCCAATTATCTGTGGAAAAATTTGGGGTAAAAAATCTTTACTTCTTTGATTTGGAGTTCACAATAGACAAAAATTTTGTAGAAAAAATATGCAACTTTTTAATAGAAAAAAATTATGATCTGGAATGGACTTGCCAAACAAGAGCAGATTCTTTGAACCCTGAACTTCTTGAAAAAATGAAAAGATCAGGATGTAAGCTTATACATTTTGGGGTCGAGACCGGGTCACCGAGAATAATGAAGATAATTAAAAAAAACACCAGTTTGGAAAAGATTAAAGCTGGGATAGAAATGACAAGAAAAGCTGGGATAGAAAGTGCTTGTTTTATGATGATGGGGTTTCCTACCGAGACCGAAGAAGATATGAAAATGACTATCGAATTTGCTAAGCAATTAAATCCGGATTATGTTTCTTTTCACATCGCAACACCATATCCAGGGACAGAATTTTACAAAATGGCTGAAGGGAGTCTAAAGGAATTATTTCCAACTTTCTATTCGGTCGAGCATTCCGAGGATTTTCTTAAAAAAATGACCAACAAAGGCTTTATTCAGTTTTATTTGAGACCAAGTTATATATTACCTAGAATTTTTAAAAACCCGAAGTTATTATTTAAACAATTTAAGTTGTTTTTGAGGTTTATTGGATAATGTTTAGATTTAAATTAGAAAATTGGTGTTAAAGTGATTTTTGAGAAAATTGATAATAGAAAGTCTTTCAAATACATAATAATACCAGCAATTATTTTTCTTTTCTCTTATACTCTAAGAATACATTTTTTTTCTGGTTTCATATTATGTGATGACCTACAAGAATTCGCCACTGTAAAGCATGTCTTATTAAATGGACCAAATTTAAAAGATCAATTACATTTACGTTTTGGAGTTTGGTTATTTAATCTAGTATTTTTCAAATTATTTGGTATATCAGAAATGACATTTTTTCTTCCAACTATACTTATGTCTTCAAGTATACCACTAATTGGGTATCTAATCCTCACTTATAAATCATATAAAACATTTAATTCTTTTTTGGGTTCACTTCTTATATCTTCTGCTCCTTTTGAAGTTTTAATAGGGGGATTAAGGGCAAACGATCTGATATTCAGTTGGATACTTTCTATAGCGATACTTTTCTTTATTATTTTGGAGAAAAAACCAATTTTTCAAGGAATAATAACAGGTTTTCTTCTTTGGATTGCATTCTATGTAAAATTGTGGGTTGTTTACGTGTTTCCTGTCCTGTTTATTTACTATATGTTTCAGCTAATTAGGAAAGGATGGATAAAAGGGGCTTTAAGTTGTTTCATTACTAGCTTCCTCTTACATTTAATTACAAGTATCTATTGGAAAATAAGGATAGGGGGATTTTTACCTTTTATAACAAATCATGCTGCAACATATCCCGTTAACAAAAGTTATCTAAAGACTTTATTTATGATCTATCCCAATTTTTTATTTAATGGATCTGAATTTAGTACCACACTTTTTGGGATAATACCTTCGCTTTTAATTTTCTTAATTTGTATTAAAATTTTCTTAATTTTCTTTTCCAAAAAACTCCTAAAAATAAATTACAAATTTGATAAATTAGATTATATATTATTCAGTTATTATGTAACTTTCTTTCTCCTTCTAAATTTCTTCCCAAATACCTTTAAGTTTGACCAATACTATTCTGCCCCGAGAATTTTTCGTTATCTTACCCCCTTATCCTTTCCCATGACACTTCATATAGTAAAATTGATTTTAGATTTCAGTGAATTTTCCAATAAATATATTTTCAAATTTAAAAAAGAAATAATACAAAGAATTATTTTATTATTGTTATTCGTCTCTCTCATCTTTTTAAATATTATTCAAGTCAAAGAGGCTACATTACCGGGGAGGATTTATCGTGAATCCATTTTAAAGATTATAAGAGATATAAAGTTGTTATCTCCACCTAAAATTATCCCAGAAGCTTGGTTAAGTTTCTTCTTAAGAGAGATATATTTGAAAGATGTTGATGCAGATATTGTAACTATTTACGATACTCACCATGTGACAGAATATGAAACTTGGTTAAATAAACATCAAAGCGGTTTTCCTAATGGAACGGTTTTGATTACAGGTCTAGGTAGTTGTGTACACTATGGTGGACACCAAAGTGGTTTTAGGTTGAATTATTTTAAAGATGAGTTGGATACAAGTTGGAAATTATATAGAGAATACAATAACTTGACCTATTTACCTTCCCCTGAAACTACAAAGCTTTGGATCCTATCGGGTAAATAATTTAATCTTATTAGAATCGATAAATTAGTTTTATAAATCTAATCCCACAACCTATTACAGTGTTCACATGGAGAAATTCACAATAATAATCCCAGTTTACAACGAAGAAGAACTAATAGTTGAAAATACGGATAAGCTAATTAAGTATCTCCAAAAAATCTCTAAAAACTTCGAAATAATAGTTGTAGATAATGGTAGTACAGATAAAACAGTCGAAATAGGAAGTAAAATAGAAAAAAAATATCCAAAAAAATTTAAAATATTTTCTATATCAGAGAAAGGCTATGTCGGTTTTGCTTTTAGAGAAGGTGTAAAAAATTCTTCCTATGATAAAATAATCTCTCTTGACATGGATCTAAGCATAGAATTGGATTTTGTTCCTAGATGTTTAAAACTACTCGATGAAAACAGCATAGTAATAGGTTCTAAGAGGGTTGGTGAACAAAATAGACAATGGTACAGGGTTTTTGCGAGTAATACATTCATTTGGTTGACTAAAACAATTCTTGGGTTAGAGTATGAGGATTATTCAATGGGAGCTAAAGGATTCAGAAAAAAAGATATTGAAAAATACTTGGGTCATATAGACAAGGGTTCTGCATATGTTTATGAAATAACTTATTGGGTAGAAAAAGAGGGTAAAAAAATAACCCAAATACCGACTATTTGTCATGATACAAGAAAGAGTAAATTCAACATAATAGACGAGTCTCTTTATCGTTTTAGAAATTTGATAACATTATGGTTATTCAAGAAAGTGTAGATTAGGAAAAGAATTCCAATTAAAGTAAGTCCAAAGGCAATAATATCAATCATTCTCGTTCCATACCACATTCTGACTTCATTATTCTCTGGAAAAACTAACATAAATGAAGGTGAAACTAGATAAATTTTGTTAGCACCTTGTACTTTCCAGTTAGGGTGATAAGATATTCTGACGATATGAGGTTTACCGAGGCAATTTGTTGTAAATTTAATTTCTTCATTTAATATTTGCTCGTTAAGAACACATGCTTCACTACCAAGAGGAACTTTATCTATATCACTCAACTCTTCTATCCCTTGAAGTCCTTGTATTTTATCCTTAGTTTTTATTATCGGAACATCAAGTAAATCATATCCTTTAAACCAATCATAGAAGAAATTCTTCCAATCCTTACCATCATAAAGGACAGGTTTATAATCAGGAACAATTACATATTTGTCTTTGTTTGTGGACAATTCATAAATCTCTATATCACCCACACTTTCAAGAAAAGTATATTCTGGGAAGTTTTGAATTTCGTTTTTTACTTTATCACTTCTAACTATAAGATGTTCAACATTAAACATTTCCAAGTGTTTTGTCCCCATCGTCAAGTTAAAACTAGCACATTTGTAGATATTCCAAAAAGGACAGGAATGCTGTTCCCCAATTTCTGATTGTATATAAAAGACAAAGGGTGAGGATATGCTAGACTGCATAAAGAGGCCTTCTAGAGTAGATCTACCTGAAAAGTATGGTAATAATTCAAATGCCCGGGGAGTCCCAAACTGGTTATATTTGTCGGAATGTTCATAAACTACCCGAGGATCAGAAAAATCACCAGCAACAAAATCATTCACACCTTTATATTCACTCCAAGTATGCTTTCCTTCAAACCCTTCATAATTCCATTTGACCCAATGTTTGATGTAAGTGGTACTATTCTGAACAAAGTAAACAGTTAAAAATAAAATTATCAAAGGTATGGTCCAGTGACTTAAAGATTTTACCATTTTCTTTAGAAATTTCACCTTTGAAAACAACTCAAAATCAAGAAGACAAGCAGGTATTAACATAACTAAAAGTTGAACAAAAGGAATAAATCTTATATTTATGAGGTTAATACTTTCTGCAACAAAAAAGAATAATAATGAGATTACTACACTATACCCCAAAAACATAATTCTTTTGTCTTTATTAAGAATTCCTAATATTACTGTTATACTACTAAGAACACTAAAATAATTTATAGGGACGGGTAGTATCTTTTCCAAACCCACCTTCCAACTGTCTCTATACGGTGTTGTGTATGTCATATTAAGAACAAAAGGTATAGCCCAAAATACAACAAGTAGAAATGCCAAGAAATAAGTTTTGAAGAAGTAAGAAAATGTTTTCCAGAATTTTTTTTCAAAGAAACTTTTGATGAGTAGGAAAGTGGAAGAGAATAATGCAAAAAAAGCCGTGTAAATATGACTCAAAGTAACTATCGAAAAAATCATCGAGTTTCTTATCCAATTTTTATTTTCTTTCAAACCCCTGTAAAGAGAACCAAGAAAAAGAATAGAAAAAGCTAGCCCAAAACTATGCGAGAATTCCCCTGCTAAAGTACTTGGTATATTACCTCCCCACATTGAATTCGCTTCCATAAAAAGAAAAGGTAGAGTGAATGTTGCAGCTACAGCCGGAATAGGAAACTTGAATTTCATGTATTTAAAGGAAAAATAACTCATTACAGGCAAGAGAAAAGTTCCAAGTAAAGTCACGATTTTAAAGCTTATCTCAAGTGGTATAATATAACTCAAGCCAGTCATAATCAGAAAAGTAGGAAGAAAATAAAACTGAAACATTGGAATTCCACCATACCAACCAGGAGCCCAGCCAACAAGTTTAAGATTTGGTATTAGATAATTTTTAAGGTAGTGAAGTGGATAGAAATCAGATGCCATGTCACCTCCAGAGGTTGTTGTTTCCGACAAAATATATTTTGGGTCGAAGTAAGTTAGTATGAAGATAAATATTGAAATTAAGACTAACAAATTAATTAAATTCTCTTTATTCGACTTCAATTTTTCAATCATTTAAAAACCACAAGAAAAACTCCAATGGAGATTAATACTATACCACTAAACCTTATCAATGTTAAATTTTCTTTGAAAAATATCCAGGCAAGTACGGCAGTGAAAATGTATCCAACACCTATTAGAGGGTATAAATAACTTAATTCACCCCTAGATAAAGCAACCATCCACAATATAGACGAAAGAGCGTAAAGTGAAATTCCAATGAAGACGTATTTTTGAAATACCATTTTGAAGAATTTGGCCGTAAATAGATCTTTTATAAAAACTTCACCTACAATATCCATACCTTTTTTAATTAAAAGTTGTCCAACTACTCCAAATATTATACATACCCCCACTATTGCTAACAGATGCATTTTATCACTTTTAATGGTTATCTCCTCAATTATTTATCTAAAATATCTTAAGTATCTTTGCTTTCTGTTTCTACTTTAATTGTGAATTTAGATTTTAATTGGTATCCTACAAAAACTAGAACTAATACCCCGGCAATTCCTATAGGTAACCATTGAGGGAAATTAAAGGTTTTCTCTTCAACAATACTAACCATGCCGCTAGCCAAACTAGAATGATGATATTCGTCCTCATACTCAACTACAGCAAGCACAACATAAGTACTTCCATCCAATCCAGCAAAATTAGAAACCTTAAAAACAAGTTCTTTTTCTTCTTTAGATCCTACTTGAACAGACTTTTCAGTCATGTCTGAAGAAAGCTCATTGGGTAGAACTAATTCTAAATCAACATCATGTTCAACCTGATCCATGTTCTTAAGTTTCAAAACAAGGTTTTTAGTCCTCTTACCACTAAGTTCTATACTTTCAAATACACCAGTTACTCGAGAAGGATAAGGATTTTTATAAGTCAAAGTAATCGGAGAGACAGATGAAAAAGGATAACCATTAGCATCCGCATACTCAGTCATCAAAACAAGAGGATAATTCCCTTCTTTTAAATCCCCGGCAGCCTCTAAACTAATATTAGTTTTGTAAGGTTGGTTAATATCCAAGGTTCCCACGTGAACAGGGTCAGAAGTAAAGTAATCCGTAATCAAAGATAATTGTACATTGTAAGCAGGTTCATTACCAGAATTCGTCAAAGTAACCCCAATTTCGCCCTGATCAGTTGTTAGAACATCGCTGGTAACAGAGGTTGTCAAAGAAATGGTCCCAGCTAAAACTAGTGAAGGTAACAAAAGAATAATTAATAAAAAAAATACAATTTTTCTCATAAAAAATTAATTAGGAGTTATAAATTAAATAGGTGATGTAGGAGGTTTTCTAAGTAAGATGAGGAAAAAATGATTAGTTTAGCAAATAACATAAGAAGGCATGTAAACTAAAAATAATCCTCCAAAAAAGTATTTAAATATCTATAATAGTAATATTAACACCTTGGAAAACTTTTAAATACTTTCCAATTATATTTTGTTTGAACTCTATGATCAGTTGGGAGAGTTATATGCCAAGCTTGAGTTTGACTTAAGTTTGTAGTCCTAGTTGGTGAGATTTGTTAGTGAGATGTATAAGAAGTGGTGTGATTTAATAACCAAACCAATTCCGGTTGATCCTGCCGGAGGATACCGCTATCCGGATCCGACTAAGCCATGCAAGTTGAGAGTCTTCGGGACTCGACGTACTGCTCAGTAATATGTAGTTAACCTACCCTAAAGTCAGGGATAATCTCGAGAAATTGAGGCTAATACCTGATAGACGTTTTGGTCTGGAATGATAAAACGTCCGAAAAATCCGTTGCTTTAGGATGGGACTACACCTTATCAGCCTGTTGGGGGCGTAATGTACCCCCAAAGCTATAACGGGTATGGGCCATGAGAGTGGAAGCCCAGAGATGGATTCTGAGACATGAATCCAGGTCCTACGGGACGCAGCAGGCGCGGAACCTTCACACTGTGTTAACGCACGATGGGGGGATCTGGAGTGCTTATGCTTTGCATAAGCTTTTACCGAGTCAAAATCGCTCGGAGAATAAGAGGTGGGTAAGACAGGTGCCAGCCGCCATTCTAGGGAGTTTAATAACTCTTAGAACGGTAAGCGGTAATACCTGCGCCTCAAGTGGTATCCGGTATTAGTTGGTCTAAAGCGTCCGTAGCCGGTCTTGTAAGTCCCTAGTGAAATCTACTGGAAAACTAGTAGGCTTGCTGGGGATACTGCTAGACTTGGGACTGGGAGAGGGTAGAGGTACTGCTGGGGGAGGGGTAAAATCCTATAATCCCAGTGGGACCACCAGTGGCGAAGGCGTCCACCTAGAACAGGTTCGACGGTGAGGGACGAAACCTAGGGTAGCGACCGGGATTAGATACCCCGTTAGTCCTAGGCGTAAACGATGCCCACTTGGTGCTACAAACCTTACGAGGGTTTGTTGTGCCGGAGCGTAGGTGTTAAGTGGGCCACCTGGGAATTACGACCGCAAGGTTGAAACTTAAGGGAATTGGCGGGGGCACACACAAGAAGTGGAGGCTGCGGTTCAATTGGATCCAACGCCGGAAATCTCACGGGGATCGACAGCAGGATGAAGGTCAATCTGAAGGGTTTACCAGACAAGCTGAGAGGAGTTGCATGGCCATCGTCAGCTCGTACTGTGAAGCGTGCGGTTAAGTCCGTTAACGAGCGAGATCTCCATCCTATGTTGCTAACTCGCAAGAGTGCACTCATAGGAGACCGCTGGTGATAAACCAGAGGAAGGTGGAGGCGACGGTAGGTCAGTATGGCCCGAATTTCCCCGGCTACACGCGGCCTACAATGTATGAGACAATGAGTTGCAACCCCGAGAGGGGAAGCCAATCTCTTAAACTTATACTAAGTACGGATCGAGGTTTGTAACTCAACCTCGCGAAGCTGGAATTTCTAGTAGACAAACGTCATTATCGTTCGTCGAATATGTCCCTGTGCCTTGCACACACCGCCCGTCAAGCCATCCGAGTGGAGTCTAAATGAGGCGCTCTCTTAATGGGAATGTCAAATTTGGGTTCCGCGAGGGGGGCTA
>CAYMPD010000018.1:0-23598 GCA_964392445.1 uncultured archaeon | reverse complement strand
TTTGGCACAATTTATTTCTCTTGGGATGATTATTTAGGAATTTTGTCCCACAGTCATTCTAACTAAAATCTTCATATACCTAAAATCCTAATATTATTGAGGTGAAAAAATATGGGATGTTTTTGTTGCGGTAGTAAAAAGAAGAAAACCGAGAAGAAAAAGAAGAATAAAAAGAAGAATTAATTCCATTTACTTTTTATACGCTATTCCTACAACTTTTAAATATTTTACGTCCAAATATAGTCTCCACCATATATAACGTTAAATAATCAACCATCCAAGAATAATTGGATTGGGGGTATGTTTCAATGGAAGAAGAACAACCTTTAAATGAAGAAATCGAAGATGAATGGGACGAAGAAGATTATCTTAAATTCATTTAGTTTGCTTTCCTTTGAGATAATTGGTGTAAGTCCTTGTTATTGTAAGATTTTTAAAAATTCCTAATTCTCCTTGTGTAACAATAGGTTTATAGCAGTAATTTCTTCCTGATTTGTTTTTGTCTATTAATACTTCTCCTTGCCATCCTAACCATCGTTTGTTTCTTTGTTTTTTGATGTCTTTTACTAAATCTGACACCTTCTTTGTTCTTTTGTTGATTGTTTTTCTGTCCAATTGATCCATTTCTACTGCTTCTGTTCCTGGGCGCGGCCAATACTTGGAAATGTTCACGACATCTGGCTTAACACTTTTCAGCAAATTAATGGTCTTTTGTAAGTCTTTCTCAGTTTCACCTGGATAACCAATAATAACATCAGTGGAAAAAGTAATCATAGGAAACTTTTCTCGGAATTTCGCAACTATTTTTCTGAAATCTTGACTGGTGTAATATCTGTTCATTTTTTTCAGGATTCTATCTGACCCAGACTGTACTGGTATGTGCAGGAATTTGAAAATTTTCTCGGATTTATACGCTTGTATCAGCTCATCAAGATTCTGCTCGACTTGATTCGGATTCATCATTCCTACTCTTACAAAGAATTTACCTCGGATTTCTCCGACCTTTTCTAATAATTCTGGAAGGCTTTCACCCCTATCCTTACCATAAGCTCCCATGTCCTGTGATGTTAACCATATTTCTTTGACACCCTGCTTTAAACTCGTTTTAATTTGTTTGAGGATTAATTTTGAGGAATAGCTGAATAATTTCCCTTTGGCAAGCTTTACCTGACAATAATAGCAATTGCCTAAGCAACCAGTTGAAACTTGGACTATATCAATGATTGGATTTATGCGGATTTTTGGTAAGGATAGTTTTGGTTTTTTGATATCTTTTACTTCAACAATCCTTTTTCCTTTGAGTGTTTTTTCTACTACTTTGGAAATATCATGAATAGAATTAGGTCCGATCAAAGAAGATTCAGGGGCTAGTTTTTCCACGACTTTCTGTTCGGTTTTGGGCATACATCCCACGACTATAAGCGGTTTATTAGTTTTTTTCAGTTTTTTTATTCTGTGTTTCATTCTATTTTCTGTGGGTGACTTGACTATGCATGTGTTCAGAATATTGATATCGGATTTCTTGGGAGAGTTAACTATCTGATAACCTTCTTTTTTCAGTAAACCCATCATTATTTCTGAGTCAGACTGATTGGCGCTACAACCATAAGTTTCTAGATAGATTCGCATAAGTTATTTTTGGGTAAAATAGATTAATTAGTGTTGGATAAAGTCCAAATTACTGATGATCATATTTAATTTCACTTAAAGGTCCTCCTATCCTACCCGCAAGTCTACGTGCTTCTTTTTTCGGAAGAGTTTCAGGGTGATATGCACAATTTCCTGCCCATTCTATTGGAACTCCGATATGTCTTGCCGCTGCTTGGGCATAAGGGTCTGGAATAGCAATTAAGTAGTTACCATCATCATCACATTCTAATAAATTAATATAACGTCCCATAATTAAAATAGGATCTGAATCATTTTATTTTTAACATTTTACTAAAATAGAAAAAACACCTATACAAAAAAGAATCTCAATAACTTACCTTATTCTTCCCAATCTTCTCTTCAATCTTTCTAAGAACTCTTTCAGGATCACTTATCCCTCTCATAACAATCTTCTCCCCATGACCACCTATACTACTGACGATGATATTCCCGTAGTCCAAAAAAATTCCCATAATACTTTTCTTCATCGAGACATGGCCAACCAAATTCCAGGGGATAATGGTTTTTTTCTTGCTTATGATTCCGGTTTCTTCTTCTACATTCTCGTCCTTGATTAAGTATCTGTTGTTGAGTATGTTGTATTCCGGGAGTAAAAACAAGTAAATCGCAGGGAAAGATAATAAGTAGATAAAGAAGGGAGGAAATACGTCCAAGATATAGACAAAAATTACGAACAGAGCAAATAGTATCGCAAAAATATATCCAACAAAAAAGGATTTCCTGGACCTATTCATCACCATCTTTTTCATACTAATAATTTTAACAGCCAGAGAAAATAAAGATACTTACAGTTCTTTTATGAAAACCAGTCCGAGGGCAATAGCTAGAATAGAGCCAATTAATACACTCACTCCTAGATTTTGATCTAAAATAAAATTAAGTACGCAAGTAGAGAATACCAGTACTCCCATACCTAGAGCTATTCCAACCTCAAATTTTTTATCAGAACTTTTTTTCTTTACCATCAAATCACTAACTCACAAGACTTTTAACCCTACCTAAAATAGGAAAATATAAAAAATAAAAAACGGCTAAAGTTTTTTCTCATACTTTTTTGCTAATCTAGCGACTGTATCCTTTAATCCCAAACCCAGCGCAATTGCAATTCCTAGACCCACTGAAGCCACTATTACTATTATTATTGTGTTGATTAAATCATTTGGTATTTCTGCGACATCAAATGCTATTGAAATCGCTATTACCATAATGAAAAAGAAGATTAACTGTGACACTACTCCTGAATAATCTTTTTTTGTTGATTTTACTTGTTTTTGTAGATATCTTGCGATTAGATATGATACTAGTATTACTACTGTGCCTCCAAGAAGCCCTAATATCAATGAGACCAATCTCTGGAAATAAATGCTTAGAGTTGTTACTCCTAGTACATCTATTGCTGATGAGATGAACACAAGATATATCAACCACTTTAATACTACACAAGTTATTTCTGACGTTTTTAGGTCTTTTTTGATCTTGAAGTGCTTATCAACTTTCACTTTCTCTAGTAATCTTCTTAAAAGCTCTGCTACTACTCGCCCTATCAACCATCCCAAGACTAGGAGAAATAATGCTCCTATCATATTTGGAAATAATTCAAGGAAAGAATTCGCTAGATTTTCTAGTGCAACCATTTCTGTTACCATAGTTATCTAAATAAACTTCGTTATCTGGGGTTTTAAGAGTTGTGTAGTAATCTATAAGTAGTGAAAAGAATTGATTCTTTTATGTATTATTAGGAATTAGACTATATACTTGTGGATCTCCGGGGATAAAGAAATTTACTCCTAATGGGACCGATTCTACAGTTGCGGGGTAATTACGTCCTCCAAGTTGATGGAAAATTACTTCAGTATCATTTTTGTATGTTTCTTCTTCATTTGGACCTCTTTCTAATAGTTCCTTTCTTGTTAAAAGTAATTCTCCATAAAGTCCACGTATCATGTTATTAGAAATACACCCTTGATTTTAAATGTCTAACCCCTCTGCCTGATAGGGCAAGAGGAACTGGAGGCTCTGGTTTTTCACCTTCCAGATAGTAAAATTTGTTTCTATCTGATTCTTGGAAATGATATGTTACTTTAATGGGACCCCGACTTTCGACCACATAAACCCCATCTTCATAAGCTACTATACGACCAAAACAATTATTTGTGCCCATTTGAAGCAATAGGAGACCTATGGGCTCTTTGGACATAAACATTTTATCACATTAAGCATTTTTATGGTTATCTTTGATGTTCTCTATGAAATTAATTTCTATTCGAGTTAAAATCAAACAAATAACCACTGAAAAACCAATCTTTATTATATTTACCAAACAAATACTAATCATGGGCTTTAAGATAGCAGTCATTTATGGATCAGTTAGAACAAACCGACAAGGAATTAACGCAGCAAGATTCATAGTAAAGAAACTAAAAGACCGAGGCCATGAGGTAAAATTAATAGACCCTTTGGAATATCAACTTCCTCTTCTTGATAAGATGTATAAGGAATACGAGAAAGGTAAAGCACCTGAAGTCATGAAAAAAATTGCTAAGATTCTGGACGATTCTGATGGATTTGTGGTAGTAACTGGGGAATATAATCATGGAACTCCACCTGCACTCAAGAATATTTTGGATCATTTTCAGAGAGAGTACTTTTTCAAACCCGCTGGGATTCTTTGTTATTCTCGTGGGCCTTTTGGTGGGGTTAGAGTGGCCGTTCATTTGAGAGCGGTCTTGGGTGAGTTAGGTATGGTTAGTATCCCTTCGTTTTTTCCTGTGACCTTTGTTCAGGATGCTCTTGATGAGGATGGTAATGCGATCGAGAAAGCTTACAATAGGCGGGTTAAAAGATATTTGGATGAGTTTGAATGGTATGTTAGGGCTTTGAAAAAGGGAAGGGATAAAGGAGTTCCTTATTGAGACAAATTTAGTAGCGCCGAGAGAGGGATTTGAACCCTCATACTCCGAAGAGAACAGGTTTTCCAGACCTGCGCAATACCAGATTATGCGATCTCGGCTTAACCAATCAGATATATTTCTTTGAATAATTTAACAATAAATCTATTCCCCCTACAATCAATCCCAGTTGCCAACCAAACCCGCCCAGATATATTATTCCAAATACTGTCAGGGGTTTAACAATATAACCAACAAGTTTTTTAAGTTTTAGAAAGTAAATCAAAGCCTCTATTCCTATAAGAACAACTAAATAAAAACCCAGTTCAGAGATATTAAGAAAAAAATCCGCTGCAAATACCCCCAATTTAAATACCAAGTGCATGAAATCAAATCCTAGGATAAACAGCAACGCCTGAAACTCCATTCCTAGTCCAAAAGGGTCAATCCAAGCCACGGTTACCAGAAGTAATCCTATCAATGACCTAAGTATCCTCATGATTACCACAATTATTTGTTTTATTAATACTATTTGTTTTCAGGGATTAAATGGTTGTTATTGCAATATCAGGAAAACCGGGTGCGGGTACTTCAACGATTGCTAGAATGCTTGCGGAAAAATTAGGGATAGATTACTTTTCTCCTGGAGAGTATGTGAAAGAGATGTATGAGGGTGAATCCCAAACCGATAAAGCAACCAAACACTGGGAAAATAAAGGTAAGAACAAAAAATTCAACGAAAAATTGGATGATTTACAACGGGATTTAGCAAAAAAAGGAAATGTAGTCATATGTGGAAAGTTATCAATCTGGGCCTTGGACGATTTAGCTGATCATAAAATCTGGTTGGATTGTGATTTTGAGGAAAGGGTGAGAAGGTCTGCGATGAGGGATAAGATTGGTCTTGAAGAAGCGAAGCAGAAACTCAAGGAACGGGAAAAGATGGAAGAGAACGAATGGAAACGGATTTACGGATTTGATAGAAGTGAACAGAAACAAGCGGCAGATATTGTTATTGATAGTAGTGGAATGGATCAGAGAGAAGTTTTGAAGGAGATTGAGAAATTAATTAAGAATAATGAGTTAAAATAATAAGTAGGTCTATTTTTTGTCCCTTATTGTCGATTTATTTTGGGAGGTTCTTGACCAATTCTTATTATGTTTCTACCTACGGTCCTTACATAATATCCATACGAAATCTAATTAAAATATAATCTAAATCAGCTGCATTGTTGAACTTCCATTACGTCTGCACAACCCAAGTTTCAGAGTTTCAACCATAATAAACCACCAATTTTTGTATTGGTAATGCTACTCAGTATTCAGATATCCCGAGATCAAAAGAAACATTGGAATTAACTTCAAGTAAATAACCTCTGACATCTCTATCATAAATAATCCTACCTTCATGACTACTGGCTCTTGGTATGGAGACTTGTATTCTTGTACCTCTTTTAACTAATTCTTGGAATTCTGGTTCACCATACAAATCTCTCAATTTATCTAAAGTATAACAAGGTATTTTTTCTATTCTATTTTTTCTGAACAATCATACCCACTCCTATTGGTACCAGTATCTATTCCTATATATATTATTACTAGTATTTAAAATTAAGGTATATAACCACTTTATAGTTAAACAAAAATTATCTTTTCCAAACAAAAGTATATTTCATAGGAACAATAGCATCTAAATCCGCAGAGAAACCACAATTATTGCATTTATAACCCATATGAACTTTTTTACCCATAAGATTGGTGCTACTGACTCGTTTAATCCTGGTTTTACATACAGGACATTTCTTGATTTTTTTCAACTTTGAAGACGATCTGGTTTTGGTTATTATTTTTATTTTGGGGACTTTAAGTGCAATATTTTTTGCTCGGCTGGATGATATTACAAATTCCTTGTTAAAATCTTTTAGCCTTTTTTCAACTAATTCTCCGAGTTCACCTTGTGTCTCTACTATTCCTTTTTTCCTCACAACGTCACGTACTATCTGATAAACGAAATCTTCCTTAGGAATCTTATGAGGAACCATCGCTATCTAATAATTATAACGTACATAGCTATATATCAATTATTCCCTGAAACTAACTTAAGCTCATATTAAATCTATTGAAATTTCAGGGAATAAATCTAACTGTAAATATTCTTTGTCAAGAAATGAATCTTAGAAGTTTTTATTTGAATCATTAATATATTTTAAAATATATTTTCTAATATAATAATATTTATATACTGGGGATGCAATTAGTGTAACTATCGAATAGTAAAATGGTGTGTATGGATGGAAAAAGAAACTGATATAGTTCCTTATTCTGGTAGGAGAGGCAGAATACCATGGCCTTCTAGAATAGATGTTGGATTAGGTGATGATGTTATAGAAGTGGGAAGTCCAGATGACCCACAAGTAAAATTGGAAGAATCCATGGCAGAAACTATAAGAAGGGGAGTACCTGCACAATACGTTGTAGGCAGGGATGGAAATCTTAGAGAAGTACCTATGAGAGGATATGGTGAAAGCGAAACAGACGCATTTGCAAATGCAATGATTATTTTAGTAGGTGGAAGTACAGTAATTGCTGCTCTTTATCTTATAGGAGAAGCCGCTGTGAGATATCTATCTAAATAATACATAAAATGGATTTACTTCTTGAGGATTATGTTCGAATACACAGTAATCTTCCGCCTTAAAAATAATAGATAAAATACAATTAAACGTAAATTAAGGGATCTAATAATTATAGGTAGTTTAAGATTTATTTGTTTATCTTATCCATGAATTCATCAATTTCATCTTTTGTGAACGCGGAGACGGGGGTTAAAACCGTACTAATTTTTTTTTCGTAGTTTCTTATCTTTTCTATATCATCTTTCTCTAGGTTGAATCCTAAAACTAGAGGTATATCAGTTTCAATTTCATCTGCCTTAGCAATTTTAACCTTTTTCAAAGTAGTTCCATAAGACCAATTATCCAAAACATCAGGACTATTATTCTTGTAATAAATTCTAGCATTACACCCTCTTTTCATCATCAGCCAACAGGCAACCAAACCCTCACGAGAATTAACCCAGCAATTAACTTTACCTTGAGAACCAAGCGGCATTCCCCCAGGACCACCAATCTTCTCAGTAAACACATAACTGTTCTTGTACCTAACCTCAACAAACAATTCAGTGTCAGGTTCTTCCAAATCAACTTCTTTACCTGTTTCATCCACTACTATCTGACCTAGTTTTGCGGCTAGCTCCCGACTTGTGAAATCATGATCACCGTTTCTCTTCACTCTAACACCGAAGGAGTTACCTTTGATTAGTTTTTTTGAATTCTTTCTGATGAATTTCTCCAAGTCTTTAAGTTCCAATTTTACTGCGGGTGAGAATGAGATTATGCCAAATACGTGTGTTAGCAATTCCTTCATATCTTTTATCTTTTCCGTTTTTACGAATATTCTACCTCTTTTTCTGGTTAATTTACCTTCGATTCCTTTGACGTTCATTCCATTTCTGATATTGTCCGCTAGGTTTTTTTGCAGTTTATTTCTAACGAATTCTGATTTAAGGAAGAGTTCAGAGTATCTGATTATTATTGTGTTGGGGGTCATACTTCATCATGATAAAGTTAATATTTAAATTTCCTTTCGTAGTCTTTATGATCCATCCAATCAAGAATTATTGACACCACGATTATTTCATCTGCTTCTATAGAATATAATAGTCTCCAGGCATTGGGAAGGTTATATTTCCAGATATTTTTTACATTATATTTTTTAAGATAACTTTTCGGGATCAATTTTTTCGGAATCTGTATTCCACAGAAGGCATTCTTTTCAATGTCTTTAAATGCTCTAATTAAAAACTTGTACAATTTCTTTTCATCGCCTTTAGAATTTTCAAGTTTTTTAAATGATTTTAACAAATTTTTGTCTGCGAACTTGACCTTAGATGGTTGTTTCATTCTTCTCCCCAAAATAATTCCTTATTCTTTAAATGTTTACTTACACTTTCTGGGTAATAAATCCAACCTATTTTCCCCTCAGAATCCACAGATATTTTTCCAGAATACAAAAGATAATCTATTATTACACAAAAAGTTTGGTACATAACCTTTTTAGGGAGATTTTTCCAAAGATTTGTTTTTTTGAACTCCCCATCATGTTCTCTAATAAATTCCTCTACCATAAGTACGGTGTCTAGCCTTGGATATCTTAGTAATTGTGTCATATTATTATATCAGTTGATATAAGTATAAATAGTTATCTGTTCATATTAAAACTATCTTCATAAGGTAGGTGGTAATTTTGGATTTATCAATTTCGAAAAATAATGAAATTTCAAGGGTAACTGAGAGAATAACTCTTGATCAGATTTTCAAGGAAGCTAAAAAATTGGAAAAACATAATTTTACACCAGATCAATTAGACGAAATAGATAGAAAATTAGTTTTATGTTAAATTTTGAATTGGAATAACATATTCACTCCAGGACAAAAATTCTTATATAAAATAACCCCTCAAGAATAAGTCATGCACACCGCTCGGGATGTAATTGAACTTTGTGAAAGTCTCTCAATACCTGTTTATTATTTACCAGCTGAAAGATTGGTGGAACCTTTACTTGATCAGAAAATTCTCTATAACGCTGGAAATGTTGGGTATGGAATTCATGTTCAAACAAGAGATTTAGTTATGTTGGATAGATTAACCCCTGAAACACATGTCAAAGTATACAAGAAATAAAATTCGGTTTTCCAACAAAAACCTAAATATTCCAACACCCAAAACTAATCCATGGAAAAGTGTTTTATCTTCAAACCATGCAAAGCCGACAATTCATTCAAACTAGTTCCTAAGTGCAAAGTAGAGAGAGAAAAATTAGTGAAAAAACTCCTAGAAGAATTTGACGGAGAAATAATCGCTGACACAAGTTTCATAACAATAATCAAGATAGGAAAACCCAAGATAACCATCAGCAAGAAGGGAGAGATAATTGTTAGAGATGTGAATTCCAGTGACATGGAAATTCTTTCGAGTAAAATTATGAGATTGGTTTGACTATTCCACATAAATCCCAGGTTTTCCAAATTTAGCTCTTTTAGCTTTATCTTCAGGATCATACTCAGGATTAACCGAAGTCTCAATAATTACTTCTTGTTTAAAATCTTTCTCAATCATTTCTTTGGAATCTTTGTAATATTCTAACTCGGGTGGTATCACATACAAGTAAATTTTTTCCGGTTCTTCTTCAACCAAGTCCATAACATTATTGATGTCTCTAATTGCATTTCTAACAGACTCTTCCTGTTTCTCTGCTTTTTCGTCGATCAAACTCTCATCCGGTTCAGGCCAATTTTCTGTAGAAATAAATGGTTCTCCGCCCAACATCTCCCATAATTCTTCGCAAGTATGTGGAGCAAAAGGAGTCATCATCACCAGTAAAGTTTTGTAAGATTCTTTGTGAGGGTATTTCAACAACTCATTAGTCAAATTCATCAATTCCAACAAGGCCTTATTCTGCTCAAGTTTTCTCATGAATTTGGTAACATTCTGGATTGTTTTTTGAGTGATACTTTGAATGTGTTTTTGTTTTTTATGTTTCTTACCCATCCGTTCGAATACCAACATAACCCTTTCCAAGAACTTTTCAACCCCTCTCAAATCCCTGTCAGACCATTCCACATCTTTATCAGGAGCAGCCATTGACATAAGATAAGTTCGGAGTACATCCACACCATGCTTGTCGATGATTTCTCGAGGGTCAATTGTGTTCCCCTTTGACTTGGACATTTTTACCCCGTCCTTTAGAACCATCCCCTGATTCAACAAACTCATAAAAGGTTCGTCGAATTGTAATAGTCCCATGTCATGCAAGAATTTGGTTATAAATCTGGAGTACATCAAATGTCCAACCGCATGTTCAGTCCCGCCAATGTACTGATCAACCGGTAACCAGTAATTAACGATATTCTTGTCAAAAATTTCTTCCTCATTATTGGGATCAGGATATCTCAGAAAATACCAAGCACTGTCGACGAAAGTAGTCATAGTATCTGTTTCCCTTTTAGCAGGGCCGCCGCATTTAGGACAATTAGTTTTAACAAAATCTTCGTTTGTTTGTAAAGGTGAAATAACTTTTTTCTTAAAGTCAACATCCAAAGGTAATTTCAGTGGTAAATCCTCTTCTGATAGAGGCAGTATCCCACATTTCCCACAGTAAACCACAGGTATAGGAGTTCCCCAGTATCTTTGTCTAGAAATACACCAATCACGAATTTTGTAATTAACTGCTTTCTCAGCAACACCTTTTTTAATAAAGAATTCAGACATTTTTTCTTTAGCTTCTTCACTACCCATACCGTTGAACTGGCCAGAGTTGGTTATCAGACCAGGATCAGTATAAGCCTTCTCCATTTCTTCCTCTTCTAATTCTTCTCCAGGTGGATTAATCACATTTTTTAATCTCAAATCATACTTCTTAGCAAATTCAAAGTCTCTTTGATCCTGGGCAGGAACTCCCATTACAACTCCAGTTCCATAAGACATTATCACATAATTAGCAATCCAAATTGGAATTTCTTCTTTTGTGATCGGATTAATTAGATATCTTCCCGTAAATACACCTTTCTTTTCCTTCTCTTCCGATATTCTCTCCAGTTCAGTCATTCTTCTTGTTTCTTCTTTGAAATCTTTCACTACTTCTTCATATTCCGTTCCTTCAACCAGTTTATCGACTAAGGGATGCTCAGGGGCAAGTACCATGAATGTTATCCCAAAGTAAGTATCAGGTCTTGTTGTGAAACAGGTGACCTTTTCTTGAGTTCCTTTAACTCTGAAAAATAGGTTTAAACCATAACTCTTTCCGATCCAATTCCTTTGCATAGATTTCAATTTTTCAGACCAATCAATCTTTTCCAACCCTTCAAGTAGTCTATCAGCATAATCAGTAATCTTGAAAAACCACTGTTCTATATCTTTTTGAACAACTTGTGTATCGCATCTCCAGCACTTACCATCCTTGACATCTTCGTTTGCTAAAGTAGTTTTACAGTGAGGGCACCAATTACCAGGAGCTTTCTTTTTGTAAGCCAATCCTTTCTCATACAATTTCAAGAACAACCATTGATTCCATTTGTAGTACTCAGGATTACATGTAGTAACCTCCTTAGTCCAATCATAACTCAAGGATAACGCATAGAACTGGTCTTTCATCGTCTCAATATTCTCAGCAACACTCTCCATTGGATGAATACCCTTCTTTTTAGCCGCATTCTCAGAAGGCAAGCCAAAAGAATCCCACCCCATCGGATATAAGACATTAAAATCGTTCATTCTCATAAATCTAGCAAAAGTATCCCCTATAACATAATTCCTGGCATGTCCGACATGTGCAGCAACACCAGAGGGATAAGGAAACATTTCAAGTACATAATACTTCTCTAAGGACTTATCATCTTTAGTCTCGAAGACTCCTTTCTCTAACCACTTCTTCTTCCATTTTTCCTCGATTTTTTTGTGATATTTAATAACCGGAGCAATAACCATCACACCCGTAAACTTAATATATAAGTTGAACAAAGATATTTAAATCCTTAATCCCCAAGAAATAGAGTTCCAGTAAGTTTTATATACTGGGAAACAGAAAAATTAATTACAAAGTGAGGAAAAATGAAAATCCGTTTGGTAATGGATAGCAAATTATACCTCTTCTTCGTAAATTTAATCTCAAAGATAACTGATTTTCTGTCGGGTATGTTTACGGAACCTAAATACATAATTATTAAATGTATTTTTAACATGTTAGTGCCTCATATTTGCATTTTTTTCTTAAACATATTTTCTCACATATGATAAACCGTAAAAGACTAAATACTATAAAAATCTAAACTAATTATTGTTGAGAAGATTTAGGGTCCGTAGCTCAGCTTGGATAGATCCTTTCCAGGAGTCTATAGCTGCAGGCTTCTAACCTGAAGGTCGAGGGTTCAAATCCCTCCGGGCCCATAAATTCCTCAACCAAAAGCCTTAAATACCTGTCCCTACATCCTATTAGGAGTAAAGTATGAAGTGGTGAAAAAGTAGTTTTGGTCAAAAAGCACTAATTCTATCGATTTTATGAGTTCAAGAAAAAAAGGAGTTGGTTTGAAGTTGTCAGATTTTAACAATTTATGGTTCAGTAAAAATTATCGGAGGTGTTAGTTTGAAAGGAAAAGTCAAGTGGTTCAGTCGAATGAAAGGCTATGGTTTTATAGAACCTGAAGAAGGAGATGACGTTTTTGTTCATCATTCAGCTTTAGATTTTGGCATGGAACTAAGCGAAGGTCAAGAGGTTGAATTCGATGTAAAGGAATCACCTAAAGGCCCACAAGCAGAGAATGTTAAGTTAGTTTAAGGTAAGATTTTTAGTCGCTTACAAGTACTAGAATAGTTGGAAGGAGTTTTTACTTTTATTTTTAATTTATTCACTTAGGTTAACCTTTTTATTCCTTATTCCCAATGATTTCTTATGTCAATGCGAGATTTTTGGGATATAGTTAGAGACGTCATTCAACAGTCGGATGTAGTTATAGAAGTAATAGACGCAAGAATGCCGAGAGAGACAAGGAACAGAAAAGCGGAAAGAATGGTTAAAATGGCTCGGAAACCTTTGATAATAGTCGCCAACAAACAGGATTTAATAGAACCCCAGGCCGAAAAAAAATACCGGAAAACTTTGAGAGGGAAAGCGACGTGTATTTTTGTATCAACCAGAAACCGGCGAAGAATAACCTATCTTAAGAAAAAAATACTTGAACTCGGTAAAAAAAGAACTAAATCAAGATCCAGGCGAAAAAGACGAATTCGGGTAGGTGTTATTGGTTATCCTAACACAGGTAAGTCCTCACTGATTAATGCTATAGCCGGTCAAAAAAAGGCAAGAGTTGCTGCAAAGCCTGGGTTTACACGAGGTATTCAGTGGATTAATGCAGAACCTAATATACGTTTGTTAGACACCCCTGGAGTTATACCTTTAAGAGAAAAAGATGAGATTAGGCAGGCATTGATGGGAGCTCTTGATATTTCAAAGATTCAGGATCCAATGATGGTTGCGAAAAGGATAGTTGGAATATTTCTTGAGCAAAACAAGGAAGCTTTCGAGGAGAAGTATGGAATTGAGATCGGCGAAAAAACTTTTCAAGGGATTGTCAGGGAGGTAGGTCAAGTTAGACATATGTTTAAGAAGGGTGGAAAGATTGATAAAAGACGTGTTTATTTGACTATTATTAATGATTGGCAGAAAGGGGACTTGTTGTTGAAGGGTTGAATTTATGTAACTACTATTATATAGTAAAATATAGAAAATTATATATAGTAAAATAAATAATTAAGATATTATGGATAGAGAAACTCGAATAAAGCAAGTTAATAAGAAATCGCCTTATGGTTGTCCTTTTGAAGTAGGTAGAGGTCGCTCTAGGCACAAATGTGTTTGTGGTTGTACTCGTCTTAATTATGTTGGACTAACAGGAAGAGGTAGAGATTTATATCAATGTGATGATTGTGGACATAAGTTCTCAGTCTGAAAATATTAAAACTTATAATTACTGATATCCTCTATTTTTCTTCTATCTTCTTCTGATAATACTGAGGGACTCACGGGAATTGTTAGTTCAGAAATTTCCATGGATTCGTCATCTTCCCATTCTTTTCTAACTCTTTCGAATTCTCTAATCTCCTCTTTATTTTTCAATATACTAATATGTTTTTCTAATCCCTTATACACAGCATAACGAGTTAAAGCGAGTAGATAAGGATCCTGTTGGGTAACTTTCAATAAACCTTTAATATGTCTAGAAATATCAACATAACCCAGAGCTACAGTTTTGACTCTAGATTTTATTCTATAATCGGATTCCCAATCTAGATTCGACATACTGTAATCAGTAATCCTGGTTGAAAGTATTTATAAGGGAATTCTATCGACTTGATATCATATATAGAAATCAAAGCAATATAATTCAAATCACTAATGATTGGCAAAAAGGGAGATTTTGTTGAAAAAGAAAACTATTTATACATTTATGACTAAGAAGTGAGGGTATGGTTTATAATACATGTGATTTTGATCGAGATAAAGTTAGATTAAAGGGACTTGGAGTGGATAGTACAGATAATTTAGTACCTGTATCTAAAGGAAGACTTGTGGTTTTTACACCTAGAAGAGAATTAACTTATATTGGAACTCATGACCATATTGTTACGATTTATCGAATCTCGGGGAATGAAGACGGGTTAATAGTTGAAGAATTAACAGAACCTTCAAGAAAACTACATATAATAGATGGATACCCTTATTGATGAATGTTTTAATCTCTTAGAATCAAAATTAATTGATTGAAACCCTCGCTTTTTCTAATTAAAATTAATTTGAACTTACATGTTTTTAGGAAATTATAATTTCTCCCATTCAAACCCACTTATTAAATAATTAAGATCGTCTCGTAAATTGGTAAATAGGATATCTAAACCCAAACCATCCGCATAAACTTCCCAATAGACTTGTTTCAAATCCTCATAATTCATTTCTTTTCTTATAATTCTATCGTATTTCTTTACCATACCATCGAAAATACTACCCGCAGAACTTGGTGTTATTTTAGTGAACCCACCACGTTCTCTGTAATTTCTAAATTCGTCTCTAATTTCAATCAATTTCAAACCTTTTTTTGTATCTCGGGCATATTCGTCCGCTATATTACCTCTAATTCCTAGTAAAACCAAAGTAGAGAAGGTTATTAGATCTTCAAAAGAGCTTCTTAACTTATCTTCTAAAGGTAAACCTTTACCTCTTTCTTCTATCATGAGTCTCTGAATCTCATGTGCTATATAAAGATTTTTAAATAATGAGTAGAGCTTCCTTTGAGTTGAAAACCCTTCCATTTCTTGAATGTTAAACCTTCTATCCCCACCAGATTTTATAATCAAAGCCCTTGACCTGTTCAGAGGATCTAAGGTTAGTATTCTATCAATAGAAGCATAATAGATTTCTCCTTCTCTTCGAGTAAGTACATCTACTAATTTCATTACATCTGGAAAGTAAGATTCTAAATAAAATTTGGGAAGGGACTGTCTTTCTAGTTTAGTCTTATAGACCTCCCTGACATGTTCTAGTGCTTCTTCTGTTGTCATCCCACTTCTTTCATTGTAGGACTCAACAGTATCATGTAAGAGTCCTCCAGCTATAGCTATAGAATCCATTCCAATTTCTGCTAGATAACCTGCTACCTCAACAGGATGATTGAGATAAGAACGCCCTGTTTCTCTTGACTCTTCCCTATGTATCTGAGAAGCCAATCTAAATGTTGCTAGTAAGAATAAGGTATCATCTTCGGTAAAATCCGGTTTCAATTTATTTTTAAATTCGTTCTCAAGACTCTCTGATTCTTTCTCATAATCATTTGTTATTTCAACCAATTCTTTCATTTCTTATTATATACCAAGTGGAATAATCGTTAAATATTTAAAATTATTTCAGATAGAAAAAATAATTATCTTAAATAGAAAAAATATTACTATATGTTTTGAACCTCAATTTTTAATTATTGGGGAAAATAAATTTTGGTATGATTTTCAATTATAGAAATCTGGTATCTCGAGTTTAGAAAAGGAGGTTGGTTAATATCTGCAAGAGAATCGCAATTAGGAAAGCATTTAGAGTATTAGGTTGGCCCAGTTTAAGGCCCAGTAAATTTAGAGAAGGTACTACAGTAAGAGTATACGAAAATATCCACGATCAATACATAGATATACCAAGAGAAGGTTCTAAATCTATAAGTGAAGAAAATTATAATGCTCTTTTAAATCCCTGTAATTCGAGTTGTCCCCGTTCAAAAAGTAAGGGTAGCAGATCATCACATTTTTATAGAAAAAGACCCTACTAAAATTTAATAATACATCTCTACTATATTTATCTTAGGTATAACAATGACGCGTCTAATAGTAGTCACCTCAGGTAAGGGCGGAGTGGGTAAAACGACTATAACAAGTAATCTAGCAGCCGCATTGGCGGACTTTGGACAGAAAGTAATAGCAATGGACGGAAATCTAACTACACCCAACTTAGGACTACATCTGGGTTTACATCTCCCTAAAAGAACATTACATGATGTTTTAAAAAGTGAAACTAGGTTAAGAGATGCAATTTATCCTCATGCTTATGGGTTTGATGTTATTCCTGCTTCTCTCGGTTTAAGTGATCTTAAGGGTGTTGACGTAACCAGACTCCCAGAAGTAACATTTTCATTACTTGGAAGAGCAGATTATATTATTGTCGATAGTTCTGCAGGAATTGGAAAAGAAGCTTTATCGGCATTATCGGCAGGTGATGAGACAATAATTATCACAAATCCTAATCTACCTGCAGTCACTGATGCATTAAAAATGGTTAAACTCGCTGAAAAAACCGAGATCAATATTCTAGGAGTGGTTGTTAATCGTGTTAAGGGGAAAGAACATGAACTAACTGCGGAGCAGATAAGTGATTTGTTAGATGTTCCAGTAATAGCAGAAATACCCGAAGACGAGACTATTCCTGAAAGTATTGGTCAAAAGCAACCGGTTGTTGGATATGATCCCGAATCTCCAGCAGCTGTTGAAATTAAGAAGTTGGCTGCTAATCTGTGCGATGTGAGATACGAGCCTCCTGAGAGAGAAACTAGTCTTTGGGAAAGAGTTGTTAGTTTGTTCAGAGGCCAATAATTTGGAATAAATGAATCCTAGAAGAAATTAGTTTTTAGTAATAATAGTCGTCCATTAAGTCGTATTCACCTTCAACAACTTTCTTCTCAAGTTTATCCAAGTCAAGTGTTTTCAAGTTAACCATTTTTTGAACTTCTTCTATCAGTTCTATTTTCTCCTGGTCTGTTAATGTTCTTAGGAATCCTTTGATTTTTTCTTCTCCTGTCCGAGTTACCAAACCATCCATTTTACTCTACCCAATTAAAGGTTAGTTGGATAGTTCTAGTAGTTACCGACTGAAAAATGAGACATTTGTTTCATTAACTTATTATTGTTTTCTTTTCCTGATGTTGCCTACAGAGAGCTTCGAAATAGCATGGGTTAAGTGCTTGAACAGTATCTGAACGTAATGGAGTTCCATGAAGAGTTATTGTCCAATCATAGCCTCCTCTCTTACCTCTCACAACTGAAAGCCCATAACCATCAGGTAAACTCACACTAACATCAACATTCTTTCTTGAAATACCAATCACCTGCTAACTAATAAAAACTAAAAGATTTAAATGGTATTGCTATTCACTTTATTATTTTCTCTATGTTTTACTTTTCAGTTAGATACCAACTTTTGCCATTTTTTATAACAACTCCTGATTCTCTCATTCTAGCTAATTCCTCTCCGACTTCTTGTGGGGTATAGTTTATTCCATCTGCTAAGTAAGTAGATCTATATCCTCTTTCCGGGTCTTTTCTCATCTCTGTTAATAGTATTTCACTCAGGGTTGGATTTTCTATTTTCCCAAATCTTGGGGACCAGAACACCATTCATCACCTCCTAAAATTTTACAAACTAGTATTCCAAAATCAGTAAGTAAGATAGGATCACCATTACCGCATTTGATTAATCCCAAATCCTTCAGTACATTAACATTCCAACGAAGAGTAGATTCGGCAATACCATATTTTTTTGACATACTATTCAGGCAGTCAGTAACAGTAAGATAATGACCATTACTTGCAAGCTCGCCGAGAATAAGTATCTGATTATCATTCAATCCTCTTTCAATAATTTTCCGAAGAACCTCTAATTGTCCCTCGGCTAGATAAATTGGCGTTCAGTCACCATCAACACCTCGCACAGAAATAGGTCTAACCAAATACCAAAGTTCTAAACCAAACTCTCGAATTGGTACGGCATCACGTTCACTTCTCATTAATTTTGTCAATCGTATATTTAAAAGAAACCCGCAAGTAGAGTTGAACTAATCACCTTTACTCTTCAAGTTAAAAGGTTCAAATAAAAGAACATATGAAGGCTTTTCACTTTCAGGACAATGTTCTATCCCCTTAGGTATCACCACCATTTCCCCCTCATTTAATTTTATATTGGGTTGATCTTTTAGGTGAATATTAATCTCTCCTTTTAATACATAAAAAAGTTCATCTTCAGTTGTATGTTTATGCCAATGAAATTTACCATCAAATTTAGCTAGTCTAATTACTTGGTCATTTATCCTAGTTATATCTACAGGATACCAGGGTTTCTCGATTTTTCCGATTTCTTTTTCAAGATGAATTTTTGAAATATCTTTGGGTTTCATTATTAATCAAATCAAATAACAATTCTACACAAATCTCTCCGCCAACAACAGGCATTTCTAACCCCCATTTTTCCAGTACTTTAGGATCAATCTCCCCAAACCTAGCTAAGGCTCTATCATTAACAGTGAACTTTACAGCACGTCCAGGAACATAGCAAGGACATTCAGATTTTTCAACTTTGTAACTATCCACACCAACATTAGCAAGAATACTTTCAACCAACGACTTCATCTCGGAAAAATTAGCTTTTGAATGACAAAGAGTTATCGCAAGCCTTTTCATGGTTTTATTTCCGATATCATTATCAGCAAGTTCAACTACTTCTCCCACTTCAAACAGATTTTGAGGGTATTCATTGTGTTTATTCCCCGCGAGTACTTCCATTAAACTAGGTAATAACCAATTTCTAACAACATTGTACTCGCTTGTCTTCGCATTACTTGTCTCGGCTATAGCCCTTTCCTCCATGTTCATTTTTTTAAACAAATCATTCTTGTTCGTGAGTATGAATGTAACAACTTCCTGCAAACCATATCCCACCAGAAGTGATCTCAAATTAGTACAGAAAACCTCTTTTGGATCCTCTTCACCAATAGTCGCTATATTCGGAATCTTGGGTTCAAATTTATCATAACCATAAGCAATAGCAACATCCTCAACCAGATCCATTGGATGCATTATGTCTGTCCGATAACAAGGTGAGAACACTCTTAATTTATCACTTCCTATTTCTTCTACATCATGCCCCATTCTTCTCAGAAGTTCAATTATTTCTTTATTTTTTAATTTCAGTCCCAGGAGTTTATTTATGTAGTTAGACTCAACAGTCATCGCTTGCGGGCTAAAGTCAGGTGTGTAAATCATTTTTCCAGGATACTTTATTTTTATCTTATGAATCTTAGCTCCTCTATCAGCAAAAGTAGTTGCAATTATATTCAGAACTTCATTAGCAGTCTTTTCATCAGTAGCAGTTATATCAACAAAAATATTCTTGGTAGTTTCCTCAACCTTAGTATCTTCTGAGTTACTTATTGGTGGCATTGATAAAACTCTGTCGCGAGCATCATGTAATAGTGGATATTCTTCCATCCCCTCAAGTATCCAGGCATATTCTTTACCTTTAGGATGCTTTTCAAGAATTTCTTCCAATGTCATTTCTTTATTCTCTTCAAGTGGGATAAATTTGAAATCTTTTGGTTTAGTTGTATAGATAACTGGGAAAACTATCTTGTCATAATCATGGAGACCAATCGCAGTTTTCTTTCTTTTTCTAGAGTGAGTGATGTGTAATTTCTCTTGTAATTGCATTACAGATTTAATAAAATCATCATTGAATTCAACATCTTTGATAATACACGAAACGAAGTAAGGTCTTACCTCAGCTACTTTATTTTCGACCACTACCATTTCTTGTGATCCTTCTAATTGATAATTTCTTAGACCAGAGTTAACACCCATATAACTCGAGAAAGCTCTGGCTAACCCTTCCACTGACAACATGTCTGGACGGTTTGGGAACACTTCAACATCAAACGTATCACCTCTAACACCTTCCCAAGCTGTTCCCATCATTGGTATATTTTCTGCAATTTCTTCTATTGTAAACTCTTTTCCTGCTAGTTGACAAAAGTCTTTTTTATCGATTGATATTACTGGCATTTATTTTTCACCCGTTCGGTTTTTTCCAAGATGTTCGCTTTTTAGTGAACACCAGTTTCCGGTTTTTCCCGAAACTTTCGGTTTTAACTGAAAGTTGAATTTTAAACCATTTTTCATTTATCCCAATCCTCCAACACTTCCAAAAGTTGTTTGTGCAATACCTTGTTAGAAGCAACCAAAGTTTCACTATTCTCATCCCATCTTTTACCATTAAAATCTATTATTTTACCACCAGCTTCTTCAATTATAACACTTCCCGCTGCAATGTCCCACGGATGATGTGCTGATGTATGAACTAAACCATCAAACCGACCACACCCAACAAAAGCGACTGCAAGTGCAGCACAACATAACATTCTGACTCCAACTACCATCTCAAGTTTTTTTAAGATATCATCTCTTTCTTTTTTTTGGTCAGAACTCCAACCGACTTCAAGTGTAGAATCTTCCAAGCTATTTTGACCACTTAAATAAATCTTCTCCCCATTTAAAAACGCACCCTTTCCCCTTTCAGCAAAGAATAATTCATCTCTGACCGGGTAATATATAACACCCATTTTCATCTCATTGCCTTTTTTAACACCAATTGAAGTACAGAACACAGGTATCTCTATTGAATAATTAATAGTTCCATCCAAAGGATCCACATAAATCTTGTAATCGTCATCACTCAATTTAGTTTCACCACCTTCCTCTGCTATTACCGTCCCTTTGATTCCATTTTCTCTGAAGTCTTGAATTATTTTGTCTTCGATCAGTTTGTCCATTTTCGTTGAATAGTCATATCTACTTTTTTGCTCGAGTACAGTAGTGGCTTTTTCACCTCCTATGTTATCTAACAAAATCTTCCCTGATTCTTTTGCGGTTTTGATTAGTACTTCTTTCATAAACCCAACCATATTTTAGCTTCTCTTATTTTTTTCAGATCATTCGTATACAATTCTCTCATATCATCAACCTCGTAATTCATCATAACTATTCTTCCAAATCCAGGTCCCCATGCTAAAACGGGGATATCTTTACCCAAAAGAGGTTTTACAACTTCAGGTCTGAAAATCCCAGCACCACCTAGTTCTAACCATTCTTTGTGTTTTGGATGGAAAACTTCTATTTCTGTTGACATTTCTGTGTAAGGAAAGTACGCGGGTCTAAATCTAGCCTTTGGGAATCCAAGTTTGGAGAAATATCTTTTCAAATAAAATAGGAATTGTCTAAAATTAACATCTTCACCGACAACTATTCCGTCAGTCTGATAGAATTCCGCCAAATGTTTCCAATCGATCGTTTCGTTCCTAAAACATCTACCCACGGAAAAGTATTTTGCAGGCAAAGCATTTTTATCAATATCCTTTCTTAATTGAGCTAGAGTTCTTGATGACAATGAAGTAGTATGTGTTCTTAAAACACATTTTCTTGCAAATTCAGGATCCCAATCATATTGCCAACCCTTAGAACTAGTATCCCATCCATTTTCGTGGGTCATTTTTACTTTTTCAACTATTTCTTCATCTGGTAATTTGCCCTTCTCAGGTATTTTCATGTAAAATGTATCTGCCATATCCCGAGCGGGGTGATCTTGAGGTTGATATAGAGCATCAAAGTTCCAGAATGAAATGTCAAGCAATGGTCCAGTCATCTCTTTGAATCCCATATCTGTCCAAATTTGGCGAATGTACTCTATTATCTGGGTCATGTAGTGCTTTTTCGCAGGATGAATGTTGGACGTGGGTAAAGTAACGTCATAAGGTCGAATACCAGACTCTTTCCAAGTTTTTTCCTTTAGTATTTTTGGTGTTAATTGACCTATATTTTGGTTGATTTCAATTTTCGGTAAAATTTCCTTTCCTCTTTTTGTTAATGAAACATCTCTTTTTTTCTTGACTGATTTATCTATTAAGCCTCTTTTTTCCAACTTATCAATTACTATTGGATCAAAATCTTTAGCTTTTTGTTTTCCTTTAGTTAGTTTAGAAAGGATTTTTTCCTCGGGCAATGTTTCTTCCAATGCTTTCCTTCCTTTGTTTGTTAATTTTAATTCACCTTTTTGGATCTCAACCCAATTATTCTTGTTCAGCCAAACTAAACCTATATCAAACTTTTTCACTTTTTTCTTGAGTTTGGATATTTCCGATTCTCCTTTTTTAACTTCATTTAGAAGTTTTCTTTCTGGTAATTCATTTTTGGCATATTCTTCACCTTCTTTTGTCAATTCCAGAAATTCAGTTATTTCCTCATCTATTTTTAACACTCCTTTAACCTTTGCCCAGAGTGATGCTTTCTCAAGAGTGTCTTTGTTTAGATTAGTTTCTTGTTGCAATTCTTTGAAAGTTAATGATTTCTTTCCTTCTAGAGCCTTTAGAATCCTTTTTTCGTTATTATGTAATCTATTGATTAATTCCTTGTCATTCATTGTTATCCTCTCTTAATGGTTTAGTTTTAAGAGTAGAAAAATCTTCGGTTTGAGTTAGCTTAGAAATTGGTACGGCATCACGTTCACTTGGATTATTATTAGTTGGTTAGTTTTAAATAATTGAACTAAGAGGTATCCAATTAACCATGAGGGGCTAGGTTTTGGAGAGTTGGGGGAGTTTACACCAAATATAACTAAAATCTATTCATTTAACATTTTGATTATTATGGTAGGACTCTTCTATATAATCTATCTTTTTTTCCTATCTCTGTTATGGGAGTTTCATAAACTGAAGTTATCTTATCTTTTCCCCAAGGAACTAAACATCCAGGTGGGCTTACCCTAACTAGAAAATAACCAATTCTAGGCACCCAAGTCACCCCTCTTGAACTAAATTCGTCTTCCGTCAACCCAACTAAATCTGAAGGTTCACTTTTTATCTTTTCTGGGGACACAAATCTGTAATATGGTCCACTATAAGGATGAACATCTCTTAATCTTATATCAAGTACTATTTCATCATCCCCTAATATTATTACATTATAGTCCTGACCTGGTACGAGCATTTCTTCCTTTGACAACATAACAATTAAATAAAAAGACTGTGGGACAAAATTCCTAAATAATCATCCCAAGAGAAATAAATTGTGCCAA
>CAYMPD010000017.1:0-25834 GCA_964392445.1 uncultured archaeon | reverse complement strand
CATCATATCTCATCAACCCTGCCATTCCAGAAGGCATCCTTGTTTTCTTTTGTTTAGCCATCTTTATCAACAATTAATTAACCAGTTAAGAATATAAAACTAATCCCGCCAGAAAGACTTTTTATTCCTGTTAATATAAAGTATTTAGATAGCTATGAACCCAATAATATTAGCAATTATAATAGCAATGTCTTCAACACTCATTCTATCCGTCTTCTTTTTTATTTACCTCCTTATTATGCATTTGAGGATTAAAACTGAGCTCCCAGAAACATTAAAATTAGAGATAGAAAAAGATAGGGATGTGTACGAATTTATTAAAAGGAGAAGATTCGTCAAACCCGAGAATATAGTGGTAGATTTTCAGAAAGTTCATCCACAAGATCCTGAGTATGAAAGAATTCTGGCAATTTGTAAAAAAGAATTCAAAGAAAGATCAACTGGTAAGTATAATACACTAAATAAAATAGGGAATTTTTATGAATTATCTGAAGAGGCTAAAAAATTCTTTGCTTTTGAAAATCCAACCATAACTCAGTTAATAAAATACGCCCTTACAGGTGGGGTAGAAATAAAACCATCTTATTAAAAAAATGAGGGTGTGTTGATTTTATCCCGTCTTTTGTTTTTAAGATAGCATTCATCTAAGCGCCTTTTGACTTGCATTTCATTGGAAGCCTTTGATCCGTTTCAACCCGAAGGTATCGTTTCTGTTACCAAAGACTAGCATCTCGGCATTGGTTCCTCCATGGACGGAAATTCCTCACCTTATTTTTGACAACAAGGCGAAGCTATCTAATCAACTCACCCAGAAGAATAATGGAAGAAAAGGTTTAAATAGATTAGGATATTTGACAGTTAGTTGGACCGAATGTTACAATTGGGTTCTCGATATCTATATAATAAATACCCGCTCCGAAATTCCCACCTTGACAGTCACCAGTTGTTAAACTTGTCCCTTGATACATTCCTAATGTACCACTGATTTCATCACTTACTCCATCAACATAAGTGAAAGTAACACTTCCGGTTCCTGCATCTGGGGATGCCCCTGCTATATTTGCAGTACTAGAATCATCCGAATCAGCTACTATCATTGCAAAGTCTCTAGCATTACAATGTAAACTGGGTTGATCTGATATTGACCCTGTACAATCGAATGTTATTGGACTATTAGTTGTATCTATCTCACAACTATCAATACTAATAATACAAGGACTGTCGGGTGGACTAGTACAGGGGCGTCCATTACCTGCATCAAAGTACAATTTAACCCAATTTTCGTCATTGGAAATACCATCACAACTCCCTAATTCGAATAATTCACTAACTTTTCTGTCTATTGTAGCCTCATCAGAGTAAATATCTTCATAGGATTCACAAACAACCTTTCTACAATCATCCCAATCAATAACACCGTAATCAGTTTCACATTCAGTAACATGGAAGCAATAAATCCCATCTTCACAAATTGGAAGAATTTTTGTATCAGCCGTTAATTTATCAATTATACCATTTTCATTTAAATCTATATTCCCCAAGTCCGTATAACAATACTTAGCAAGCGTGGCCCGTGTACCACTAGCTTTATAATTACTACAAAGACTTTCACAATTTGATTTGAAATTTTTATATGCCAATTCATTCTTTACTCCTAAATCCTCTGCTCCAGACATACTCTGTAGAAATATCCTAATAACAACAACAGCAACGACAAGAAGTATCAGTAAACCAATTATCATTTCCAAAGACATCTGTCCCTTTTTCTTCATAGTAATAGTTATTAGTTTACTTCTTTTTATTATTTTCGTTCTCATAGGTAATTATTTTAGGGATGATACTAACGTTATTCAAGTATTTTTCGGAGGTGCAAAATCTTTTTATTACCAGAATTTAATTATTTTTACTATGAGAGACATTTGGAGAATAATATTAAGCTTTTTCTTGATAATTCTGGTAACTTTTCCTATGGTTCACGCTATCAGTATTTGGGATATTTTAAGAAGTATCTTGGGGCCAACACTAGAAAGTTCAAATTGTGATCTTGAACATTGTACAAGTGACTCTTGGTGCAATGATTGTGCTGGTCCTCCTAAACCTCATGCACATTGGAAATGCCAAACTCAAGCATCTGGGAGAGATGATGGTTGCGAACAGCACTGTGATAATGGTTATCACTGGGACGCTAACTGGAATTGTGTTCCAGATAGTAGTGCTACAACTACTACCGATGGTGGTATGACATTATGTGGAAGCCATAATTGTAATTGGATGTCTTCTTCCCATGGAGAGTGTTGTGTATATTATAATGGACAATGCAATCCCAGTTCTGCTCCCGTATGTGGTTCTGATATAACTTGGAGAAATGTAGATTGTCCCGCAGGTCAAATGGCTTTGTGTAATAATGGTGTTCAATGTGTTAATCCAGATAATTATGAATGTGTCTATGATTGTGATTGGTCTTGTCCTCCAGGTGAACATAAATGTTCTTGTGATAGCCCAGGAGCTCATAAAGTACAGGGTTCATGTCAGGGCTGCAATAATCCATATTGGGGATGTTGCTGTCCAAGAGGGACAACAACCACCCGAAGAACCACTACAACCACGACAACAACCACATTACCCCAGTTAGTTTGTAATAACCTCCGTCCAGCAGAAGGTTACACCTTTAATAATTTAATTCAGGGAGATAGAGTCGCTTTTACTTGTATAGATGGTAATGAAAATCAAGGTTTTGATGAGGATAATGGTCCAGAAAATTCAGAATTTCGGTATAGAATTGATGATGGAAGCTGGAATTACGATTTAAATACAGAATTTTTAGGTTGGGCAGCAGGTGCAGTGCCCTCATCTCATAAGGCTATTTCAGAGGAATTAGCTGTTTATGAATCTGGTGATTATAAAGTCCAATGTAGATTTGAAAGAGACGATGCATGGACTCCATGGGGACCTCCTTGTGAAAGTAGATTTAGAGTACAGGAAATCCCAGAAGTTTGTAATGCTCAGGATGAAAATTATAATTGTGATAATGACGATAGTAATGGGAATGGGGTACCTTGCGATTGCATTCAAGACCCAATCACCCATGCTGTTGTTTGTGATGAAGGTGTGGACGAAGATTGGACTTATAAATTATATGAAAATAATAAAATAACTTTAGATGAGGCATCAATTTATTCCGAAGTATCAACTCCACCAATTCCCCCAGACCCTGAACCCCCTATATTACTACCCTCTTCAAATTGTATTAATATTTGTAATGATAGGGGATATGATACTGCCTATTGTGCTGATGTTACTTTTATCTCATATGATATCTATTTCCCTAATTTGGATTATTATGAAGACGTATGTGAGTATGATTTTACATATATAGGTAGTGGTGGTTGTGAGGAGGAATATGAATCGATCTATAAATGTTATTGTACCAGAAAAGAAGCTTGTAATCCCGAAGAAAAAGTTTGTACAAAGGAAGGATGCCAAGATCCTTTAGTTGAGAGATTGAAAGAATGTAATAACGAAGAAACATTCATCCCCATAGATTCAGAAGTATATTATGTTGAACTTAATTGGAACGATATATGGGAGGGTATAGAAAGGAAATGTAATTCCCAAGAACCAGGTGATAGTGTTTATTGTCACGCTTATGAAGTCGGCTTCAATGTTAACATTACAGAATTAGTAAATAGAAAAGTGGTAGTCCAATATTATGATTCCACTTGGAACGACATTGAGGAATGCTCCTATGAAAATTCAGGAGTTTATTACTGTGATATAACTGACTATTTATTGACAGATTCAAATGGGGATAGCGTTTACGATCTTGAAAAGGAAGATATTCAACTAAGATTAAAGATAGAAAATATCCCTATGGTGTGAGGTAGAAAGATAAATGAAAACAAGTAAAAAGATGAAATTAATTTCAGTAGTTTGTATAGTCTTAATGTTAGTGACTCTAAAATCAGCTTTTTCCATAGATATTTGTGATGTATTTCCTTGGTTGAATTTTTGTCGTTATCAAACAACTACCACTATTGGTCATCCAATAGAAGTTGGGGTTTGCCCAGATGTTAACGATGATGGTGCAATAGATGAAGAAGATTTAATAACAGTAGAGAACCATTTAAACCAGCCAGTAGGCTCTTGTCCAAGATGTGATGTTAATGAAGATGGGACAATAAATAATTTAGATACTACTTCTCTAATCGAGGAAAAAATCGGGGAACCCACTTCAAATTACCCAGCTTGTGAATCTTCTGTAACTCGGGAAGATCAAATTCGCATCCAAAGTGTTGCTCCTCTCCCTAATCCAGATATTAAGAATTATTGCGGTATAGATATAGTTTTTGTATTGGATGATTCGGGTAGTATAAACTCTCGTGAGTTAAGACAAATGAAAGATGCATTCAAACTTTTCGTAAACGCCTTTTTACCCAACACACCAACTCAAATCGCAGTTGTTAGGTTTGATGACGAGGCCACAGTACTTCAGGATTTCACAGATGACATCGATGTTTTAGAAAGAAAAATTGATAGTTTAAGTAGCGGTGGATGTACAAGTTGGGAGGAGGGGCTTATATCGGCTCAAAATGCACTTGATCAGGATTTTAGACCTGAAAGACCTAATCTAGTTATTTTTTCTTCGGATGGTAAACCCAATACAATCGCTGGTGGGGGACCATGTTCCGCAGGTTCAGATGGAAGACCAGGTATAGCATTGGAAAGGGCTATAGCTAGGGCAAATGAAATTAAATCCGTCCCTTATAATACTAGAATCCATGCAATTGGAATCGGTGATGGTTTTTATAAAAGATTGGAAAAGATATCTGATATTGATTCTGTTACTAGTTCCAATTTCGATAGATTAGCAGAAGATTTAGTTGCTCTTGCTGATGAATTTTGTGGAGGAATTATAAGAGTCGAAAAATATGTTGATGAAGATCCAAATCCAAAACAGGGCTGGGAGTTTACTTCCTCAGTTACTAATGATAATGGTTGTACATATGCGGTAGGTGGGGACGGTATCTGTGAAGTATCAAAATCTGGTACAACTGATCCTTTACAATTTAAAGTAGAGCCTGAAGAAGGGAAAACAGCTGAGGTCGAAATAACTGAAAACCCAAATTCTACTCAAGAAGAAAATCATAGATTAATAAATATTGAGTGTTTCCAATCAGGAGAGTTGTTAGATAGTGATGACGGTATCACATATGATTTAAACTCTAAATCAGCAAGAGGTTTTGAAATTCCTTTCGACGTTTTTAATCCAGCTAGAGATCCGATTGTTTGTAAGTTCTATAATATAAAAAGAGTAACTGGGACGATCATGGTTGAAAAATACTATATAGATGGAAATGAGGATACATATGGCCCAATATCCGATTGGAATTATACGGCTTCTTCAGATGATCCCAATGTTACTATTAGCCCCTCTTCAGGAGTGACAACCGGCATATCAAAAAATCCTCTTGTATTTGAAGTGGAACATTATGTTGATATACCAGTGAGTGTTAATATAACAGAGAGTGAATTGAAGGAAGGCTTTGAGTTTGTTACAGCCGAATGTTTTCTTACGGATGAAAATGGAGATATGATAGGGAGTCCGTTGGGTAAACTTAATAATTTAACAGTAGAGAATATACCTATAATAACTGATGAAGAAATTCTTTGTAAGTTCTACAACAAGAGAAAAATGAATATAACCCTAGAAAAATATGTTGATGGTGTACTAACGGCAGATTGGGAAATAACTGGTGGAATCACAACAGGAGATTGTTTAACAAAAAATTGTTTATCTGCAGGTAAAGGGAGATGCTGGTATCTTGGCGAAAAAGGGCAAAGTTGTGATGAGGTATGTGCTGATCATGGGATGAGCTGTGTTGAGGAAAATTGGAATGATGATAAGGATTGTACCATTGGTTTCCAACTAACAGACTGTAGGTCGTGTTCACTTAATTATGCTGGAGTTGGTTCTAGTGCGGGCCCATATCTTACCACACATAACAATGTTTGTTGGTATAGAGCGACTGGTTACTCGCAAAATTGTAGTGCGGGAAACCCACGATCTTCAATGCGTAGATTTTGTGTTTGTGAAAGTGATGAGGAATGTCAACAATCAGTTACAGGACTCACAACTGATAATCCAGATGACCCACTAGTTTTTAATGTATATCCGGGCCAGGATGGTTTAGCTACTTTGAACCTCACTGAATATTTGAAAGAGGGATATGAGTTACAAAGAATCGAATGCAGGTACAAAGGAGAATCGACACCATTTATTACTTCTCAGGTAAATGATATATCTTTGGACCTAGATTTTAGCGATCCTGACCATAGAAAGGGAATTATTTGCGAATTCCATAATAAGAGAAGAACAATAATAAATGTTGAGAAATATGTTGATGGAGTTTTACAGAGCAATCAAGGTTGGTATGTTTCCCCAGATATAATAAATGGTGAGATTTCTCTAAATAGTGAACAGGAAATGACAGCACAATTTTCTGTTTATCCCAATATTGATTCAATAGCTGAAGTCACTCTACAAGAGAGATTGAAGGAAGGTTATGAGTTCGATAGTGTTGAATGTGAGTATGCTAATGGAGATCCTATTACTGTAGATCAAACCGAAACTATAAACTTGGAGGTAGACTATACTGATACTACAAGAGGCCATGATGAAATCACTTGTGAATTTCATAATAAGAGAAGAACAATAATAAATGTTGAGAAATATGTTGATGGAGTTTTACAGAGCAATCAAGGTTGGTATGTTTCCCCAGATATAATAAATGGTGAGATTTCTCTAAATAGTGAACAGGAAATGACAGCACAATTTTCTGTTTATCCCAATATTGATTCAATAGCTGAAGTCACTCTACAAGAGAGATTGAAGGAAGGTTATGAGTTCGATAGTGTTGAATGTGAGTATGCTAATGGAGATCCTATTACTGTAGATCAAACCGAAACTATAAACTTGGAGGTAGACTATACTGATACTACAAGAGGCCATGATGAAATCACTTGTGAATTCCATAATAAGAGAAAAATGAATATAACCCTAGAAAAATATGTTGATGGTGTACTAACGGCAGATTGGTCAATAATAGGAAAAACCGATCAGGGAAATTGTTTAGCAATAAGTGATGAGGGATGCCAAGAATCAGTTACAGGACTCACAACTGATGATCCAGATGATCCA
This sequence comes from uncultured archaeon, assembly GCA_964392445.1. Taxonomy (GTDB): domain Archaea; phylum Aenigmatarchaeota; class Aenigmatarchaeia; order CG10238-14; family CG10238-14; genus CG10238-14. The sequence goes on along the minus strand of CAYMPD010000017.1, from coordinate 18,636 downwards.
CTAAATTTCAATGTATATCCTGGTCAAGACGGTTTAGCTAATGTTGATCTTAATGAATATTTGAAGAAAGACCATGAGTTCCAAAGAATAGAATGTAGGTACAAAGGAGAATCGAGACCATTTACTACTGCTACGATAAATAGTATATCTTTGGACCTAGTTTTTAGCAATCCTGACCATAGAAAGGGAATTATTTGCGAATTTCATAATACTTTCCGAGTAGCTAAATTAGGATGTGTAGATCTAGTTATTAGTTATAAGGATTGTATAGAAACTTGTACGGACTCAGATGGGCCTGATAATTACTATGAAAAAGGTATAGTTAGAGAATATAGTGAAAGTTATTCAGGAACTCTTACAGATCACTGTTCTCTTTGGTTTTGGGATTCTAGTAGAGGATGGTGGGATTCTAGAGAGGTCGATTCTTGTCCTGCTAACACAAATGGTGATTTACAGAGTAGTAAAGCGGATAGTTGCCAAGTAATTGATTACAAGTGTGATTTCAGAGGTAATAATGTGGGAAACTATCAATACTGTCCTAATGGTTGCGAAGACGGCGCTTGTATATAACTACTCTAAATCATACTCGTATTATATGATGGTACGATGGTTTTACAGAACCATAAAAAAATTCTAATACCCTTCATTTGAACATTCAAGGAAAAGGTAAAAACCGTTTGAATTAAAAAAATTATTGAAACTAATCTTTATTTACTTTCAAGTATAAACCCTCAAAAATCCAATCTATAGCTTCTTAAACCAAAATACTTAAATATAACTTCTCCTAACTCTTTAAATTCTTTAACTATAGCGCTTCTAAACCAAAATCTTTAAATATAACTAAAACCTTAATTTATAGCAGTTAGAGACCATTTGGTCAAATTAATCTAAAAGGAGGGTGAAAATATGGCAAATAGAGTAATTGTAAAGAGCGCAGTTAGAGACTTAGTTAGAGACAGATTCAATGTCAGTGAAGACTTCCTAGAAGCACTAAACGCTGATGTAGTCAGAATGGTTAAGAGAGCAGCTGACAGAGCAGACGCAAATAGGAGAAAGACACTCAAAGCAAGAGATGCATAAATGTCTCGTCTAAGTTTTTCTTTTTTCTTTTTGTTTTAATCCTCTAAGAATTTAATTCTGAATCCCTATTTTAATTATATTATGTCATCGAGAGTGTATTTTTATAAAAATCTGGAAGATCTGAAGCATGGAGTCAATAGATTTTTTGAAATTATATCCGAAGAGTTAGGTAAAGATAATATAGGATTAAAGATACATTTTGGTGAAAGAAATAATGATACTCATATAGATCCTGAATTAATCAAAGATGTTACGAAATATTTTAACAATCCAAAGTTTGTTGAATGTAATGTTCTTTATAAGGGTACTAGGACAAAGAAATCTGATCACATTCGAACAGCAAAAGAACATGGCTTCGATTTTCTGGATATTGATATCTTGGATGGTGAATTAGGAGAAGATACTTTGGAGGTAGAAATAGATACCGAAAATACTAAAAAAGCAAAATTAGGAAAGGGGTTGGAAAAATATGATAAATTAATTGGATTAAACCATTTCAAAGGTCATGGAGCTACAGGATTTGGTGGTGCTCTGAAAAATGTTGGTATGGGTTTAGGGTCAAGGGGAGGAAAGTTAGATATGCATTCATCTATATCCCCTCATGTGAATAAGTCCGCTTGTACAGCTTGTGGTATTTGTGTGGAGAATTGTCCTGTGGAGGCTATTCAGATTGAACCTGGTGAAAAGGCTGAAGTGAATCCTGATGTCTGTATAGGATGTGCTATGTGTATTGCTATTTGTCCTACTGGAGCGATGCAAGTTCCATTTGGTGGAAGAAGTAATGAAAAATTAATGGAAAAGATTGCTGAATATACTGTTGCTGCTTTGAAAAATAGGGAGTGGTGGTATGTTAATTTTGTAAATAATATTACTTACTATTGTGACTGTAAAGGAAATAAACAAAAATCATTTATGAAAGATATTGGAATATTGATGTCAAAAGATCCTGTGGCGATTGATAAAGCTTCATTGGATTTAGTTATTCAAGCGAATGACGGCAAAGATCCATTCTTGGAACACAATGGTGTGGATGGTAGTTATATTTTGGATTATGCTGAAAAATTAGGGTTAGGTAGTAAGGATTATGAGTTGGTTAAGATTAATCATAACTCAAAATGATGAACAATACTTTTCTCTTTCTCTCCTTTAACTTCTACAATTACTTTAACATAATCTTCAAGTGGTGTATGCTTAATCTTCTCTCTCAGAAGTTCATCTATCTGGAATATACCTGCTGAATTGGACATATCAATCTTCACAAGTATTGGCTTATCTTCTCCTTCACTTATTCTTACTTTATCAATGGCTAAAGCGGAGACAGAATGTATAGTTATGCTACCAGCTTCGAATGGTATTCGTGCTCTCCCCTGCTCCATGTCTAGCGCGTCAGCAACTCTAACAACACCCGCTTCGACCGTTAATGGTATCTCCTCTTTTGAATGTCCCATTATTGAGTGCAGTACTTCTGACATTATTATTGTTCTTGTTGTTTCGTTATCATAAATCTGGGGAAGGTACTTATTAAGGAATTTAACCGAAAGTGATACGCTAAAATTCTCATGATCCTCTCTTTTAACAACCATACCTATGTCATGAAGTAATGCCGCTAGAACAACCACCAACTCTGAATCCTCATATTCGAGTTTATGATCCTTGATTAAATTCATGGCTACTTTTTTCTTGTTTAGAATTCTTATCAAATCTAATGCATTTCTGCAAACAATCTGGACGTGGACTGGACCATGATCGTTGAATCCCATCCTATCTATGGCATTAACATTAACACATTTCCACAGGGTCTCTAGTTCCTTGTCCTTGTTAACTAGTTCTAAGAGTTTTTCTAGCTTGTAATTATCTTTGGGATCAAGTCGTATCATATTCTCAGTTTTAATATTTGATTTTGTTAATAATAAAGTATTAAGTTGGTTGATATGAAGCACAAAAATACAGTTTGTTGCATTTTAAAAAATAACAACCAATTACTCCTACTCAAACGAGGATCAACCGCACCTTGGTATGCTGATAAATGGGCTTTTGTCTGTGGACTAATTGAAGAGGAAGAAGAACCAATTGAAACCGCTTATAGAGAAATTGAAGAAGAGATAGGTATAATAAAAAATGATATAGAACTTGTAAAGCAGGAGAAATTATTTTTAGACCGAGATAAAGAAATCGGGATTACTTGGCACATTAACCCTTTTCTTTTCAAAACTAAGACGGATAAAATAAAACTCGATTATGAAAATCAAAACTATACTTGGATAATAACAGATGAACTCTCTGATTATCCTCTTGCTCATGGAATGGATAAAGTTGTTAAAAAATTACTAAGGATAGAGGTATGATTAATGCAAGAAAAAAATGTGGTAATATGTGTAATAAAAAATAAGAGTAAAATACTTCTGCTTAGACGTAATCCTGGGGATGACATATATCCCGGTAGATGGAGTTTTGTAACAGGAAAAATAGAGACTGACGAAACACCTTTAGACACAGCATTCAGAGAAATCGAAGAGGAAACAGGACTGTCTAAAGATAATCTGAAATTATTGAAACAAAGTGAAGAGTTTACAAAAATAGATAAAAACCTGAACACACTCTATCACAATAATGCATTTCTTTTTGAAACAAACACGGAAAAAGTAGAGTTAGACCATGAAAATGTGGAATACTATTGGATATATCCCAAAGAAGTTCTAAAATACCATCTAGTCCCAGGAATGATCCAAACCGCTTTAATGTTAATGGATGATCTAGTTATCGAAAGACCGGGTGTTCTAGTAATAGTTTACAAAAACCTTGATTCATTTGCAATTGTCAAGACAAGGAATGATAATATTGTACTTCCCACGGGTGGGATTGAGGAGGGAGAGACAGAAGAGGATGCGGTTATTCATGAAGTTAGAGAAGAAACTGGGATTGATATCAAGAAAAGCCAAATAAAAAAGCTTCCATTCAACTATAAAGCTACTTACAAAAAAGGTTTTTTTGAAGGAATAATTACAGAACAAGGTATTTTCTTGGTTAAAGTTGATGAGGATTCTGAAGTTGAACCAAATGCAAGTGATGTTGTTTGGGCTAAATGGATGACTAGAGATGAAGTTAGGAAGAATCTTACTTTTGAAGAGATGAATGATATTTTTGAGAAGAGTTTGGAGTATTTATAAAATTAATCAGAAGTGGGATAATAACGATCAAAATCGACTTCTGAGGGTTTTAATAAACCCCTAGAAGGTATATCCTCTCTTCTTAAATAAGCTAATGTGTAAAGGATTCTCTGCGTAAGATGTACAGCTAACAAACCAAATGACATACTACCAGGAAACTTACTTTCAAAATCCTCCATTAATTCGTCATAATTTTTTCCTTCTATATCTACCTTTCCATATCCCAAAGTATGTACTCTCCAAGTTATCATATTAACACTAATGAAATTAGAGTAAAATAATTATTTATTTCAAATTTAATAGGAAATGGAAAAAATGAAATTCTCTTAACGAAGAGATTTAAGAATTACAAATTAAAATATTATGCAAGTAAGGAAAGTGTGGTACTATGGTTGTAAAAATAACATATTTTGTACACGGAACTACAACGGATAATGAGCAACATCTAGCAACGGGTTGGGCACCAGGAGAACTTTCTGAATTAGGAGTTAAACAATCTAAAGAATTAGGAGAGATGGTTTCAGATAAAGATTTCGATGTAATATTTTGTTCTGATTTAAAACGAGCTATTGTTTCAACTAAGCTCGCTTTTGGAGATAAATATAAGATAATTCAGGATAAGAGGCTACGAGAATGTAATTATGGAGATCATACCCAAAAGCCTTCAAAAATTGTTAAAACTGACATGAATAAACGGATTGAAGATAATTATCCCAATGGTGAAAGCTATAAGGACGTTGAAAAAAGGATTAGTGATTTCCTTGATTTTTTAAAAGAAAACTATGATGATAAGCATATTGGTATTGTCGCTCATCAAGCACCACAATTAGCGTTAGAAGTATTAACAAAAGATAAAACCTGGGAAGAAGCTATAGCAGAAGATTGGAGGAGAGAAAAAGCCTGGCAGCCGGGATGGGAATATACTGTTGAATAAGGTGAATAAAATTATATATATCACATATCCATCAGAAACACCAGAAGAAATAAAAAAAGCTTTTCATGAAGCAGTCAAATTCTTTGACGCAACTACACCTGAAGACAGACATAAATTGCCCAGAGAAGACCTAGTTGATAAAAGTGAGGAATTATTGAAAAAGTCAGAAGTTTTTATTGCTGAAGCTTCATTTTCTAGCGCCGGACTGGAAATAGAAGCAAAATGGGCACAAGAGCACGATGTTCCGATATTACTATTCGTTGAGAAAGGTAAGGGTTATCCAGAATCTCTAGAAGATTATTATCTGAAGGTAAGAAAATATGCCGATGCCCTTGAACTAAAAGAAAAATTAATCGTATTTCTTAATGAACAGTATCCGGGTGAATCTAAGCAGGAATATTTTCAATACAGTGACAAGAAGCAGTATCAGGGTTTCAAGAAAGGATGGGAGAGAAGGTATAAGAAATAAAAAAGTTGACAGAAAGAACTAGTCCTTTATTTGCGCATTTATTAACTCAGCCTGTTGGGAACTCCATTCCTTGTTCGAATGTTCTTTCATGTAATTACACCAGTAATTGATGAACCATATTCTTTCTTCAAAGTTCTTTTCTCTTTTCTCTTCAAATTCTTTCCCATCAATTTCAATCATAAATTTCACCCAAATATTTCTCAACTACACTTCTAACAGAAAAATCTTCAATTAGGTCCTTTAGTTTAGGGGTATTTATTGTATCTTTAAACAAGCTAAACAAATGAATAGCGTCCTCAATATCTTTTTCATTTCCTTTACTTCCTAATTTTAATTTATAAGCTATTTGAATCTCAATTGGGGAGAAGAATATTTTATTCCCATTAAATTTCACTTTAATTCTATTTTCCAAAGAATAGTGATCAGGTTCATCCCAAGAGTATTTCAACTCAAAATTCGGAATAATTTTTCCTTCCTTGGCTATTCTTATCGGGGTTTTGTCATTAAGTATTTCCAACGCTTCTTTAATCGAACTAGTGTTAAGAATCCAATAACCCTGACTGGTTATTTCTTCAAGAAATTCCCTAATTTTACCTCTTTTGATTATTATATCAACATCCTCAGTAGCCCTTGTTCTTCCAAAAAATATCGCTGGGTATCCGCTTACAATAACATAATCTGTGTATTTCTCGAGGGTTTTAACGAAACCTAGAACGAATTTATCAAGGTTATTAATCACTTTCCCGTCGAGTATTATTGTATCATCTTTAAATTCCATTTCCATAATCTATTTTTGTACTATTAGTTATTAATTAAGTTAGGTAGGGGTAAGGTTGAGATGAAAAATGAAATTTTGATGAAATTCCTAAAAGTCTGGTTTTCATTAGTTCTTGTTGTAATGTTATCTTTAGGTTCATGGGTTCTTCTGTCTGGTAATTTAAGAGTTGCTATTAATTCTGTTGTGAATGAACCATGGTTAATCGCCAGTTTTGTTGATCTATTCTTCTGTTTTATGATTTTCTACATCTGGGTTTTCTATAAAGAAAGTAGTTGGATTTCAAGAATATTCTGGTTTGTGTTTATTGTTGCTACAGGTAGTATAGCTATCTCGATCTACATGCTGATTAAGTTGAATAAGTTAAATAAAGAAGATTCACTGAAAGATCTAGTTTTTAAGAAAAATTAAACTTGCTTGTACAAGTTTGGTGTACTAATATCTATTTTATTAGCTTTACAATTCTTGAACACGGATTGATATAAGTTAGCATCTATTTGTCTTAAGTTTTTGATGTCTTTGGTAAACGCAAAAAGTGTATATTCCACCGCAAAATTCTGGAACTTAATTATCCGGACAAAAGGTTGAGGTATTTCCAAAATGCCGCCTGTTTTCTTCGCTGCCTCTAATAGTACCTTTTCAATTTCTTCAAATTCATGTTCAAATCCAGCTGTAATGGTACATCTCCTTCTGACTATTTTTTTCTTACCATAATTATCTATTTCAGTTTTTAACAACTCTTGATTTGGTACAGAAACTAGAACATTATCCAAAGTTTTCATCTTAGTGTAAATCAATTCTATACTTACAATATCCGCATATTTGTCTTTAAAATAAATCCTATCTCCAATTTTAAATGGCCTGCTTATCATCACTATTAAACCAGCTATTGCATTACCTACAGTGTTTATTGCCGCAAATCCTATGACGGTACTGCCAAATATTGTTAAAAATCCGGCCAAGGAACCTATCTTGAGTCCAAATTGAGACAATACTAAATATAATATGACAAAAAAGGAAAACCATTGTATTATCTTTTTTAAAGTGTAAGCAACATGTGACTCTATTCTATCACTTCTTTTTAAAGACTCTATCTCTCTTTCAAGTAATTTGTATATTATTATACCTAAAATTACTGAAAGTAATGAAAGACCTATATTTTGATAATTGACTAGGATAAAATTCTTTAAAATCTCAATGAAATTCATACCAATTCCTTAATTTAACTATAGGAAAATTGATTAATAAATTAAGTTGTGGGCCCAGCGGGGGATTTGAACCCCCACCAAGAGTTCCACAGACTCCTACGCTAACCAGATTACGCCAACCGGGCCATGAGTTGATACCTATTATTTAATGTGACAATCTTTTTATATAATTGCAACCTCTATAACACCGTTATATTATTTAAACTTATCCCAACAATTACTTACTATGAAGCCGTTTTGTGAAGTAGTAGTAGGTTCAGTCCTACCAGCAATAAGGTCAATCATGACACGAGAATTGATTACTAAATATAATATGACTCAGCAAGAAGCTGCAGATATCTTAGGAATAACTCAGGCAGCGGTATCACAGTACAACCGAAAGTCTAGGGGATCAAAGGCGAAGTCACTAGAAAATGAGAAGGATATAATGCTGATGATAGAATATCTTACAAAAGATATTGTCGATAAAAGAATCAAGGCTAGACAAATAAACAAAAGATTCTGTGATATTTGTAAAAAAATACGGGAAAAACAACTTTTATGTGAATTACATCAGGCTATGTACCCTTCTATTGCTCCCTGTGAAATATGTGGGAATTGTTAGAATTATTTGCCCTTGACAAGACTCTTTATCATTTCTAGCTCATCCATTCTACTAGAAGTCCTTGGTTTTAGTTTGGACTTTTTCTTGGTTTCCACAACAACTGGTTTAGTCTCTTTTTTTCTTACTTTTCCAGCGATTATCTCCAAATCCGCTTTTCTTTGGCTAAATTTAGGTCGGGATTTAACTCCTTTTACTTTTTTCAATACTTTTTCCTTAACACCAAAGTATCTTCCCCAAAAGGTATATCCACCCGCCACTAATAACAAACCAAATAAACCAGGTAAAAGTCGGTTGAATTCATAGCTAGCCATAAGATTCGTTGAAGGAATAATAACTGCTCCCGATATTACACTTGCGGTCTCGTTAAGAAGGTTCCCAGTCTCATCCAAAAGTTCATACGCAGATTTGTAGTTGCCACCATCTCTGAATGTAATTAGTTTGTTAAATTCGTCTTTCAATTCTTGAAGTTTCCTTTCAGCTTCTGTTATATTATAACCCTTACTTTTCATCTCAGTGATATTATTTTCCAATTCTTGAATCTGATCCTGGTAATTTTCGATGGTTTGATTTATGGAAGTTTTAAGTTCGGATCCTGGTAATATGGAGAGAATGAAAACTCGTTTTTTGGTTTTAATCGAGCTTGATGCTTTGAAATCTCCCTCATATTCTTTTATTTCAGCATCTTTAGGAATATTAAATTCAACACTATACTCTTTAGTATCCATGGGTATTACTTCAACTTCACTTGAAGGTATAACAGTAACCCAAGAAGAATCAATCCCATCTATTTCAAGTTTAATAAACTGGTATTTTATTTCATTGTCATTCTTGACCTTTACAGTGGTTGTTAACCCCTCACCTTGTTCCACCTTAATCTTATCTGGAGAAGAAATTATACTAATGTAGTTTTGGCTCTCAGTTGACGAACTAGTTGTTGGAGCAGGTCCACTAACGCTCTGAGTTAATAATCCATCTGGATCTTCCTCCTCTGTTTCACTATTATCATCGTCCTCCTCCGGGGTACCAGTGTCATAAGCATAGACACTAGATGATCTCCCTTCAAATTTTAGTGACTTAGAATCATAATTTCCTTTAACTTCAACTTCTACTCTAGTATCTCCTATTTCTCTGACTTCAAGTTCTAAATCACTACAAAGGACTACTTGTTCCCCTGGTTCTATTGTTTCACTTTCATCTTTGCAACTCTCAACATCTGTTTCTGGAATTGTCGCCCCATTGTTAGCTTCTATGGAAACTACATGAACACTTTCAATTGTGTAATTACCTTCATTGGTAATGTTTATATCAAAGTAAACAGACCTACTTGATGCTCCTTCAAGATCTTTTGATGTTCCCTGCTCTATTAAGAAAAAAGTTAAATAAGGACCGTCCAAGAAATATTTCGAAGTTGAACTTCCAGAATAATTTGTATTATTTGCTTCTAATTTTATCTCATGTTCACCATATTCCAAAACTTCGTTTAAGATGTAAGGCGTTGTGTAATTAATAAGATAGATACCAGAAGAATTGAGTGAAGAATCTAACCCAGTTATCTTATCAGTTTTGTCTTCATATTCTCCTGAATCACTCCATTTATCATAAATCCCAAAATTAGTTAAATTCAATTCAGAAACAGGCTCTTTATTATTCCAATATTTAATAGACACATTCAAGGTTATTGTTTCGTTATGCTCCACATATGCCAAATCAGTACTATTATATTCTTCTCCTTTATAGATAACATCCAAAATAGTCACATTCAGATCAGTAGAAATTATCTCGGAGTGATAGTTATTGTCTTCCGATGTTTCCGAAATGTTGTTTTCAGGATCGACCTCAAGACTTACGTTCCCTTCCCCAGAAAATCCAGTGAAGGTACAATTAACTTCCCTAGTTGAATTAATTATTTCTTGACATTCTACCTCACCATCTAATTTCCATACCAAAGAAACATTCTGATCATTTGTATTTGCCATAGCTATATTTGAAAAAACAGTTAGATTCTGACCGGGATAAGGATTAATCGGCTCCCAACTAAAATTACCTACACCAAAATCCAGAAGAGGGTTCACAGTAAAAACACATACCTCTGCTGAATCATTCAAATTATCAAAAGTATCATTTGTAAAGACCTTAATTGTATAATCGTCTATATCCAAGGATTCTGTGACTACCTCTCCAGAAAAGGTTGAATTTTCTTCCAAATACAACGATTGAACAACATTATCAGAGGAATTGTAAATATTTACCCAGACTTTATCCACGCCTATTCCTTGATCTGTTACAGTAATTGTTAATGTAATATTCTCCCTCTTAGTTACATTTCTGCCATCTTCAAGCTCAGATCCCATATAAGTCATATTCAACTGGCCTGTTTGAGGGGCTTTACCATCTATACCTGTTTCAATGTCAAGTTGTAGTTCTTCATCTAAAACTACCACCCAACTTACATTAGTTTCATTATTCCAATCACTAGAAGTAGCGTTGAACCAGATGTTGATTGAAGTTAAATTTAAGGTCTGATTAGTTGTATTACATGTTATCACAGAAGAAATATTCCCACAATCCCAAGAAGAACTTAAACTATTCCCAAGCCCACCTGAAAAACTGAAACCGGTAGGTAGAGTTATATTAACATTTTCAAATGAGTAAGAACCATTCTGGTTATCAACAGTGAAGTTGAAAAGTTCCTGACTGGAGCTGGGAGACCAGAAGCTATCACCAGATTTAACGAGTTCCAGAGTAACATTATTTTCTATGTTGGATGCAAGGACTAAATTCAATGAAAGCAGTGTCAAACAAATTAAAACAATTCTCTTCATAAACAAAAAATTAGTTTTTTGATTAAATAAAGTTTTTTTCTCAAGTTCTAATTTTTATTAAGAACAATAACCAATATTTTAAGTGAAGTCTATGAAGGGTTCTACAGTTCTTTCAGAGAATATGTTGACAGGGTTTTCAATAGTTATATCCTTTATTCTAATGGCTTTTGTGGTTAGAACTGTATTATCAATGCAAGCAGATAGGAATTATGTAAACCTATTCGAATCAATTGCCAGAGATATAGCTTTAATAATCGATAGAGAAGCAGCAATGCCAGGAGAGCAGAAGAGTGAATATAGACTACCAGAGGGGATAAATGTTGATATTAGGATCGATTATAAATCTGTTTTTGTGACTTATGGGGATCAGACTGTTAAGAAATCTTTCTCCGGGATACTACATCCAAATCCAGGGAGTGGGTGGTATGCGTACCCATTCAAAAATCCCAAAGTCCTATGCTTTGCTAAAAAGGGTCTGGATATATATGTCTATGATGAACCATGCGATCAGGTGGATTAATGAAAGGACAAACAGGATATATAATGAAACCGATGATGTTAATAGCAGTTATAGTGCTCTTGATAGTCCTCCTTCAATCCATTTATTCAAGTCGAGGAAAAGAAAGAATGGCTCAAAAAAGTCTTGACCTAGTTGGTACTGGGACAAATATTCTTCTTATACTCTCGAACTCAGAGATGTGTCTTGCTCATAGATCATCCGTTACTGATAAGGTTCAAGGGAATGTTCTTGATGTTCAAAAACTTAATGATTTCCAATTACTTTGGCAGAACAGAGAACCAGAATGCGCTAGAAACTATGATTTTGGTTGGAGAGTTAGGGTAGAACAGATTGGTGAAGGTGGTGTAGAGAGAGAGTGGAAGTTTGGTACAAAAGAATTCTCAACGGGAGAAATACTTAACAATGAAATTGAGTTCTGGATACCGGTTAGTATCAAATACTCTGAAGATAACGTAAAATTAGGAAAAATGCACATAAGACTAGTAGATGGAGAACTAGAAAAATTAGCAGGTTTTTTTGATTGGTCTTGTAGAATGGGAGAATTGAATAGAGCTTCATCAATGATAACAAACCTGAAGATTAGCAAGCCTGTAACCTACAAAGAGGGTAGATTGTGTATGGATGGCTCTTGTAGGGAATTAATATGTTCTTTAGTTTATTTTGATGGTTTTAAATCCAAAGGGACTTACGAATTAACGGTTAATTATCAGGAAGATAAAATATTATTGGTGAGTAAATGAAAGGACAAACTTTAGAAATGTTGGGTTTTCTCGCATTGTCTATCACAATTATCGTAGTTATTCTTTTTATGAGGAGATATTTAGCCACTGGTTATGGTGAGAGTTTTTCAAGGCTGGTGGAAAGACAAGAAATAGAAGGTCAAAGAGCGGGGACAGTCAGTATATTACAAACAACTGAAGAAAAAACTGAGAAAACATTATTGGAGTTGTTAGGTCTTGTAGCTTTTCAAACAGATTGGAGCCTGGACTTTGGTCCAAGTACAGGTTCAGTCGATATCTCAGAAGAAATAACATGGAGAATGAACGAAATTTATGGTGAAAACAAATGGTATATTAAAATACCTTATCCAGACGTTATCCCAAGGTATCAAATAATAATGGTAATAGATACTTCTGGGAGCTTGTGTGATGATTTCCAAAATATAAAAGTTAATTTACCTCTTGTAATTGAGACTTTAAGGGGAGAGGGTTATAACGTGGCAGCAACTATTTTTATGTTACCGGGTGGAGCAGAATGTTGTGAAGGTGGTACTTTATCATGTGAGGGATCATTCTCCACCAAAAAATATCTCCATTGTATAGATATGGATAATTCCGAGTGTAGAAGTTATGGTATCTCTATACAAAATGAGGAAGATTGGGGAAGAGGGTTAGCCTGTGGTATTTTAAGAGGGCCTTATGAGGGTTGGTATGATTTTACTGCTAAAATAGGAATAGTACTTTCTGATGAACTCCCAACAGGTAGTGCTAGTACTGCTGGGAGAACACAAGATAATGATGAGAGTTTAGGAGTCGCTATCGATTATGCAACTGAAAATGAGGCTCCTGATATAACTATGAATGTTTTTCCCTTCAAAGCTAAGACTGACGATCCAGTCTGTATCCAAGGATATCCTGACATGATAACTTGTACAGATTGTATTGTAAATAGTTATCATCTTACAGATTCTATGAATCAACTAGCTGATGTAACAGGTGGGGAACTGTATGAACTGGCAAATGCACAAGATGCTCCCGATAAAATAGCTGAAATTTTCACTGACCATCAATTTGAAGTTGGACAATATATGGAATTGGGAAACCTTCCCCCTAAAGGCAAAGACATAAATTCTGTTACTTTAACAATACCTGTCCCATATGTTGGAGAATATGCTAACATTTATATCAAAACTTGGGTATAAGTTAATAGGTGTTATAATTGAAAAAAGGTATTTCTTTTTCAGTGGTTCCTTTAATAGCTCTAGTTGGAGTTTTAGGATTATCTATATGGGCGGGTTATCAGCTATCATTTGGGGGGAGTCGCAGAGATGTCTCAGTGGGAGTATCGACAGAGGATGAATCTATTCAAAAATTGGAACAAGTGAAAAACATGTTATTAGGAGGATTGGAATTCTCATTTACTCAGGCAGTTCTAGAGATAGCAGAAAATGGTGGAACAGGCTCAAAAACTTTCTGGTATTGTACATTTGATCACACAATTCCAGAACCAGAAGAAGTTGAATTTGCCATATCTCAGAGAACAAGAAATTATCTTAATGCTTATGTATCGACTGCAACGAATGTAGAAGGCCCATTATTTGAAATAGAAGCAATTATACCTGAATATACTTGTGTGGGTGTTTTCAATCCCGGAGAAGATAGTTGTGATAGACAAAATTCACAGGAATGCGAGGAATTTGCTACTAGTGCTACTGCTGGACCAGATTCATTAATAGAGATTAGTGATCCAGTTTATGTTAACGATGGCGCTGACTTAGAAGCTCACTTAAAAGATATAAGATTTTATTGGCTGTATTACAGGCTTTATAATGACTTTGATATAAATGATAATTCAGGTGGTGTATTACCTGATGTAGGTCCTGAATGGTGCCATGACTGTTATATTTTGGATGATAATGACAATTTAGTGACTATTGATGATTATGAGAGAGAAAAGTGGGGTAGTGTAAGTGATTGTGTGGATGAGAATAGGAAACAACTACTCATACCACCAGCACCGTTCGATTGTCCTGGGAGAATATCAGGTGTTCAATCAGACATAGCTGCTAAATGGGGAGAATGTATTGCCGGTTCCCCTGCAGGTTCGATAAAGCCACAAATCGAAGAAGGTTTAGAAAATATATGCGATCATTATAATAACGATAATATTTTTGATGATTATGTGACATGTACTTGGGAAATAACTTGTTTTTCTGAAACCAATGGAAATGACTGTCTTGCAAGTCAATGTGACCGTGGTCCAACAGACATATGTGATACAGCGCCCACGATATATTTTCAAGCAAAACCCCCACAAGTCACGACCCATGAGAGTGGAAGTGTAAGGTTCAAAATAACACTAGAGGATTCTAAATACAGAATCCCGTCCGGTGAAAGACACTTCCAAAACTTGGTTTGGAATATTTATGGGGCAATACAGCTTGGTTATCCTGAAAATTGTCCTATACTTGGTGTCGCAAGGGAGGGAGGAGGAGGCCCATCGACCCCTTCAGTATGAAATCCCATTTAAGCTTTTGATCCCACTCTTTTCATTGATTGAACTTATATATCAAAGAGAATTTACATCATTATTATTTCTTTATAGAAGGGACGATAGAAAAAATTAGAGAATATTTTGGAACCATTGGGAAATGATAGATTTAGCATACGTTTCCCTTACTTTGTCGGTAAGAGGAAATCCAGGTCTTGCAAAGCATATTTTAGCTAACAAATAATCGTTTTTAAGGATGTCCACATAACACTTAAATCTTGTGGAAACGCGAAGATACAACCACATCTATCACAGTCAATCTTAGCATCTTGAATTTTTTCTTCTCCCATAATACAAGGATATGATCTTTTACCTCTGTAATTCAGCTTTAATACACTGATATCTTCCTTTAAACCCCTAGTCCTACAGTTACTTGTATGAATTTTACAAACTTCTGATTTCATACTATTAAGAACCCGAATACTATTCCATGGAAGGAATCCCTTGTATTTTTTCCTTAAATCGATTAACCTTTCTATTACTTCATCTCTTTCTTTAAAAGAAAGCCATATAGGATCATTTTTTACGTCTTTTTGTGGGGTATAAAAATCGAAAATAACACCATTAACTCCAGTATTATACCAACGTTCTACAAATTTCTCAATTACATGTTGATTAATCTTGTTGATTGTCATAAGGGCACATATTTTATTTCCCTTTTCGACTCCATCCAAAATATTATTTTCTACCTTTTTGTACTGATTTTTAATTAAATTACCCCTTATTTTCTCATAAACTCCTGGAGTTCCATCCAAAGAAACACCAAACAATACATCATTCCATTTTGGGAGTGGAATAGTTCCATTAGTTATTATGGCATTAATTGGGAAATGTTCTTTACCAATACTTATCAAATCTTTTCTTAACATGGGTTCTCCCCCAACCCAACCAGCTTGAACAACCCCCCATTTTTTCATATCTTCAAAAATTTTAATCCACTTTTCATCAGAGATGTCCTTAAATTTAGATCCCTTTTCATAGCAGTAGCAATGCTTACATCTTAAATTACAATTTTTAGTTATCTCAAAAGCTACTCCTCTAAATGATAAATGGCTAACTGAAGTTCTAAACACGTCAAATAATTTTCCGAATTTCATAACACAATATATTCATTACTGTACTAAAATGGTTTTGTACACAGAACTAAAGAGACAACGAGTTCGTCTGAAATTAATTCCTCTACGAATCTTTTCTAGGTACATAAGTGACCGTAGTTACACCTGGCAAATGGTATACCCAACCTGTTAAAAGATTATAAAGATGTGATTGTCCATATTCTTCTGTAGTTCTTACACGTAATTCAGAACCTCTGACTGAGATTTCTGATACCCCTTCACGAAGTTTCAAAATTGTTTCTCTCACTTTCTCTAGTGATGTTTCTGGTAAAACACTAACATCGAAATATTCTGCTGGCATAAAATTACTATACCTTATCGGTTTTTATATTCTCTTCATTAAAAATGACACAAACGTTTCAGGTAAAAAGTTACCCAAATAGAAAATACCACTAATAAGTTAATTGTGTCGAGGGTGGGACTCGAACCCACGACCTCTGCGATGCACCTAATCATCAAATCATGGCTCATTCAACTCAAGTTTATGAGCGCAGCGTTCTAACCACTGAACTACCCCGACAACTAGTAATAAAATTGGTAAAAAAGGTATAAAAGATTATTCGAACAGTTCCAACAATTCCTCAGCATTCTTATCAACATGTTCAAATTTGTAACTCTCTGGTTCCATCCTTCTAAGCAGTTTAACCGTACACCCTGTCATTCCGGCTGCCGCACACAAGAAGTTCCTCTGAATCTCATACTCAAGCTTAACTCCTTCTATTGATGATGCAGCACTCCTTTTTCTTCCCAGTTCTTCTTCATCCTTTTTTCTTCTCTGAAGTATATCCTCTGGTCTATACTCTAATGCTATCAGAACTTCTGGTTCCAATTCTTTTAATGCGAACCATGGTAAACCAGGGTAAAAACCTTCAGTTTTAGTTAAAAAAGCATGTGTATCTATGATGACATGATCATGTTTATCAGCTTCCTCTTTCAATTTCTTGAAAACTTCTCTGTGAATCCTAAAATGCTCGGAAGATTCAACATTCTTATCTCCCTCATCCCTTTTCAATCCTTTTTTCTTATAATATTCCGCAAAATAATCCCCAGCAACAATGTGTTTGATTTCAGGCTTCATTTCTTGAACTTTTTTCATAACAGTTGTCTTTCCAGATCCTTTTAATCCGACTAATATAGCTATCATTCAATACCACTCCCTCTAACAATTTATTATTAAACAAATAATTATCTCTATGACATTTATAGTTATTGAAGGTTTGGACGGCTGTGGTGGAGAAACACAAACTGAACTTCTGAAAGAATATTTCAAAAAGAAAAAAATTCCTCACCAACTATTTCGTTCACCTGATTATTCCACACCGATTGGTAAAGCAATTAAATCCTACTTAGAAGGAAAACTTGAACTGGATACTGAGGCAGCATTCATTCTCTTCGCTTCTGATACGTTATTAACATCCAAAAAAATGGGGAAATTAAGACAATCCAAGTTACTAATAATGGACAGGTACATTACATCAACTATTCCTTATCAAGTTGCAAGAGGACTAAAATTCGATAAAGGAGTAAAGTTTGTAGAACTTATGAATTATCAAAAACCGGATGCGATCATTTACATTGACATCAAACCAGAAACAAGCATGAAAAGAAAAAAGAAAGAGAAAGGTAAGTTGGATTATCATGAAAAGAAGTTGGGATATTTGAAAAGGGTCAGACAAGTTTATCTTCAAGAAGTGGATGAAAATGTTCTCGGTGATTGGTTTCTTATCGATGGGGAAAGGAGTATTAAAGAAGTTCACGAAGATATTTTAACTGTTATCAACAAATTTCTGTAAGTCCTCTATTACCATATCGTTACCTTTGATCAAATCTAAATTCTTCCCTTCATTAACAGTGAACCAACCATAATCATCTGATTCACGATTTAATTTAATCTCCCCATGACATTCACAAACATAAGCAATAAGTACAGCATGTCTAAGTTTGTCAGGAGAGTCAAAAACATACGAATAAACATTCAATAATTTCCATGATTTCAGATCAAGATTAGTTTCTTCTTTTATCCCACGCTTTAATGCGTAAATTAAATCCTCACCAAAATTAACAGCCTCACCAACAAATCCCCATTTACCAGGTTCAAATCTACTCTTACTGCTTCTCTTCAGAAAAAGAAATTTATCGTTCTTTCTAATTATCGCGAGCACACCAGGAGTCTGTTCTTTAACTTTCATAAATCATCATCACGAAATAAAACAAAAAACAAAAACCAACTTTTAAGTTCATCGACGCTTTGCCCTCTTTTTTCTAGTTGTGGTTTTTCTTGTACTTTTTCTCTTTCCACCAGCTCTTTTTGTCGTTTTTCTTTTCGATGACTTAGTCCTAGAAGATGTTTTTTTTCTTCTTACAGCCATTCAACCTTACCTTTGATTTTTTTATCTTGTATAAGTCTTATTTAAATTAGTTAATAAAGTTATTGCTGTTTCATAGAAATTAAATCTAACGTCTTACTTTTTGTTTGTATTCCAAGTATTTTTTCCTTTCTTTCGCCTAAAATATCCCAGTATAATTTGTAATTTTGTTTCTTCATATCAAGCGATAATGCCCAAATAGTTTTAATTTTTGGACCATTTTGACAAACAAAAGAATTAAGTGCTCCCAAGATTTTTATCACATCCGAATGCTGGAAATCCCTCTTTTTTCTATTAATTTTCTGT
>CAYMPD010000016.1:9857-26495 GCA_964392445.1 uncultured archaeon | reverse complement strand
TTGTTGTGGTTTGGTTTAAGGTTATGTTTTCTTGGAGTGTTGTTGTGGTTTGGTTTAAGGTTATGTTTTCTTGGAGTGTTGTTGTGGTTTGGTTGGAAAAGTTATCATTTTCCTTTTTTAAAGATTCTAAAATGTAATATTGGTCCTCCAACTCTTTTTCACCACAAAAAACACTCATAATATTAAGATCATCTTTTGTCAAAGGATCATCAAATAATTTTTCCGAAAAGGTAGTCCCATCGATACCCCATATAACTAAATCCGCAGTGCCCGTGGTATTAAATTCTACCGTCCAGTTTCCTCCTACCACAGGGTAGGACTGAACATTAATAACAGTTAAATCAATTTCAATTAAAAATTCTTGTTCGGATAATTCAGGTACTACCCACCTTAATTTATCTACTAAAGAATTGGCATTAGTGTCAATAAATTGTACATCAAATTTAGGATCATTGGCAACATCCTGTTTTTCACCATCTTTCATCCAATATAAATGAATCTGCTCTTTTTTAGATTCCATTATATCAGCATAAGAAATAACGTTTTGATAATGTACATAAGCATCACTTGTTATCTTAACTTTTTTTAGCCATTTTTCTTCAGTCTGTTCAGTATAAATTTCTAATTTTTCTGGAGCCTGGGTCCTGAAATTAAGTATATATTTTTTCTTCTCTAGTGGATTAAATTCATCATAAAATTCAATCAGTAGCAATTTATCCGAAATTTTATCTAAATTGATTTCTGAACCTATTTTTTTTCTCCACTTAAGTCCCACAAGTAAATCTACCTCTTCCTTTATTTGAACATTTTCAGCCCCCTGAGGAAGTTCTAATTCAATTTTTTTATTAACTTTATCCTCCTCAATATTTTCGATATTTATAGATTTCTCCCACTTAACAGTTTCTCCAACTTCTATATCACCCTGTATTAAATCCCAATCTTGTGCATATATCTTCTCAATTTCCTTTTCCTCGTAATCCGATTCCATTGTAGAGGTTGTAGTTAATCTAGTCTTGCTTTCTATTGTTGATTTTTGATCAGATATCGTAGATTTTACCGAAGAAGTTGTTGTAGAAACCGAGTGAGTTATATTTTGTGTTGTAAAGGTTTTAGATGTCCCAGTGGTAATAGTTGTTGTTTGAAGGGTGGTCGGTGTAGTTAAGATTGTAGATTGCGTCGTGGTTTTTATAGTCGTTATAACGGTAGAGTCTACTTTAGTTGGGATTTCTTCTTCTAATGATTCTATCAAGAAAGTTTCTTCACCAACTGAAGGCACGACCCATGAAACATGGTCTATTTTTCCATTCCCATCTTGATCTATTTTCATAAATTCGTAAATTTCCTTTTCAGATATCTTTTGAAAAGAATTCTCATCAAAAATTTTATACAGCTCAAAATTCCCATAATCTTCAGGGACACTAACAACTACAGGAACATCAAAATATTGCTTATCCCCTTCTGTGAATATCATGATTTTTTTAGTCCATGTATCACCCAAAATCTCTGGTTCATACTCTTTTTTCTGAATCATCTCTAAATCAGATTGAGCTAAACTGGAAAGAGCACCAACTGAAAACAAGAAGAGAATTAAGAAAATAACCATTCCTTTGAAATTTATGTTGGATTTAAAAGAAAATTCAGAAGGTCGAACCCGGGGGATGGGTTTGACACGACCTCCTGAAAAAAGAAAGAATATGAAGTTTAGAAGAGACAATAATGAATATGAAAAAGTTGACAGAACTAAATAATTAAAATTAATAAAATCGTGTCTAATTTATATCCCATCCCCCAGTTAGTTAGATATTATTTTAGAAATTCCCGATTAAATAAATTATAGAACAAATCAAAAGAAATTTGTTTTGAACAAGTTAGAATTTTTTTTCAACTATCAAATTGGGACATCAAATCTCAATACAGCTGCATTTAAGGTATAATTTTTTTCTTCACCTACACTTGAATAGGCCTCAGGACCAGCCAACTTGATTCTGTAATGTACCCTCAACCACTCATGATCCGTGACATTCAAAGAAGATAAAAATGCACAGTCGGTTTTATCAATAAGAAAGCTCGTCGAAGAATCTGGTATTTTATCACATGTAGAGGTCCCACTTGAAGTATGTTTTTCAACAACTACATTTCCCGCAAAAGTTATATTTGCTGGAAGTGGATTATCTATACTTATGTTTTCTATTGGGTATTTTCCATAGGGAGCAAGAATATGCATCTCTGTGGGTACGATATGACCTGCTGTGAATTTCTTATTGGCAGCTGTTGTAGATTCTGGAACCCATTTTTTGTTTTCTGAAACATCTATTGTATCAGGGACTCTTGCATTCCTAAACCATATATTTTGTTGATATTCATCAGTCTCTATTTTGAAATCATATATTTTGGTACTATTCAAACCAAATACGACTTGACCTGTCTCAGTTGTATTTCCCCAGCCCAGTATAGTAGATGTACCTGCTTCGTATACTGTGACTTTTCCATTTTGAGTTACATGTGAAGTAGAATTTCTGAAGGTAATGTTTAAAGCGTCATTACATGAAACTTCAGAGGTATTGAATAAAAATTGATAGTCGGTAGAATCATAATCGTCTTCTATCCCATAAGCATAAAAATAAGCTGAATCACTGAACCCATAACATAATCTATTATCCCAGTTTGTTTCTTGGTCATCTAAATCGAATGTAAAACTATAGGCACTAGTATCACTACAGGAGCCAGATGTTGAAGAATGAATAGAGGTAAAGTTTGTACCAGAGGGGCTAGTCTCACTAGAATACCCCTCATGTAAATTTACTGAAACATAACAGGTAGTATCGCAATCACTCCCACTCCCATCACCACATTCTTGAGCAAATATTTGATTGGATACTAGAACTAACATGAAAAATATTATAAATAAACTCAACATCTTATTTAGGCTAGATGCATTTTTTAGATTCATAACTCTAATTTCGTTTTTCATTTAAATAAATTTTATAGTTGTAAGAATAAATTATTTATCAATCATCATTTAGATTTCTTAATAATATCTTGTAAGTCAGCTTTAGTTCTTATTTTTTTACCTTTAACTGGTTTAAGTTCTTTTGATCCATGTAATTCAATATATTCTTCCCAAACACCTTCACATATATAAAAATATTTACAGTCCTTACAATCTATTGTTTTATTCTTAATATTACATCTTACCTTATGCCAGTCACAAGTTGGGTCACCTATTTGCATTAATTCTGAGATATTTCCCTCTAAAGAATCATGAAGATATCTTAGCTCACTAACATGTCTTTCAAAACCTACCAAGAAACAAAAAGGGACCGCCTCCAAACTAATAAATATATCTTTTTCATTCGCTAATTCTATTGCTTTCAATATATATTCCATTATCTCATTATACTTTGGGATCACATCCTGCCAATTTCTCAAAGCATTACCCATTCCATGGGGAAAAGCTATATCTATTTGTTTTACATTTAATTTATCTGAAAGTTCAACTATACCTACTAAATCTTTATAATTCAATCTCGAAATAACTATCTTCAGATTCAGTTTAGTGACTCCATTCCTCTTAAGATTTTTAATACCCTCTATTGTTTGTTTCCAAGAACCTTTAGTTTTAGTTATTTTATCATGATTCTCCTCTTTATCAGAATGAAGAGCGATTTCGAAATGCATATCTGGAGCTATTTTTAAAGTTTTTTTAACAAAACTCTTTTTATGAAACATTCTCCCATTCGTCTGTAGCCCTATAATTAAATCTAGATTTTTAGTGTATTTCAATAGATCTAAAAAATCCTCTCGTATTGTGACTTCTCCTCCGGTGAACACGAGGGAGTTAGCTCCTCTTTCTTTAACTTCAGAAATAATTTTTTTGATTTCCTTAGTTGTCCTATCTATCGATAGATTATTTTCTTTAAGTCTTTCTTTGTGACCAGCCACTACACAATGTATACAATTATTATTACAGGAGTAGCCAAATTTTATATCGACTTTATTAATCTTTCTTTTCATTGCTGTCCTCTTTGTTGGCCTTGGTTTTAGTTCTTTTAGACTTATCTTTTATTGCACCTTTTTGTTCTTCCCAGACTTTTCTTATTTCATCCTCATCGAATTCTTCATTGTCAGCTCTATTTTCGGAGGATTCTTCTGCTTTATACAACGGAACTTTAAGTCCTATGTCTATCTTTTGCTTTTCCTGAGTTTTTTCTTTTATCTTGCTACCTCCCCTCTCTACAGTAGAAAGTGCTTTCTCCAATATAATATGTCTGAAGTCTTTGTTCATTTGAGATCTTATGAAATATGCAGAATAATTCAATAATTCATTATTGAAATCACCAGCTATCTTTTTTAAATCAACTCCTTTCTCTTTGGGTTTTATCATTACTTCTATTTCCTCTTCGGGATCACCATCCAGGAAAACATATGATTTATCTATGAAAACATCAGATGTTTGATAAACTATTGGTAAGGGATATATTTTCGGATTTATTTTGATTATAACTTCATTTTTAGTTTTATTTACATCTATTTTTTTAGCTTCTTTCATTCAATGAACCTCCAATTCCTACCTGCAAATATTATTACCTAGATAAATTTATTAATAATTGAATATAATTATGTATAGTATGTTACCCAAAATAAAAAAAGAATTAAAATCATTCATACTTGGAGAATCAGGGGGTGCTTCAAAGCAAGCGTTGATTTCCATGGGTGCAATGTTTGCTGGATTTGAAGCATTGAATCTGTTCTCAAAAGGTATGGGCGCTGATATTTCTTCTAAACATGATCATTGTGATCCGGGGCATTCGGAAGCGCATAATAGTGGTACGAGGGGTGGGTGGGGGCATTGGAGCTCTGAAGCGCATTCATCAGCTGATGGTGTTCCAGCTAGCCATTGTGACGCAAGTAATCATGGTAGTGGCAATTCTGGTAGTGGGTCTGCTGGATGGGGACATGGAAACAACCATAGAAGTGCCAATGCTAGTCATAAGAACTATATTGTACTAAATTACGGTTGATGTAAGATTGGATTTTATCACTTTCCAAGTAATTTCGATGTCTCTTTCTGGCTTTTCAATCTTCTACCTTTAATTGGTTTTAATATTTCAGGTTCCAATAACATATATTCTTTCCAAAGACCTTCACAGATATTATAATATTTACAGTCTAGGCACCTAGATAATTTGGTTTTTATCTCTAATCTCGTTTTATGCCACTCAATTCTTTCATTTAACTCCCAAAATACAAACTTCTTTTTCTTAATCAAACTTTCAATAAAACCAACTTCAACCGCATACTTTTCATACCCTTTTATGGTACAGAAAGGAAAGCCATAGGTTTTTGTTCTTATATCCAATTTCCTTGATTTTTTTATAGCCTCAAACAAGTAAGGCTGAATCTCCTTTATTGGAACAAATATTTTATCAAAATTTTCAAGAGCGTCTCCCCCAATTCTCATTAAAGTAAAATCTAATTGATCAATACTTTTACTATTCAAAAAAGTTACAAGTTCTGATAGGTTTTTATAATTTAATTTAGTAATGACACAAATCACTCCTAATTCCCCATCTCCTCCTTTTCCAAATTTTCTGATATTTTCCATACCTTTAACACTTTGTTTAAAAGAGCCCTTAACACCCGTGATTTTGTCCTGTATATTAGGGCAAGTGTGATGAAAACTCATCACAATATCAAGATTAGGATCTATTTGAAATACTCTCCTCGCAAAACTTTTTATAGAAAACATTCTACCATTTGTTTCTAAATGTATATTCAATCCTAAACTTTTTGCAAATTCAAGTAATTCTAAAAAATCCCTTCTTAGTGTAGCTTCCCCTCCTATAAATATAGTGTAATTTGTCTTTTTACTGGCCTCTAAAAGAAGTTCTTTGATTTCTTCTGTAGTCCGGTCTCTATATTTTGTCCTCATTTCTTGTCCTATTAAACAATGAATACAATTATTATTACAGGAATGTCCAAAATTTACATTCAAGCCCTCAACTTCCATAATCCTTCCCATTATATAGTATGAATAAAAAAACCCGAATATTTAGTATCAGCACTCTCCTTAATAAAAAAACAAGAAAATACTATCCCCTCTTCCACTTTTCCCAGAGCAGGTGAACAAGAAAAATTATTTACATTTTCCAAATCTAATAGTAATTCATCAGATCTGGAATTAATTAAATATATGTCCCCCTCAATAGTAGAAACTAAAGATTTGCTCCCTAAAACCACAGGAATTGATATTATCGACGCATTTAACATTCTTTTAGTAATCTGATTATAATCAAAATAATAAATATTACCATCTTTTGATCCAATAGTAAATTCGCCATTAAATAACGAGGGGGAGCTTCTTACCATATCATTAGTTCTATATTTTTTAATTAAGTTGCATTCCGTGTTTAATATATAAATATTACCGTCGTCAGAACCGAAAATTATACTTCCATTGTAATACAGAGGGGAGCTTCTTATTTTACCGCTAGTTTCATACTTACATCTTAAATTTCCCCTATTATCTAGAAGGTATAAATTTCCGTCGTCAGAACCGAAAGTAATTATAGAAGATGAATTTTCCAAAAAAAATAATGGGCTCGATCTTATAATACTTTCTGTCTCAAATTTCCATTTCAAATTTCCTTTATTGTCTAAAACATATAGATTCCCATCGTCAGAGCCGAAAATAATTTCATATTTATTATCAAAATCGAGATCACCTATTGCGGGGGTACTTCTAATTTTTCCCCGAGAGTCAAATTTCCATCTCAAATTTCCATTATTATCTAAAACATATAAATTCCCATCGTCAGAGCCGAAAATAATTTCCGGGGACCCATCCAAACTGATATCCCCAGCCGAAAAAGAAGTATGTACTTCATCGGATAATATGAATCTCCAACTCATTATATAAGGGACATTACCGAATTCCAAACTTTCCATTAGAGTTGGATTTTCTTTATATTCAATCGCCAGTATCATATCTTCCCAAGTTCTGGTCTTCTGTGTATTATTATAAACAGTATTTTTGAAATAGGTTATTATTTCATCATTACCATCTGAATTCAAATCTATGAAAATCGGGGAAGGGTCAAAAACATTATCGTCTGAAAAAAAATCCTGTTTATTTTTCTCGTTAGCTTGACTCCCAATAGTGAGCATTTGTAAACGAGACGAAGATCTTGATAAAGATATGGAATCTTCATCCAAATAATCTTCATCCGGTTTCCCCAGCAAGTATTTTTTATCTAAATTATTTTCAATTCTTCCATCAAAAATCCAAAAGTCAAATCCATTGTCAGACAATATAAAATTATCTTTTTCCTGAAAACCGGATTCTTCTATAAAATTTAAGAAATCCAGTGACACACTAAAATACTCCCCTTCATGGAAGTAGAGTTCTCTTGTTCCCGACCCATTCTGAAAGTCCATTATATAATTACCCCATTTCTCAGGCTTTAGTATGTTTTTATCAGATATTTGATATCTTATCACTTGAATTGTGACTATCTCATCTTCGATCTTAGATCTACTTAAATTTAAAGGGACTTTCTTAGCAATAGAACTCATTTTTCTCCCTATAGAAAAGTTTGCAGTTATTTTACTTTCATTTTCCATTATATTACCATAAATTTTGAAGATTAAACAATCTTTACAGCTCTTATCATAATCCATCAAAATAGGAAATTCATCAATTTGTAGACCATCAAAATTCCCTGTCCTGTATATATCACCTCTGAACATAGGCCAGGTGGAACTTAATTTTTCGAAAATATGATCACCTATTTTCATAGGTGATCGCAAAATAAGGGAAGATATGGTGATTCCCACCACTAGAATTACCAATATATACTTAGTTTGAAACCGATCATTCATAAAATCTCCTATAAATCTGGGATATGAAAAATAGGAAAATATCTGTACCCAATACAGATGCCAGAATTGTTGATAATATTAACCATGGTGCAAAGCTTATATATTCTTTAACAAACATAAATTTTATCCTTTCAAAATTATTGATCTTGCCAATTTCCTTATCATTTAAACCATCTTCTAATATTCTTTCTTTATTATCAAAATTTTGTTCGATAAACTTCTCAAAATCTCTTAATCTCTTTCCCTCTGTAACAAAACCAACTGGGATATCCCCTTCTTCCAAATTAGATACCTTCTTTTTCTCATAAGATATATAATAAGCTATTTCTCCAATCCAAGAAGCAATTAAAATAACCATCATACTCAAGAAAGAATCCAGCCAAAAATTTATTTCAAATATTGAAGGATCTACAAAAAACCTAATTATAGTTAAGAATAACAGAAAATAAAATGTTTTATCTGGCAAAATCTTCTTAATCAATACAAAAAGAAAAAAAGTAAAAAGTAAAGTAATGAAATATCCAAATTCGTACATTAAATTAAGGTCAAAAAGAGTGAAAAATTGTCCTATGAAATAAAATAAACCGAAAATAGTTAAAAATACCTCAAATATATTCTTTATATTGAAAACCTGTTTAATAGACTTTTTTTTTGCATTTTTATCTGTCCTTATTAAAACAGGTATAACCCATACAAAGAACGCCACTAAGAATAAATTCGTCAGAATAATTTGAGAAGTTATAAAAGAAGAATAGAACTTAAACGGTAAATATATCGAGCATATAGAAAATAGTTTAGCATCACCTGGTTTCCAAATTTTCATTTTCCAAAACAAGAATCCAAAAAAAAGAGAAAGAAAGAAATTTATTAGAAAAACTGGTATTAAGAAAAATTTAAGGCCAGCAAAAAATAAAACAAGCCCTAAAATAAACATGACTAATAGATGCTTATTATATATTTTCTTTTCTTTAATATCATAATAAGAAATGATAGAACCAAAAATAGTAAAAATAGAAATTCTTACCAAATCTAAGGCAGTGAAGTGTTCTAACATGTCAACCATTCTCAATTTTTACAATTTAGTTTAGCAAAGCCCAAGAGAGTATCTTTTCAAACAACTCATTATTATTATCTATAGTTAAATTCATAAATAAAATACATATAGATTAAATGAATATTTATCCAAAATTTAGTAAAGTTAGGTGTTCAACTTGGTAAATATAAACTTGTCTGTCCCATATAACAATGATTTCAAACTACTAGAAGAACTCATAAAGGTAAAAAAAATAAATGGGAATGAAATTAAAGAGATATATTTGTCGGGCCCCCAAAAAATTTCTGGTTCATGTAGGGTTACAACCAAATTCACGAAAAAGGACTTAATCGATGTTATAAAATTTTGTCATAATAATGGTATAGAGGTCAACTTAATCTTGAACTCAATTTGCGAAGGTATAGAATGGTACGAACCAACTAGAGTCAGTAAAACCGTAAATTTCATTAAAAGAATGAGAAGAGAGGGATTAGATTCTGTCACCATAGCTAATCCTTTATACCTCCAAAAAATTAGGCAAGAATGTCCAGATACAAAAATTACAACATCGGTAATATCCGAGATAGCTTCTGTTCAGAGAGCTTTATTTTTTAAAAAGTTTGGTACCGACACTATAACTCCAGATAGAGATATTAATAGAAATCTAAAAAAATTAAAAAACATTAAAGAAGTTGGATGTGAATTAAAACTTCTTGTAGATGAAGTTTGTCTTTACAGGTGCCCTTTTAGAATATTTCATAAAAATTACACTTCTCATTATTCAATAGAAAGCTATGAAGAGGAATTTGATCCATTCGGTATATGTAGAAAAATAGAGAGTCTAGATCCATCACAATTACTAAAATCACCCTGGATAAGACCAGAGGATCTTAAGAAATATAAGAAAATAACTAATTTTTTTAAGATAGAAGGTAGAACATTACCAACAAAAAACATATTAGAACAAACCAAAAGTTATTTAATGGAGAAAACAAATGACTCTATGCCAGAGTTCTTCAAAAAAGTTCCATATGATTTTTTTGATAAAGTCACCAGCTGTGATAAAAATTGTTCCAAGTGCCATTATTGTAATAATTTAGCAAAAGAGATATTTTAAAATCATCTAGAGTTCTTTAATAATTTCTCTAATTCGTTCTTTGTTTGTATTTTCTCTCCACGGACTGGATTAAATTCGTCCTTTCCAAAAGTCTCAACATAATGGGTCCAAACCCCCTCACAGATATTGTAATACTTACAATTCATACATTTCTTGAATTTAGATCTTCTCCCCCTTAACCTTTCTCTAAATTGATCTTGAATGTGATCATCAAAATCGAAAATTGATTTCCGCCCCTCCAATGTAGCCTCTATCAACCCTAATTCTTGAACATGTCTTTCATACCCCTTTAAAGTACAGAAAGGAAATCCATAAGATCTCACGGTTAAATTGGTTTTATCCAACTTATCAAAAGCCTTGGTTAAATATGGAACAACTTTACTAATCCTTACACCAATATCATCGAAATTATCTTTTGCAGCACCTTCTTTTCTTATCAAAATAAAATCTAAAATTTGAACTCCCAGATCAGAAAAAAAATCCACAGCCGAAGGTAATATTTTATAATTGAACTTCCCGACAACAAAAGCTATTGTTATGTTATTATTCTCATGGCTTATAATGTTCTTTATCCCATTTACAGTCTGATCCCAAGACCCTTTTACCCTTGTTACTGAATCATGAATTTCAGGGTTAATGTGATACACACTTATAGAAAATCTCATGTTAGGGAAAATTGCTAAAACACGCTTAGTAAAAATCCGTGAAGAGAACATTCTCCCGTTAGTTTCAATAGAAACATCCGAGAAATTCAATTGTTTTACAAAATCCAAAATATCAAAAAAATCCTTCCTGATTGTCAGATCACCACCTGTAAAATTTATACTAGAGGTCTGTTTCCTCATATCTTTTAGCCTTTTTTTTACCTCTGCACTTTTCCTTATACCCTTATGTTTCTGATCTCCAAATATACAAAAAATGCAATTATTATTACATGTATAACCTAATACCATAGTCATTGATTTCATTCAACCATCCCATTTATCAAAACGATTTTCATTTATTTAATCCTTAATTTGATTCTTCTAAAAGAGTTCTTAAATCTCTAATATTGCTTATTTTTTCACCCTTAACTGGTTTAAACTCACTACCTCCATAAAACTCTATGTATTCTGACCATACACCAAGACATACCTTAAAATACTTACATGATGTACATTTTTCTATTTTCTTTCTCCTCTTTAAAACAAGTTCCTCAATTATATTATCACTCCTACTTGATGATATTCTTTTCGGGAAATTTCCGCTTAAATATGGAATCACATAACTTTTTATCTCTGATATATGCGACTCAAATCCTTTTAAAAAACAAAAAGGGACGTCGTAAACACTGATATTCATCCCCCATTTATTACCAAGCTTTATTGAGTCCTTTAGTGGATGAGCTATTTCTGAATAATGTGGGGCTATTTTAAACCAATTCTTTCTAGCCCGACCACTACCTTCCAAAAATGCAAAATCAATATTATTTATCCCAATTGTATTGGCATATTCTGTTATATCTATTAAATTTCTATAATTCTGTTTTAAAATTATTGTCTTGAAAAAGATATTATCAATTTCATATTTCTTGAGGTAATTTATACCTTTCATGGTTTCAGCCCAAGATCCCTTTACTCTTGTCACCGAATCATGAATTTTAGGATTCACATGATGAATGGGTATCAAAAGTCCTATATCTGGGGCTATCGAGGAAACTTTTTTAGTAAAGTCCTGCGAAGAAAACATTCTCCCGTTAGTTTGTAAACTAATTTTAAATTCATTCTCCTTAATAAACCTAAGTATTTCCAAAAAGTCTTTCCTGATAGTAGGTTCACCACCTGTTAGAACCACTTCCCCAATACCTTCTTCCTTAGCTTTAAGTATTATTTTTTTTATTTCACTCATACTTTTATCCAGGCTTTTACCCCTACCTCTTAATTCCCTAATAATATCCAAATTAAAACAATGGATACAATTACTATTGCAAGAATATCCAAGTTGAAGGTCAATTCTACCAGACATATATCCTATATTTAAAAGGAAAAACTTATGTTTATTAATATCAATTAACCTTTTGATGCTATGCCCGAATTAAATTTTTCCATTCCATATAACAATGATTTTGAAACCTTGGAAAAGATAGTTCAATTAAATAGAGGAGGAAAAAATAGAATAGAGGGGATTTACCTTTCAGCTCCTCAGGATATATTCGGTTCTGGGAGAGATGTAAAAAAAATAAATCCCGACCACATCAGAAAAGTGATTAAATTCTGTAAAAAATACTCTTACAAAGTAGATTTGGCGTTTAACTCAACCTGTGAAGGTTTAGACTGGTATAATGTAACTTTCATTTCAAGAACTTTAAACTTTATTAAAAAAATGAGAAAAATTGGGGTGAATGGGGCGATTTTTTCCAATCCTCTCTACATACAAAAAACAAAAAAAGAATTTAAAGATATGGAAATCATAGCATCAGCTTTTTGTTGTATTGATTCATTAGAAAAAGCAAAATATTATGAAAATTTGGGAGCAACGACAATAGTTCCTAATGATATTAATAGAGATTTCAATATGCTCAAAAAAATAAAAGAGGGGACAAACTTAAAAATTAGATTAATGGTTAATGAAGGTTGTTTGTGGAAATGTCCCTATAGAATTGTACACAATAACTATACTTCTCATCTTTCAAGATCCAGTGAAGACTTCATAGATTTTGCTTCTGAAATATGTATTAGAGAAAGGGCGAGAAATCCAAGTACTATATTGAAATCAGGGTGGATAAGACCAGAAGATCTTAAGAAATACAAGAAAATCACAGATTATTTTAAAATTGTTGGTAGAACAATGCCAAATGAATGGATAAAAGACGTAGTTAGGTTCTATCTAAACGAGAAATATGACGGGAATCTATTAGATATTCTAGCTGGCCCAATTCCAAAATACTTAGAAATTAAAGATACTATAATTGATAATCGCTCATTAGATGACTTTCTAAACAAAATAATAAATCTAAGAAATGAAGGTAAGCATGACTTTTATGAAAAAATGGTTAATAGAGTAATTAAATTCCCTAATAAAAACTAAGGTGTATGTGGTATATTTTTACTCTTCAACCCAACCCACTCTTTAGCCATTTGAAACTTCTCTTCATCTAAGATTATTTTCTCAAATATGTACCTTAACATACCTTTCTTTATTCTACAATTAAAGGAATTGGGTTTTTTGATTATATTTCCATGCTCACCATACTCATCAACTATACAAGGTCCACAAAATGGATGATAAACACAGGACTGGCAATCAAAAGATAAACCCGTTGTTAAATCTACCATATCAAGCACTTTCCAAGAAGAATATAATTCTTTATAAGTAGTTTCCTTAACATTTCCTAATTTGAAAACGTCAAAACTTCTTGCTTCGTCACAAGTATATATATCCCCTTTATGGTTATAACTGACTTGTCCCCAAGCACAACCACAAGGTGAGGTAAGACAAACAAAATGATTATATTTCTTTGAAAATAATATGTTCCTCAGCATTATACTTAAGGAATTCTCAATTATAACTATGCCCTCTTTATTTAATTGGAAAATATAATCAATTGATTTCTTCCAAAATTTCAAAAATTCTTCCGAAGTGTAACCTATTTTTTCCCAATAATCTACGGCAAATCCACCTACATTCAATTTCCTCAACCAAAAATTATCTAAACCCAAATTCACATATTCATCTATCAAATCCTTCCAGTGTGATAATGAATATTTGGTTACCGTGGGCATACAAGAAATATGTATGTTTTTCTCTTTCAATTTCTTAATCCAATCAACGACAATATCATAGCTTCCTTTACCACTTAAGTATTTTCTATTCTTATTATGCACCTCCTTAGGACCATCAAGTGAAGTATGGAGGCCGATATCATTATTCACAAACCATTCTAACTTTTCTTCGTCCATCAGGGTTAAATTGGTGACTAATCTAAAATTTATTTTTTTCTTTTTCTCCTCGTTTAATTTGTTCGCATAATCTACGATGAATTTTATAATAGAATAATTCAATAATGGTTCACCACCTTGAAATTCCAAAGTGATGCCTTTAGAAGGGCATTGAAAAATAAAATCAACTACCTCTTTAGCAGTATCTTCATCCATATCATATTCCTTAGCATCTGGAGGTTTCGATTTTGCATAACAATAAACACATTTATGATTACACCTCAAAGTAGGAGTAATTATATGCAATGTTGTAGCTGTAGACAATTGAGCTAATTTTTGTTTATAAAAACCAGATATTCTATCAATCTCATCTCCACCCATTATTATGCCTTCCTGTTTCAAGAGATTGTATAATTTTATATCCTCTTCTACTTTCCCATGCCTCAGAAGTTCAAACTCATCATTATCTAAAATTACCCAACCCCCGTGATTAGTCGTCAATAAAATTTTATCCTTATCTAATTTCATATTAGAATACTTATTCAATACATAACCCTTAAAATCTGATGAATAGGTAAAAGCCATAACATATATTGATAAAATTAAACTATAAAAATTTACTAGTATAATCCCAAAATCTTCAAGGTATACTCTAGATCAGGACTCAACATAGTGCGTGATTAACTATTAAATAAATATCTAAAATTCATTTAAAAATCAATTCGATAAAAAGTTCAACAGTCTCTGCTTTATAGGTTCATTTCTAGGTGTTGTCATGCTTTCATTTCTGATTGTGTTAGTACAAACAACATAAACAACTGGGATATCGAGTTCTTTTGATGTTATATTCTTAAATAAAACCTCATATCCCTTTTTTGTAATTTGAGCACGCACTTTTCTATTTCATTAAGTATCGTACCCCATCCTTGAGCGTATCTTAATTGTCCTTTCTCGTTTTCATCTAAAAAAGCACAATAGATAGTAGGAATTTTTATATCAGTTGTAATATCAAAAAGACTGACCTTTATTCCCTTTCTACTGAACTTACGCATGACGTCCTGTAATATTTCCATACCTTTATCATTTATATCCAATCTTTTTACAGGAATTTCAAGTGTTTTTGCTGTGTTATGTCGCTCTATTACTTCATACATTGCCTGAAGTAGAACTTCTTCTAGTGTGTTCCCCGCGGCCAAACCATTAGTTCCATGGAAAAAGAGGTGCCATTTATCTGGCAAAAACTTCCATTTCTCCTCATTCAAAGAATAATACTTAGTATAACGCATTTTACTTTTTGAAATAAGACTACGGAGTTTTTTATAATCTTCTTTAGCTTCACTATGATAAATCAAAGGATCGAGAGGGAGCTTTTTTTCCTTTATGTTGACATAACTATCAAAAACGGTTTCACTAGACTGAATTGTATTTTCTTTATCAATAAAATACAAGTTCCCAGTCCTCCTTTCGATAAACTCCATTAAAGTACTTACTTTTACCTCTTCTTCAGTGAGTCCCTTACCCCAACTCCTTGAACCCCCCCCCACAGGACCATGAAAATTCCCTTTGACAAGATCACAAGTATAGGCCGGAATCTCAAGAAAATAATGATTTGTTATGTCGGTCAAATCAACCTCCAAACCGGCTTTTTTCAATGCTTTCTTTGTATTACTTATTGTTACCTCTGGACTTTCTGTCTTATCCAATAGCCGTGAATATATTTTTTAGGTGATGAGGAAAATTCTATATTCACTTTAACACCATGGTCTGTTCATGTAGAACATGATTACAAAACTCATAAGTAGTTTTTTCTAGATCGTCGGAACTTTTCGGTTTTAATGTAATTTCTATTAAACCTTCATCCCTAAGGAGCCTTAATTTAATTTTAACTACATCTTCAAATCTCTCACAAACCTTTGTGATTGGATACATGTCATAAATTTCGGTATTAAAAAATATCCTTGATTTATTACTTGAAACTTCAATAGGTCTCATAAGTTAATTAATTTAATTTTTAAAATTTATACTTAAGTTATGGAAATCAATGAAAATGCAGCAGATATTTTAAGTTCATTACCGAATATGAAAGATTCCGGATATCGTCCTGGAAATTTCTTTTTAAACTATTATAAAAAAAGTAGTCCAATTAGATTGGGATGTGAATATTCCAAAGATAATGAAAAATACTTAGTTTTAATTGAAAAATTTCGATCCAAACCTAAAATTCATTTCTTTGAATCTAAAAAAAGAAAGGGAATAGATGTCATATATGGATATACACCAAAATTACCAGCAGTGAAAAATCAGATAAACCAGAAACTACATTCTATCTCTGTTAGAAAGGAAAATAAAATAACAACTGCAGTGAATTTAATGATACCCCAGAAAAGCGTTAATTCATATGATGAGTTGCCCGCTCTACTTAGTTTCTCAGATATAAGAAAGGATAAAAACCTTGAAAATTTTCTAATAAAACTTATTAAAAATGATAAAATTACGGGAGATTTACCTCTATTTGACTTTATTCACTACTTACCAAATAAGGGAAATAAATGGAAACTTGTAACCTTATTTTCATTTTACGATTCTGATATTCAAGAAGGAGAAAAACATTTTATCCCCACTATTATAGGAAATTATAAAAAAGACAATGATTTCTTGAATTTAAACATGAGATTTGTTTATATGATGTC
>CAYMPD010000016.1:0-9847 GCA_964392445.1 uncultured archaeon | reverse complement strand
ATCCATCTTGTAGATGTGGTCGCCCGCGAGGATGAGGATGTAGTCGATATCGTACCTACTGGTAATATAGAAAAGTTGGGTGATGTGAAAGTTAAAAATGAGATAATCAATGGTAATTTAACAATATCATATCACGATAAAAAAAAGAACTATACAATCTCAATCAATAATAACAAGATTATAAAACAAACAGAGTATAAAAAAGATATGGAAGAATTATTAGTTAAAACCATAAAAAAACTAAAAAAATATAATCCTATAGAAGAAACCCTAAAATTCATGCAATATTATTAAATAGATTGTCTGGTAGCATATATGTGATTGAATGTCTAAGTTAAAGTTTTCTGTACCATATAACAATAATCCCAATGGATTAAATGAAATAATTAAACTCAAAGATGAAAAGGGGGATATGGTACAAGAGATTTACTTACCACCACCCATAAAGTACTTCACTTCAGGTAGAATTTCACCCGATATAGAAATGGAAGATTTCACCAATTTGATTGACTTATGTCATAAAAATGGGCTAACAGTAAATTTACTTCTTAATGGACAGTGTGAAGGTCTGGGATGGTATAAATCTAATAACGTGGAAAAGGTAATTAAATTCCTTAAATTTCTAAACACTAAACACAATCTTAAATCAGTGACAATAGCTAATCCTTTGTATCTTCAAAAAATAAGAAAAAGTATACCTAAAATAAAAATAACAGCATCTATACTTGGTTATATAGGTTCAGTTCAAAGAGCAATGTTTTACGAAAATCTAGGAGCTGATATAATAACATTGGACCGAGATATAAATAGGAATTTTAAAATTCTGGAAGAAATAAAAGAAGCAACTGTTTGTAAATTGAGACTTATGGTAAATGAGGGATGTTTATTCAGATGCCCTTATAGATTATTTCATTTTAATTTAATTTCACACTGGTCAAAAAAAGGTGATATTCCATCGGATAGGTTCTTTTTTAACTGTTATCATATTAATAAATTAGATCCGTCACAAATTTTGAAATCTCATTGGATAAGACCAGAGGATCTTAAGAAATATAAGAAAATAACTAATTTCTTTAAAATATCAGGGAGAACGAGAAAAACAGAATGGCTAGTTAATGTAATTAAAGCCTATACAGAAAAAAAATGGGATGGTAATTTTTTAGATTTGATGGACAGTAGTTTAAATGAATTTAAGAAAAGCTACAAATGCTTTATCGACAACAGAGATTTAGATGGTTTCCTAGATAAAGTAGCTGATTGTGATGAAAATTGTCTAGAATGTAACTATTGTGAAGACCTAGCTGAAAAAATAGTAAAATTCGAATAAACTATTTCTCCCGAAATTTCAAAAGGATTCCATCAGTTTCATCCAGTTTATTATAAGTATATATCAATCTCTTATTATTGAAAATTTTAATTGAATCTTTATCATATTGTACTTTATTTCCAATTTCTAATGCCAAAATCAAAGGTAACTTTATTCCGAGAGTTCTCATTCCATCCAAAGAGTAATTATTCCCATTCCCTCTGAATTTGTCTTCAAAACCAATCATACTCTCTTCCGACCAAAAAAGTATATCCCTTTTCAACGCTGAACTCACTTTCTTCTTATTTTTAGTGGACATATTCTCAAAAACTGACCTGGCTATCTCAAGACTCTCTTCACAATTATAAGAACATGGAAAATGGGATATAAGCCTATAGACAGATAAATTATTTAAAAGAAAATCAATTTCCCCCTTTCCCTGAGTTTTTAAGAAAGATTCAATAACATGATTTGGTGTATCGTGATTCTTTTTGAAGGATGATTCCCATGACTTGACATAAGATTTAATACAACACTCTGGATAGCCAAACATTAGACCCAGTTTCCAATTATACTTCACAAAGTTATTCCAATTTTGAGGTTTTTTTGAAAGATTTTCTAGTAACCTATTATACTTAATAGCTTCTTTTATGGTGTCATTTTTCTTGGAAATCCAAAAATACCCACTACCTTCATCAAATTTACATTTTAATCCCCTTTCTTTAGAAAAATTAATACAAACCCTCGTTTTTTCTTTTTCTGGAAACTTCCTTATAACCTTCCTTAATCCCAGATTCAAAGAAATCAATTGATTCCTAAATTCTTTTTCAAAATATTCGCTGCTTATTTAATCACCAGATTATTATCCAAGTAACCTACACTCAACTAAATTTAAAAGAATATATACAGATAACCAATTTTAAAAGCCATATAAATTAACCGAGTATGTCAAAAACTTAGGGACAATTAGATTCAAATAACACCCCAAATGCCAGAAACCTCAGTTTTTAAGGAATATAAGATAATTCATTTTCGGAAAATTTAGAGATCCCTAGAAATTTAACAGACCCAAATTAACTTATACCAATAGCATATTGACTCCTAACAACCTCACCAGTTTCATTATCAACATATATTGACTTTCCTGTACCATCTGGATTTATAGTATCAATAATTTTAATATTGGAAGAGCAATTTTCAGGTATTATACCAGCCTCTTTTAGTGATTTTACTTTTCTTTCATCTAAAATTCGTTCTCTCTTTATTTCTTTGGGTTCAGGCGGAGGAGAACTTATAATTTTTTCTGAGATTTTATACTCCTTAAAGGCTACAATAAGGATGCCAATTAAAAAGAATATTAAAACCACTATTTCAACTTTTCCTTGAAAATAATTTTTCTTTTTCTCTTGGTTAAAAGATTTAATTTTTTTCTCCATAATAATTAATTGTAATAAATACTCTTATAAATAATTTTCAGTTAATTCCACAAGATTAAGAATGGAATAAAGAAGGGTCTCCAATAATATAATCAGCTAGAGTAATTTTAGTCATGGTTTCCACAACAGGAACAACCCTGGGAACAATACAGGGGTCATGCCTACCTTTCACATAAATTTCTGTTTCTTTCTTTTTTTTCAAATTTACAGTTTCCTGTCTTTTCCCAATAGAAGGAGTAGGTTTTATCACAACTCTAAAAACGATCGGCATACCATTACTAATGCCACCCAAAATCCCCCCAGAATGATTTGTCTTAGTTATAATTTTACCATTCTTAATCCTAAATTCATCATTTGCTTCAGACCCTTTCATTTTTGCTAATTTAAATCCTGATCCAAACTCAATTCCCTTAACAGCAGGTATAGAAAACATGGCATGACTAATTAGACTTTCCAAGGAATCAAATACTGGCTCTCCCAAACCTACTGGAACATTCAAAATTCGGCATTCCACAATACCACCAATCGAATCATTCTCTTTTTTAATTTTCAATATCTCATTCTCCATTTTTTTAGCGACATTTAAATCCGCGCATCTCACAGAGTTGGAATAAACATTTTTTTCGATATCCTTATCACTAACTTTCTCTACAAATATATCTCCAACCTGAACAGTATGAACAAGAACTTTTACTCTCTTTTTTTCCAGAATCTTCTTAGCAACAGCTCCCGCCATTACAAACCCAGCAGTAATCCTCCCTGAAAATCTTCCTCCCCCCCGATAATCATTAAACCCACCATATTTTTTATAAGCGGTATAATCTGCATGGCTAGGTCTAGGCGTAAACCTCATCTCCTTATATTTACTGGAATCAACATCCTTGTTCCAAACCAACATACAAATAGGAGCACCAGTAGTGAAACCGTTAAAAATACCTGATAATATCTCAACTTTATCTTGTTCTTTTCTACTAGTTGTTATTTTACTTTGTCCCGGTTTTCTTTTATCAAGTTCTTTTTGTACATCTTCCTTTGAAATCTCTAATCCTGGAGGGCATCCGTCTATAACCACCCCCACACATATACCATGACTTTCTCCGAAGCTCGTAACTTTGAATGTTTTTCCTATTGTATTTCCACCCATTTCTTCACCTATTATCTAATCTTAATATTTCCTCCTATATTTTTTATTATGCTCCAAAATTCGGGAAATGATTTAGAAACACATTCCGAATTTTTAACAACAATTTCTCCTTCAGTAACTAAACCCAAAACGCCAAAAGCCATTGCTATCCTATGATCATTTCTTGGATCAACAATAGTTCCAATTGGCTTAGAACCCCTTATCATCACATTATCTCTATTTTCTTTAAATCTAATACCCATTTTTATTAACCCTTCTTTCATAGCAGCAATCCTATCAGATTCCTTAATTCTTAATCTTTCTATACCAGAGATTCTACTTTCCCCATTCGCTAATGAACATAAAATACAAACGATAGGAAATAAATCGGGAGAATCTGATAAGTCAACTTCTATTGGTTTTATTTTTGATTTTTCGACAATAACTGAATCCTTTTTTCGAGTAACCTTTGCCCCCATCTTTTCTAAAATATTTAAGATTCTTCTATCCGCCTGTAAACTTTCCAAATTCAAATTCTTAACTTCTACTCTACCAGCGATCACACCAACAACTAAAAGAAATGCCGCAGATGACCAATCTCCTTCTACATTGTAATTGGTGGATTTATATTTTTGTGGAGTTATCGAAAAGTTAGTTAAATCATCAGAAAATTTTACTTTGACTCCAAAATCTCTCTGAGTTTCCATTGTCATCCTCACATAAGGCTTAGATTCTAACTCGGTTGTTAATCCGATATTCACGTTATCTTCAGCGAGTGGGCTGACTAATAATATAGCAGAAACGAACTGTGAACTCACATTTCCGGGGATTTTTGTTTTTCCGCCTTTTAAATTGCCCTCAATAATAACAGGAGGAAAATTACCATCACAATAAGCATTAACTCCAAGTTGGTTTAATCCCTCTACCAAGGGTTTTATTGGCCTTCTTAACAAAGATTGATCTCCAGTTAATTTGGACTTTCCATCCACGAGCGAACAAATCGCGGCCATAAATCTCATAGTTGTTCCAGATTGTCTGCAAAATAATTCTTTCTTAGGAGTTTGTAATCCTCCACCCTCAACTTCCCAAAATTTCTTTTTTTTCTCTATTTTAACCCCTATTTTTCTTAAACACTCCAAAGTAGCATTAGTATCATCACAATCCAGAGGATTAATTATTCTACTTTTACCCTTTGCTAAACCTGAGCAGATTAAAGCCCTGTGAGTATAACTTTTTGAGGGAGGAATATCAACTACGCCATCAACCTTACTTTTTCTTATTATTGTCCTCATATTTTCCCTCCCAAAAAATTTTTAATATTTTATCGACTACCTCATCCACAGTTAAATTTGAGGTATCGATTTTGTAATCACATGATCTATTGTAAAAAGGTTCTCTAAAAGATAATAGTCTTTTAATTTCTTCCATTCTATCAGGAATTTCCAAAAGGGGTCTTTTCCCCTTCTCCTTTAAAATTCTCTCTAAAATAACTTCTGGAGAAGCAGTTAATAAAATGATGTTAGAGTTCTGTTTTAGTCGATCAATATTAATTTTATTTAAAACGACTCCGCCACCACAATCTATTACTATATCTTTCCTCCCTGAAACTTTTTTTACTATCTCCATCTCTAACTCTCGAAATCTTATCTCACCGTCTTCTTCGAAAATTCTCGGTATAGATTTCCCAGATTCCTTTACTATTAAAGAATCCACGTCAACATATTCCTTATCAAGTTTCTGAGCTAAATTCTTCCCAACAAAAGTCTTTCCAGTCGCCATAAATCCTATCAGAGATATATTATTTTTCATTCTTTACCTCTCATTTAATTTTTCAATTACAACTTTCTTCATTAATTTCACATTAGGTTTTTTCCCAGTCCATAATTCAAATGCTTCCACTCCCTGTAATACCACCATATCTACTCCTGATATAGTTTTACATCCAACGCTTTCAGCATCTTTCAGTAATTTAGTCCTCATCGGATTATAGACTATATCAAAAACAACATCAAAATTTCTAAGAACATCCTTTTCAACAAGAGAATTACTTTCATTAGGATACATGCCAACAGATGTCGTATTTATCAGAATATCGCCTTGAATATTTTTTAGTTCATCTAAAGGCCCAAAATTACATCCTATTTCTTTTGAAAGTTTTTCCGCCTTTTCCACAGTTCTGTTTAAAATAGTAAGTTCGCCTTGTTCTCTTTTAATTCCAAAAACAATAGCCCTTGCAGCCCCACCTGCACCCAAAATAACAGCTCTCTTATCTCTTATACTTGTCTGCTCTTTAACCGATCTGATCGCTCCTTTCCAATCAGTGTTAAATCCCTTCAAATTTCCAGCATCATTAAAAATTGTATTTACTGCACCAATTTTTTCGGCGGTTTCATCGATTTCATCAAGATATTTCATTACTCCTATTTTATGAGGAATAGTTACGTTAAGTCCTATTATATTTAATGATTTCATGCCCTTTATCACATCCCCCACATCATCAACTCTAAAAGCTAAGTAAACATAATTCAAACCCAAATCGCTGAATGCTGCGTTATGCATTGCTGGTGATAAGCTGTGTTCTACCGGATTTCCAATTATACCACATAACTTGGTTTTAGCATTAATCATATATCATATTCTCCATCACTTTCCTTAATTCATCCTCTGATACGGGTATTCTATAACTATTATCTTCCCTGTACATTAAACCTATACTTCTTGGTAAAACAAGATTTACGTTTTCTCCAAAACCTTTCTTATCTGATATCATTAACCTAATTAAATCACGTATATCAATATCATCTGGTACCCTGGCTGGTAAACCAAATCTTCTTAGTAATCTATTCTGTCTTTCTAAATCTTCTCTTGAAAATAGTTCCCTATAAAAAGCCAAAGAACCAGTAAAAACCATACCGACAGCTACAGATTCACCATGATTATAATCAGTTAAAAATTCCAAAGCATGTCCCAAAGTATGACCATAATTAAGAACCGACCTTAAATTTTCTTCCCTCTCATCCTCCTCTGCTATATCCAATTTTATTCTAAGACACCTTTCAATAATTTCAGATATTAGTTCCTTATCCAAAGCCATAATTCCATCAACATTCTCCTCCAAAAATCTAAAAAAGTTCTTATCCTTGATAACACCGTATTTCACAACTTCAGCCAATCCTGATCTTATCTCTCTTTTTGGAAGGGTATCAAGTACCGAAGGATCAACATAAACTCGGCTAGGATGATAAAAAGTCCCCAAAAGATTCTTCCCCTCAGGTAAATTTATTCCTGTTTTTCCTCCAACACAACTGTCAACC
This sequence comes from uncultured archaeon, assembly GCA_964392445.1. Classification (GTDB taxonomy): domain Archaea; phylum Aenigmatarchaeota; class Aenigmatarchaeia; order CG10238-14; family CG10238-14; genus CG10238-14. The sequence goes on along the minus strand of CAYMPD010000016.1, from coordinate 2,668 downwards.
TGAGACAACAAAGTAGTGGGTACTTGGATATAGGGTATACCCCTCATGTAGATTGAGGCAATAAAACCTGTCAAATCCCCAACTAAACCGCCTCCCAGGGCAATAATAGCAGTATCTCTATCTACTCCTTTCTGACAAAAGTGATGTGAAATTTCTTCCAAGGTAGCGAGATTTTTCGAATCTTCACCTGGAGAAATTATTATTGGTGAAGTTCCTAAACCATCCCTCCGAAATGAATCCAAGAAATATTCTCCATATAACCCCATTACATTCGAATCTGTTATGACTACATATCTATTCCCAATTGGTTTCTCTCTTAAATGTCCTGAAATTCCTTCAAGGATATCAGGTCTTACAAAAATTTCGTATGAAGCATTTCCTAAGACGACATCAATATTCAACCTAATCTCCCTCTTTTATCTGAATAAATTCTTTGTAATCTAGGATAGAGTTTTTTGAGTTGACTTATAGTTAAAGCCTGCTGGCCATCACATAAGAGTTCATCCCTCTTATCACTATCTAACATAGTTTCAATCAAAAGGAAATCAGCTTCATTTTCAGCAGCATCAATCGAAACTCCGGGAACATATCTTACTTGACCCGAAACATGACTCGGATCAAAACCTACAATCACATTTTCCCTATCCCTCAAGAATTCTCTAAAAAATGGAATCTCTTCCACATCTGAATAGTATCTAAAATCTGAGTTTTGATATTTTCTTTCATCTCTCATCTTTTCTATTTCTGGAGACCCATAATCTATCTTTTGTAATCCTCTGAGGCATAACAATACAGAATCATCTCCGAGATGTCTAACAGCACCTAAAACTTCCTCTGATGTTGAGCACATACCTCTCTTAAGCAAAACTGTTAGACCCGGATATTCTTTTCTTTTTTCCGCAACATTTTTCAATAAACCATAAGCCTGCATAGTTCTACTTCCAATTTGCAAACCTACATATCGATTCATTTCAGAACCGAAAACATCTTCAAATACTTCCAAATCTTTAGAATCCATAATTTCAGTAACTATAGGAAGACCAGTTTTGTCATAAGCCTCTTTTAGCCATACCAAACCTTCTCTACCATGACCCTGAAAAGAATCCGGGTCTGTTCGAGGTTTATAAGCCCCTCCTCTCATTCCAACAACATAAGGTAATTTTGATAGTTGCCTGGCCATCTCTAATGTCCTTTCTCTATCAGGGACCGTACAATAACCAGCAATTATTGGTAATGAACCTTCATCAAACCTCCTACCAAGAGGAGTATTATAAAATAAAGAAATATAGTTAGACATTTAAATCATTCTTCCTTAGCTTTCAAAAGTAACTCTTTGGCATCTGAAATCAATAGTTTCATGATTTTTTGAACAGTTTGATAATTGATTATATCCGTACCTAATTTCTTGTTCTCTCTTTCAACGATTTTTCTAATATGATCCATAATCTCGGATTCTCTAGATTCGTCTTCTATAGGTTTGTTGAACTTTTTCTTTAAATCAGCAATCTTCTCAACAATTAACGTTCTTTCTTTCACAAGTTTAACCAATTTAATTGTTAAAAAGTCTAAATCTTCCCTGAGCATGGTTATACCAGATTCAAAACTCATCTTCTGTAATTTTTCTTCAATGTTTTTTTGGAGTTTTTCTTCTATTAATTCAACAATCGCCTCATTAAGATTTTGGTCTCTTGTAACTGTTTTTTTAAATTCTGACCATAAATCATCATTTACATCTAGAATTATTTTCTTTGTCATAACACTAATATTACATTATAAATTATTAATAAATTACTATAGAGATAATTTTAAAAAAATATCAAGAATATAAAAGTTCTAATTTAAAATTTCATTCCAGAAGACGGCTTCACCATAAAGGATTATTAATTTAGACCGGATCTCTTGAAACCGATCCATCCTATTCTTAATGTCTCCAATAAACTCACCCAAAGTTATAACAACTTTTGTGATATAATTATTTTCGAACGTTAAATTAGAAAAAGTGCTTTCTATTATCCTCTCATATTTTTCCTTAGGTCTATCTACAACAAAGAATATCATGGGTCCTGACTTTGGAATGCTTTTCGGAACTATTAGCATCAACAAATTTCTACCTAATCCTCTGATAGATTTCTCTTTTATTTCCTTTAGAAAACTCCAAAATTTTGGATTATCATTAATCAATTCTAATCTCCTATTTACCTCGAAGAGTTCCAATAATTTTAGGACAATATCATTCTCAAAATTCAAGACACGAAATTTTTGATCCGATTCTTCTATTTTCTTAACTATATCCATTTCTTCAAATTTAGTTACATTTCTGAATATTGTCATATAACTAACATCATTCTTATTCTGAAGTTCCTTTAAAGTAAATTTTTTGAAAGGATTTGAAAAAAAGATTTCAAGGATTCTGGATTCACTCTTACTTATGTTATCAAAAAACATACTATCGATATACTATAACATTTTAAGTTATATTAATTTATCGTCTAAATATGTCTAAAATAGCTCTATATTCATTTTCTGGTCTTTATATTAGTTTCAATAATCATCGAAACATTTATATATAACTTAAATTAAATATTGAAACATGTTTAAAAAAGAATGGGTATATTCTAATTAATTCTGATATTAAGTTAAAAAAATACTTCAGTCTCGTTAAAAAATA
>CAYMPD010000015.1:0-27382 GCA_964392445.1 uncultured archaeon | reverse complement strand
CTTCTGTTTTAGAGAAAACAAAAGAAATAGGAATTATGAAGGCAATTGGAACAAAGAATAAAGACATTCTTTTGATTTTTTTATTGAATTCTGCTTTGATTGGATTTGTCGGAGGTATTGGAGGAGTCATATTCGGAGTTTTTGGTTCTAATTTTGTTGGTTCTTTAGGTGCTAATGGAGGAGGGATGACAAGTAGAATGTTTGGGGCAACTGCAATAACTCCTGAACTTGTAATTGGAGCATTATTGTTTTCAGTTATTATAGGAATGGTTGCTGGAGCAATTCCTGCTTATAGAGCATCAAAACTAAATCCAGTTGATGCATTGAGATATGAATAAAGCAACCATATGCGGATATGATGTTAATTCTAAACAAAAAGAAGTAAGATAATCCATAGGATTATTTTTTCAGGGCACTACATTGGACGATAGATTAACTACGAAAGAGGATCTTGAACTTCATGCGAGATCGTATGTTGTTCCCAAAGATGAAAAAAGACGAGAATAAATAAAGTTTTATAAATTGTCGAATTGAAAGATAGAGAAAATTCTGTAGTAAGAACATTTTCAGGTGGTATGCAGAGAAGATTGGAAATAGCTAGAGGGCTAATAAATTACCTCAAAGTAATCTTTCTGGACGAGCCTACACCTTGGACTAGACCCACAAACCTGTAAACACGTTTGGGAATATATAATTAAGTTAAAGATTGATGATAAAGATATAGAGAAGACTTTGAAAATTTTTAAGAAATTAAAAGATTTGATGGTCAGGTTTTATTGCCCGTAAAAAATGGACGTGAAGTCCATATTCTTTATAAATTAAAAAACTAATTTAATAATAACGAGATGAAAAATATTAAATACATAAAGAATATTAAGAGGTGAAGACCAAATGGATAGAAAAATAGTAGGAATTGGTATTGGCATAATGTTTGCTGCAATGCTTGTTATTGGACTCTTTAACATGACGGGTTTTGCGAGTGCTCAAGACTCTAACACCGCTCCGACAACAGGCTTCATAGATGCAGATGGTGATGGTGTTTGTGATAATGCTGGTGATTGCCCTAACAAGGAGCGAGCAGGCGGATATGTAGATGCTGACAATGACGGCGTGTGTGATAATGCGGCTAATTGTCCAAGACATACTACAGCTAGTGGATGTCATGGTGCTGGCGGTTGTGACAGACATAAAGCAGGGCTTACAGGTGGATGTCATAGAATAGCAGCAGAATAATTTTTTATTTTTTTATTTCAAAAAACCGTATTTTTATTACGTAAATCTCCCATCAGCCTTTTTTCCCGGAATTTCTCCTATTTTACCTTTCAACCAGCCTATTTTTTCAACTTTCCTTTCATCGAAATGGGGCACATAAGGTTTTATATCAAGTAGAGGAGTGCCATCTAATATATCCACGCCTCTGACATGTAATTTTCTTCCCTCAATTTTGACTAGACGGACAATTGAAATTCCTATCGAATTGGGTCTTGAAGGGGCTCTGGTCGAGAATAAACCCCTTAATTTGTTATCCAGAAATGGTTTTACCAGTAGTTTAGGTTTTTTTGAAAGATGAAAATGATATATGAGAATTATATGCGAAAATCCATCAATATCTTTAAGTCCTTCTTCATAATCCGGTAAAACTTCCACGGTTCCTTCTATGTCTTTATCAGCGGTTGGTTGTATAGGTGTGCCTTCTGGTTTTTTGAAAGGGGAATGAATAACTCCTATTGGACTATATTGAATTTTTTCCATGAATGGTATTCGCTTTGTAAAAATAAGAATATTCTTATATTTTTTACTTAAACTGGTAGAAACTACGACTAATTTCCTCAAGAAATGATGTTGGGAATTGTAAAAGTTATTAGAAGTAAATAATTCCATTTTTACTTTTCAAGTACTTCCAATATCTCCTCTTTGGTTGGTATCTTACCATGAGTTACAATTTTCCCATTTACTGATACAGCAGGTGGAGTCATAAAACCACCTATTATTCACAAAAACAGCTTCACTATATAATAAATCCCAACCAAAATAAAAATTATGGAAACAGAAATTCTTGTCCATCTTTCAACTCTCTGAACCTTATCCATTATAGTACCTAACTTTGATATGCTATAGACCAATATAAATGAAAAGATTATCACGGGCAGCCCTGTAGCAAACGCAAATACAGAAGGAATTAATAAACCGTCAGAAAATTTTAGTGCAAGTGGAATTAACATCCCAAAGAATAACACACCACTGAACGGACAGAAAGCCAGTGCAAAGATAACTCCCAAAAGAAAACTTCCAACATAACCTTTTTCTGATAACTTCTCCTTTAGCATTTCAATCCTTTCACTCTTTTTGCCAATATTAATTTTAATTATATCCAGCATTACGACACCAAAGAAAATCAAGAGCGGACCCAGTGCTTTTTCCCCATATTTTTGTAGGAATAAAGATATAGTCTGTACATTTACGCCGATATAAACTATGGTTGATGCAATCAGAATATATGTCAACATCCTTCCTAGTGTATAACTCAATCCAACAAGCAAAGTTTTCTTTTCCTTGTCCAGCTTTTTGGATACATAAGCAATCGCTGTTATGTTTGTAGCCATTGGGCACGGGCTAATAGCTGTCATCAATCCTATAAAAAAAGCCGCAATCAATGGAAAATTGTGTGTTCCCATAGCTTCCATAAAACCCATTATCCCCATCTAATTACCCTCCAACTTCTTTTCGATTACCCCTTTCAGGTACTGCATATAGTCGTCTTTGTCATTTATTTTGTACCAAACATTTGTGTTTTCTTCTGCATGAAATCCATTCTCATCGTAAACACCTATCCAGAGAGAAGAACCCGTTGCGCCGTACTTTTTTACAAGATCACCGTTTTCAGGTAGTTCACCATTGATATGGTCAAAAACTATTCTTCCAGATTTCAGCTCGTCAGTGAAATAAGTATTGATGGTCTCTTCGGCATATGCCCCCACAGTTATGCAAGAATAGCATTGGTGAGTACCATGAAAATGGTATATCTCAACTTTCTCAACATTGCTGTTACTTGCAACTTCCACCATCGATCCTGATTTTGTCAAATACTTGGGGATGAAAAATACCAGAATTAAAATACCTATTACAATGCCTATAAATAACTTTTTGTTAATCTTTACCTCCATTTCACTCATTTCATCACCTAACAACAACACAATTACTTTGGAATTTTTCTCTTTTATACCTTTCCGAATGGATTCCCAAATCCCCTGACATTTTCATTTATTTTCTTGACTCACTTTTAACCATTATATATCTATTTCTAGGCAAATAAATCTTCTTTATCTTCGATTCTTCTATACTCTTTCCTATTTTTGGTAATAAAAAACCACTTAGTAACTTCAATCAATAGCGTAGATACTATAGCCATCACTATCAGGATAAGCCAATCCCTCAAACCCAAAGGCACTGTTTGAAGTAAATTTTGAAATATGGACAAATAGACAGCCCCTGCAAAAAATAACAGAACTAATAACGAAGATAAAAGTAATAATCTATTATCAAAAAGATCAATTTCCCAAATATTCCTTTTCAGGTTTTTATAAGAATAAATTACAAAAGCTGTATCTATACAAATAGCACCAAAAGTCATTGTTCTTGCATATTTGAGATTTAAACCTAATTTCCCCCAAAGAATCCAGAAAAGTGCTAAAGCTAATATCTGATCTATCAGACCAGTAGCAAATATAAGCACTTTCATCTCTTTTGTAAGTATCGAATTTTTCCTAGATGTTGGTTTTCTTTTCATAGTATCTTTTTCTTTCGATTCGAAAGCAAACGCAATATTTGGTAATGTATCCTCAACAACATTATTCCAAAGTATTTGTGTCCATAATATGGGTAAAGGTAGTCCAGCTATTAAGCTGCTCCCAACCAAAACCACAGTAGTAAATGAATCTGCCATTACATAACTAATCGCTTTTCTCAGATTGTTTAATATTGTTCTACCTTCTTCTACCGCCTTAACAATAATGTCAAAACTGTCGTTCAGTAAAACCAGATCAGATGTTTGCTTTGCCACTTCAGTCCCAGAACCAACGGCAATTCCTATATCAGCCTTTTTCAATGCAGGGGCATCATTCACACCATCTCCAGTCATAGCCACAACTTCACCTTTATCCTGCCAAGCATCTACTATTCTCATTTTGTGTCTAGGTTCTGCCCTAGCATAAATTTTTATTTTCTCCACGATACCCACAAACTCCTGATCAGACATTTCATCTAATTGACTTCCCTCAAGGATATTTTCTTCTTTTATTAGCATCCCCAATTCTTCGGCAACAGATTTAGCCGTCTTTTTGTGATCACCAGTTATGATTATCAATCTCAATCCAGCCTGTTTAGCCGTCTTTAGAGCTTTTTTAACATCCTTTCTTAAAGGATCTTTTATACTAAGAAAACCCGTAAAAGTAAGTTCATCTACCAATTCTTTTGGGTCTTTACCCATTTCAGATTTTTTAATTTGTCTGTACCCGAATGCTATCACTCTTTCTCCTTTTTCAGTCAAATTATCAACTTTTGAATCTAATTTCTTAGAGACTTTAGAGTTGATTTTTTTGGTCTCCTTCTCTAATTTTACAAAACCCGAATTTTTTATGATTTCTTTGGGTGCCCCAGCTACATACAAAAATGTTTTACCGTTTTTCTCATACAAACCAGCCTGATATCTCAATGAAGAATCAAATGAAACTCGTTTAACCAAAGAGAATTCTTCTTCCAATTCCGATTTTATAATTCCTGACCTAAGTCCACTTAAAAATAGAGCTTTATCAGTGGGTGTACCTCTTATTTTCCACTTTTCAGGAGTTTTTTCTGGATTTTCAACAAAAGCTTCATTGCAGAGGGTGGCTGTTCTAACAACTGAAAGATAAACTTGACTATTGACTTCTTTATCCACCGTAAAATTATTTTCCAAGGTGACAACTTTGTGAGGTTCCATCTCACCCAGGGTAAGTGTTTTTGTCTTGTCACAACATATCACTGTAGTAGAGCCCAAAGTTTCCACAGAAGAAAGTCGCCTAATTAATCCCTGTTTTTTTGACAATCTTTCCATTCCTATTGCCAAAGTTAAAGTCATGATTATAGGTAAAGCTTCAGGTATACCCCCCACAGCGATAGCAGAAGCTGTCTCAAACATCTCAACAAGATCATTTCCACGTATTAAACCACCGATAAAAATTAAGATGGTGATTACCAGAATAGCAATACCAGTTATCTGACTGAAACTAGATATTTTCTTTTGAAGAGGTGTTTTTTCTTCTTTTGTTTTATCAACCATATCCGCAATTTTACCTGTTTCCATGTTCGTTCCTGTAGCCGTAACAACAAATTTTCCTTCTCCCCCTTTTACTAAACATCCTGCATAAACCATGTTATCCCGTTCAGCTAGTGCTGTATTCTCGTGTAAAGGATCGACTATCTTCCCAGTAGGGAGCCATTCACCAGTCAAAACTGCCTCAGAAATTTTAAGATCCTGTACTTCTATTAATCTCCCATCAGCAGGTACTTTGTCTCCGGAACTTAAAACAATTATATCTCCTGGTACGATTTCTTCCTGAAGAACAACCCTCTTATTTCCATTTCTAATGACTATTGTCTCTGTTTTAAGTATTTCTTTGAGTTTTTCAAAGGTCCTAGACGCTTTGTTCTCCTCCCAAAACCCAAACATAGAATTTATCAAGACCGAAGCTAGTATAAATCCACTTTCAAGTAAGCTCCTCGGATAATCTTCCAGAAAAAATACGATAACAGCAACTATAATAAGAATGTAAATCAAAGGAGATTTAAACTGCCTAAAAAATATTTGTAACTTGGACGAGTGTTTTTCCTTATCAATTCTATTCTTACCATACTTGCTGATTCTTTCCCTTACTTCACTATCACTTAAACCATTATCAGAATCTGTATTAAGTTGTTTAATCACTTTTTCTTTAGGTAGACTGTGCCATTTCACTTCATATCGTCCTCAGAAACATTCGTTAATACTATTTCTAAATCTCTTTCTGATAGTCCAATGAGTTTTATTTTGTTGAGTCCAATGACTTTTCTTATAGTTTTACCACAATCTTTAACATTGGTTCCTTTCAAGGAATTTTCTATGAGTATTATTGATTCTTCAGGATGAATAAAAAAATCTCCAGTAATTTTTATTTTTTCTATTATGTTATTCTCTAATTCTAAATCAACTCGTATTAGTTTTCCATTTGGTACCTTATAATCAATATGCTTTTTCATCGCCAATGATTCCACCCTTTTGTTGAGTATTTTTCTTCATATAATCTTTCCGCAGTCTTAATTTCTTTAGAAGTCAATTCTCCACCTACAAATTCTATATCAAAAATTTGTTCAAATCCACTTCTTAATGATTTCTTGAGCTCTTCAAGCGTTACGTTTCTACCAAGTTCTTTCTTCAATGAAGTTACCCTTTCTTCAACACTCTTTATCATCTTATCTTTTATCTTTTCATCTGGAACTTTTAGAAGAGAAAACATCTTCTTTATATCCAAATCAATAAGAATGGTTCCGTGCTGCAAGACAACACCTTCTTTTCTTGTCTGAGCACTCCCAGAAATTTTTTTTCCATTGACGACTATATCATTTATCTGTTTAAACTTAGAATTGATATTCAAATTCTTCAAACCATTTATTATGGCAGAACATATTTTCTGATATGATGCAACAATATCCTGCGGAACATTATCCTCAGAGATTGCTAATGAATATGTCAGTTCCTTATCATGAAAAACTGCCCCTCCACCAGTATATCTTCTCACTATATCCACTCCCTGCCTTTCTGCATTTTTGACATCAACTTCCTTCTGAAGAGACTGGAAATAACCAATTGTCAAGCACGGAGGATTCCACGTAAAAAATCTCAAAGTATTTGGAACTGAGTTTTTTGATCGTGCAATAAGTATAGCCTCATCTATTGCCATCTGCATCGCCCCGCTGTCCTCTCTTAATTTTAGTAATCTCCATTCATTCATTTTCTATACCCCTATTAATCACCTACTAGGTTTACTTTTGTACTGGAATTGGCGACCTGCTCTCCATTTATCAGTATTTCCGCGTTAATGTCATATGGACCGGGATAGACGCCCCCGCAGCCAGAAGTACAGTAAGGCGTTTTTACATAAAACACTATCTCATTCTCGCCTTGGAAGAGATTCACGATTTTTGATTCTTTTACATAAGCGTGGTTATACGGCTTTATTCCGGACAGACTTACGGTCACATTTTCAAAGCTTTTTGAACTCCTGATAAGGACAGAAACCTTCATGTCCTCATGGGAACCGTAGGTGTTTTTATCCGTTGTGAGCATGGCGATTTCAATGCCAAGAGTTCCGTTTCCATATGTACCTGTATTCTGAATGCACCCAGAAATATATACCACGCCAGCAAGCATCAAGGCCAGAGAAAAGAATTTGTAAATATTTAACATCTTCATATAACATCCCCTGCCTTATAAGAGCTTCTTACCAACGGGCCTGAAACAACCCGTTTTATTCCCAATTCTTTGGCTTTTTCTTCAATCTCTTTGAATTCCTCGGTTGTATACTGCTTCTTCATTTGAAATTCTTTTTCGCTTGGCTGCAGATACTGGCCGACTGTAACGATATCGCATTGAACTTTCTTCAGGTCTTTCAGGGTTTCTGTTATTTGCGCTCCAGTCTCTCCAAATCCCAGCATAAATCCTGACTTTGTTATTAGACCCGAACTAAATTCTTTTGCTTTTTTTAACAATTTCATGGAAGTATTGTAATCTCCCTCTGGCCTTAATTCAGGGAACAATCCCCTTACAGTTTCTATGTTGTGGTTTAATACATCTGGCTTTTCATCGATTATTTCTTCCAGTGAATTCCAGTCTCCTTTAAGATCGGAAATTAGCACTTCAATTCTGCAATTAGGGTTTAACTTCCTGATTTCTTTTATTATATTGACGAACTGTCCTGCTCCACCGTCAGGAAGATCATCCCTTGTAACACAAGTAATTACTGCATATTTTAAATTCATTTTCTTAATTACTTTAGCGATTCTTACTGGCTCATTAGTATCAACCTTTCTTGGCATACCGCTTTTGACGTTGCAGTAAAGACAGTTTCTTGTACATGTATCCCCCAATATCATAAATGTAGCAGTCTTTTTTGAAAAACATTCGTATCTGTTGGGGCAGTTTGCCTCAATACACACAGTTGTCAAATTATTTTGTTCTATCATCTTTTTAGTTTTCACATATTCTGTTCTATCATATTCAGGAATCTGAATGTTTTCTAGCGCAGACATCTTCAAGAAAACACCTTCTCATTTTCAATCAATTCAACAAAACCCTGATAATCAATAAGTTTGACCCCTGCATTATTCTGGATTCCTCGAAGCTCCAGGTCTTCTTTCAATGCCAATACTTCAGCCTCTTTTTCTTTGAGAAATTGAATGCCCGAATCGCTCCTATTCAATATCAGCACCCCGTCCTGTATCAGCAACACCTTGTCTTTAGGATTCAAATACTTAATCATGCTGGGTTCTCCTCTCAGCAAAGATTCTTTTATTATGAATAATACCATTTTTTTCACCTCAAAAATTAATGATTGCTTCAGCCTCATCAATGAAGTCCCTTATATGTTGCTTGGTTACTTGTTTCACCTCAATCAAGCTATCATTTTTAAGATTCCTTTCAGATATGGACTCTGTATCGGCAAATATTTTCAGCCCGAACTCCCCAGCATTGCTAAATCCTTCTCCCAAGCTGGTCATTTGAGCAATTTCTGGATGCTGGTCTTTTAAAAGGCAAAACACCCCATCGTCTGCAAAAAGGAGCTTTGTCTCTAAGTCCATGCCTGCAAAAGCAATGCCTGCCCTCAGCGCCTCTGCCGCAAAAACGCTTCCAAAAGGAGCCCTATTAACTATTAATAGCACTTTTTTCATTTTAACACCTCATATACTTACGAATTTGTCGCATTCCTTGATTAAATCTGCGAGCCCCGGGAGGCCTTCAAGCTCTCCCTTTTCTATAAGCTGGCTTCTTTTAATACCTCTGTATTGGACGCAGACACCGCAGATCTTTACTTCAACACCCAATTTTGTCAATTCACCGAACTTTTTTGCAAGATTTCTTTCGCTACCAGAGTTTATCTCTTTGTTTGCTACAATTACGCTGTCAACGTAAAGAAAAATTTTGACTTCATGATTCTTTTCCAATGCTGCCTTTGTTAAATGATAAGCTGTATCAAGATCCTGATAAGTGTACGGTGGTCTTATAAGCATCAATCCTAGTTTCATTGTTTTTCACCTCTCATAAACATAAAATATGCAGTGCTCCAGGCCCCAATCACGATGAATGTTCCTGCAACAATGCTACTTATAGCCAACTGCGGAACTCCGCTCAAGATATGTCCTATGTTGCATCCGTCAGCAATCACAGCACCCACACCAAGTAATATTCCTCCAAAAAATGCTTGCATGCCCATCTTTATTGGAGGTATTCTTATTTTAAACTCATTGGCTATCAATGCTGCAATAAAAGCCCCAAATATTAAGCCAATGACTTCAAAAGATTCCCATGTCAGAAAGTTTCTTCCTGTAGCAATTGATTTTACGATTGTTTCAAACCCCATAGTGATGCCTAAAGGATAATTTCTGCCCGTAAAAGCAGAAGCAACAAAACCAGCTATCCCTATGAGTCCTATGATTGTCCCTGTAACCTTCCACGTCCATCCTGTCTTAAACATCTTTTCAAAAAAAGACTTATTTTTTTCAGTAGCATGCTCCCTTTTCCTGAATAGAAAGTAAAATCCGATTACTGAAAATATAATGACAAAAATCCAGTTTGGAACCCCTGTCAAGGATGCTAAAGTTATTTTCCCTAAATCAAATTGATAAATAGATTCTGTAATATTTGACAAGAATCCATCCTTAAAAAAGAAAGCAGTTGATGCAAATGAAAACAAAGCCAGCATAGAGCTTACCATACCTTCCCCCACTCGATAGGCTGTACCACTAGCGCAACCTCCTGCAATCACCATGCCAATCCCAAATATAAATCCTCCAGTAATAGCACCAATCAGATAGAATGTTTTTGGAGCAAGGGTTATAATTCCTAAATATGAAAGGAAATGAAATCCAATCATCTGGATAATCAATGCTAATGCTACTGCCTTTAAGAGGGTAAAATCTTTGAATACCAATGGGTCTCGGAATGCTGAATTCATGCAGAATCTTCCTCTCTGTAACACAAACCCGAAAATCAACCCTACAAATAACCCACTGATAATTCCTGTTGCTGCAATCATCTTATTTCACCTTTATTAAAATCCTGTGATCTGCTCCGTCTATTTTCTCAACAATAAGAACTTTATGCCCTTCCTTTTCTGCGCTCCTGGGAATCCTCTCAAGCGATAATGGATAGTCTGTGAGAATTTCAAGAATCTCACCCGACTCCATCTCCTTCAGCTTTTTTCTTGCCTTTATGTCCGGATAAGGACATATTTCCCCTCTCACGTCAATTGTAGCATTTGGTTTCTCAGTCATTTTATATCACCTCAAATTCTTCAAACAGAATAAAGCTTTCATAATCTTACACTCCATTTAATGGACTTTCGCATTTATTTTCAATACACTCTTCAATATACTGTTCCATTTCTGGTGCCATTGATGAAGAAAATCCAACCCAGTTTTTTTCACCAATAAATGTTGTTGGAACTCCTCTTGCCTGGATTCCATAAGCTTGTGCAACCTCCTGAAATAAAGGCACATTCTCTGGGTTCTTCCATGTTTCAAACATCTTTACTTCTATATCATCGCCATATTTTTTCTGCCATTCTTCTAAGTAAGGTTTTTCAGCAGCGCAATGAGGGCACCCATCTCCCCAGAAGAAATAAATTGTTACTTTGTCTGGATCACCAATTAAATCAGAATTTCCTAAGACAACATCTCCAGTTATGTTCTGATTATTTCCATTAGAAAAGACTAAAATACTCGCAACAGCTAAAACCAAAATTCCAATTCCTATATAGATATATTTTTTATTCACTTTTATTACCTCCTTTCAATTTTTTTTCATAAAATTTAGTTGCCTCTTCTGGATCCATTAATTCTTCTAAATCTTTCGTGTTATCCACTCTAACTTTCATTATCCAACTTTCATAAGGGTCTTTATTTATTTTAGATGGTTCAGCAAACAATGAATCATTCACATCAATAATCTCCCCTGAAACAGGACTTGATAAATGACCAGACCACTTGACTGCTTCTAAAGAAACATATTTTTCTCCCTGACTAATTTTTTTGCCTTTTTCAGGGAGTTTAATGAAAACAAACTCTTTAACTTTTTTTGTAGCAGATTCTATGACTCCTACAGTTGTAGTCTCTTTTTCAATTTTAATCCATGAATAATCTTTGTTATATTTCAAATCCTTTGGGAAATTGTTTTCAGTCATTTTCCTCCTCCTCCTTAATTTCATTTTTCTTAATATTTTTCTTTTGAGAGGGGGTTTCCATATTTCCCTCTTTTTTATTTAGTGATTTATTTTTTAATTCTTCTGTCCCAATCTTTATTCCATATTTTGGTAGGATTTTTCTATGAATCCATATTATAATAAAAGAAACTATGATTGCAATACCAAACACATATATTGATCCAAGAATTGAATTCATAATTTCAGGGAAAAACAACAATGAAATTGCTAAGGCTAACATTATAAGTCCTCCAATCAACTTCAATATTCTTCCATGTTTTTCTTCGAATTTGCTCGCTTGCAAAGTAATTGTTGCTGCTATAAAAACAGTTAATTCATCAAGAAGATAAATTATCAGGTATAAAGCAAGTAACATAAAAAATGTGTTACCAACAACATTATTTTCTGCCAAAATATTTGTCCAAATCACAGGGAATCCTGCTGTACAAGGAATTTCGATTAATACTATCCCAAGCGCCATTAATGCTGTAGCAATCATCATGCTTAAAGTAGATTTATTTGGATCCATGATGTCTCTTATTTTTTTGAACATTCTAGGTTTATGTTTATCTGATATAGTAAAAGATAATCCTTTTTTGTACCAGAAATAATCCTTTATATTAACAATTGCAAATAACAAGGCTATAAGACTTACTGCAAGTTTAATCCAAAATGTATAGCCCACATAAGAAAAAACACTAACTAACCCTGTCATGAAAATACCATATGCTGAAGTAGTTACCAATAAAAAGGTTGCTCCTACAATGAATATTTTTTTTCTAGAACGGGTATATATTACTATCCCTAGCAAAAATGTAAGCACCCATAAAGAACAAGGATTAAATCCATCTACAAAAGCAATTAAAGCTGTAACAACAACCATAGACATAGAAGATAAATCTATTTCTCCAATCAAAGGAATTTTTATAACTTGTTCTTCATCAGAACTCACATCTTCTGGTTTGGTTCCTACTGGTGTAAAAGGTTTTACTTTAGATAGGGGGCAAGGACAACCCTCTTCCAGACATGTTTCAATCTCGCTCTCAAGTGCTGTTTTTATTGGCTCTTCACCTAAAATATATTTGTTTCCTATAAAAATAGCAGGATATAAATCTGCTTCTAAACCATATTTTTCTTTAAATTGTTGAAATAATTCCTTATCTTCGCTTTCTTTTACATTATATTTATCAATTTCAATACTATATTTTTCACTCAGCTCCCCAAGATAATTTTCTATATTCTTACACTGGGGACATTCCTCTTTTAAAAAAACATGTAGACATAATTCATCACCTTGATTTTCTTCTGAAATTTCTTCTGAATTATCTTCATTTTGAAACTCATTAAAAACATCTTTTGCTTTATCCTCACAACCATTTTCAATACACTCTTCAATATACTGTTCCATTTCTGGTGCCATTGATGAAGAAAATCCAACCCAGTTTTTTTCACCAATAAATGTTGTTGGAACTCCTCTTGCCTGGATTCCATAAGCTTGTGCAACCTCCTGAAATAAAGGCACATTCTCTGGGTTCTTCCATGTTTCAAACATCTTTACTTCTATATCATCGCCATATTTTTTCTGCCATTCTTCTAAGTAAGGTTTTTCAGCAGCGCAATGAGGGCACCCATCTCCCCAGAAGAAATATACGACAACTCTATTTTGCGTTTCTGAAAACACAATATCTGAAAATAATAACAAACCTATAACAATGCCTAGAATAATGCCTAGAATCGACAATAAAATTACTATCCATCGTTTATCTATCATTTTTATCTTTTTAGAATAGTCTGAAATCATATATAAAGTTATGTTTCAAAAAATGAAATCAAAAAAATTGGCTAATTTTTTCCATAATAATATATTTAAATAAACGAAAGAAAGATTATGATTATGAAACCGATTGGAAATGTTTTAATCGTGACAATTTTATTAACTGGGTTTGTCTTTGGTGTTTCTTTCAGCACATTATATGCCCAGACACATGTTTCTCAAGGACAGGTATGTAGCTGTACACTACCCATACCCATTCTGATACCGACATTATCTTCATTGGGAATTTTTGTCGGCTCGATTGTTTATTACCTTCTTTTTCCAAAAATTGAGAAGTACAGAGGAAAATATGTAAAAGATACTAGGGCGTTAATAGACCTTTTAACGCATGAAGAAGCCAAATTAATAAGAATGATAGTAGAAAACGGTGGTAAAATAACACAGAGCAAGCTCTCCTCGGAATTAGGCGCGGTAAAAGTCCATAGAACCCTAAAGGATCTAGAATTGAGGGGTATAGTCGACAAGGAACCTCATGGAAAGACCAACATGATAAGGCTTACAAAAAAGTTCTCAAAAATACTTTCACCTAACCATTGAATTTGATTGTTTCAATCAAATTCCCGTCGCCAGAATAGATTATCGGTGCCCTGAATTTCTCAACTTTCGTTCCGTCTTCATTCAGTGGTATGACCAATCCCATAAAATCTTCGTAATCCTCCCATGAAATTAACACTATGTTACTACCTTGAAATACATCAGCTTTATCCTGAATGAATTCCAAATTTAATTCTGGGAAAATTTCAGTTATCCCTTTGTGTTCATAAGTAATTATTTCCAAATTCCTTAATTCGGAATATCCTATAAAATATTTTGATGGTGAAACAAGAGTGAATCCGGGTTTCAATAATCTTTCATGATTCGAACCTAATTCATCCTCTCTTGCTTTTCTGCCAATCAAAGCAACGTCTATTTGTTTGGAGTTCAATTTCGACATGACTGTGGAGGCATCACCAAATTTCAATAAATCCACATTTTTATTTTGGCTATCTATCGAGTTAGCATATTTCTCCATAGTGGGGCAATACCCAAGCCTTAAAGTCTCATTCTCTTTTGTGTTCAATAAAAATTTTCCCGTTGTTTCAAAATTAAAATAAAATGTAAATATAAGGAATGAAAGAAATAAACCAATAAAGAAAAATTTGTATTTCATTGGAACCTGTAATATTATTCTAGCATAAGCTTATATTTTTTATCAAGTTTCATGTACAGCGATTATTAGTCTAATCTTGGTTAAAACCCAGTTCATCCTTTCTTTTTTCAAGTTCAGCTTTAATTCCAGGCAAGACTTTAAAATCTTTGATTATTTCTTGCACCTTTTCTCTTGTAGCGTTATTTTCAGCAAAATGAATAGCTGTTGCTGGGCATAAGTTAGAACAAGTCTGGCATGCAACCATGCAATTGTTAGGATTGACTACTTTAGGCTTTTTTTCACCAAAATCATATTTATAAACTCCCCGCCCACATGTTGTGACACAAAGGCCACAACCAACACATTTGTCTTCATCTACTTCCGGGTGCCAATCAATTTTTTCTCTTTCTATTCCGTGCCATTCAGAAAATTTCTTTTTGTCCATTCAATCACCTAATATCTTTTTAATCTCCTTCTTCAAATTTTTTGAGGAAGGCAAAACCTTTTTTGAAAAAATCTTTTCATTAATCAACGTAACAGGCAAATCAGTTTTTTTAATCTGAATTTCTGTTTCGGTAATAAACCTACTATATTCTATGGATCTCAAATCGAAGATATCTTTATTGTAGGTTTTTTCAAGTTCGTTTATGATTTCTATTATATTTTTTGTGGTGTCCCAACCTTCTTTGGAAATACCCTCATAGACAAACCATATTTTTATTTTCAATTAATCACTTGAACCATTTTTTAATTTCATCAACATCCGGCACTCTTCCGGAAACTTTCACTTTTCCATCCACAACCAATGCAGGGGAAGACATAATCCCGTATTCCACGAATCTGCTTATGTCACTAACCTTTATCACTTCAGCCTTAATTTTCAAATCTTCAATCGCCTTTCTGACATTATTCTCCAGTCCCTTACACTTCGGACACCCTGGACCTAACACTTCTATTTTCATTTTCACACCTCCATTAGACAATCAAACCAAAAAAATAACCAGCCAGAGTAGTTAAAACAATAATACTAACAGCGTAAACTAAAGTCTTTTTTGTACCCAATATTTTTGATATTATTAGTAAACCTTGTATAGACAGCACAGGATCAGAAAGAAGATAGGCCATTAATGGACCTCTGTTCATACCAAGACTCAAAAAACTTTCAGCAATAGGGACTTCAACCAATGCTGGGAAATAAGCTATTGCCCCAAACAACACAGCGACAAAGTTTGTCATTATTGTGTTTTTTCCTGCAAATCTCTGGAAATCCTCTTGCGGTATCAGATACGTAATCGCACCTGCAAGGAAAACCCCAACTAAAAGGAGTGGTATAATATCAGTGGTGAACTTTATCGTCTCGTCCCACCAAGCATTCCTTTCCTCTTTCTTTATCCAAACAAAAGATACTATAACTTCAGCCAATGTTAATGCTAAAAAAGCAGGATATTTTATTGAATTGGGGATAGGTGCTGTCCCGACAATCAAGATTCCAAACAGCAATATCCAGAATATTTTGCTTTTGCTTCCCTTCAAAGAATCTTCCTTTTTTGAGTCTAAATTCAAATCTGCTTTACCTATTTTTTCCTTCCTGAAAGTAAACTCCATTATCAAACCAACCAATATTGAAAATAATATCGATAGGATTAGTCTGACTGTAGCAAAATCCCACCCTATCCTTTGTCCTGTCAATACAAACGCCAACACATTGACAGCTGGTCCAGCATAAAGGAATGTCGTTGCTATACCTAACCCCGCACCCCTCTTCCATATACCAGCAAATAAAGGCAGTATAGTGCAAGAGCATACTTGGATGAAAAATCCGCCGATAGACGCAATAATATAAGCAAGCCATTTTTTGGTCTTCCCGCTCATGTATTTTATGATAGAACTTGAGTCTATCAGTGTATTAATCGCACCAGCAATGAAAAATGCGGGTATAAGACACATTAGAACATGAGCAGAGAGGTAATCAACTAAGCCCAACCATCCTTGATATATACTTCCGCCTATGGTTTTTTGTACCGATTCCTGGCTCAAGAAATTACCAATTTGATTCTGCCATAGAAAAATGATCAGATAGGATATTCCTAGAAGTAATAATACCCAATTTTTCCTGACTATTTCTGTTAACTTTGACAACCTAGTCACCTCTATTTTGAATTTTTCCTGCTATTTCAATGAGTTCGAAAACCTTCTCATCCGCTATGCTGTATAAAATCTCTCTCCCGTCTCTCCTTGATTGAAGAACTCCGGATTTTTCAAGTATCTTTAGATGTTGAGAAACGGTTGGTTGAGCTCTATTAACTTTTTCCGGTATCTCACAAGCACACATCTCTTTACCCCGTAGTATCTTTATTATTTTAATCCTTGTCGGATCCGATAGTGATTTGAATAAATCTATGGGCATAAGTCATATTGTTATATTTGAATATATAAATATGTCTGGGGAAATCTCATAAAAATAGAAAATAATTTAATACCAAATAGGTATGGGTCAAGGTTGATTTGATCTGAGGTCTAAATGACCAAACATCTTACTTTAATACTGGAAAATTATCAAAAATGATAATTATAAATACTAGAAATAAGAAAAATAGTTATGGACAAGATAAAATTAATGAAAAAACTTGAAAATATGCCCGTATTTAGTTCTCAAGATATTGAAAGACTATACAATTGTGAAAGAGATTACGCTAGATTGGTATTGCATAGATTAAAAGAAAAGGGTTCAATAAAAAGGGTTTCTGAAAACGTCTATACTACAAAGGATGAGATATTCGTCATAGCAAGCAATATAATAACCCCCTGTTACATTTCCTTTTGGTCGGCTTCCTATTTTCTGGGCTATACGGAACAGATAGTAAACACAATTCAAGTTGCAACAACTGTAAGAAAGAAAGTGATAGATTTTGAGGGATATAAAATAAAATTCATTAAATTAAAAGAGTTCTTCGGATATAAAAAAATAAGAACTAGTCAGGGAGAAATATTCCTCGTTGACGATGAGAAATTACTAATTGACGCTTTTTTAAGGCCAAAAGAATGTGGAAATTTTGGTGAAATTAAGAAAATTTACGAGAATTCCAAGATATCAAAAGAAAAAATCATTGAATACCTTAAGAGAACAGATAATAATTCCATAACAAAAAGAGTGGGATATCTCATTGAGAAAATAAAAGGTATAGATATTTCTGATAAGGTCGAGTTAGATAGAAATTATGTAAAATTAAGTCCTTTCTCTAAACCCGAGAAAACAGATTCAAAATGGAGAGTGAAAATATGATAACAAAAGAGGAGTTAAAAGAATATTCTAAAATCAGAAATCTTAATTTGGGTCAAGCAGAGAAAGATTATTTTCAAAACGTAATCTTGTTTATTCTATATCAAAAATATGGGAAAAATCTGGTGTTCAAGGGCGGAACTGCTTTAAGTAAATGTTATGGATCTAGAAGATTTTCGGAAGATTTAGATTTTACATTTGAAAATGATTTTAGTGCAGATATCCTCAAACGTGGCCTAGAGAGATTTAAGGTAGATTATGAGATAGAAACCAAAGAATATTCAGATGGACTGAAAATCATTTTAAGAATAAAAGGACCTCTTTACATTGGGACAAGAGTAAGTCTCTGTAATTTCATACTTGATCTTAGTTTCAGGGAAAAAGTTCTATTAGAACCAAAAATAATAACCATTGGAAGATTTTTAGAAGAAATTCCAGAATTTGATGTTTATGTGATGCAAGAAGAAGAAATACTATCAGAAAAAATAAGGACAATAATGGCCAGAAAAAAAGCTAGAGATGTTTACGATCTTTGGTTTTTAGTGAAAAAGAATGTCAAATTTAATAAGAAATTGGCCAAGAAAAAAATGGGACATTATAACCAAGAATGGAAGCCAGAAAAATTCAAAGAAAAAATTAAGTCGACAAAAGATATATGGAAATCAGAGTTAAAGCCGCTAATTGACAATGTACCAGATTTTAATAGGGTAAAAAGTTCTATTATAGAAGGAATAATTTAATACAGAATAGGTATGGTCCAGAGGATGATATTGTACCAATAGATTTTAACAATATTTCTTCATCTTATTTAGTAAATTCTGATAAAAGTCCTTAAGACAAATAACAGGTAAATAAACAACAATATAAAGCCCTCAAATCTATCCAATCTTTTTCTACCTATGTTACCCAAGAAAATCCAAAGTAGTATAGTTGATACAGAAACGAATAGAATTGACTCAAGGGAAGAAGCTAAGTTAATTTGATTTTTTGATAAGACTAGTATAAGACCTAATATCAAAGTTATGTTCATAAAAGATGATCCAATAATATTTCCAACCAAAAGGTTTTCGTGTCTTTTCTTTAGTGCACTCCAAGATACTGCTAATTCCGGGATAGAGGCCCCCAAAGCAATAAGTGTTGAGCCGATAAAAAACTCGTTTATTTTAAGTATTCTAGCAATTTTAACCCCAGAATTTATAGTAAATCTTGCTGAAACCAAAACTAGCACAAAACCTAAAAAAATTAAAAATATATTTTTAATGGTATTTAGGAAGGTAACCTTTGAGTCTTTTTTCTTGATTAAATTGGATTTAGTATCTCTTTTCATATTATGATAAAAAAACAAAAAGAAAAAAACTATTAATATAAATCCGATAAATTTCGAATGAACTGGAACTAAAATTAATAATGCTATAATGAAAGCTATTACAGACAATATCAAAAGTAATTTCTTCAATATTTTTTCATTCAAATCCAACGGTTCTTTAATTGATACTAGACCTAATATCAAGCATAAATGTGTTATAAGTGAACCTAAAATAGTTCCGATAGCAATTTCCGAATCTCCGGTTGAGATAGCTATCATCGACATTGAGAACTCTGGAATTATAGTTATTACTGATAATATGAGAAAACCCACAGATAATTGACCGATGCGTGTGAACCGAGAAATTTTCACTGAAGTCTTGATCATAAGGTCGCTAGATATATCTAGGATAATAATAGATACCAAAAATATTATAAATTCCAGAACAATGCTCATCCAAATCTAACTATAATTGTATTTAAATATAAAAATCATTTATGTCTCCCTCAATATCTAGACTAGTGATTTTTTAGATTTAGATAATAATATGTACCCTTTGTCTTCTCAGTAATATCCATTAGATCTCTTTTTTGAGTATTTGAGATATTTGTATAGTTCTCCAACCCATAAAATCAGGGAAGACAGAGAAACTATAAATATCAACTCCGATAAATCCAAAGAAGAAAATTTAAATATGTCTTGGAAAAGGGGGGTATAAATTACTAGGATAAAAAGACCAAGGGAAGCTATTAGGGATAAGATTATGAATTTATTACTAAATAAGCCTATATTGAAGATGGATTTTTTAAGCGATCGCATATTTAATACATTAAACAGTTGGGTAAAGACCATAACGCTAAAAGCTACCGTCATTGCCTTTTCTACCCCTTGAGACAAATAATTGTTAAAAGTGGTTATTGTAAGAATTGTCATGATACTAAATATAATAGTGATAAAAGGTAAAATTTCTCTTGATAAAATACTTTCTTTTACACTCCTTGGTGGTTCTTCTAAAACATCTCCATGACTCGATTCAGCTGCTAAGGCAATATCTGAAACACCATCAGTAACTAAATTAAGATACAGTAAATGAATAGGTGACAATGGTAAAGGAAGGCCAAATAACATAGAAAATATGATAATCATATCCTCTGCAAAATTAGTTGTTACAAGAAAAGAACTTGCCTGCTGCGTGTTTCTGAAGACAATTCTTCCTTCTTCTATCGCGTTAATAATAGAGGCAAAATTATCATCAGTAAGTACCATTTCACTAGACTCCCTTGAAACATCAGTACCAATTCTTCCCATAGCTATACCAACATCAGCCTTTTTTAAAGCTGGGGCATCATTGACACCGTCCCCAGTCATAGCTACAATCTCACCTTGTTTCTGGAGGGTTTCAATAACTCTTAATTTCATCTTTGGTGTCATTCTAGCAAAAACAGAAACATTCTTTATTGAATCCTCAAAATTCTTCTGAGATAATTTAGATAGATCTTGTTCTGTAAGTACCAGAGGATATTCACCATTTATCATATTTTCATCAATAAGCCCAATTTCCTTAGCAATAGCAATAGCAGTGTCCTTATGGTCTCCTGTTTGCATAATAATCCGGATACCAGCTCTCTTAGCTTCGGTAATAGCGTCTTTTACTTCTGGTCTTGGTGGATCTTTCATTCCAACCAAACCAACAAATTTAAGGTCCTTAATCATGTCTTCAGAAAGGCTATTCACATCTTCTGATACTTCTTTATAGCCCATAGCTAGAACTCTCATAGATTTTTTTGCTATTCCTCTTGTTTGTCTTAAAATTTTTTTTCGTTCCTTTTTTCCCATCTTTTTTTCAAATAAAAATGAAGATCGATCTAAAATTACTTCAACACTACCAACAACATAAATTTCCTTTTTTTTAGATATATCTGGAAATTTTATAAGGGAAGCTTCATACTTTAATTCTGAATTAAAGGGTAATTCGTCTATTTCATTCATACTTTCTAATAATCTCTCCTTTTTAATTCCTGCCTTTTCTGTTAATACAGTTAGAGCAGCTTCTGTCGGATCTCCTATAATTTCGTAACTTCCCTTTTTTATCAAAAGTTTTGCATCACTTGAGATAGCGGCTATTTCAAGAAGTTTTGCTAAAGAAGGTTTTCCTAATGGATGAATGACCTTCTCTTCTTGAAAAAAAGTACCAGATGGAACCCATCCATTTCCAGAGACTTCAATCTCAGATTCGCCGGGTAAAATTATCTTCTCAACATTCATAGTATTCTGTGTGATCGTCCCAGTTTTATCTGTTGCGATAACTGTTACCATTCCAATAGTTTCTGTAACTGATAGTCTCTTAATAATAACATTTCTTTTGGCCATTCTGTTTGCACCAAAGGCAAGAACAATAACTAATACTGCGGGTAATCCTTCTGGAATCCCGGAAATAAGAGATGCAATTGAAAAAGGTAAAATATATGAGAAACCTATTTCTCTAATTAAAAAACCGATTAAAAATGTTACGGACGCACCACTAACTGCAATAATACCCACTTTCTTTGCTAATTTATTTATTTTTTTTTCGAATTGACTCTTTACTTTCTTTATTTTTTCAATATCTTGAGCCAATCTACCAATTACCGTATTAATTCCAGTTTCAGTAACGATAGCCTTGGCCTGTCCTCTCGCAACAAAGGTTCCCAACCATACCATATTTTTGCATTCAGAAAAAGGAGTTTTTTCATTTAATACTTCAGTATTTTTATCGATGGGAAATGATTCACCCGTCAAAGATGCCTCTACAGTCCTAAAATTCCTTACTTCAAGAAGTCTTGCATCAGCAGGGATCTTATCTCCTTCTTCCAATAAAACGATATCTCCAGGGACCAACTCTTTTGCATTTACTTTTAATAATTTACCTCTTCGATAAACTTTTGCATATGACACAACTATATTTTTTAGTGATTGAATTGATTTATCTGCCTTATACTCTTGTATAAATCCCATTGTAGCATTAATGAAGATAACAGCGATAATCACATAAGCATCGATTAAATGATTAGTAAGAAATGAAATAAAAGCGGCAATGAAAAGTACGTATATCAAAACACTATGAAATTGTCTCAAAAAAATTAGAAAGGTCCTATCTCTCTTTTTTTCGGGTATTTCGTTTACACCAAATTCCTCCAGACGATTTTTCGCTTCTTTATCCGAAAGCCCTTTTATCTCAGAAGATAATTCATCTAATACTTGATGAATATTCTTTGAATAGAAAGAGTTATTTATATGCTTGGTTTTTATCATAATAATCTATATAATTTTAGAATTAAATTCATTTTTGACGATTTCTCAGAAATAAATATTCGCTAGGGCCCAGATAGGAATGGGTATGGGCCCGGAGGGATTTGAACCCACGGCCAACTGGTTAAAAGCCAGCTGCTCTTCCATGCTGAGCTACAGGCCCTCATTGCATCTGTTCCAATAACTTCTTTACTTTATCTTTTAAATCTTTATCTATTTCCACCAGCACAAATCCTCTATCCAATAACCCATAAAGAATAACTGTATCCATGTCCCCTTCCATTACAAATGGTGTTACAGCCAAATCTTCTTCTCCTTCAACCACAATTTTAGCAGGTTTTCTTAATTCTAGTGATTCTTGAATAATATCCCAGAATTCTTGAGTGATCATGCTTGGGGGATTTCTGACTTTGAATATTTTCCCAGGGAAATTTTCCAGAATTTTTCTCGTATCTTTTTCTATATCCTTTCTATACCTTTTCAGGTCATAAACGATTATATCAGGGCGAAACCCAGCTTTTATCATGTTTGCGCTTATTATATCTCCCACACAAACAATTTTTTTACCTTCCAACTTTTTCTCAAGTTCTTGTTTAACATCTTCAGGAGTAGTAGGGTATAGCTTACCATAAGGTTTTCTAAATCCTTGTCTGAGTTCTTCTGGAAGTTTGTATGTTCTGTTTAATGTAACCTACCTCTTAAGATAAAATTCGTGAAGAATATACTTAAAACTTACTTATTCCAATCTATTTTTCGCCAAGGACTTACTCTGCCACTTGAATTTTCTTATTTTAGAACTTTCACCATAACCACAGGATGAGCATCGTCTTTTTTGAATGTGAAATGATCTTTTCCCACATCTTCTGCAGAGTACATGTGATCTTTTATTATGCTTTCCGAAAGATGGTGTTCCCTTTGTCATATAATCACTCCTACAAATTATTATCAGTAAGATTAATAAAGCTTTAATTTATTGGGGATTCAATAATATAGTGTTTAAGATGAGTGACAACAAATTTCCGGTTGATATAAAAGAAAAATTACCTAAATTGTGGACTTTTTCTGTACTGCTTATAATAACTATCCTCGCGAATCAGTTTCTGCTTCCCTTAATGTGGTTTTCAAAAGAGATTGAAGTTATTTATGACTATACTCTTTTCGATGTTTTGAGTGTTCTATTTCCTCTTTTAAGCCTTTTTATTATTTTTAAAATCGCTAGTATATTCTTTCCTTTGATTGATATGGTTAACAGGGAATTTTTGGAGCTCTTACCTGGATTTGAGAAGGTAGAAGAAAGAAATGTTAGGAGGATTCTGAGTGACTTTGTTTACATAATAATTATTATTCTGGTTGGTGTTTCTTTGATACCGACCTTAACTAAGTTGACACCTTATGCTAAGAATGTTGTTGATATAATTGAGATGGTTTTAATATTACTTCTTCTATATGATGCTGGTAAGACTGTTTATAGGATTATTGAGAGAAGTACTAAGAATTTTAAGATTAAAGGGAAGAGGAAGGAATAGATTATTTGATTATGTATACCCTTGATCCTCACAATATTGTTTAATTCTTTCTCTTGGATAACGAGTTAATCCAATCAAATGACCTAGTTTTTCTAAAATTTTTGGATTCCTTATAATTTGAACTTTAACTCCTTGACCGAGAGATGCTAAAATCTGAAATTTATCTCTATATTTCGGAAATGCTCTACCTAATTCTAGATTTAGGGTACACATTTGACGAGGTTCTACCCCATCCAAGTTTATATCGTAGGAAGTCATGAGCAATATCTTTAACAATTGAAACTTAAATATATTGGCATTAATATAACCACCAATATCGGTACCAATAATTCCTAGAATACCAAAAATCTAAACAATAAATAACATATAGCTAAAAATAAATGAGAAATAGTTACTACAAACCCAATCTTCATAAACTCTGAAAATGAGATATCTACTCCCTCTTTTTTTGCAATATTCATAGCAATAATACTTGAAGCAGATCCTATGGGTGTTAAATTTCCTCCCAATGCCACTCCAAATATTAGACACCACCAAATTATACTCATATTGAGTACCTCAGTCAATTTTCCGATTACTGGGATTAAGGTAAGTGTTATTGAAATATTCTCAACTACTCCTGAAGTTATACCTGAGATGGCCACAATTAGAGGGATACTCATAATTTTATTAGATCCTATTATCTCGATTAGTTTATCTGCTATCATTTCAAGAAACCCCGATTTCTCTAACCCTCCAACTAATATAAAAATCCCTATAAAAAAGAATATAGTCCCCCATTGTACTTTCTTTAAAGTTTGATCAGGATCAGCCCCACTTAGAAGCAATATTATAATTGCTGATGAAATAGCAACAAAATCTGGGGTGATACCTAATTTATCAGAGAACAAGAAAAATAATAGAGTAAAGACGAGTATTATAAGGGATTTATAGAAAAATTTCGTGTCTTTTACAACAGACCACTCATCTAACCCTTCCAAGTTACGTTTTTTACTATCTTCAAATTCCTTTCTGTATATTAATAGAAGTATAATTATAGTGAAAATTAGAAGTAAAATAGCAAAGGGAAGACTAAATGTTACAAATTCTGAAAAAGATAATCCTGCAGTTCCCCCAGTGATTATACTCGGCATCGAACTAGTTAAGAATACTATACCTCCGATATTCGCTGAGATAGATTCTGCTATTATATACGGAATTGGGTTTATTTCTAATGACCTGCAAAGAGTGAAAGTTAGAGCAGCTAGTATAAAAATTGATATTTTATTACTTAAAAATGAGGCTAAGATAGTAGTAAAAATTATCATTATGACAAATAAGGATTTTGGATCTCCTTTGGCTAATTTTATAGCTTTAATTCCAAAAAACTGGAAGATACCCGAATCCTTTACAACCTCAACTACTATCATCATTCCAAATATTATCCCGAGTGATTTGAAATCTATCAATCCCCCAATTTCAGAATATTGTACGAACTCATACATAACCATCAGAAATGCACCGATTAGGGCTGCAAGTGTTTTATGAACAAGCTCTGTAATTATGAGTAGAAATGTTAGTGTGAATATCAATAAAGCTATAGTTATCGGTTCCATTCAAAAACACCTAAATAATTAACATAGGACCTTTCTGTTCTTCGTCTTTCAGAGGTTTTATCGTATCTCTGGGGAGGATAACTATGTTCCTTTCCTTTTTGATATCTTCCATTAAATCACCGATTTCCCCTTCTAAAAATTCGTATTCCACGTCAAAAGCCTTGGAAACTTTTTCTATCTGCTCCAGTATTGTCTTATTCTTCTTTAAAGCAAGAAAAACCTTTGATTCACATTTTTTAGCCAAACTAAAGGCCCAAAGAACTGATTTCTTTCTAAGTCTTGTCCCCTTAGGTAGAATGACATAAATCCCACTTAAGTCTATTGGTTCTAGTTTTTCTAGGTCAAAGAATAGATCACCGAATCTGTCTTTCATTTCCTCATATTCAGAAACACCCTTTTCAATAGTATGTTTCATAATAACGGGTTCGTCCTTTTCTTTCTCATTTTCCATAAGAAAGACTTATTGGTTTCTGATTATAAATTAGTTGTCTATCCTGAAACCCTTAAACAGGAGAAGCATACAAGATATTATCTCCTCGAATGAGAATAATTCTGAACTTCTTTTTATCTTCCTTTCCTTGAACTTCCACGTTTTCTAACCATAGATTCAAGTGAAGGTCCAGAGCTATAAGTTTCCCTGTAACTTCTTGTCCATTTTTTAATTTAACAAGTACATTCTTTCCTTTGGCTCTATCCAAAGCATCAATTGGTCTTTCTCCAGCCATCTATTTACCCCCTCTGTTTTTCTTTAGCATTTTCTATATTTAAACTTTAATATTAAGAGTGATTTTAACTTAAATAAATATATGTTAACACTTATATCTTAAGCTTACTAATAAGGATTGAGTGGTTTAAATGACAAAATGGCACATAGACAAAGGAAAAAAGGTAACAGGTGGGAGAATACACCAATATAGAAAGAAGAAAAGATTCCAGAGAGGATCGATTCCTTTATTGACGGAAGTAGGAGAGGAAAAGAAACATATCAAAAGGACTAGAGGAGGAAATAAGAAAGTAAAGCTTGCTAAGACTCAGTTTGTTAATGTTTCTGATGAAAAAAAGAGTAAAAAGGTAAAGATATTGGATGTTGTTGAAAACCCCGCGAGTCCAAACTATGTCAGAAGGAATATTTTAACTAAGGGTACAGTTGTTAAGACTGATATGGGGAAAGTTAGGATTACCAGTAGACCCAGCCAGGATGGGGTTGTTAATGGGATTATAGTTGAGAAGAAATAATATCCTATTTCTCCAAAACCTTTCTAAGATTTTTAAGTGATAATGAATTAATCACATCCTTCTTCTGCACCCAACCACGCCTGGCAGTTGCTATACCAAGTTCCATGTATCTGAGATGATCAGTACTATGAGCATCAGTGTTAATAGCCAATCTGCAACCATTTTCTATCACTCTTTTTGCGTTAATATCGTTCAAATCCAGTCTAGCAGGATAAGAATTGATCTCTAG
Source organism: uncultured archaeon (assembly GCA_964392445.1). Lineage (GTDB taxonomy): Archaea > Aenigmatarchaeota > Aenigmatarchaeia > CG10238-14 > CG10238-14 > CG10238-14. The sequence continues at coordinate 470 of CAYMPD010000015.1, read as the reverse complement.
GAATGTGTTGGTATCTTTGGATTTTCCAAATATTTTCTCGAAGTTCAGTTCATATGCTTTCCTCTCTTTGATTTTTCTTCCAGTTGGGTGAGCAATTATGTTCACATTCTCATTTTCCATCGCTGAGATTATTCTTCCTGTCATTTTTTCTTCTCCTTGTCTGAATCCCGAGTGTATGCTCGCTACAACCACATCCAACTGTCCCAAAACTTTGTCACTAACGTCCAACTTACCATCTGATTGGATATTTACCTCAACTCCCTTCAGAATTGTGATACCATTGATTTTATCGTTAATTTCATCTATTTTTTTCATCTGGTTTTGAATTTCTTTTTCATTCAGTCCACCTGCTATCCTCAAGCTACCTGTGTGATCTGTTATTGCAATGTATTCGTATCCCAATTCCTTCCCTGCTTTAGCCATCTCTTCAATTGTATTTACACCATCACTCCACTTTGTGTGTATCTGTA
>CAYMPD010000014.1:0-32916 GCA_964392445.1 uncultured archaeon | reverse complement strand
ATAGTATTCTTATTCCTAAAACAAATAATTAACGTTAAAAACGCAAAACTTTAGTAAATAAATAAAAATAAAAAGTAATAAATACTGATAAAGTGTAAACCTTCTTCAGAAAAAAGTTGGTTGGGGTTAAAATTTCTCTATGAAAAAATCGGACTTTGCGAGAGTTTCAAGAAATTTCCTCTCCCCTTTTAAAATAACATGATCTTCTATAATATTCTGGTGTAATGCTCCATCCAAATTTTTAATGAATTTTTCGATTGATTCTATTTTTATGGAATATTCCCTCCCTAAGGATACAAAAACTTCTCCAAATCTCCTACCCTTATCTTTTGTTAATTCCTCACTTACAATTAAAATATCAACATCACTAGATTCATCAGCCGAAAATCTTGCAAAACTACCATAAACCAGTATAAAATCGATGTCAAAATCTTTATACAGATCTGCTATTTGTTTTACAATAGGACCAAATTCTTCGTATTTATTAATAAACTCTTCTCTCTTCTTTTTCTCAACAAAGGAAAAAACAATCAAACCATTATCTGAATTTAAATTTGGATATGATAACCTTATGTGGGATTTTTCTTCTCCACCTATTCTTTTTTCTTTTAAAACACCCTTTTCAACAAGTTTATTAACATAATCAATCACAAAATTTGGGGAAGACCCCGTTTTCTTAATTAATCCGTTTATGTTAATTCCAGGAATCTTAAAAATAGTTTCCACTAGTTTTATTCTAGATTTACTTGAAGGCAATATTTCTTCAATCATATACTTCACCTTCCACATAATTCACGAGTTTCTCAGCTATTTTCAATACAGTCTCAGCATCCTCTTTGGTAAGTTCTTCCCATAATTCAACATTATACTGACTGATTTTCTTTAATTGGAAAGTCAAATCCATACTCACAGTATCAGAAAAGTTTTCGTATATATTTCTTAACTCTTTGAAAAGTTCTTCATCTATTAAATCCCAATTTTTTAATGCTACTATAAGACAGGAATGATCTTTTGAAAATAAACCCTTCCTTTTTGACAGAAGCGTATTTCCGGCATGAAAAATAGCATAATATGTTTTTATTATTGTCCAATCCCAACATTTTTCCTTAAACTCATCTTTTGCCCGCGCTAAATCATGTTTTGATTTTTTTAACCTTTTTTTGTAATTTTCTGGGGGATCCTTTACAAATTTCTTTCTTTCCTTACAACTTTTAAGAATATTCTCCAATGATTTACTCTTCCTGGGTAATTTTATATTTATTTCATCCAATTTCATCTTATCACAATAATAATTATTATCCTTTTGAATAATAAATGTTACTGTAAGTCTACAAAACTAATTCTCATCCCCTTAATTTTCCTTCGATTCAATCCTCATTAGGATTCTTCAAATAATCAACAAACATTAACCCAACACCAATAACCAGTCCATAATACGCATAAATAGCAACTCTATTAGCATAGTCCTCAAAACCCTGAGCAAGAACTATAGCACATATCACCAACAACCCTAAGGCCACCCCAATCGGATATCTGGGATCCAGTTTGAAAATTAAGGAAATAGGAACATATAACAGAAGAACAAAGAACATGAACTCATCAAAACTAAATTTAGGATAAATCCAATAAAGAAAAACACTATAACCAATAATCCCCGAAAAGAAAAATACCAGTTTAAATTTACCTTTTAGGGATAAACCACTTAATTCCCGAAAAAAATCTCTAATTCCCGAAAAAAAACCACCAATTTTTCTTAAATTTACTTTAGAGAATTTAGGACCCTTCTTCACAACTTTTGATTTCTGATAATCATACCTGTATTTGATTTTTCTTTTCCAAGGTTTCTTGTTTTTATTTTTACCAATTCTAGCAAAAAAACTCCTTATTTTTCCCCACGGATTATCCATTTCAATCATTCTAAAAACCCGAAACAGAGTCGAAATCTCCTCAAAATAAAGAAAAAAACTCAAAGCCCCAAAAACAATATTAAAAAACAACAATCTTTGCCAAAGCCCAGGAAAATCAAAGGGATTAAAAAAATGGTAAAAATAGAAGAAGCCAGTCATTACTAACAACATCAGGAATACATTAATGATGGTTGACCTAAACTCTTTTATTCCCATATACTTCTGCGGTCTATTATTACCCTTTAAGAAATTAAATGTTGATTGTCTTTTGATAGTGTGAGTTAAATATTTAAATTCGAATTATGATTATATAATTATGATTCGAAAAAAATTCGTAAATAGAAAAAAAGAGTTAAGATCTTTAGAGAACTTCCATGAAAAGGAAGGCTTTGAGTTTCTTATTTTGAGTGGAAGAAGAAGAGTAGGGAAGACTAGATTACTTCAAGAATTTTTGAAAAATAAAAATAAGATATTTTTACTTTGTGAGAATAGAAAATGGGAATATAACTTAGAAAAATTCAATGAAAAAATAGCAGAACACTTTGATATACCTTCTCCCAACTTTAAATCATTCAAAGATTGCTTTAATTTCATTTCAAAAAAAAAGCGAAAAAAAACAATAGTTTCAATAGACGAGTTCTCTTATTTGATAAAGAATAACGAAGATATACTTGCTGAATTTCAGTCGATTATAGATGAGAATCTACAAAACAAAGACATTATGTTGATACTTTCGGGTTCTGCTGTTTCCATGATGGAGAGGGAGATTCTAGGTCATAAGTCTCCACTTTATGGAAGAACAACAGGACAGATAATGTTGCAACCACTAAAATTTAGACATCTATTAGAATGGTATAAAGACTCGAATATAGAAGAAATAATAAAGATTTATGGAATTTGTGATGGAATACCTAAATATCTTGAATTCTTTGAAGGTAAAAACCTTGAAAAAGAAATAAAGGAAAATATTTTCAACCCCAGTGCATTTTTGTTTAGGGAACCGAAACTCCTTCTGGAAGAGGAATTAAGAGAGCCAAGAACATATTTTGAAATATTAGAATCAATATCATTAGGATATACAAAAATCACAGAAATAGCAAACCATAGTTACATGGAAGCTAAAAATGTTTCTTCTTACCTGTCGATTTTAAGAGATCTAGGATTTGTGAGAAAGGAAACTTCGATTTTGACTAAAAAAAGGAGGAGAGGAATTTATAGGATGAAGGATAATTTCTTTAATTTTTGGTTCAGGTTTATTTCAAAAAATTTTGGGGAAATTGAAAACTGGCAAATTGATCCTTCTTGGAGGAAATTCAAGAAAGAATTTGACGCTTACTTAAGTTTTATTTTTGAGAAAGTATGCCGAGAGTTCTTGCTTGGAACTAATTATGCTGAAGTAGGAAGATGGTGGTACAAGGACAAGGAAATTGACATTTTGGGTTTGAATGAACAAGAGAACAAAATACTGTTTGGGGAGTGCAAGTGGAGTAAAAATCCAGTTGGTTTAGAAGTTCTTCAAGATCTGGAAAAGAAGTCTAAATACGTCAGATGGGGAAAAGAAAAAAGAAAGGAACAGTACGCCTTGTTTAGTAAATCAGGTTTTAAGAAGGATTTGAAAGAACTTAGAAGGAAAGACTTGCTTTTATATGACCTGGATAATTTGAAAAAGAATTTTATGTCGCAATGATATCATAGTAGACCTAGAAATCCGAGAGAGAAGAAATTATTGAATCATTAAAGCCGAAGGATAGGTGAATAGCAAAAAATTATATTATCCAAACACAGTTATCACTAACAACATTAGAAACACATTGAAAGTAGTTGACCTCAAATCTTTCATTACCATCTGTTTCTACAAAAAATATGAGATTTCAAGAATTAACCGAAACAAATAAATATAATAAATTGTAATTAATTACCTATGAGGGAATTATCTACAAGAAAATATAAAGGAATTGGAAAAAAAGAGTCACATCTATTATTATCTTTAGCTAAGAAAGATAAAGATATCTTCACTTCAGAAGACGCGGAAGAAATAATAGGAAATCCAAATAAGATACTACATAAACTAGCTAAAAAAGGCTGGATATTACCCCTAAAAAGAGGGCTTTATGCATTAGTTCCTATGGATATAGGTCCAAGAGGAGCTGGCGCATTCATCATTCATGATTTCCGAATAGCTTCTCATTTAGTAGAACCTTATTATATTGGTTATTGGTCAGCACTGAATTATCATGGACTGACTGATGAAATACCCAATACGGTCTTTATTGCAACAAAAAAGGTCAAAAAACCCTTAGATATACTCAATTCTAAATTCTATTTTGTTAAATTGATAGATAAGAAATTTTTTGGTTATGAGGAAATCGAAGTGGAAGGAAGAAAAGTTAAAATATCGGATAAAGAAAAAACGATTGCAGATTGCTTAGATCATCCAGAGCATGCTGGTGGGATAGATGAGGTCGCAAAGGCTATATTTTTCAATCATAAAGAACTCAAACTCAGTAAAATTGAGGATTATTTATTAAAGATGAGTAATTCTGCCGCTCTTAAGAGATTTGGTTATATACTGGAAACTTTTGGTCTAGATTATGAATTGGATAAAACTGAACTTTCAAAAGGTTATAATTTATTGGATACGTTGTCCCCAAAGAAGGGAGAATATGACAAAGATTGGTTATTGCTGATAAACAAAAAAATTAGTCCTGAGAGTTGGATGTGTTGATTGATAAAAGAGAACTATTGGAGAAAGCAAGAAAAAGACAGTTAAATCTTGGTATGGTGGAGAAGGATTATGTCTTAGGGTGGTTACTATTTGGTTTTTCTGAGACAGATTTGATATTCAAAGGCGGAACTGCGTTGTCAAAAGTATATTTCCCCCAGATTTGGAGATTATCCGAAGATCTGGATTTTTCTTTACCGAAAGGGAATCTCGAACAGATAAAAATCGGTGAAATATTAGATATTATTGAGGAAAAAAGTGGCATATGGTTTGAGTTAAAAAGCAAATATAAGAATCCAGAATATCTCCAGTTGAAAATACAATATAATGCCTTACTTGGAAAGAATTGGGCCAAAGTCGATATTACAACAGAAAATGTATTTGAAACCCAACAAAAAAAGATACTCAAGACTTATTCTGATTATCCGTCTTTTTCCGTAAAAGTAATGTCTATCGAGGAAATATTCGCGGAAAAATTGAGATCTATTCTAGAAAGAACTAAAACTCGAGATTATTATGATGTTTGGAGGATTTTATCTCTAGATGCAGATAAGAAAAAAACCGAAAAATTTTTTCTGAAGAAATGTAAAATAAAAACCTTAGATTTCAAGAGTACAGATCAGTTCTTCCCAGAAGGTCTAGATGAGATACTAAGACCTTATTGGGAACGTGAATTATCAAGGCTTGTAAATAGAATACCTAATATGGATAAAGTGTTGAAAGAAATAAAATCTAATGTAAAGTTTTTGGATTAAATCTTTACAGTTGAGCGAAAATCTTTAATTACCATCTGTTTTCTGGGAAAATTATGAAACTTTAAGAATTAAATGTTGATTGTTCAAACCAAGAAATATCTATCTATAATTCGATCAACAGTAACACTTATATATCACTTAAAGTGATAATATTATCATAAATAGTGATAATATGGAACTAAAATTAAAAATTGTAGATTTATTGAGTAGATATCCCGGTAAAAAATTCACTATGAATGAAATAGCAGAAGAACTAGGGGAGCATTATTCTTTTGCCTATAGGATTATAAACAGACTCCATGAACAAAAAGTAATTAAGAAGGAAAAAGTAGGTAAATCTCATTTATGCACCCTTAACTTGAAAAATGAAAAAACAGTTGCTTTAATAAAGCTTTCTGAGATCGAAAGAAGAGAAGAATTTTTAGAAAGGAATAAACAATTAAAGCTGATTCTAAAGGATTTTATAAACGCTGTTTCAGATAAAGGAGATATAAATTCCGTTCTACTTTTTGGTTCATACGCAAAAAACATCCAATCAGAAACTAGCGACATTGACATTTTAATTTTAACTAAATCAGATTTAGAGTTAGAGAAAGCCATGGGGGAAACATATGCAAAATATGGGGAAGAATTGAACGCTATAGCAATGACACCCTCAGATTTCAAAAAGGAGATCGAAGAACCTATAATCAAGGAAATAATTGAAAATCATTTTATCCTATATGGAGTTGATAAATTCATAAATTTGGTGTACAAAAATGAAGTCTGAAGATATTATTAGAAAGGCTTTAAAGAGAGATAAGAGACAATTGAGATTGGTTAAACCTAGTCAAAATCTAACTAAAGGTCATATGAAAAAGGCAGATCATAATCTCATAGTAATGACCGATTTGGGTAAATTAGAGCATTATGATTGGGTTGTAATCGCAGCTTATTATGCTATGTATCATTCAGTTCTTTCATTATTGGCGAAATTGGGGATTAAAAGCAGGGATCACACTTCTACTGTAGCAGTCTTGGAATATCTATTTTCAAAGGAAATTAAAAGCGAGTGGATTAAGAAATTTAACAAATTGAAGGATATGAAAGAGAAATTTGAATCTTTAGTCATAGATAAAAAGTATATTAACTATTTCTGGAAGGTAAAGAGCGCTCGGGAGTCCGTTCAATACGGAATATCACTAGATTACAAGAAATATGAATCTATTATGAAGATAGCTAGGAATTTTGTAACCAGAATTAAATTAGTTCAAAATGGATTAAATCAGAAATTGATAGAAGAAATGAGAGATAAGGTAAAAAAATTACAAAAGTCATAAGTCTTCTCATTTCTATTTCAAATAATAGATGATTAATAACCTAAAATTAAAAATACAATTCACTGCCCGAACACAGTTGTTACTACTAACATCAGAAAAACATTAACCACAGTTGAACAGAAATCTTTCATTACCATCTTTTTTTTCTGGAAAAAATTAAAATTTAATCCCATAATTCAAAAGAAAAAGATATTATCCTATCCCAAACTACTCATAACCAAATAACTAACCAAGAACAAAAGAACAACAACCACCAAAACCACCAATGAACCTTCTTTCAACCTCTCCCTGGCATTCAAGTAAAAATTCAATATCCCTCCATAACCAGCAAAGAGTCCGAAAATAATCAGAACCTTGAAAAGAATCAATCCTGGTAAGTAGGCTGGAGCAACCAGAGAAATAAACAACTCAGAGAAAAATAAGGTCAAAATAACCCCTAAGATCACAAAAACAGTATAAAGAACAAACACTCTTCCCAATGTCTTCTTAGCATCCACATGTTTTTTCAATCCATTCAACTTAGATATCTTCGGAAAAATAACCCTACTTAAACTTCCAGAAACAATAGAAGGAATAAAATAAAACATAAAAGCGAAGGAATAATAACCCATCAATTCAGTGGAAAAAAACAAACTCAAAACAGGAACTATAGCATTGGTAAGATAATTAGGTACAGATAAGACAAAAAGCGGGAGAGAATAATTCAGAAATATTTCTTTTGTATTTACGTCATCGTCCTTTTGAAAAATTCTTTTCTTGACCAGATATTTCACGCACAGAAGATTTGCTAAAAGTGTGGATACTCCGAAAGCTAAAATTACGTAGGATATACCAAAAAAATGACCTAATAACAACCCTAAGCCCAGATAAACAACATTCCTAGCAATTGTTGCAAAGGAAAATAACTGAAAATTCTCATAACCCTGAACAGTCGCCGATAAAAAATTAAAAGAACTCGCTCCAACCATGAAAATCAACGGAATGAAGAGATAAGACAAAGAACTATCATGCAGAAGATAGGTAGCCAATTGATTTCTTGTCAAAACCAACCCAATTATAACTACCAAATAAGCAATCACTCTGATTTTTACTAATGAAGTTACCAATGCACCAACACTTTTCTTTTTCTTTGCATTGAACTCGGCCACATACTTGATGAGTGTTAAACTTATCCCGAGATCGGCTAACCCCGTGACTAATCCTCCTAAATATACAACCGTTTTAAAGGTTCCGAAGCTCTCAGGACCGAACATTCTGGACAGAAATAAATTCGCTAAAAAGGCTAAAAGAGACGAGATTGAGGTGGCTATACCAACTATGAACGTATTTTTAATGAGATCTTTTTCTTGGAGGACTCCATTTATTACACCTTTGGCTCTGTTTAACATTAGGAAAAATTATGAAGAATGAAATTAATAAGAGTTCCACTTGTGGCTAGAGTATCAACTTCATTTTACACTATTTTATGTTTTTAGAAAGTCTAAGGTATTTATTGGGTTAGTACAACTCTTCAGATTTGGTCAAAAGTCATGAATATAATAAATTGTAATTAATTACCTATGAAGGAATTATCTACAAGAAAATATATGGGAATTTAAAGCAAAGTTATAATCAGACATTTTTATTAGTAAAGTGTACTATACGAAAAATATAAATATTAGTAAAGTATAATATACTAATATGAAAATAGATAGATTAACGAGGTTTAATGATTGGTGGACGGCAAATAGTGTGAATGAGATATTCCTGAAAGAATACAAAAGACCCTTATTCGATAAGATATTAGATTATATAGAAGAAAGGCAGATTTTATTGGTTACAGGGCTAAGAAGGGTGGGAAAAACCACGCTTTTTTATCAACTAATACAAAAACTACTTGATGATGATGTAGAACCTTCTAGAATAATCTATTTTTCTTTTGATCAAGAATCTGGGAATATAGAAGAAATTTTAGAAACTTATAAACAAAAAGTACTTAAAAAAGGTTTCAGAGAACTAGATAAATTGTATGTTTTCTTTGATGAAATACAGAAGTCTGAAAACTGGCAAAACAAAATAAAAATTTATTACGATCTTTATCCGAATATTAAGTTTTTCATATCAGGTTCTGCATCCGTCAATCTTGAGAGAAAATCTAAGGAGTCATTGGCAGGTAGAATTTATGATTTTAAGTTAAAACCTTTAAGTTTCAGGGAGTTCCTGAATTTCAAAGGATTAAAGATTCAATGGGATAATCTAGAACTTTACGAAGAAAAGATAAAACCACTTTTCTTTGATTATTTGAGAAAGGGAGGTTTTCCAGAAATCATTGATGAAGAAAAAGATGAAAAAATAAGGAAATATATTAGAAATAGTGTAATTGAGAAGATAATATACAAAGATTTACCAGTTGAATTTGGTATTAGAGATATAGAACTTCTTAAGAACTTAATGAGGATGATAGCTGAAAATCCTGGCATGATATTGAACTATAACAAATTGTCAAGAGATTTAAAGAGGAGCAAAAAGACAATCATAGATTACATAAGTTATCTTGAATATGCTATGGTTGTTAAAATAGTATATAATTATAGAAAAGGATTTCGAGTTTCTTCACGCAAGTTAAAAAAATTATATTTAACAAACACAGGAATTTCATTCGCTTTTGTAGACAATTTTTACGAAAAAAACTTTCTTGAAAAGATCGTTGAGAATATAGTAATAAGCACGGTTAATGGAACTAATTATTACAGAAATAGTTATGAGATTGATTTAATAATGAAAGATAAAACTTTATTGCCCATAGAGGTTAAGTACGGTGAAGCTGAAACAAAAGGAATGAAAAAGTTTCTTGAAGAATTTGATATAAAGAAGGGTATAATAGTTACAAAAGAAATTGGAAAGGAAGAAAAATACAATAGTGGGAAGATTATTTTTATACCTGTTCAGAATTTCCTTTTGAAATGGGAAGAACTTTCTAGTTAATCCCTGTGAACATTTATATATTACTAGCCATGATTTTAACTTTCTTTAATGCAGTGACATTAAAATTTAAATACGACAAAGTTCCTATATACTTTGATGTCAGAAAGAAAACATACCACGGTGAGTATACCCAAAACACTTCATGAAAAAATCAACAAAAGAATCGAAGGTACAGGGTTTTCATCGGCATCACATTATGTAACTTTTGTAATGAGGGAGGTGCTATCGAGCTTGGCTGAAGAAAAAAAAGATGAAGCATACACAAAAGAAGAAGAGGAAAAAGTTAAAAGAAGACTAAGAGCTTTAGGATACTTGGACTGAAGTGATAGCAATGCTAATCATAGGAATAGACGGAGCTACTTGGGATATTATTAAACCGAATTTGGATGAATTACCAACATTCAAAAAATTACTGGAAAATTATAATCATAAAACTCTCCACTTGGATCAAAAACCTTGGTCAGCATCTGTCTGGTGTTCTATGTTCTCGGGATTAAAACCTGAAAAACATGGACATCATAATTTTGTGGAAGATGGAAAGTTAGTTGCGAGAGAAGATATTGAAACTGAATTCATCTGGGATAAATTACAAAAAAAAGAAATTTCAGTGAAGGCTTTAAACGTCCCTTTCCTAGTCCCGCCCTACAATTTTAATGTTAATTTTATCCCACCCGGTAAAGGAGTTCCAATATCTGAAGAAGAACTGAAACAGGAAATTAATTCAGTCACAGAAAAGGCATTGGAAATTCTAACCAAAAACAAACCAGAAGTTTCGATTATCTGTTACACGGCCTTAGATAAATTATCACATCATCATTGGGGAGAACCGATAATGCTGGACTACTACAAAAAAATAGATAAATCCTTGTCAAAACTAGTGGAATTAGATGACGAGTTAATAATAATTTCTGATCATGGTTTCTGTGACTATGATAAAGCACCGATACAAACACTTCCTAAAAAAACAAAGACAGGAAAAATACTAAAGGGCGATCATCATCCTGACGCAATACTGATAACGAAAAACATAGATTTCAAGATAAATCAACCAGAAGATGTTGCAAAATTTTTAGCTAAAAAATATGAGGTGAATTAAGTGGACGAAGAATTAATGGAATTAGGATTAGAACAAAAGGTAAGCAAATCAAAAGAAGTAATCCAACAGGCTTTTGAAAAATACGGAAGCGAGAATATAGCTGTTGCTTGGACTGGTGGAAAAGACAGTACGGTGTTATTATGGTTAGTCAAGGAAGTTTGTGATGAGGACAATTACGACTTACCTAAATGCATGTTCATCAACGAAGGTCATATCTTCGAAGAAGTGAGAAGTTTTGTTGAGAAATACGGTGATGAATGGGGATTGGATGTGGATGAGGTTAAAAACAAAGACATTCTAAAACAAGTTGAAAAGGTTGGTGACCTAGTAAAAATATCCAAATTAAACAAGAGAAACAAACAAGAGATCAAGAAGTTAGGATTTGATAAAGATCAATTCCCATTTGAACCAGAATCTTATGTGGGAAATCATCTTATGAAGACTGTGGCCATGAATGTTTACCTCGAGAAGATGGGTTTCAAAGCAGTGATAACTGGGATAAGATGGGACGAACAACCTGCTAGAGCAAACGAAAAATTTTTCAGCCCAAGACAAGAACCTGATCACACCAGAGTACACCCAATCCTTCATTTTACCGAACGAGAAGTATGGGATACTACCTTCAAGTTCAAAATACCTTACAACAAATTATACGAAAAAGGCTACAGATCACTTGGTGCTAAAGGAACAACACACAAAGTTAGTGAAAAACCAGCATGGGAACAGGATTTAGAAAATACAACAGAAAGAGAAGGCAGAAGACAAGATAAGGAAGGAATTATGAAGAGGCTAAGGGATTTGGGTTATATGTGAATTAACTGGACCTTCTATAATATTCACAATCTGTTACTCCGCAGTCGAATTCTGGATCATAAACAACATTATCGGGTTTATTTTCTTCTATAAAACTTGGACCTAAGCCCCTAACAGAATTTGGGCATATAACAGCATGAGGATTACCGCTACCACAAACTCTTACAGAAGTAGCCCCTAAAGCAGAATCTTCACAAACAACTTTTCTATATTCACCTTTGAAGAATCTCAATATCGGGCTTCTTCTCCTAACTTGATATATAACTCTCATAAAATCAAAAACAATTTTATATTTACTTTAACAAAAATCATATAGTATATGCAGGAGTATGAGGAAATATGAAAAGACAAAGAGTCACCGTCACCTTAAGAAAAGACATAGTTCAGCAGGTAGACAGACTTATAGACGACCTGAAAATACGGAGTAGATCTCAAGCAATAGAATATCTACTTTCAAAAACACTATCCGATTTCAACATAACCAACGTCCTAATCTTGGCTGGAGGAAAAAGAAAAGAAATGGGGAAACTAACAAAAAATACGCCAAGACCCATGTTACTAATCAAAGGAAAACCAATCCTCGAACATATCATCGAACGACTCCAAAGTTTCAACATTACTAATTATATAATATATACAGACTACCTCGGTGAGAAAATCGAAGATTACTTTGGCGATGGATCTAAGTTAAGAATAAAAATAGACTATTTAACGGGTGAAAAGCCCAAAGGAACAATACAACCATTGATCCAGGCGAGAAGAAAAATCAAAGACACATTTCTAGTAGTCTATGGCGACACTATATCTTCAATTGATATCAACGACTTCCTAAATTTTCACAGAAAAAACCAGAACTTGGTAACCGTCTCCCTAACATCAGTATCTAATCCAAAAGATTATGGGGTGATTAACATCAAGGGAAATAAAATAACAATGTTCAAGGAAAAACCCACCAATTCAACGGATAGTTACCTGGTCTCTGGAGGAATGTTTATCTTTGAGCCAAGAATATTCAACTATATTTCTAAAAATATGAAGAGTATAGAAAAAGATCTGTTCCCAAGGCTAGTAAAAAAAGAAGTCCTATCTGCTTATCCTTTCCAAGGCATGTGGATAAACATCAATACACCAGAGGATCTTAAAAGAGCAAGAATAATAATATAATATAAGAACTCCAAATAATGATAGGGTGATTGTTTGGTAAGAATTATTTCGGTAGTTTCTGGAAAAGGTGGTGTTGGAAAAACAACTTGTGTGGTGAATCTTGCGACAGCGCTTGCAAAAGAATTCAATCAAAGGGTAGCGGTTGTTGATTGTAATCTCACGAGTTCACACCTTGGTTTACATTTAGGTTTATATGGCACCCCTTCAACCCTGAATGATGTTCTCAAAAAAGACACGGATATTGAACGAGCATTGTATAATTATTTACCTAACATGCAAATACTTCCAGCATCCTTGAGTTTGAATGATTTAAAAAAGGTTGATATCAAAAAACTTGAAGATTTCCTGAAAGATTCTTTTGAGGATTATGACTTCCTAATTTTGGATGCAGCAGCAGGTTTTGGTAAAGAAGCGGTATCAGCAATGTTGGCATCAGATGAGGTTCTATTTGTAACAACCCCAGACATACCATCAGTGACAGACATAGTCAGGGGAAAAGATCTAGTCGAAAAATTTGAACTAAAATCTTTGGGATTGGTGTTGAACAGGGTCAGAGACAAAAAATTCGAATTAAGAGAATCAGAAATATCTCAGCTAACAGGATTATCTATATTAGAAAAAGTACCTGAGCAAGAAAAAGTGATTGAAAGCTTAGGAGCAAAAACACCGATAGTAAATTACAAACCAAAATCGAAGGTAAGCCAGTCATATTTCAGACTAGCATCTAGGTTATCAGGTCAACCTTATCAAGAACCGAAAAGGGGTTTAATGCATAAAATAAGAAATATTTTCAGGAGGTAATTAACTACTAGTTCCTGATGAATTTTCTATTAAATGAAAATTTTATAAGGAAACGTTCCAATAATATAATAGAGTGAGTGTACGTGCAGATAAAATTTAAGTCAGCAATTAGAACATCGAATTCTAAAAAATCTAGGAGAAACCTAATTTCTATGGCTTTAACTCTGGCTATAATCGGTTTGCTTGTACTTTCAGGTCCTATAAGTGCGGTTATTGTTAATATTTCTTCAGACAAAACAACATATACAGCCACAGACAGTTCTGTCGTGTTCACAGTGGATGTTGATATAGAATCAGATGAAAGAGTACCTGTCCAAAATTTAACTCTAACAATTTCTGGAACAACGTCTAAGAATTGTGTTTTTGATTTGGCTGGAAATGCAATAAGTGGATGCAGTAATCTTACAATCACACCAGTCAACACTCAGGGTTATGGAAACACTTCCGCTTTATTTGGTTATGGTTATGGATACGGTTATGATGGAGTTTACAATACTACTAATCAAACATTCGATCTTACTGAACCCTATGGATATGGATACGGTTACACAGCAGGTTATGGTTATAACACAGCAACAGGTGGAGAATTAAGGTACCAGATTACTTGGAATCTAACTGCCGAAAATCCATCTGATGGTAGTTACAGTGCAAACCTTCAAGCCTTTGCTCAATTAGGAAGTAATTGGAGAGTATACACTGACCAGACACCGACAACCTTTACCATAAGTAGAGAATCGTTCAGTTTCTCAGGTTATACTTATGATGTTGGTAAGACTGCTGTTAATGGGACTAATGTAACTGTTAAGATTTATTCATTTGATGGTTCGGGTCCCCCAAGTTTAGTAAGCTCCAGTTCAGTACTTTCAAATTCAAGTGGGTTCTTTAATGTAACAAATCTACCTGCAATAAGCAACTATATGTTCAAACCAGTAGTCATTAAATATAATAGCAGTGATTCAAGTCGGGCAGAGTATGTTGGTCAAAGCTTACCTCATTTGCCGTACACTGAATTCGCAAGTGTTGGTTCAGTGAACTTCTACTTGAAAAATGCTACTACTGTTAATGTAACCGCATATGTAGATGGTGGGACAACCAAAACATTCCAATATATGATAAAAGATACAAGCTTAGGATACCCCATTAAAGAACAGTTCGGGACATATTCTTCGGAAGTGATTGCTCATCTACCTGCAGATAGAAACTATTCTATTCAATTATTCCCAAATCAATCTATGGTCGTGCATTACACTTTGGATAATATTACTGATTATGGAAACCATCCAAAGATAGATCTACCATTGAACGTTACCGAAGAGTACAAATGGGTATCTGGTTTTGTGAAACTTGATGGTAATGTTGGTTACGATAGCTTAACAATAATTCCATACTCTTTGGAATCGGGTAACATGGTCTTTGAAACCTATCCAATGCCTTATAATATGAGTTCATGGAGGAGCCCACAAGAATCAGATGAATATAATGTAACAACTGGATCTTACAACATAACACTTGCCACTTCGGCTGTGGGGACGGATATATTCTTGTTTGCTAATGTTAAGAACGGTTCAACTTATTATGGTGGATTTAAGAATGTTTCATTGAATACCAATTCGCCTGAGCACCAACAAATCAATTTCACACTAGAAGAATTAGTTGGAACTACAACAAATATATCATTGGACGACTTCAATTCTCCATCAAGAACTAAAAATGTGACAACTCTTAAGAAAACCTTTAAGCTACAGAACTCAACCGGTTCAACACCAACTAATGCTCATATAGAATTTGAACTAGATTATACAAGTTACGGAAGCATGTCATTCTCTTACATGGCTGATGTTAGTAGTTCGGATAGTGGAGTATTTACTCTACCAGTTTTGAATAAGAGTGTTGATAAAATCAATGTTTATACTTCCGATTTCGCACCATTAAAAACCTCGTTGACACTTGCGGATCTTCAACCAGCGACAACACTCATTAATCTCACAGCATTCAACCCAGGAGGAATTAATGAAACTATAACAGATCTGAAAATAGGTTTGTATAAATCCAGTAGTAGTTGTGACGTCCCATATCCGTCAACCAGTTGTTTATTAACATCTTCAGAACAAGATCTCGATGATTTCAATCCATTAACAGTTGTTATGGGTGGTGGGGATTTAAGCTTTAGAATGAGGAAGAATAGCAATAACATCACAGTTCATTATGTGAATGTTGATCTCTTGGCATCAGGACCACCAAATGTAGCTTTTGATTCTAACTCATCATCATCACAATCTACAAACACAGTAGAAGAAGCATGGAGATTTGGAAGTAAAGGCCCAGAGATTTATGATTATGTTTTACTAGGAATGCCTTACAATGAAAGCAACTTTGATGAGAATGGTGACTTTACTGCTAGGATTAATTTATTGTATGACGATGAATGGAATGTGGTTTGGAATATAAGTTTGAATGAAACAAGCGAGGTTCCAAGCGACTATAGTGATTACTTAACAGACGAATATAAAGCCTACCTCAACAGTTCAGTTGATCCAATGTCTTGTAGTAAGACCAATACCTCAGCTACATGTTATGTTAACACAACCTACAACCTAGTATGGATGAAGATACCACACTTCTCAGGAGTTGGTCCAGAATTGGATGGAGAAAGAGCTGGTGTAGGTCCAACAATAACAGTGGTTTCAATAGGTGGAGATACTTCAACCGATTCTAGTGGTTATTATTCATTTAGTGACCCCAGTCCAATATTCTCTTTAACTACTAATGAGGCCGCTACTTGTAGATATGCAGCTACAAATGCTGCTTGGGGTTCAATGACAGCGTTTTCAACAACAGGTGGAACTTCACATTCAACCACAATTGGAACTCAGGTAGTGGGTAGTTATACTTATTATGTTAGATGTCGTGATGGCTCAGGTAATGAGGGAACAACATCCTTCAAGTTTACTATAACAAGTTCTGGTGGCGGTAGCGGTGGAGCAGGAGTTTCAAGTTATACCACTGGAGGTGTTGATATAGAAGCAGGTAGTTCAGTAACAATAACAATAGGTCAATCAGATGAATACGGAGTAACTGAGGTTGTAATAGAAGTAGTAGATGAAGCAGGGAATGTTATATTAGAAGTGAAAAAATACGACGAAAAACCATCTGATATTGTAGAAGATCTTTTAGATACAGTTTACAGATACCTGGAAATAACTGCGGAGAATCTTGATAACTCCAACATAGATTCAGCCAAAGTTAGGTTCAAAGTAGAGAAATCATGGTTAGACGAGAATGGGTTAGACCCAGAAACAGTGTTACTGAATAGATATTCAAACAGTGAATGGGAAGGATTAGAAACAGTTATGATAGATGAAGACGATACTTATTATTATTATGAATCCTCAACTTCAGGATTTTCATACTTTGCAATAACAGCTAAGGAGGAATCAGAAGTCGAAGGGCCAGTGTGTGGAAATGGAATCTGTGAGGAAGGTGAGACTTACCAGAGCTGCTCATCAGATTGTCACAAACCAACCGAAACCCCAGTTTGTGGGAATGGAGTCTGTGAGACTGGAGAAAATTGTGGAAATTGTTTGAAAGATTGTCCTTGTGCTGAAGGGTATACTTGTCAAGATGGAGTTTGTAAATCATCTGAAGAAGTAAAGAAGGAATTCCCACTAAGAACAGTAACCATTGTAGTGTTAATGTTTGTGACCTTAGCAGTGATATTCTGGTTGGTTCAGTCATTAAAAGAAGAACAAGCACCTAAAAAGGCTTAGATTTTTCTATTTTATAGAAATCTTTTTATTCTCGGGAACCAATAATTATTTTCAATTGAATTACTCTGAGGGGTTTAATTGGATAAAAGATTAGTACTTGTTAGTGTTTTTGTATTTTCTTTATTTCTGGTCGGTGCTTTTGCACAAAATTGTTGGGAATATGATAATTCTGAATCTGATTGTAATGCACAGTCAGACTGTCAGTGGTTTCAGGATGACTGGGGAGGATGGTGCGGTGAAAAAGGATGTTGGAATTTGTGGAATCAGGATCAATGTACTAACTCTTCAGATGATTTAGATTGTCTTTGGAAATCTTCAAGTTCTTCTGGATGGTGTGAGGAGACTAATTGTTATACATGGAAAGGTACTGATGCTGATATATGTGTGAATAATTCTGCCGGTTTAAATTGTCAATGGGAGTCCCAATGTTTTGGTTATAATTCTAATATCGACTGTTGGACCTTATCAACAAAAACCGAATGTAATAATGTTACGGGTTGTCAGTGGGGGATGTGTGAGGAAAAAGGATGTTGGAATTATGATTATACAGATCAAGCTACCTGTGAGTCCCATAATGGAACAAATGGAAATCCTTGTTATTGGGAAGCTAACGAGGAGGGAGGTTATTGTTATGAACAAAACTGTTGGGATTATGATGGAACAAACCGATCTTATTGTGAAGACAACCCTACTGATTTAAGTTGTCAATGGGATTCTAGTTATGATAGATGTGAGGAGGTCGAATGTTGGAGTTTTGATTATACAAATGAAACCCAGT
Source organism: uncultured archaeon (assembly GCA_964392445.1). Taxonomy (GTDB): domain Archaea; phylum Aenigmatarchaeota; class Aenigmatarchaeia; order CG10238-14; family CG10238-14; genus CG10238-14. The sequence goes on along the minus strand of CAYMPD010000014.1, from coordinate 14,830 downwards.
GTGAAGTAACTTCAGCTGAAGACTATAATTTAACTTGTGAATGGGATGGTCAATATTGTATGGCTTCTGGTTGTTGGAATTATTACAGTGAATCTGATTGTAATTCAGCTACGAAATGTTCTTGGGAAATAAATACCGGAGATGGAGGTTGGTGTGAGGAGATTGCTTGTTGGTCTTGGGATCAATGGAACGATGGAACTGCCTCTCAATGTGAAAACAATACTTATAATTTAAGTTGTGTGTGGGACAATGGGGCTTGTTATGCAAATTTCACTACTTCTTGTGGCAATTTTACAACAGAAAGCGATTGTATGGATACATACTACTGTTGGTGGGAGTGTTCAGATTGGAGTGATAAATCAACTTGTCAATGTAAAGATCCTGCTCAGGAGGGATGGGAAACAGGTGACGAGTTTTTCGATAAATGGAATCCTGGATGTTATATTTTTGATATTGGAGATGATTTATGTAACGCCTCTTACGCCGGGACAAATGAATCTTACTGTGAGAATGATGTAAGTTTAGGTGTCCCTTATGATTGTCAATGGGTAAATGATAATGGACAAGAGAATTGTCTTGCTGTTCCAGACTGTAATAAAATAGTGGGATGTAGTTTTTCTGCAAGTTTAGGTGTTGGTAATTGTGACGCTGCTGGAAATGAAGATAACGAAATAATTAATATAACTGCTCAGGAAATTGAGGATAATGGAATAAATTGTACGATGATTAATGACACACAGTTGTGTAACAACATACCTGCATTGTCGACTTGCTGTGAGTGGAAGAATGGGGCTTGTCAGGAAAAACTTGGGAAAGAATGTTGGGAAAATATGGATAAAAAAATGGAGGACGAATATGAGGGGATTAAAGCCTGTGCTGACGCGAGTATATTTAATAATCCTGAGAAAAAATGTAATGAATTTGCGGGCTTTCCGTTATACATGCCCTGTGAATGGAATAGTTCTACATCAAAATGTGAATTTAAGGCAAGCCAAGTTTTCGGTGATCGATCATGGAGTTTTGCATTAATACAAAATAAAAAGAATTGTGAAGCTGCTGGTGGAAAATGGATTCAAGAGTGGTATTGCGAAGGAAATAGATCTGTTCCTACAGGTAGATGTGAACAAAAGGCAGATGAGGAAAATAATTGTAATGCCGCATGTTTTGCGTGTGATTATAAATTCGACGGTACAGGCTGGAATTCAACTCAACAGGCAAAGTCAGCTTGTTACGGTTCTGATTTAGGTTATTGTGAGTTTATTATTGATTCAACCGCAGAGAACGGATTTGGGAAGTGTAGGGCGAAAGATGAATTCAAATCAGGAATAGCAACTGACTGTACTTCTGATTGTGGAAGTTGTACATACATGGGTAATCCAAATGCGGCTACTAATTTCGACGGAACCAAGAAATATTCCAGCTGTAATAGTCCTAAATGTTATTGTGAGCAGGCTTATGAATTTGACCAAGTAAAATGTAAATGGGTTCCTGATAGTTCAAGTGATGAAGGAGGATATTGTGTTGATTCAACAACAAAGACTTGTCAGGACGCTTGTGATAGATGTTATAGTAAAACAGATTGTAATAATAACGGAAGAAAAGCGCTTAATGCTACAGGAAGTTGTGAATGGGTAACCAAATCAGGAGAATTGTCAACAAGTGACACAGAAGGGTTGTGCAGGAAAAAAGGAAGTAATGAGGTTTGTTGGGACGGAATAGACAATGATGGTGATGGATTAGTCGATTGTGGGGACAGTAATTGTTACTCTGATAGCTTTTGTGGTTTTGTCGAAGGGGATTGTCCAAGTATTATGTCAGAATCAATCTGTACTAATACTCAATTATCAAACGGTTTGAACTGTACTTGGGGTACTGATTCTTGGGGGGGATTTTGTGATTTCCCAGGGTCTAATTGTTATTCAAGAGACGGTACTAATGCAACCTATTGTGAAGCTGGTGGTGCTTGTGAGTGGACATCTGAATCAGGTGGAGGGTGGTGTGAACAGGACTGGGATGTGGCAGAGAATTGTTGGGGCAAAATGACTGAATCCGCTTGTTCTGATGCAGTAGGATGTGCATGGACAAATGATACATGGTGTAATAGTAATCCAGATGATCAATGGTGTCAAGATCAAGGAGGATGGTGTGATCCAGAAGAGTTTGTGGGTTCTTCTTCAGAAAACTGTTGGGATAGAGACTACACTAATCAAACCTATTGCCAAAATTTAACAGGGTGTTCTTGGGAAAATTCTACTCAGTTATGTAATGATGAGGGATGTTGGAATTATGATTTTAATAGGACAGCATGTGATTTAGAGGATAATTGTCAATGGCAAGAAGATGATTGGCAAAGCTGTGAAGTGGATTGGACTGTAGATTGTTGGAAGTATGATGATAATTCAACTGCTTGTAATGCTACGGCAGAGTGCGCGTGGTTTAGTGATTCTTGGGGAGGATGGTGTGGAAATAAATATGATAAATGTTGGGACTATAATGATGAATCAACTTGTAATCAACATTCTGATACATGCTACTGGACTGACTGGGAAAGTTGTGAAGCCTTATGTTATGATGACACTTTAGGTGAAAGTCAATGTAATAATGTTGATGGATGTACATGGAGTTCTGGATGGTGTGAGGATTCAAGCTTTGGAGGAGGTTCTGGGACATTGAATTGTTGGAATCACACCATTTCTGATGATTGTAATATAGTAGATGGATGTAAATGGAAGAATCCTGGTTGGTGTGACCCAAAAGGTTTTACGGGGGGAGGTATTACAGATTCGTCAGGGAGTAGTAGTGGAGAGGCTGGGGCTGAGTGTTGGAAATATGATGGAAATGAAGAATTATGTACTAATGCTTCTGCAATAAACATGGCTTGTTCATGGATCTCCGAACCTTGGCCATTTTGTGAACCAGATTGGAGCTCAACAGATTGTTGGCAAGGAGATGGGACAAATAAAACTTATTGTGAAGATACTCTTGGTTGTTGGTGGGACGATTCAATGGGAGGAGAGGGATGGTGTGTGAACACGTTTGACCAGTGCTTTATGAATGATACTTTATCTAATAATGATACTTTATGTAATGCAAATAGTGCTTGTAATTGGACAACGTTTAATTCAGGATGCAGGGTTGATTGGAATACTGTTGATAAATGTATGTATTATAATGAAACAGAATGTACTAATGTCACAAACAGTGATATTTGTGTGTGGAGTGATGATGAGTATGGAGGAATGTGTGAGGGTAAATTTGAGGTTTGTTTCCAGGCAATGACCTCAGAGGAATGTAGTAATTATCCTGATACTTGTTTCTGGAATATGATGGGTGGTTTCTGTGATCCAATTTGCTTTAATGATTTGAATGAAACCACCTGTGGAAATACGGTAGGATGTTCTTATGGGGGAGGAAGTTGCGAACCATCTTCCTTTACTATTTCGACAGAATCTGAATGTTTGGCTTCAGGATCAAAATGGATTGATGGATGGTGTAATCCACCTGGGATGGGAAAGATGTTCAAAGGAATGGACATGGGAGCTCCTGTTATGATTGCTGAGGATAGTTGTAATGCCCAGTCTTCTAATTCACCTTATGCAGATTTATGTGGTTTGGGTTTAAAGGACACTGGTAAAAGTTTCACCTTTGGTTCACCAACCGCAGACTTTAGTGAGGCAGGTATATGTAACGGAGAAAACGTTTTGACTTTCGGTTCTGATGATTTCGGAACAGGGAGTGCAAATCAAGGACAAGGAACAAACACGGTCAAGTATTATGTTTACTTAGATACAGATGGTTCGAGAACAGGCGGATGTTCTCCAGGCGATAACAAAACGGCTAAAGGATATGAGTTCTTCTTGAAATATGAGTCGATTTATAACGATACATTACAGAAAGCAACATCAACATTTACAGCCAAAAAATGTAGCTCTACTGGTTCAACATGGAATGTTGCAGATATTAGTCTAAATACTTGGAAACAAAAGATGTGTTCGATGATTGGAGGACCTTTGATTGCAGTAGGAAAATCTGATCTGGAAAAATTCCCAAGCCTTTATAACTCAGAAGAGGATATGAGGATTTATGTAGCAATAGCAGACTCTTCACACAACGCAAGTTCTCCAAGTGATACTGCTGGTCCGGGATGGTTTACTCCTGGTGCCGTTGACTTTGAACTACAGGACTTTTTCGGTTTTGGTTCTGATTCAGCGATGAATGAAGATATAATGAAGAAAGGTTACGTTGAGTATGAAGATTGTTATACAACAGGAGATGAGGACGGGGATGGGAATGCAGACTGTTATGACTGGGATTGTCAGTATGCTAAGGGATGTGAAAATACAGGAGTAAATGCTAATAACTACACAGACAGTTCAATGCCAAAGATAACAGGGGTCAAAATTGAGGAATACACAGACGCTGCTCTGATAATGTATTCAACCAATAAACCTACAAATGGAGTATTAACATTCTATGGAAACGATTCCAGTTGTGGAACAGCTAATGCAACTATCTTCGAGAGGGGAATGAACGTATCAAGTATGAGGGAATACAAATCATGGCATGATGGGAACATTTACAATGATGGTGGAGTTTACAGTCTGAATTATGATTTAGAGAATAATACTAACTATTATTATAAGCTGGAGGTTTGTGACTCAGGTGGTAAATGCTCGGTAAGTCAGTGTTCAAACTTCAAGACTGCGGGGACAAGATGTGGATATTGTAATTTCGTAACCTTGATTAACTCTCCAACTAACTGGACTGTTTTCTACGATTTGGATACCGATGGAACTTACGAGCATGAACAAGGAAGTGTATGTGGTTCTAAGGCAGGGATGAAAACAAATTATACCTTAGGGAGAAGAGCGAACATCAAGTTATCAGAGGATAATAGTGTTGTAAAAATGGAATTCTTGAATGTAACTCTAACCAAGACGGGTTTAACCTCCAAGACAAGAAAGATTTCAACTTCAGGAGATTTAATACATGATTCAGATGAGGATTATATAGGTATGCCTTCTACGACAAGAGACAAGATCATTAAAAACCTACACCCAGAGGTTTGTAGGATAACTATTCCAACAACTGGAGGAGACTGTTCTAAATTGTACCACTGTGATGATAATGGAGATAATTGTGTTGATAGAACATCCGAAGCTAATTTGACAAGTTCGTCCTCAAATAGCTGTACATGGGAGATTCCTTATTGTGAGTTCTCTACATGGGATGCTGACGGTAATCCTAGTGGAACTACTAGTAGTGAAGATACAGATTCTTCGGGTGGTGGAGGTGGATCAGGAGGTGGGTCAGCACTAACAGCTTATGCGGTCAAAGTATGGTTAGCGTTATACCCAGAGACACCAGTGACGTGGGAAATCAATAAGACAAACATAGCAATAACACAAGTGGATATAGCAGTTAGGAACCAATTGAAAACTTCTAAGTTGACCATAAACAACATTTCAACAAGACCATCTTCGGTAAAATCAATCTCAGGAGCAATTTATCAATACTTGAATATAACTCCACAGAATGTGGAAACCGTTGATCTGGAATCAGTTAAATTGAAATTCAGGGTTGAAAGAGAGTGGATTACAGCTAATAATATTGATGAGGATTCGATTAGTTTGAACAGGTACTCTAATGGTAATTGGGATGAATTAGATACTATTAGGGTTAGCGGGGATTCTGATTATATTTATTATCAATCCTCAACTCCAGGATTCTCGATCTTTACAATAACTGGGGGAACAATAATAGCACCTGCACAGGAGAGGGTAACAACAACTATATCTGAAAGACAAGTAGTCACAACAACCTTACCAACAACACCTGTAATTTCCCCAAAAAAGACAACGTTAACATTTATTTTAGCTTTGGTTGGTCTAGTGGTAATTGTTGGAGTTATTATCTTTTTAGGGTTTAGAAAGAAGAGAGAAATTAAAGTAATGGATGAGCTGGAAGAAGAGGAAGAAGACGAAGAATGAGTTCTGATATTTAATTCAAAAAAACATTTAATACCAAAAATTCCCAATTAATTATCATGTTAAGATTCAATAAAGCCATTTTGGCTTTTCTCTTGGCTTTTCTATTTTTAGGATCGGCTTTGGTTTTCTCAATTGATATCTGTGATATTCCTTCCTTTGAAGGTTTCCCTTTTTGTTCAGGAGGTCAAACTCAACCTTCAGGAGGAAGTATGTTAAATAGAATATTTTCAATTTTGGGTATTAAAAGTCAATCAAGTGCGTCAGAGTCAACAGAAGGAATATGTTCTAATTTGAGATATTCTCCATCAGTATGGCAGAGGGTCTGGTTTGATTACTGCCAACCATGGACCGATAATTGTGGAGATCCAAATGACTGTTATAGTGAATGCTTAGGAGATGGTCCAGATGAAGAGGGAGAAGAATTTGATAATCTTTGGTTTGAGGAGGACTTTCAAGTACCAGGAGGAAATCTCCCTCGAATACCTTATAGCCATGAAAAATGGGATGATATAGGTTTTCAATCCTCAAGAAAGATAAATATCCCCACTAGTGGCAACTATAAGTTCCGTATAGGTACAGATTACGATGTTAAGTTGTGGATTGATGGGGAAGTAGTTTTGAATGCCCATAGTTACGAGACGTACGAATATTGGGACAAGGAAGTGTACTTAAAAGCAGGTTATCATGATTTTGCAATTGCTTATTGTCATGGGGGTATACCTCATGCTGGTGATATGGGAAATCCTAGAGTCTCATTTGAAATTATGGGTCCTCCCTCTGATTCGGAACCTTCATCTCCTGGTACTTGTTCCGAGTTGAATTATCCGGAAGATACTTGGCAGAGAGTCTGGTATGATAGTGACGGTAATTGTATGGGAAATGGACCCAATGAGGATGATATAGAGTTCGATAATAAGTGGGGGGGAGATTTGATTGCATATGAAAAGTCGGATGAAATCAATTTCAAATCTTCGACAAAAATTCACTTTGAAGAAGGGGGGTTATATACATTCTCATTAGGTTCTGACGATGGAGCGAGATTGTGGATAGATGGTGAACTTGAAATAGATATGTGGGAAGAATCTTCTTATGGAAAAGAGTCAGTTATGGTTGATTTAAACTCTGGTTACCATAATTTCAGAATAGATTATTTTGAAAATGGAGGGAACGCTAGAATTTCTTTTGATTATGATTTATTTCATTCTCATGAAAGAGTCAAGGTTTTAATAATAATCAATGAAGAACTAAGACCTAAAATTCAATCTTCTCTAAACCAATATCAGGCTGATTTGGAGTCTGAGGGATATGAAGTAGAACAGTTATCATGGGATCCCCCTGAGGATTTAGCAAATTATGATTCCACTGAAAATGATGGTGGGGCGATGTATCTTAGGGAAGAACTGAAAAATCAATGGATGTATCAAAATTTGGACGGTGCTATTTTAGTTGGTGATTTACCTATACCCTTTTTTGAGAGCTATGAGGATTTTATAACAGATTCAGTCATCAATCAAAATGGAAATAATGTCAAGATCACAAATTATTATGATTTATTCATTTCTGATTTATACTATATGGATTTGGATGATGATTGGGAAGATAATTTGGAGCCCACCTGTTTTGATACTGAAAATAAACCGGTTTCATATTCCCCAGACTGCGATCCTCAGAGAGGCAGTAATGGTTATTTAGATACTCATAGACCTCTAGTTGAGCTTATTAGAAGTAATACAATCGTGACTGGAGATATGAAACCAGAGATTTGGGTTGGTAGATTGCCTGGTAGTCATATGTCTTCTTTAGGCTCTGAGGAGGATGTAATAAATAACTATTTTGATAGAAATCATGAATATCGTACCAATAGGCAAGTTTCAGAGAATGCCCTATGTTACGCTAATGTCAATGAATTTTACTGTGATAAAAATATATATGAAAATCATATTGGAAAATCATATGCTAATATTTTAGCTATCAATGAACCGGAATTGACCACTTCAGAGAAATATCTATCTCTCCTATGTTCAAGTTCGAAAGATATTGAATTTGTTAGATTAGATGTACATGGTCATCCATGGGGTCATTCATTTATGGTGGAAACAGATCAAGGCATGACTTGGGAGGATGTTTTAGCAGAAAGCATAGTTGATATTAATATGGAACCTGAATTCTTCCTACTTAGTTCTTGTAATAATGGGCGTTATTATCTTGCAGATAATCCTGCAAATCCTTTTGTTGAAGATAATATCGCAAAGTCCTATATTTTTTCCAATAATAATCAAGATGATGGTTTAACGGCTTTTGCTTCAAGTAAAATTTGGTATCCCCCTCCCCATTTAGATAAATTCTTTACTCCTCTAGATATTTGCATTAACTTTGGGAGCGCTTATAAAAATTGGTGGAGTGAACATGAAGTTGATAGAAAGAGAGATTATGGTGTCTTATTTTTCGGTGATCCAACATTAAAAATATCAAGATGTTTAGGAACAACATTTTCCCAAAAATCCAGCTCTTCAGTCCAAACTCAATTAATGCTTCAAGCTTCGAGCTCAAGTTCAACCACCCAATCTAACCTCAAGGTATCGGATATAAAGATTTATCCTCATCAAGGCCCTTATACTGATTCTTACGAATTGTTTGGTGGTTCCTTAAAAGAAGGAATGAAGGTCGATTTGAAAGCTGTACTGGAAAATGTGGGTTCAGAGAATACAGGGGGGACATTTAATGTGAAATGGAAGAAAAATGGATTTGTTATTGGATATGGATCCCACGAGACAATGTTATCCGGAGAGGTTTCTTATGGTAATGTTTACTTCTATGGGTTAGAACTTCCTCATATACCTTCTGGAAGAGATAGTTCATTAAGAATAGAATTTATAGCGGATTGTGATAATCAGATACAGGAAACCAATGAGAATGACAATTCTTGGTCATTCGGGGTTTATTACATTCCAAAAGAAACTGAACCACCAGAAGTTTTAGGATTTTATCCAGAAGGTCAAAATATACCTACGAATGTAGAACCCACAGTAAGTTTTAACGAAAGGTTAAATACTAATTCCATAAATCAGAATACTTTTAAAATCTATGATGATAATGAAGTGGAGATACCCCAAAAAGATGGTTCACCTGAGATTTTCATGCCATACGATGCTAAAATGGTTAAGATTATACCTCAAGATCCTCTTAATGGAGGATCAATTTATCGAGTTGTAGTGGATTCGGAAGTCAAAGATCTATATGGTAATTCATTAGACAGTGATCAAGAATTCACTTTTACCGTAGAGGGCTCAAGTGTAACAACTTCAACCACCACAACTACAATACCCACGACAACCACCACAATAATAGAATGTGGTGATCTCTACTGGTATGAAAACACTGAAGACCATACATTGGGTTCAGATTGGGCAATACCTCATCCATCATCTACAAGGTCACCTCCAACTCAAAATAATCCTCTCTCTCAGGGCGAAGATGTAACTTTGGTTATAAATTATGGTTCCACAACTACAGGGACAGGGGCTATTAATGACTGGGCATCTTGTGGAGATGGTGGGAGTTGTGGTGATTGGGCTTTCGATGGTAGTGATGACAGGGACGCATTCACGGATTCAGGATCCGGTCTTGGTATTTCACAGGAAAATACTGCTTATGGAATCAGATTTGAGAATGCTGAATGTAATACACCTGAGGGCTGCAAGATTCGTTACGAATACAACGTGGATGGAGTAGGTTGTCATTATTATATTTACATTGAGGGTGGATCTGAAACAACAACCACGACTACAGTGCAAACCCCATCTGCCGGTTGCGAACTTTCCAGTCTTTCATATTCACATGATTCCGATTTCGATGTTGATGTTGATTGGAGATGTGGTTCGAGTTCGAAATATTGGTATATGGTTAAATATAAGGAAGATAATCAGTGGACAACTTCTGTGGATGAATATTTAGGAAGTGGTAGCGATGCACGTGTTGATACATTAAACATAAAAGTGCCAGAGGAATGTAAAACCCCCGGAGAAGACGCATGTAAAGTTATTGCCACCTGTAGGGAGACAGGACACACAGCTTCTAGCTGTGAATCCTATTTCGATATAACAGCTAACATTGAATTACCTCCTTTGAGACTTGAGGCTGTTCCAGATTCAAGGTGGGGTATAGAACTTTATGATGTAGACTTAGAAGCTAATCTAGGTTTTCAACCAGAACAAGAACTAGCAATCAGATTGTATTGTGATTCAACTGGGGGGACTAAAGCCAAATACAGCAATACAGATTTTTCAAATCCAGATTCTGATTGGGTTCGGAGAACAGATGATTATGGTAATTCTTACCAGACCAAAATTGAGAATACAAAGTTTACTGTTAAGGATCTATGTAATTATCCAAAAGCAGGTAAATACACAATCAAAGGATATTTAGAAGGATGGAATCAAATAAAAGAGGATGAGACAGTGGTTGATATACATAGATTACCCTATTGTTATAGTGGCGATGATGGAGTACAACTTTACAATTTTATGACTTCAAAAAATCAATTAGAGGACCCATTAGGACTTGGGGAGACCTTTGACATTGTTTTCCAGAGTGATGCCGGCCATACCAATGTTCATATTAATCCAGGTCAAGGAATCACAGGATGCGGAGGTTTAATAGTAAGTAAATCCCAATGTTGTCCTTCTTGGCAAGGTGGGGGCCATTGTTGGTGTAGGAAAAATTGTAGAGCATCTAACATAGGACATTATTCAATGGGTTTTTCAAGTGATACTTGCGAGGGAGCGGATTATTATTATTCAATTGTTGATGCTTCATCTCCTAGTACCAATATAAAATGTAATGGAGGTTCATGTGATCATTCTTTTGAGGAGTTAGAATTAACCTTGCAATGTAGTGATAATTTGGATTGCGGTCGTACTTATTACTGTTTAGATCAAACCAATACATGTGAGCCCGAAGAAGACTATACCTCTTCTATCGAGATAGGGTCATCAGGTTACATTCGATTTTATTCAGAGGATCTAAAAGGGAATTCAGAATCAATAAAGAGTAGATATTTGGAAGTTACAATACCCACCACAACCACAATACCCACCACAACAACAACTACAACAATTAGCCCAAAAACCTGGGTGATTGAATACGAAACTGTATGTGAAGATCCTTCTATAGAGCCAATAGGCATGACAGAAACACTTTACATTTTTTGGCCAGGGAGACCATTTGTAGTAAATCATGGAACACCAGGTGATGCCGGTCAAACTCGTGAAATAACAATAACTGAGGAAGTGTCATCGAGTAAAGTAAGTGGTGTTTACTTTGGAGTCGAGCCTACTGAAGAACCATCTGAGGATGATGCTCTATCTTTGTATGGTAGTCCTCCTCATCCGGCTATAAATTATGGAACCTACTGGAACCCACAAGTTCCTATGGCTCATTGGTATTGGGATAAGTTACCAGAAGGTAAATATACGATTAAATTTCTAGCGCCTGAAGAATGGTGTAATCCATACCAATCAACCACCACAACCACTACGATACCATGTAATCCTAAACCAGCTCCGGATCCATGTCCAGGTTCTGAATTCTGTGGTCTGATTAGTTGTTGGAACAGCAGAAGATCAGATGAAGATTGGACCGAGTGTTTTCAATATGATTATGACGGTGACTGTGATATAGATATTCTTGATATAATGAAATGTATTTCCAATCTTCAGCAGGACGGTGAATTAGGTTCTTACTGTAAATTAGAACCAGATGGGACCTCCACATATAGTTGCAATGAAGGTTTAGAATGTGATCCCTGCCAGACAACTTCAAGTGGTAGTCAATGGGGTTATTGTGTGTAGCATAAATTTAGATGAGATTTAATTGAAAAGTTATTCTACCTGTTATTTATTGTATTAAATCAGATTTTAATTGAATGGGAATGATGTGGGTTGTATCTATCTTATTGTTTACTCATAACCCTAAGCTTTAGAAATATCAACACCATTCAGTACCATCCTATCAACTTGCCCGCTGATAATAACTGATTGATTACTTTGCTTGATTGAACCTTCGAAATTGATTAGTTCTAGTTGATCATTGTTTAGCATGAGACTACCTCCCGTTAATTGAGAACATTTCAGTGAACCAGCCAGATAAGAAAATAGTAATTTATCCTTCTCAATATTTTCAATCTCATAAGTTATAGGATCTCCAACAATTAAAAAATCTATATTCGGATTACTAATTTCCATATCATTAAGTTTTAAAGAATTAGTTTTACCTTCAATTTTCATGTTCCCATTTCTAAAAAAACTTACAGTACCGATTAAACTTCCAGTTTTCAAATTAATAATTCTATCATCAAAATCAATCTTACTTTCCAGTAGAGATATTAACTCATAATCTAATTTACCTTGTATTTGGTTACCTTCTATAGTTATTTCTGTGTCTCCTAAGCTAGAAGTATCAACACCTTCTATAATAATATCAAGCTTATTGGAACCTACACCTCCCCCAGACTTAGTCACCTTTCCGGTGATACCTTTAAAGAAAGAACCGACCGGCTTTGTGAAATTACCAGTTATTTTTTGTCCTTTTGGGGAAAATAATAATAATCCAAATATCGCAAATATTATAAACAAACTTAGGATGGCTTTCCAATTGACCATATACATCCTATATAAATTTATAATAATATAACTAGTTAAACTTATGTGGTGAACTAATTTGAATATAATCCCAACTGACATTTGGTCTCAAATATTTAACATGGTTTTATGGATATTTTTCCTAGGTTTCGCTTTGCCTAAGCTTGTAGTTTATCAGATGATGGTAAAATTAGAGAACGCGACCTTAAAATTGGAATCCATGTCCAATAAAGCCGAAAAGATGGTTTTAAAGAAGATAAAAAAGAAGCCTAGTAAGAATTTAAAAGAACAGATAGATAATTTTATGGAATTTTTTGCTATTTCTCCGGTGGATTTAGATCCTTATGGGATAGTTAATAAATTTGAATTTCTAGTGGATCAACAAAAGGATAGGTTCAAGTATTTCGTGAATCAGATTGCTCCTGATTTATCTGAGGAAGAGAAAGCCCACTTGATGATGGGCTTGTCGGGTTCTATGAGTCTTTATCAGATCACCAAGATAGTCAGGCACTTTTTGGAATTAACTAAAAAGACCAAGAGCCAGTATTACGCGATGATACTTCAGATGCAGTTACCTTTGATTGAGAGGATTGCGAAATCTTTGTTGAAGGGAACAGAGGCTTTGACTAATGGTTGGATGATTGGTGATAGTATCGGTCCTTATGTTGCTGCTAATTTTATAGGGGATTCGAAGGTTAAAGAGGTGGATGAGGACACTGTTGTTTCTAAGAAAAAATACAAGAACAGAAAAGTCATTGTTATCAAAGCTAAGGGCCCAGGTGGAAGGACGGGTAACCCTGGGAGAGTGTTGGGAAAGATTGCAAAGAAGCAAAAAATATCACATATTATTACCATTGATGCCGCTGCTAAGTTGGAAGGTGAGAAAACAGGGACAATTGCTGAAGGTGTAGGTGTTGCTATGGGGGGAATTGGTGTTGAAAGGGTATATATTGAAGAGCTAGCGGTCAAAAAGAAAATTCCGTTTGATACAATTGTTATTAAAATGAGCCAGGAAGAGGCAATAATGCCGATTAAAAGGTCTATTCTTGATGCTTCACCTAAGGTTATGGAGAGATTAGATAAAATTATAGAAAGGACTGAGAAGAAAGGTGCTATTGCTCTGATAGGTGTCGGAAATACTTCTGGCGTCGGTAATGATGAGAAGGCTGCTAAGAAGGCTAAAAAAGAAATGAAAAAAATAATTGAGAAAATAGAAAAGAAAGAAAAAGAAAAGAAAGAGAAGTTTAAATGGTGGCCTTTCTAGTTCTATCGTAAGTTTTAAATTGAGTTAATCCTAAAGTTAGTATATGATAGATAAAAAGATTTTTTTGGTGTTTGCTGTTTCTTTGCTTATTTTCTCCGGGGTATTTGCACTTAGTTTGGAAGATATTGGAAGTAATATTTTTGATACTTTTAAGAGTATTTTTAGGACTTTTTTTAGTAGTTTTTCTTTAGATGCGGAAGACTGTAGCTTAGATAAAGTTTTATGTCCAGGAGAAACTTTAGAAATTGGAGAAAGTAATAGTTGGATACCTAGTAGAGATGGACAAGGGAGGATTAGATTGACTTATAAAACAATAGGTGGGTCTGTTGACTTTAGAAGGAGATTTAATTATATAGATGACCCATCGTTAGACGGGGTTACAGATTACACTATAACTGATAGTGATTCTATAACAACTGCTACTTTTGGTAGTAGACCAAGGTCATGGAGAGGTGGCACTCATCTTACAATTCTAAAAAATATAGATTCGTCAGATAAGCTAGTAATAGAACGTATTGAAGTGGAAAGATGTTGGAGTGACAGTGCTTTGAGTTGTGAAACTGATAGGAATGTAATTTGGGAACCAGTAGATCAAACAACAACCACTACATCCCCAACAACAACCACTACATTTGATTGCCCACCCGATTCTTGTCGGACGCTTTTGAGGGAAGCTAAATCCAGATGGGGATCTGAGTGTGGTGATCCTAACTATGACTATCGATATGACATTGATATTAACCGATTAAATAATAATGAATTTGTAGAAGACGGTAGAATAGATGTAAGAGATCTTGTAATAATTTCAGGCAGTTGTGGGCATGGTGATTGGTGCCAATCCGAATTGGATGACAATACGGATCCATGCTCGGGAACCACCACGACAACAACCACTACATCCCCAACAACAACCACTACATCCCCAACAACAACCACTA
>CAYMPD010000013.1:0-34045 GCA_964392445.1 uncultured archaeon | reverse complement strand
TCTTCTTTTTGGTGCTTATATTGGTTATTTTGTTACCTTATTTGCTGGAGTTGGTGATTTAGGGTCCCGTTTGGAAGAATAGATAGATACTTAAGTAAGAAAATAAGATAATCTTATTGGTGATGTAAATGGTTGAACCAGAAATAACTACCATGTCTTCAAGAGGACAAGTAGTCATACCTAAAGAAATTAGAAAAGAAATGAAATTAAAACCAAAGACCAAATTCGTTGTTTTTGGATATGATGATACTGTTCTTTTGAAAAGAATGAAAATTCCAGATGTAAAAAGGGAATTTAAAGAGTTCATAAAAAAATCGAATGAAAATGTCAAAGAACACGGTGGACTTTCAATGAAAGAAATAAATGAAATAGTTCATAAAAATAGAAAAAGACGATCAAGATGAAAAAAATAGTCTTTGATACTAATGTTTTAATTTCAGCCATAATTGGTTTGAAAGGAAATCCTAGAAAATTATTTGAAAAAGTTATAGATGGAGATATTAAGCCTGTGATTTCAGAAGAAATAATAAAAGAGTTTAGGAAAAGTGTAAAAGACAAAAAAGTTAATAAGTACCTGAAACAGGATCCAGAAGAATTTTTAAGTTTACTAAGCAATTTTTCCGAAATAGTAAAGCTGAAATCGAAGTTTGATGTGATAGAAGAAGATCCAAATGATAATCATATACTCGAGTGCGCTTATGATGGAAATGCAAAATTTATAGTTTCTGGCGATGAACATCTTTTGAAGATTAAAAAATTCAAAGGAATAGAAATACTTACACCTCGTCAGATGTTGAAAAAATTAGGTGATAAAAATAATACCAAAAGAAATTCTAAAAAAGTTAAATCAGTCGGATACTAAGAAAATATTCATTCAATACCCCGAAGGATTAACTACAAAAATAACAGATATTTCCAGAGAATTAGAAAAAGAAGGTTTTGAGCTGCTTTTATGCTTGGAACCATGTTATGGTGCTTGTGATTTGAGAGATGCCGAAGCGAAAAGACTAGGATGCGATACGATTCTTCATATAGGACACACCGATTTTGGGTTGAAAAGTGAGATACCAGTAGTTTATTGGGAATATAGATTGGACGTTGATCCTATTTCTGCTTTGGAAAAAGAATTTCATAAATTGAGCCCTTACAAAAAAATAGGTTTGGTTACAAGTGTTCAGTTCTTGGACGCTATGGAAAAAGTTAAGAAATATCTAGAAAATAACGGTAAGAAAGTTTTCATTCACAAAACACTTGAATACCCTGGTCAGATCTTGGGTTGTTGTGTTTATCCTGCTGAAGCTATTGAAGATAAGGTTGACTGCTTTTTGTATGCGGGAGCGGGTAGGTTTCATCCTCTTGGTGTTGCTGTTAAGGTTGAAAAACCAGTTTTTAGTCTGGATGTTGAAAAAAATGAGATTTATAGTTTAGAAGATGAAAAGATGAAATATCTGAAGAAAAAAGCATGGCATGATGGCCAATTGGAAGATGCTGATACTGTTGGAATAATTGTTTCTTGGAAAAAAGGTCAGAACAGAATTGATGAGGCTAGAAAATTGAAGAAAGAATTGGAAGAAGAGGGGAAAGACGTTACTATTCTTGCTTTTGATAGAATCACAGATAATAAGTTAGAGGGGTTTAAGCTCGATGTTTTGGTTAATATGGTTTGTCCTAGATTGGATGATGAGATTGTTTTTGGTTAAAATTAAAAACCGTTATATTTATAAAGATAAATTTGTCTATATATATAGATAAAAATGTCTGGTAAGATATTCAAGGAAATTAACGTAAAATTTCCAAAGACTAAGAAAAAATTGATAAATTCTTTTGTTAGTTGTAAGAAAAGAAAAAAATTCGTAAAAGTATCCAAGAAATCTCATCTGGAACACTTAGAATTAGCTAAAGATGATTTGAATTCTATTAAGACGGATTACGAAAATAAAAATTGGAGATGGGTGGTCACTAAAAGTTATTATACCATCTTTCACGTCACCAATGCTTTGTTAGTTAATAAATTAGAGTTTTATTCCAAAGATCATTCATGTGCGATACTTGCTTTAAAAAAAGAAAATTTGATACCAGAAAAATTATACAAGGAATTAGGAGATATATACGAGCGTTTCTCAGACATTTTTGGTTTTGCAGTTATATTCGAAGCAAGGAAAATAAGTCAGTATGATACGGAAAAATGGAGGGATGTTAGTAAACATGACGCTAAAATCACTAGAGATTTTGCCAAGAAATTTGTATCATTTGTTGAGGGTGAGTGCCAATGAAAATTTTTCCAAAATCCGAATATCAAATATTGAAAGTAATTTATGAAAATCCGGGTATAAAAATTAGTGAACTGGTAGACAAAGCTAAAGTTTCAGTTGGTACAGGACAGAAAAGACTTGATCATTTATTGGGTTTAGACATAATTAAAGAAGACAAGATTACTGGGGGTGGTAAAACTTTAATTAGAAGATTTTATCCAAATTTTAAGAGTGAGGAGGGAAAAAGCGCTTACATTCTGATAGAGTCAGAGAAAAGAGAACAATTCATGGATGAAAATAAAGATTTAATTGGTCCCTTCAACCAATTGTTAAGAAATTTGGATAAAAATGTGAAGATACTGATGATTTTTGGATCCTTTGCTAATTACTCACAAACTGAGGACTCTGATTTAGATATACTTTTTTTAACAAATGGAGAAATTGATACTGAAAATTTGAAGAAGGAAATAGAGAGGAGTTTTGTTACTTTCGATCATGAGATATCACCCAGAATTGATACTGTCGGGAATTTCAGGAAGAACTTTGACAAGGAAATTTATCAGACTATAGTGAGAAATCATATTATTCTGGAAGGCACTTCGAAATTTATTGAGATACTAGCTAATGAGGATTACTGATGATAAGTTAGAAGGATTTAAGTTTGATGTTTTGGTGAATATGATTTGTCCTAGGTTAGATGATGAGATTGTTTTTGGTTAGAATTCTGCGTCGGTATGACTGTATGCTCTTCGAACTAAGCTCCCATGTCCATAGGGACATTCTCTTCTCAATAGTAAAACAGTGCTTATATGATCTCTATAAATAACTTTGGTTGACACTTTTTGAATCCTTGTTTTCCGACCTTCGTCTAAACATATCTCACAATATCCTATTGAGGTAAGAAGAAATCTTCTTAATCCTCTTATTGGTTTTTGATTATTATTTTTAGCTAACATATCAACCAATTAAACGATTATGGGTGGGCTTCAAAGTATTTAGACGGTCTTCTTGTGAAATTGTCTGGAAAGTGTTCGGATCTACCATATCCAAAAACCCACCAGGTATCATATCTGTATATATATCTCTACTCATAGTCCTATATGGCTCGGTAAATATTCCGGGAGCAGACATGTAACCTTCTTCTAGGGCTCTGTACAAGGTACGAGCATCATGTAAGTATCTCCATAATTCTTCATCCGCGTAACCACATGAGGGATATTCTGGGTTTAATTTTGCTATTTCTCTCAAAAGAAATAGAGCCTCATCAACTAATTCATCACGTCTTTCAATCACTTTTGGATATGTGAGATATGATCTCAAATCGTCCCTATGTTTACGATACATACTATAAGCTTTTCTTACCAAATCTGAACTTTTTATTATATCATCAGGTTTTGCTGCGTACAGAGCTTCACATGATGGTACTATGTGTACAGCATGGGGTTCAATCATACTCTGAAGTATTGTTGAGCGCGCCAATTGATAATCAGCCATACCGATATCTGGTTCAAAATAACCTATTCCTGTTCTGGTCTGTCTCAGTATTCTAATTCTATCTTTCATTTGGGGTGAAGTTAATATGTCTACTAATTTGAGTGCAGCAGTAAACTTAGCTAAATCTCCATAATCACTAGTTTCTCTTGGTTTATTAAATTGCATTTGTAGAACCATATCCTTAACCCCATTAGCTAGCATTATAGAAGTTATGAGTCCATAATCAGCAACTATTGTAGAATCAGGTGCCCACCTTGATTGCCATTGATTTGGATCGTTCATTTCTGTAGCTATTCCATATTCACCTAATATTTGAACTGTGTTATTATGTTCTTCTATTGATTCTTGTACGGGGGTAGGCCCCCTTCCATCTAACTCGTTAAAGTAATATAGTGGGACTGCATGATGTGATGGTCCAATTATATCTCTTTTTATACATCCAATGGCATATCCCACTAAATTAACTACATGCGCATATGTTCTTATGGAGGGATAATTTCCTCTTCTAGTCGCTTCAAGAAGTTCCATTAAATCATCAAAATTTCTGTAGGGAACTCCACCATCATTTTTACCTACCCATTTTTCAGGTCTATCAAAATATCTTTGAGAAAAATCAGATGAACCTAAGGATATTTCATCTACTACCCCTTCATTGGCAAGTTGTCTTATACCTTTAATAGTTGGATTTATTGTTAATCCAGGTTCCCCATAATGTACTCTTAGCAGAGGTCTTTCTGACCAAACTTCAAGAATTCTTGATATATAAGAGTTTATAGCTTCTGCAGATGGTTTTTCTAAGGGATCTTCTTTCCGTTCCTCCTCAATAACTTCAACTGCTAACTGATCTAGGAGATCTATTCTAGGTGGAATTAATCTTTGTCTAGAGCTTTCCAAAATCCCTTTTCTTCTATTATCATATATATCTAAATAATCTAATAATCTCTCTACTGATCTAATGGGGTTTTTATCTTGCTGAACACCATAAACATCATATTTTCTCCCCAAATCGGAATTTGCCACCATTTCTACAGTCTTTGGGAGACCGGCAAATGATATTTTTCTTTTTTCGCCGTTTAATCTAGATAAAAGAGCGTTGGATGATAATTTTCTCATTATTGATGTATAAAAATCTAAACCATTTTCGGGTGTTAATCTATAACTAAATCCAATATGCGTGGGATCATATATCTGAATTTCCCTTAAAATATTCTCTTCTGGTGTTCCAGGTGGTAATATAGATACATCATAACCACTTTCCCTTGCTATTCTCCCAGCTTTAAAAATACCTTGTATGTGGGGGTCTTTCCCCAAAGTTGTAAATAAAATTCTTTTACCCATTAAATCACATCTTCTTTAAAAAGTTCCCCGGTCAAATATTCTCTCAAGTATTTAACATCAAATTCTTCCAAGTTTCTGGCACTTTTAGATACTCTCGGATCTTTATTTATTTTTTCACCATAAAGGTCTATTATCTCACTAGCGGTCTTGTGAGGAACACCAAATTTAACAGCCGCTTCTTCTAGAGGCACAAGACTTGCAGGGACGTCTTCCTCTACATATCTTCTTTGAGGAACCGATCTTTTTTGGTAAGTAGGGGTTCTACCTATGGTTTCTGATAGATGCTCTCCTGGAATCCTTTCAACACCGTAAGTATAATCTAACCAATGAGGAGAAGCAACAACAGCTTTACTAATAGTTCGAAGTTTTTGTGTTCTTAAACTTCTGAGACCATCTAGACCATCATCATATTCATCTTCGGATTCCCTTAAATGATTCATCATATCCATCCATTCCTCTTCCCTCGGATTAGGGTTATATCCGAAAGTGGGGAGACCTACTGCGTGGGCTATCCCTAATCTCATTTGGTCTATTTCTTCAATTATCCTTCCAACTCCAGGTCTCTCTACAATAAGTTTTATATAATAAGAAATATTTTTTCCGTCTCTTTCCGACTTTTTTATTTCATCCCAAGCAAGGATATATGGTGTTGGATGAAAAATAGCACCAATATTATTTAATGTAGTTGTTCCTGGTATTCGATTAAATAAAACCTGAGGCCATATAGTTCTTATCATTTCTAATGTTTCATCAGCAATATCACCTTCAAGTGACCCTACCCAATTTCTCTTTCTCCTTTTTATATAAGATCTTCCGGGTTCTAGGGATTTACAGGAATAGGGACAGGTGGAAAAAACTACTAATGGATAATTCTCCCCGAGTTCATTCCAAATATAAGGACTGGCAAAGCTTCTACCAGGTGAAAGAACGAGAGGCACTTTTCTACTTAGAATATCAGTAGCATCTCTTAATTTTCTAGTAGTTTCAACTTGATATATTGAGGGGTGAGCAAGGACAATTAAATCAGATGTGTCTACAAGTCTTTGGATATCATGCCCTACTGTGTTAGGATAATCAATTTCTACAAATCTAGATTCTTCTGTGTCAACGCTTTGGGGCCTTTCTAGATATATACCGCATTGATCCCTAACTGTATCTACAAATTTTTTACCATGTCCGGAAGGACGAGAATAACCATATACGATATATCCATGATCAATTAAATCTGCTGTGAAAGATGTCCCAGATTGAGTACTACTCCCAAAAATTCCAATTCTAATTTCATCCACAATTATCCCTCTTAATTTAACTATATAGGTACCAGTATCTATACCAATATACGTACCAAAATTATTTAAATATGTCGCTCCAAATATGAAACCAGAGGGGTGTGATAAATGGCTAGACCATTTAAGACTCTGTTAAAAAATAGTAAAATTAAGACTATTATGAAAACTCTTTTTAAGGAGAGAGAACAAGGAAAGCCTGGGTTATCAATCTCAGCACTATCAGAAAAAACAGGAATAGAAAGACACAAACTTTCGGGAATAGTCGAAGTACTATCAATTCTGGGAATAATAGCGATTTTTCAGATGGGAATGGTTAAGATGGTCACAGTGAATCCAGATACCCTTAAAACAGTCTCAGAGATTCTTATGATTAAAGGTGGGTCAAAATTGTAATGTAGGCAATTTTTTATTTATTTATCTTAATTCTTTAGTGTATGTCAGAACAAACTTTGTCCAAAAAACAATTAGCAATAATACTTTCCAAATTCAAATCTAATCCTAATCCTAAGCCTGAATTAGAGCAATACCAGATTCCAGGAGAACTGGCGGCAGATATAATAAACTTAGCTCTTCTCTCGGGGGATGTTAGAGATAAATCAGTATTGGACTTGGGCTGTGGTTCTGGTAGATTGGTAATAGGTTGTGCACTGATGGGGGCGAAGAAAGTGATTGGAGTTGATATAGATGAAAAAGTCCTGGAAGTTGCAAGGGAAAATATTGAAATAGCGGAGAAAGAGTCAGGTAAGAAAATCAAAGAAAAGATAGAATTTATCCACTCAGGTATTGAATCCTGGGAAGGAAAAGTTGACACAGTTATCCAAAACCCACCATTTGGAATACAGAAAGAGCATGCGGACAGAATCTTTCTTGAGAAAGCTTTAGAATCTGGTAATATTATTTACTCACTACATAGATCTTATTCTAAATCTAGAATGTTCTTGACTAAATACATAGAAAAACATGGAGGAAAAGTAGAAAAAATAATTCAACTCCAATTTAGAATGCCTCATACTTTTAAATTTCACACAAGAACATCGGTTTCTTTTGATGTGGACTTGTATGTTGTCCGAAAGATGTCTTAAACATTTAAAAAGTTATACGTTAACATAATTAGAGTGCGGTGAATTGATGGAAGTTAAAAAAATCAAAGAAAAAGACAAAACATGGGTAATAGAACTAGAAGGCGAAAGTAAAACCTTTGCAAATCTAATCCGAGAAGAGCTTTGGAATAGCGATGGTGTTGATGAGGCCGCAGCTGTACAAGAACATCCTTACATGGCCCAACCTAAAATAATCCTAAAAATGGAAGGCAGATATACCCATACTAAAGCATTGGATGATACTGCTCAGAGAATCGAAAATAAGGTTCAGGACCTAGAAAAAGCATTTTCCCGAGAACTAAAATAATTTATTTATAACTAGAATCCTAAAAACAATTAGATAGTCATGTATGAGCCATATGGGGAGGAAAAAAAAGGTTTAAATCTTAAGGAGAGATTTCAAAAAATAAAACAGAAAGTACAGCAGAAATTCCAAAACCTAAATCTAAACTTCAAGGGAATGAAATTAGACAAAGCCAGTATCATACTCGTAGCACTAAGCCTTCTTTTGGTCACTGGTAGTATTTCTGGGTACATTGCGTACACAGGTAAGATTAACACACTACAGAGCGAGAACATAGTCTTGGAAAAACAAAAAGACTCTCTGCAAAGTGAATTAGATACCTTAGAAAGCCAACTCTCATCATGTCAATCTGAACTTAGTTCTACAGAATCTGAATTGAGTAACCTTCAATTACAATTAACCCAAAAAACAAATGAATTACAATTAAGAGAAGCAGAACTGGAGTCTTGTAATGAGGAAAAATTGACGTTATCATCGGACATAAATACATTGAATGAAGAACTAAAGGAAATTCAAAATCAGTATGATACACTTAAAAGCAATTATGACGAACTTAAGGATGATATCCGAACCATGAAATGTAATTATGCTAAGGATGTTTGCATGGAATCCAAATTCCCGATGGACTATTATTTCCTGGATGGGAATGAAGTTTTCTGTTGCTCTGAAAAGGATGTGAATTCATGCTTTGGACAAACACCAGAGAGCGAGGACGACATCAAATCAATCAATTGTTAACCTATGTGATGTAGTTTATTTCTAATTCTTTAGCTTCTTTTAATACTTCCGAGAGTTCTTTTCTTGTTAATTTTCTGTTAATATCATTGTTTTCCTCGGCCTTGTATTCTGGTCTGTATTGGTCCATGAGGTTAACTAGGGACTTATCTCTGATATTTTTTGCGATCCATTCAAGGATAGGTTTACTGCAGCATTCCACATGATTAGGAAGAATTAAGTGTCTTATAACTAATTCTGCTTGGTTGGAGGCTATTAAATGGTTTCTTGAACACACTTGGAAATAATTCTTGACTTTTGACAATCTCTTCGCACAGCCATCATTCCCGTACTTGAAATCCGATAGATAAATATCGACCACACCGTCAAGTAGTTCCATAGCCTTTTCAAACATGTAAAAATTAGAATTCCAAACAACCGCTTGATTGACATCTGTTAGTTTCAAAGCCCTTAATATCCAAAAAAGATTAGGAGTAGGGTCTCCACCCACAAAATTAACGTTTCTACAACTTTCTCTTTTTCTATTCTCAATCCATGTTGACATGACCTCTGGTGAGGCCTTGAATCCCTCTTCAAAATTCTGACTTATAGACCAATTCTGACAAAATTGACAATGAAAATTACAACCCATGAAAAAAATAGTATGAGAAGGAACTAGAAATGATTCTTCCCCCAGATGGACAAATTCGGAAGATACTTTACAAATATTACCAACTCCACAATCACCTAATTCTCTTTCCATCCTATTAACCCCACATTTTCTTTCACAAAGTTCACAGGATTTCATTAATTCTCCTACTAACTGAATTTTTAAATCAAGTAAATTGTTGGTAGGTTCATTTAAGTCTTCAAGTCTAATTTCTTCTTTATCAATTTTCTTTTTAAGACCATAGAATTTTTTCATTAAATTTACATGTAACTCCCACAATTCTTGATTACTCAAATCTTTTTCAGGATTGAATTCAATCTTCTTCAGTATCTGAAAATTCGCTGGTAATTCTTGACCAACAATTCTGATATATCTTGGCAGAATCTTTTCCACTTTTTCATCATCTAAAGCACTAATAGCATCTGGTCTAGCGAATAACAATTCCATCATAATTAACTTTTCTTAAGACAAGCTTTAATAAATTCCAGAAATATTGGATGTGGATTCAAAGGTGTGGATTTGTATTCTGGATGACCTTGTGTTCCGACAAAAAATGGATGTTTAGATTTTGGTAATTCTATCATCTCAACAAAAAAATCATCAGGAGAAACACCGGAAATTAGCATACCATTCTTCTCAAAATCGTCCCTGTACTTGTTGTTAAATTCGAATCTATGACGGTGACGTTCCGAGACAATTCTTTTCTTCTTGTTCTTAAATCCATTATGTTTGTCGTAAATCTTGTAAACTCGAGAACCTTCCTTCAAAATGCAATCATAACTCCCCAATCTCATCGAAGTACCATCACCTTTTATCATCTGATATTTTTTATCAAATGGAACCTCATGAATAACCGGATGATTTGTTTTAGGTTTAACTTCCACTGTATGCACTTCTTTCCATCCTATCACATTTCTCGCAAACTCCACACAAGCTAACTGCATCCCATAACATAAACCAAGATAAGGAAGTCTATTTTCTCTGCAAAATTTTATGGCTTTGATTTTTCCTTCGACGCCTCTTTTCCCCCAACCTATTGGGACAATTACACCATCAGAATCTTCGATTAGCTTTTCCACCTTTTTTTTATCCTTGTCAGAATTAACAAAATTAAGATCCAGTTCAGTATTCAATTCCCAACAAGCATGTTTTATAGCTTCAATCAAAGCAAAATAAGTATCTGTTAAAGAATATTCACCCGTCCCGAAATATTTACCAACTATCGAAATTTTTACTTTTTTACCCTTCTTTTTGACTATGTTTTTCACGAATTTTTTCCAATCTTTTAAATTAATCCCATCATGTGGTAGATCTAATTTTTCAAGAATTCTTTTGTCAAATTTTTGTTCATAAAGAATCAAGGGAACTCGATAAACTGTGTCAGTATTAGGATTAGAGAACACATCTTCAGGATTAATATTGCAAGTCAATGCTAATTTGTACTTTCTATGATCATCTATATCACCTTCACTTCTTGCTACTATAATATCTGGTTGTATTCCCATGGACATAAGATGCCTAAAAGACAACTGAGTGGGTTTGGTCTTAGGTTCGCCTATATGAGGTGGTATTGGGACATAACTAACGTGGATATGTAGAACATCCTCTTCAAGACCCATTATCCTACTAGCCTCGTAATAAAGAACATTCTGATACTCACCCGCGGTTCCACCTAATTCTATTACAACAACATCGGCATCTGATTTTTCTCCTGCTTCTTTAATTCTTCTAATAATCTCGTCACATACATGAGGAATAGCTTCAACGTCTTCACCAGCATATCCCATGGACCTCTCTCTTTCAATTACTTTTTTAATTATTTGTCCCATTGTTACAAAATTTTCTCTTCCCATTTCTTGATTAAGGAATCTTTCGTAGTTACCCAAATCCATATCCGCTTCTAAACCATCTTCGCAAAGAAAAGGATCCCCATGTTCGATTGGATTAATTGTCCCAGCATCCACGTTAAAATAATTTTCGCATTTAACTGGTGTGACTTTGAAACCATGTTTTTTCAACAAGAAGCAGATAGAAGAAGCTACAACACCCTTACCAACACTTGACATTACTCCTCCTGAAACAAAAATATATTTCTTGGGCACAATTAATTATGGTTTTTGAGAAATAAATAGAATTTCTTATTCAGTTAACCAACCACCATCCACATAGATCACAGCACCAGTTACATAATCAGCTTCATCTGAAGCCAAGAAAACAGCGGTATTACCTATGTCTTCAGGTATACCAAATCTCTTTTTGGGTATGTGTTTCAATAATTGTTCCCTAGATTCTTCATCGCTTATCATCCCCTCAGTCATATCAGTTTCTATAACTCCCGGTGCAATACAATTCACATTTATCCCTTTATCAGCTAAATCTATAGCTAAGTCTTCTGTTAAACCAATCACACCACCTTTAGAAGCCGCATAATGTGGAATTTTTCCAAAGCCTACACCAGCCCCTCCAGATGCGATAGAAGATATGTTAATAATTTTTCCATTTTTTGGCATTATATTTATTGCTTCCTTAACACAAAGAAATTGACCTTTTAAGTTCACGTCTATTACTTTGTCCCATTCTTCTTCATCCATTTTTTCAATATTATTAAAAGTAACCACACCCGCATTATTAACTAAAATATCA
Source organism: uncultured archaeon (assembly GCA_964392445.1). GTDB lineage: Archaea > Aenigmatarchaeota > Aenigmatarchaeia > CG10238-14 > CG10238-14 > CG10238-14. Next base: position 22,241 of record CAYMPD010000013.1, on the reverse strand, counting down.
AGCAATCCAAATCTGGATTCTATTTCTCCCATCATTCTTTTAACATCTTCTTTATTTGAGACATCTGCTTGTACTGAGAATGAATCCACACCCAAAACCTTAATTTCCTTAACAACTTCTTCTGCTTTTTCCTCACTGGAACGATAATTTACAACTACCGATGCTCCCGCTTTTGCCAAGCACAAAGCTATACCTTTACCTATCCCTCTGGATGATCCTGTTACTAGAGCCTTCTTACCATCTAATGAAAACATATAATCACCTTATAAATAATGTCAGTCTAAGAATTAAAATTAATATTTCCCATAATCAACCAAAGCCTTCATAGCCTTAACAGTTCTCTCAGGCGTGGGATAAACTGGAATACCACCTTTAGTTAATCTATCACTAAGTCTATTGGAATACTCCCCACCCGCAGCACAAGCAAGTATTGGTTTTTTGTACCTTTTCTTTAATTCGAGTAAATCAGCAATAACTCTTTCTTCTAGTCTTGGAACTTGAAACAATGTTATTGCAATAACACTATCATACTCGTCCGACTTAAGAGCCTCATCGATTGTTACTCGGTATCTTTCAGCATCCGTATCTCCTGTCAGATCAATCGGGTTATGAAGGATTGCATAAGACGGCATAACATGTTTGATTTTTTCTTTTAACTTTTCAGATGGTTCAGGTAGTTTTAAATTAGTCCTCTCGGCTTCGTCTGTTGCTAAAACCCCAAAACCACCACCATCTGTAACAATCAGTACTCTATCACCTTTGGGTTTAGGTTGAGTGGAAAATGCTCTTGCATAATCAAACAATTCCTGCCAGGTTTTTGCCTCAATAATTCCCGATTGTTTAAAGGCCGCAGAGTAAATTCTCCCTGAACCTGCAAGTGATCCTGTGTGTGAAGAAACAGCTTGAGTTCCCTTCTCAGTCTTACCTGATTTAAGAACAACAACTGGTTTTTTTCTTGAAACCCTCTTACAAACTTTCATGAATTTTTTCCCAGGACCTTTCAGTCCTTCAATATAAGCAGTAATAACCTCTGTTTTTTTGTCATTACCCAGGTACTCAATCAAATCACTCTCATCTACATCCACTCCATTACCATAGGAAATAAATTTGCTGATACCAATTCCTTCTTCTTCAGACATCCAGTCGAGTATTGTCGATCCAACGGCACCAGACTGTGAAATAAAAGCAATATTACCTTCTTTGGGTCTCCCACATCTTTTTCTCGCTAAAAACAATGTATCAACATGTGACGAAGAATCATACACGCCTAAACAGTTTGGACCTATCACTCTGGTTTTGGTTGATCGTATAGTTTTTTCTAATTCCTCTTCCAATTTTTTCCCTTCATCTCCTACTTCCGAAAATCCACTACTAATAATTATAACCGATTTAACACCTTTTTTAACACATTCTGACAAAACCCCTTGAACGAATTTTCCAGAAACAACTATTACAGCTAAGTCAACTTTCCCGGGGACATCAAGAATTGAAGCATAAACCTTTTGGCCAAGTATTGGTTCGGTTTTTGGATTGATTGGGTAGAGTTTTCCCTCATACACTCCACCAAGAAAATTGGTAAAAACCTCATAACCTATCTTCCCTTTTGTATGCGATGCTCCTATTACTGCTATTGATTTTGGTTCGAAAAATGTTTTGAGTGGCATGAGTATTATTTGATTCACAGAAATTAAAAGATGTTGAAATCTACCATATTACAAATAAAAATAAACTAAAGAGAACTATCAAAGACCCTTCTTGTAAAATTCTAGTTAGGTTTAAACCACTTTTCAAAAAACCTCATGTTTCTAATTTATTATAAAAAGGTGCGAGAGGATTCGAATCAAAATCACATAACCAGTCCATTATACAGTGAACAAGATTAGCAAAAAAAAGGAACAAATGGCCCAAGAAACAAAGAAACCGTAAATGATATCGCTAACCCATCAGCCTCATCAAACCAATTTCTTCTATGCTGTTTTTTTTGATACTTTTTTGAAGAATTTTTTAACTGGTCGAGTTGAATTCCAATCTCTGTAAAAAATAATCAGTTCATCAAAGTCTATCGCTATCCCGAAAAATAAGGTAAAGAATATTACCAATGGATTAGAAACTGAGAATAGTTTTAGTAGAATTAGTGTGGCCAAAACATGTGTTATGAATATCATAATTATTATTAGGAATTATTTTTATTATAACATTACTTATTTTGTAATCAAATCCTATTTTATTAACAATGAAGCTAAAGATATCAGACATAAAATACTTATTCCTGCTAGTAGGAGTAGCTTTACTAGTTTTTCTTTTCATCAGAAATATATCCAAAATCCTTCTTTTTACAGTCTTAACATTAATCAGCGGAGCAATAGTTTTTCTTAATTATCTCATTCAGTTCCCAGTTGATTTTTCCCCAGTATTTTTCTTAAGTTTAGTTATCACATCTACTCTAGGATTTGGATATACTCTTTTGTTTGTACTTTTGTCAGGTTTTATACCATCAATTTTTCTCGGCGGATTTAAGCCTAATGTTTTTGTGTATCTTTCTGCGAATCTTATTCTGAATTTAGTATCAATTCCACTTGGTCTGAATTTTCTTGTTGAGGGTATAGTTTTATCATTTTTGTATTTTCTACTCGTGGGTTTAATTAACGGTGCAATGGAGTCTAGAATTCTACCAGATTTACTGATGGGTTTAGCTAGTTTTGGGATAAATGTTGTTTATTTTTGGAAATTAGGGGAAATTTTGATATCTGTCTTGAGGTAAATGATATGAGGAAAAGATCAAAGGCACAAATGAGTAAAGGAGCTATTATATTCATAGTAATAATCATTATCATAATTCTATACACCCTCTCTCAAAGTAGCTAAAAATTTGGAATTAACATCTTTTCATACAACTTTCTAATCAAAACAGAAACATTAAGGCATATTTTCCAAAGAATAACTAAGAATTAATCCACCATCAACCTATTTAAGAATTCCAAAGGATAATTATTATTTGCAAGGAATCTCTGGTCGGGAGGATACCAGTCTCCTGTAACCACATATCTGGTTCACGGTGGGACCACAGTTCATGGGCAGTTCAATAATACAGTCAGGCCCGGGTTTCGGACTACGAAGCCTCGTCTCCCAGGGTCGGTTCTGTGTTGAACGAGTCAGGCGGGGAACCGAGCAGCTATAAGATATGGAACTGGATGCTTGCGAGCTCTCGGGGTGGAGGAAGAGACTCGGATTAACCTGATTGTAAAGTTGTCCTCACCATGAACATGTTCCTTGCTTTCGTGATCATATGAAAAAAGAAATCTTACTTGGACTATTATTAGCTATTCTAGTAATTTACGTAGTTTTTGTAGGGATTCCTCTAATAAGGGTTGAAAGTGAAGAAAAAATAATAGAAATGAAGGCAGAAGAACAAGATTACTCAAAAAAACTTGAAATACTACTGCCAGCGGTCGAGGAGAATGGAGAGGGAATTATGGCGAGATTAGGGGTGGAAGCAGTTGATGGTGAAGGAAGAACGCTTCTGGAAATAAATGAAATCTCATTCTGGGAAGACACACAAGAATCGATAAGAATTGCAAAGTCAGTAGCTGAAGAATTAACAACTCGAGATATCTCTACCTACGATATCATCTACTCAGTGAATGCAAACGCATCAAAAATTGAAGGACCATCCGCAGGCCCAGCAATGGCTATAGCAACAGTAATAGCAATGAAAGACAAACAAATCAACAAATCAGTTGTAATATCAGGTTATTTAAGAGAAGATGGATCAATAGCAAAGGTTTCAGGTGTTCTAGCAAAAGCTGAAGCGGCAAAGGAGAATAACGTAAAACTGTTTCTGGTTCCTCTCGGACAGAAAATCCAAACAAAGATTGAAACTAAAAAAGACTGTGAGACCGTTGGGCTTGATACTTATTGTGAAACTGAGACTATTGAGACGCAGGTGGATCTCCAGGAAGAGGTTGGAATAGATGTTGTTGAAGTTGGAAGTGTTGAAGAGGCTTTGAGGTATTTTGTTGTTGGGTAGGTAACTGACTTGTTCGATATAGAGGGATTATTCATACTAAATATCAGAAGGAGTTTTGTTAGTGGGAAAAATTAGAAATGATTGTTTCTAAGTACTCTTTTTAATCAACCAGTTAACGAGTACAAACCATCCCTTTCTCTTAATTTCCCTCTTTTTTTTAGAGATATAATTACAAATTCAATATAATGGAGTACATTCACACTATATTCCCTAACAGTTGGTCTAGTCCTTTCATCTCTTGATATATACCCCATTAAATCACTAGCATTTAAGGGACCATCAGATAGTGCATCAGTTATAATTTCTTCGAACTGAGTTCGTACATCCTCATTAATAGCTTGCTGATAACTCCCACCATAATCGGGACCAGTAGCACCGTTGATACCTCCGGACATAAAATCACCTGAGAAATTATTGTAAAGAACATTTTTAATCTTGACTTTAATACTAAATAGGAAATTCTGATTGACCTCAAGTCAACTCAAATCTTCCTTACTTTAACCCCATCCTTAGTATCCTGAACTTTATAACCCAATTCCTTTAATTTATCCCTAATCTCATCTGCTTTTTTGTAATTTTCTTTTTCTCTCGAATCCTCTCTTTCATCGATCAGTTTTTGTATTTTTTCAGGTAATTTCTCTTCCAGTTTTATCTCTCTTAGACCTAATCCAAGCACTTTATCATATTCCAATATCAATTCATGTTTATCCTTGTTATTAATGTCGGGTTCACTTCTAATTAATTGCCAAATCAGTGACAAAGCCTCAGGAGTATTCAAATCATCATTAACAAGTTCATAGAATTTTACCCTGTAATCCTCAAACTTCTTGAAATCAGTGGGAGTATCATCTGGTTCTTGAAACAATCTAACATGTTCCCTCAAAGTATTCAAAGTCTTTTCAGCAGCTTCAACACTTTCCCAGGTAAAATTCAACTGAGTTCTGTAATTTGCGGTCAGAAACAAATATCGAACAGCCAAAGGATATAGTCCTTTATCTTCAATATCTTTCATCGTGTAAAAATTCCCTTTGGACTTACTCATCTTTTCTCCGTTGACTGTGATAAAATTATTATGCAACCAGTAGTTAACAAATCTCTTACCTATAACTGCTTCTGCTTGGGCTATTTCGTTTGTGTGATGGACAGGGATATGATCTATTCCTCCCGTGTGAATATCATAACTTTCTCCCAAGTATCTCATTGACATAGCGGTACATTCAATATGCCATCCAGGAAAACCTTTACCCCAGGGTGAATCCCATTCCATTTGCCTTTTTTTGTCTTTTGTCGAGAATTTCCAGAGTGCGAAGTCGGTTACATTCTTCTTTTCAGGATTCTTTTCAACCCTTGCACCTTCTTTCAATCCTTCAATGTCTAGTCCCGCGAGCTTCCCATAATCATTCAATTGAGAGGTATCAAAATAAATCCCATCCGAAGTTTCATAAGTGTAACCATTCTTTTCTATATCTTTTACTAGGTCTATCATGTCCTGAATATGGTCTGTAGCTCTACAAACAATGTCCGGTTTTTTAACGTTCAACTTTTCCATCGCATCGAAGAAATCTTCTGTGTAATAGTCGGCAATCTCCCAAGCACTTTTACCCTCTTTTTTCGCCTTCATTTCTACCTTATCTTCTCCTTGATCTGCGTCGTCTGTCAAATGCCCAACATCGGTTATATTCATCACATGGGTTACTTTAAGATTATTTAATCTTAACATTCTCACGAGTATATCTACAAATACATAAGCTCGGAAGTGCCCTATATGTGCATAATCATAAACTGTTGGACCACAGGCGTAAAGACCTACTTCTCCTGGTATAATTGGTTTAAAAATTTGTTTTTCTTTTCCCATTGTGTTGAATAATTTTATCTCCATTTATTCTCACCTCATTTAAACAATTCAGTACTATAATACCTATCAGCGCTATCAGGTAATACGGTAACTACTCTTTTATTTTTTAACTTTTTGGCTATTTTTAATGATGCGTAAACATTTGCACCTGATGATATTCCTACGAAAAAACCTTTTTTTGTCAATCTCTTGGAAGTTTCAATTGCTTGTTCGCCACTAACTGTTACAATCTCGTCTACCAAGTCCAGATTATCTTCTAGTATTTTTGGAACAAAATCTTCACCTATACCTTGAATTTTGTGAAAACCTACTTTCCCTTTTGACAATAACGGAGATCCCGCTGGTTCTACTGCGACTATTCTTACATTTTCATCTTTCTCTTTCAGGGCTTTAGCAATACCTATTAATGTCCCACCAGTTCCTACACCTGCTACAAATACATCCAAGTTCCCTATTTGTTCCAGTATTTCTTTCCCGGTAGTTTCTTTATGTGCTAAAATATTACTTTCATTTTTAAACTGGTTTGGCATAAAGGCATTCAACTTCTGAGTTAATTCTCTAGCTTTTTTCACAGCACCTTTCATATTTTCTTCTTTTGATGTCAGAATAACCCTTGCTCCGTATTGTTTCATTATGTTGATTCTTTCTTTGCTCGCGAATTCAGGTATTACTGCAATGAATCTATACCCTTTTATCGATGAAACGAACGATAACGCAATTCCAGTATTTCCACTAGTGGGTTCAATTATACTCATTCCAGGTTTTAGCAGACCTCTCTCTTCAGCCTTTTCTATCATGTACTTCGCGATTCTGTCTTTGATCGACCCCGAAGGATTAAGATTTTCCATTTTGACAAAGATAACTTCTCCACCCATTCTTACTTTAACTAAAGGTGTATTTCCGATCAGTTCTAATGGATCATCCTTGACAAACTAATTCACCAGTCATTCAAACTCACCTCTTTTAGAAAAATCAAGCCGAGGATGGGAGTCGAACCCATTTCTACCGGTATCAGCAACTTGGCTTAAATACCAGTTCTGCAGCTTCAACTCTCTTTTGGAGATCGGTTGCATAGCCGTTCTGCCTTCGAGCCCTTTTGGAACCTCGGCGAACCCTCGGCTTAATAAATTTAATCTTTCTTTTAGATCTGTTCCAGGTGGACAAAACCCATATTTTTTCCATATTAAATATCTAGTTATGTGTTTTATATTTTTAAAACCAATTAAATCTAACCATTTATTGAGATTTTGTTTTCCGTTTAGTTGAATTTTATATTTTCGCCTTACGATTTTAAATCCTAAATTATTAATTATCGATCCGATATTTTTAATGAAACTTCTGTCGTGCATTTTTATTTCTATTACTGGATATTTATTGACTTTATAAGTTCCTCTCTTCGCGTAAAATAAGCAACCGTCAGTATCTATCAAACCTCTTAAATACCTCTTAACAAATTTTTTATTATTAGCTATCCATTTTGGGATTTCTAATTTATCCTTCTTAATTCCTACTGGAAAATTATTTTCACTGATAAAATCTGTAATACCTCTTGAATGTACTAATAGATATAGTATAGTTTCTTTTTTCTTAATTGATACGGTCGGTTCTATGTTAAATAAGTTTTTGATAAGCAACTTAACATACCTCGAATAGTGAATATCATCTTTCAAGTGAAAGCAAACCCCTAATCTATGAACTTTCCCTATTTTAGTTAGAAATCCATCACCCGATAATATACCCCAAAATTCCGCTAGTTTTTCGTTAAATTCCGGGATTTTTACCTTTCTTTTAATATCATAATATGAAAAATTTGGGACCATGATTATTTTTCTATTTGATAGAATATTAATCTTTGGAAGGGGGGTATAGTTGGAATGAATATCACTATTTTTATAAGATAAGCGATAAGAAATAGAACTAAATAAATTCAGTTCAAACCTTGCAAACTAATTCCCCGGCCATCTGACCCACCATCAATTAACCTAATTTTGGGTAATAATCTTTAAAAATCTAACTTTTTTTGGTAATTCTCGATCATCTCCTTAACTTTCGATACATTCCTATCCATAGTATCTTTTCCCTCTTTTACCGTCCTCCTAGCAATTCTTTCCGAACCAAGACTGAAAATACCGACTTTGTTAACATTAGGTCTAATTCTAAGTACATCCGGGTTTAACTGGAAAATCATATCTGCTAACCTTTTGTGCATTATTTTGGAAGAAAAATGAATAGTATCCCTTATAGATATCTTATCACCTTTCTTAATTTTTGAAGGTAGGTCAGGATAAGTGGTCAAATCAATACCCACATTCACCTCTCCACCCAATTCTTTAACTAGGTCAAGTGATATAGGCTCTAGAACACCACCGTCAACCAAATATCTTCCCTTGTAGATTACAGGTTTAAATACCCCGGGTACAGCAGAACTAGCTCTTATAGCGGTTGAGATATCACCTTTTTTAAAGTGAAAAACATCTCCAGTTACAAGATCAACAGTACTACACCCGAATTTTATTGGGAAACTTTCGATTTTCTTCCTTTTCACATGTGATATAATAAAACTATCAATCCTTCTACCCGCGATTATCCCCCCGCCTCTTCGAGCGGGATCAAAGAATAATTTCAAAAAATCTCTATAACCACTTGAGTAACACAATTTCTCTATTTCTTCGATTGACAAACCACTCGCATACATTCCTCCAACTATCGATCCAGCACTAACCCCAGAAATAACATCAATGGGAACATCATGCTTCTCCAAAGATTTAATTACACCAACATGTGCAAATCCTTTTGCTCCACCACCACTTAATGCAAGTCCAACTTTAACACTCATAAATAATTTATTAAGATAAACTAATTTTTATATATGAGTGAAAGGGTTAATTATTTCTCAATAATTTTTTCCTTGATAATATTGTATCTTTCCTTTCTTTTAGTGAGACCTTTTTTAGGGGCTTTAGTTTCTGCAATAATAATAAGTTACATTATTTATCCGTTCTATGAAAAAATAAACAAGAAAATAAAGAAAAAAAATTTGACTATAATTTTGATGTTATTGATAGTTGTGTTTTTGTTTTTAATTCCCTCGAGTGTCATAGTCTATAGTCTCATCGATGACATAAGTGGTTTCTTACAATACATAAGAACCCTCGACGTCCAACGCATTCCTCACATAGAACCAGAAATTGAATCTTTTATCGAAAATTATCTCATCAAGGTTTCAGAGAGTTTTACATCTAATTTATTGGGGTTGCTTGTGAGGTTTGGTGGAAGCATTCCGAATAGAATAATCAATATATTAATTTTCTTATTTGCAACTTCGCTCTTTCTAAAAAAAGGTCCAGAAATTATAGATAAACTCAAAATAACGCTCCCTATAGAGAAGGAGCAAAAGAAATCTTTGATAGAAGAATTTGAAAGAGTTACTAAGGGAATGATATATAGCCTATTTTTCTCCACAATTTATAATATGGTTCTTGGGGCTCTTGTCTTCTTTATTTTTGATATGCCAAATCCACTTTTATGGGGATTTATGATGGGAATCTTTTCAATGGTTCCAATAATAGGGAGTAGGCCGATCTGGATAGGAGGAATAATTTACATGTTATTGTTGGGGAATTACCTGTTTGCATTAATTCTTACCATATTAGCAGTAATGGTTATTGAACTTGACGGTTTGATCATAACAAAAGTTTTTGGAGAAAAATCAAATATCAATTCTTTTCTGATATTTATTGGAATAATAAGTGGTATAAGACTTTTCGGTCCCTCGGGTCTTATATTTGGCCCCTTAGTGTTATCCTCGTTGATAACCATGATAAGGTTTTACACAAGGGGTTACAAAAAGGAGTTCAAATTTTGAAAGACAAGTAAATATATTTTAGAAAAGATAAATTGTTAATATGGAGAAAGTAAGAAAGGTCTTCCAACCAAGAGAAATCATGGAACTAATAGTGGTAATATTGGGCGTATCCTTTATCCTTACCTTCCCGAATTTAGAATTTAATTTTTTCATAACTCTAGTTGTTGTGGCTGTTTCAATGTTTCTAAGACATTTTTCCCATAAGTTAATGGCAGATAGACTTGGTTGTATGGCTACTTTCAAGTTGTGGATAACTGGAACTGTGATAGGGATTGTTTCTTTATTGTTGAAGGTAACTTTTGGTTTCATATTTCTTGCCTTGGGTTATGTCGAGATCGTCCCTTATAAATTTGGGAGAATGGGGATTAAATTGATAAGAATGACAACAAGGGACTATGGTCATATTGCTCTGGCGGGTGTTGCTGTCAACTTATCTCTGATGCTTATCTTTGGGGTATTGTATACGGTTCATACAGATGTTGAGATATTCCAAACAATTAGTAAGGTTAACGGTCTCTTAGCATTTTTCAGTCTATTACCAATTATGCCTCTGGAAGGAAGTCATATTTTCACCTGGTCAATTTGGTTCTGGGTTATACTGATGATCTTTAACATTCTCAGTTTAATTGTGGTTTTGGTTTAAGTAGTAATTTATCTAATTTAGATATGTATGTTAGATATAACCGGATTTCTTATAGCTGTAGCAACTAGGAGCTATGAAGCTATCTACAAGTGGGGATATCTAGGTTTATTCACCATCAATTTAATAGAAACTGCGTCTTTATCTATCTTTCCTTTACCTACTATGGTTTTCGTTTTTAGTTTTGGTGGAATATTGAACCCATTCATGGTCGGTCTTGTGGCTGGTTTAGGTGGAGGAATCGGGTCACTAACAGGTTATATTCTTGGTAGGGGTTTCAAGGACCTAGCTGAAAAAAAGTATGGAAAAAAACTAGAAGAAACGAGAAAAAAATTTGAGAAGTACAACGGATTATTTTGGATAGCGTTAGTTAACGTAACCCCCTTACCGGACAGTATAATTTCCGTATTTTGCGGAGTGATTAAATATGACTTAAAGAAATTTTTCTTAGTTACAACAATTGCCAAAATAATATTCGCTTTAATAATTTCTTACAGTGGCTATTACTCTCTTACTTGGATATGGAATTTAATAAACCCAACTTTACCAACAACTATTCCTGTTTGATTTGAATGTCAACACAGTATTTGTTTACTCCTGGAGCATACGGTAAAACCTTTCGGATTTTGTAAGTTATGTTTGTTTTTTTTGTTTCTTGGAACTTTTTTATTACTCCCTTTACATTTTCTTCTACTTTTTCCTTGGGTTCTATTACGTAAAGATGAGTCATACCTCCCCTGGTTCTCAAAGATTTGTAAGCGGTATTAAGATGTTTATGAGCATCATGAGGTAAGGGCATTACTACTCTGTCACATTTTCCGAACCATTCTTGAGATTTCTCTTTGACATCTCCGAGAATCGGAATGACTTTATCTTGAACCCTATTCAACCGAACATTCTCTTTCATATATTCTACTGCTTGAGGATTGATTTCGATCGACGGTACTTTATCAACCTCTGGCTGGGTTTTGGCTATCAATATACTATAGGGACCTATGCCCGCGAACATCACAAGAACAGTTTCTCCTGGTTTAACTCTTTCTGCCACTCTTAATCTCTCTGTACTTTCTCTTCCTGAAAAATAAACTTTTTTTGGATCTAATTTTAATCGACAGTAATTCTCTTTATGCATGATTTCAGTGTCGGGATTACCTAGAATTAGTTTATATTCTCTTTTTCTCTGAACACCTTTCCTTTCTGATAATTTCATTAGAACAGATTCCACATTCTTATGTTCTTCCATTATTTCCTTAGCCATGTTTTCTGGGTTTTCAGTTTCATCAATTATAGCTATCGATTTCTCTCGTGAACCTAGGATATCATAACTGGAGATTGTCATATTATCAAGTTTTAATTACAATAGTAATATTATTAAGTCTTTAAACAAATTGATTTTTGGTGAATATGTTAACTTTGATCGGACTTGGACTTGGAAAAGAGGAATCTTTAACTTTAGAGGGCCTAGAAGCTTGTAGAAAATCAAATAAAATTTACTTAGAAACTTATACCTCTAAATGGGAAAGTTCTTTGGAAAACCTAGCAAGGGTTGTTGGAAAGGAAATATATAAACTGAAAAGACAGGATCTGGAAGAGAATTCTGATAAAATCGTAAAAGATGCTAAAGACGAAAAAATATCAATTCTAATTCTGGGGGATCCTTTAGTGGCGACTACCCATATATCACTCCTTCTGGAAGCCAAAAAAGAAGGAATAAAAACGCGAATTATTCATAACGCTTCAATCTATTCAGCGGTGGGAGAAACTGGACTTCATCTTTACAAATTTGGAGCAACCGTTACTATACCATTTCCTGAGAAAATTAATAATCAAGAACCAGAGAGTGTTTACAAGACTATTCGAGAAAACAAGGAACGAGGATTACATACATTATGTCTACTTGATCTAATCTCTGAGAATGACAAATACATGACACCTAATCAAGGAATGGAAATTCTGTTAAAATCGGATAATGTTTCTGAGGAGAACGAGCTAGTTGTTTTCGGGAGAGTTGGAAGTGAAGAACCATTAATACTTTATGGAAAGATCAAAATTTTACTTGACAAAGATTTTGGTGAACCACCATTTGTGTTAATACTACCAGGAGATTTACATTTCACCGAGCAAGAGTATTTGGATTACTACCGAGCTGATTAAATGATCAAGGATAAAATCCCACGAGAATTAATCGAAGAATGGTTAGGGAAACTTAAGAAAAAATTAGATAAAACTGAACCTGTTGATGTCAAGGGAAAAGAACTTTTGAAGAACATTAATGCTTACATTGTCGATACTGAACATTTTCTTGAACAAGGAGATTATGTTAAAGCTTGGGAATTGATTTCTTTTGCTTGGGGATTGTTTGAGTGCGGGGAAGAATTGGAGAGATTAGAGGATTAACTATTCATTATCACCACTTCTAGGTTTCCAAGAAACCCAAATAATTATTCCTAAAGTTGCTAATACTAAAAGTATTACTGCAATATCATCACCAGATAATCCTGGTAGTGAAAATCCTGGCATGCCTGGTATTGAAATTAAATTACTCGTAAACATAGCTAGAACAACTAAAATGGCTATAATTGCGAGACCAAGTCTATATTCGGGTTTTTCGAAGAATTTTTTCAAGTCCTCGCCCTCACCTACTATATATGGTATAGCTAAAGCTCCTAATGTCATACCTATAACCATTATTAAAGTTAAGAAAACACTCGTTTGTACAAAAAAAGCTGCAAAAAACTGACTTAAATTTATACCAACACTAGTACTCATGATGTATAGACCAGCAATTAATGCTACGATTGCAGATATTTGAGGACCGGGCCTTTCTTTTCCAAAAATTTTTATCTTTACCAATAAAGCATAAAATATCGAAAATACCAATAAAAACGGTAAATAATATTCAAAAATACCTTGACGTGTTAAAACATTCAGTATAGTCTCAATTGCAGTCATTAATTACTCACCCGTTGAATTATTTGAACTACCTGAGGGGGTTGAACCACCTTCTCTAAATATAAATATAAGCGGCAGTATTAATAAACCTAACACTACTATTGTTAAAACAGTATCATTGCTCAGATCTATCCTAGCAACTACCGGACCAGTGATCAGGCCCATTAAACCACTCGTAACAAACACTAAAACCCCAATACCAACCGCTATTATAAGTATCGCGCTTAATCCTAGTTTCCCGTCTTTAAATAGAAGCTCGTGTAATTGTTCTGAAATATCAGGTTTCATGAACATCCCTAATATCATTAAAGCTATAACAAAAATCAAAGTAACAATTGCTCCCTGCATGAAAAACACAGATAATTGTTTTTCAACATTAACACCCGTAAGAATAGGATATGCCCAAACCATGAATCCAGCAATTACAGCAACAACAGCATTAACCGCACTCCCGACTTCAACTTCATACTCCTTCTTCTCTTTAGTATCCCTATTAGTCACATACTCTTTTTTTGTCATCATAAAAATCTTTGATCTTCTGAGTAAACCGTAAAAAATAGCAGTCGTCAACATAAATGGAAATAGGAAATTAAATGCTCCCATTTCTTGAAGTTTTTTTATTACAATTGTGAACACATCTGGCAACCTATCACCTCAAAACGCAGTTACAATCATTAGCAATACAACCAATACAATAACTGATACCATTAGTAGACCTACATCCCCACCAGGTATTTTCCCACCTACAGATAAAACATTATAAATAACTTCACTTATATTTAACAATCCAGCTCCTATAGCTATAATCATACCGATAGTGAACACTATCCAAAAAAGTGAAACATCTGGTAATTTTTCTTTTAATGCACTTGAAAAATCTGGGAAGAACAGACTCCCAACTAATAGTATAAATGAAAACCCTATACCCACTAACATGATCTGTGTGAAAAATTTAGATAAAGTAGCACCCAGTCCTACCCCAGTAAATGTTAAAAACCCCCAGATAAAGAATGATACTGAGAAAGATAAAACAGCGTGAATAGCTTGATTTCCTTCACCGAACAACTTTGCTTTTTGTAACAGTCCCCAAATAAGTGCAGAAGTTATCATCCAAGGCAAGAGAAAATCATAAACCCCTAATTCTCCAAGTCTCCGTGCAACTATCTCAAAAGGGTTAGCCATATGAAACTATTAAGAAAATGACAATAAATATCTTAACTTAAGCTTTTCTTTTAAACCTTCCTACGAGATCTGTTAAGGATCTCACACTTTCTATTAATGCAGGTAATGCTTCTTTGAAAGCCTTTTCCAAGCTAGATAATCTCCCGTTCATTTCTGTAAGTGTGCCTTCATAGGACTCTAATTTACTTATAATAGCATGCTCGGCTTCGCTCTTACTTTTGGACATGACTGATAGTTGATTGTGTAAATCTGACATCTTTCTTTCGAGGTTTTTGTATTTACTTCGGAATTCTACCAATTTTTTGTCTAAGTCAGTCATTCTTTCCTGAACTATGGATTCAACCAACTCTTCAGTATTATAGTCATTTGCAGGATAATAACTCTGTTGCATCTGCATGGATGGTTCAGGCATCTGAGGAGCTTGATCGAAACCCTGCCCTGTGGGAGATTGTTGGGGTTGGGAAAATGATTGGGTTTGTTGTTGTTGAGCCTGTAACTCTTGGAGTGTTGGCATTTCGTCTCTATTATCTTGTTGTCCACTTACACCCAGTTTCAAGGCTTGTGTTAACCCAGAATCTATCTCTTCAGAACTATACCCTTCTTTTCTTAGAATATCAATAATTTCAGGTTCTGAAAACCCCTTATTACTTAAGGATTTTATTTTATTCGTGGGAATTGAACCCTTCCCCACTTTCGGACTTTTTTCAGGGGTTTTCTTTTTTGAGCCAAAGAATTTTATCAAACATTACACCTTATTATTAATCGACTTTCTAACTTAAATTTTGTTTTTATCTTTATTAAACTTTATTCAATTCTCTATCTATTATTCTTATTACATCTTCTCTTGTTACAAAATGTGACTTTATAGGATTATATAAATCCAATAAACTTTCCAGTTCCTTAATTTCAGATTTTCTAGCCGTTTTATTCAATTCCTTCTCCATCCTCATAATGTCGGCTCTTATTTTTTTCAATTCCTTTGAAACTTCTTTAACATCAACAGCCAACTGGTCCATCCATTTTTTGATATCACCCATCTCTTCTATCATTCTTTCCTCCAAAGATGTTATTCTATTTCTAGAAGATTCTAGGCTTTGTTCGAGCATTCTTATCCTTCTTGTATTTTCGTTTGTGATTCTAACTACTTCATTACTTATGCCACTTGGTGTGGGTTGGGGTTTTCTTTCAAATACCATAAAACCAATAATAATTATTGGGTCTGTATACAAATAAATTTACAGTTTTGGTGTTTGGAATGGTCTGTAATTATGAACTGGAAGGTGACATATTAAAAGTAAATTGCAGAGGATGTGTTTTTGGTTCATCAATAGAAGACTTTGACGTTTGTATGAAGACAACTGTTGACAAACTTAGAGAGATTAAAAAGGTAGGAAGAATCATTCTTTCAGAAAGAAGAGAACACGAATATGATTTCGATCAGACAAAGTTACTTTTGGAAGTAGCTACCCTTTACAATAAACTTGTAATGGAAGATAGGGTTTTGGACAGTGCATTTTTAAGGGAAATAGAAAGAGTTATACCTGGCCTAAGAAAAGAACTACAAGTAGTACTTCAGGAAATGTTAAGGAGGGACCCAATAGCAGCTTATGTTAAAATTAAAAGGCTTATTAGGAGATATAGAACAAGAAGAGATAGAAGTAGGGGTACTAAAAGAAAGTATTATGATAATTATTTGAGATTTTTGGGTGAACTCAAGAGAAAGATGGAAGAATTAAAAATTATCAAACTAGTCCAAGACAAGATATACGGTTATAAGTTAGGTGATCGTTCACTCTACAGAAAATTATTCTCTCCTTTAATCAGACCAGTTTTCATGCTTACCAGATATGTTTCTATACCACCAAAAGGATCAAGATTAGTTGATAGATATAATCTACCAGGAAATATCGTTGTAGAAATTTTTAGAGCACCGGGAAAGGTAAGACATTGTTATCATATAACCCCTCCAGAGTTTAAACTACCGGATAATAAATATTTCTTACTTGACAATGCTAGAAGAATATTGGCTGAACACAAACCAACTAGAACAGAGTTTATTGATCCTGAGAAAGCAAGAGAAGTTTTCATGAATTTAGGAAAAGATACAATCCAAAAATTGGCAGGAGAACAAGGAATAAGACTTTCTTCAGCCGAATTAAAAGAACTTTCAAATATTCTTGCAAGATACACCGCAGGTTTTGGGATATTGGAAATCTTATTGGCAGATCCTAAATTACAAGATATTTACATCAATTCCCCCATAGGTGTTATGCCTATTTTTGTGGGACATGATGATTTCGAGGAATGTGAAACTAATCTTATACCAACTCAAGAAGATGCTGAAAGTTGGGCCACTAGATTTAGAATGTTGTCTGGAAGACCATTAGACGAGGCAAATCCAGTTTTAGATACAGAGTTATTGGTTCCAGGAGGTAGGGCAAGGGTGGCTGCTATAACAAGAACACTTAGCCCTGAAGGAATAGGATATGCTTTAAGAAGACACAGAGACAAACCATGGACCTATCCACTTTTCATTAAAGTCAAATATTTTAACCCGATGTTTGCGGGCTTGATGAACTTCTTGGTTCAAGGATCTCGTTCACTCTTGATAGCAGGTGGTAGATCAAGTGGTAAAAGCAGTCTTTTAGGTGCAACCATGCTTGAGATAATGAGAAAATTTCGCATTGTTTCGGTGGAAGACACGTTAGAGTTACCAGTAACCCAACTAAGAAACATAGGATATAACATTGAAAGAATGAAATCAAGATCAGTTATTACAAGGGTTGAGTCGGAATTACCTGCAGATGAAGCATTAAGAACAGCCTTACGTTTGGGAGATTCCTGCTTGATAATAGGTGAGGTCAGGTCTAAAGAGGCCCAAGCTCTCTGGGAAGCAATGCGTATTGGTGCATTGGCCCATGTGGTTGCAGGAACCATCCACGGTGAATCTGCTTATGGTGTATTTGATAGGGTTGTTAATGATTTGGGAGTTCCTAAGACCAGTTTTAAGGCAACTGATATTATTGTTGTTTGTGGGATGATAAGGAGTGCGGATGGATTGCATAGGATCAGAAGGGTTTTAGAAGTAACTGAAATACGGAAAAGATGGATGGATGATCCCATGGAGGAAAACGCATTTATCAATTTAATGGAATATGATGCTAGAGAAGACCAGTTAAAACCCACAAGTACTTTGATTAATGGTGAATCTTATATCATCAACGAGATCGCGAAACGTGTTAAAGAATGGCATGGTAATTGGGACGCTGTTTGGAATAATATATTACTGAGAGGAAAAGTAAAGGGAACAATGTATAATTATGCGAAAAAATTGGATAGGTATGACATACTTGAGGCTAACTGGGTTGTTAGGGCTAATGATATGTTTCATGTAATTTCAGAGGATGTGAAAAAAGAGGTTGGGACTTTGGACCCAGATATGATATTTAAAAGATGGGAAAATTGGTTTAGAGATGAAATAAAACGAAAAGAGGGTGTTTGATATAATAGGCGACTCTAAGCAGGATCTTATTAGACTTGGGATAAAACCAAGGAAAAAAACCATATACGAGAAAATCTGTATTTTATTGGAGCAAAAAGTTTCAATACCTGTGCCACGTATTAATGAGGAAAAATTACAAGAGGCAATAAATTTCTGCCATCTTGAGATTACACCCAAAGGACCGGTGATTTTTTCCTTCTTATTTACATCCTTACTTTCTTTGTTTTTTTTAATGACCACTTTAATTGGAATGATACCAATTCCTTTCACGATAATTTTCTTTATCTGTACTTTCGGTTTAGGTTATCACATCCTCAATTATCCCCATTTTTATTCGGTACAGTATAAAATCAAAGCAAGTTCTGAGATGGTTTTGGCAGTTGTTTATATGACTGTTTCTATGAAGATTAAATCAAATCTAGAAGCCGCAGTTATATTCGCAGCATCAAATCTTAGAGGACCTTTAGGAGTGGATTTGGGAGAACTGGTGTGGGACGTTTTTAATGGAAAATATTTTTCTTTTAATAAGGGCTTAGACGCTTTTATCAAAAAGTGGAAATTTGAAAATCGGGAATTCACTCAAGCTCTTAATCTAATAAAATCGTCTTTGTCACAAGGGATTGCTGAGAGAGAAAGTTCTTTGAACGAAGCCGTGAGAACCGTTCTCGATGGTACAAAATCCTCGATGAGAAGGTATTCAAGAGAGATGGATAGCTCATTGAAAATTTTAAATGCATTGGGGATATTACTTCCAATCATAGGTCTGATGTTCTTTCCGATGTTAACTATATTCATGCCGGATGCTGTTAAGCCAATTGCTATAGCAATAGGTTATGATGTCTTACTTCCTCTTGTAGTATTTTTCCTTATGATGTCTTTTTTAAAGAAGAGACCTGCCACTTTTCATCAACCTGAGGTTTTGGAAGAGAGAAAAAAGACACTGAAGAAAATTTTAGACAAAAATATACTAATACCAGTTTTGATAACGTTAGTTATCAGTGGGTTCGGTTTATTTAGTATGTTAAGATCAACCGAACAATTCAGTTTTAAGCTGTTAATGTTTTCACTGTTGGTCATAGTCGGGACCTCGTTAGGTATTTCCGTTCACTGTTTTATGTCAAGTATACCGAAACTCAAGAAAAAAGATAAGATAATTGAAATGGAGAATGAATTACACATGGTTCTCTTCCAGATCGGTCATCAGCTAAAAAGTGGGGGATCTATAGAAAATAACATACTCCAGATAAAAAACCGAATTCAAGAACTAAAGATAATGGAACTTTTCAGAATAATAGTCAACAACATCCAGATGTTTGGAATGACTTTTAAACAAGCAACATTTAACACCAAAAATGGGGCTATATACGAATATCCATCCTATTTGATCAGTGCTATGTTGAAAGCTATATCTGACATATCTTATTCTGGTACTAGCATTTTATCCGATTCAATATTATCAATATCGAGTTATCTGAAAAACATGCGGGAGATAGAGGAGTATTTGGAAGATATACTTTCTGAGGTCACTTCTACAATGAGGATTCAGTCACTTATACTTGCCCCGATTGCTTCAGGGATTGTTGTTGCTTTGGCAGCGATGATGATGCACATGCTCGTCAATCTTAGTGAATGGGTTGTGAAGTTTCAGGAACAGATGCAATCATATGGACCTATCGGAACTGTGGGAGGGACAGCTTTCAATTCAATACTAACCATCGATAAAATATTACCTGTTTCTTATTTTCAGTTGATTGTTGGTATTTACATGATAGAGGTTGTGGTAATGATAACGTTGTTTTTGAGTATAATTAAATATGGTGATGAGAAGATACAAAGGAAATATGATATCGGGATGTCCTTGTTGACCGCTCTTGGCATTTATTCAATTACTGTAATAGTACTTTACTTGATATTAACATCGCTTATAACCTTGAGTACGATGGGATTCGGATGAACAAGAAAGGAGACGTTTCCAGGTATATATTGTGGTTTATAATCTTACTGATAGTTGTTATGATTGTGTTAGCTTTATTTTACTTCTCTGCGATAAATATTCTTAAGGGGATTGTTAAGCCATGATGAGAAAAGGTGTCACGGGGAAAATATTAACTTTTGTAATATCTTTGATAATTGGAATAATGGCGTTAGCTTTACTCTGGTTTTTCTTAAGTCAGGGAACAGATATCGTGAGTGAGTTTGCCCAAAAAGCTATTAAGGGGATTAAGTGTAATTTATTTTGTAAGGATATTTTAGGATTTAAAATGGGTATGTGCGATGATTGTTAAAATGGGAAAGGGAGTTGCGACAAAAACACTTGTAGAGATAAGTCTAGCAATTTTGGTAATAATTGTTGTGGGTTATTTTCTTTTAGGACCTGGTGTAAGTGCCATGATGGGACTAATGGATTATATTAAAGAACAATTAGGACTTGATATTTATGAACAAGAGTTACAAAAAGATCTCTTTAAAGAGGCATTAAAATGCTCTTATTATAGATGTACTAGGGGATGCTTGGAAATAGACGATGATGACTTTTGGAGAATAAGCTGTAAAACGGATTTTTGTAGCAGCTCTCAATGGATGGACGATGATTATAAAATATGTGGATGGAATGCGGTGCAATATCCTGTGGAAGTTGAACTGGAAAGAGATATAACACTAAGTAGGGAGGATGACCTATCGAGGTATAACTGTATATTTCCTACAGGGGGGGAAATGGGTCTGGAAGATTATATTATAAATATAATTTTACGTAAACCTCGAGAAGCTTATGAAATTTTAGGATTTCTTTTTGGAGAAAAAATAGAAAAAAATCTATTGTTGTTAGATGACGCTTTAATTGATAAGAATAAAGTTGAAAAGAAAACGTGTTGGATTGGTGGGAAAAATTATGGTAACTCCTATGAAGAAGTGGGGATTTTGGAGGGTAATATGTACATTACTTCAGATTATTCGGAACGAGAAGGAACTTTTGTTCGAGACATGGAAGCTGAAAATACTTTTATATTAGCAGAACCAGCGTATAAGATCATACCATATGACAGAGAAAAAAGAATTACATTTGAAAATGCAGGTGTGGGTGGGAATTATAGAATAGTTGTAAAAGGAGAACAAGGAGATTCGGAAACCTATATAAGATTCGATAGAATTGGTAGGGACTGTCTTGACATAAATGTTGGATGTGGTCTCAATGAGGAAAGTTGGGAATTGTGTAAAGATAATCCTATGTCTTTTTGTGGTGCATATATACTACTTGATTATATGGGGAAAGAAGGTGATGAAGTGTCAATTAAAATCAAATATACTGATCCCAAGTGTCATGATAGATATCCTGAGGACTCATTAGATTGTAGTACTTTATGTAAGAGCTGTATGAAAAACCCACGACACGATTTAATACCGAATATGTGTTGTTATTTAAAGGAAAGTTGTGGTGAAGAGGGTGTTTGCGAGAATTTTGAACCTGATTTAAAATGCGGTGAAAGTTGTTTAGAAGGAGGAGCTTTTAGATGTCCTGAAGAATGTCCTTGTACTTATTTTGGTGATGGTGAAGTGGCTTTATGTTTGAGTGAAAGTGAGGAAGTGGATGAAGATTTAGAATGTGGGGATGAATGTAATCCTGGCGATAACCAATGCCCTTCAGAATGCTCTTTATGTGGCGAGTTCCCTGATGGTAAATATAGATGTACAGAAAATTCAAATATTAAAATTTATCCAATAGCAGGAGATTTTAACATTATAATAGGTGAGGAATATACATTTTCAGCTCAAATAGTGGTGGAAGGAAAACCTATTGGAGAGGATATAGAGAATTTATGGGCGATTTATGATGAAATTGAAGGCGAAACTGAAAGTATTTTGATAGAGGAAATGACTTTACCTACTGTATTCGAATCTGATTCTTGGGTTGCTGAAGAGGGGGAATACAAAATACAACTTGTTGTGGATCGTAAGGACGAAGTCAAAGAGGGTCCGGGTGAGGATGATAATAAATTTGAAGTTACTGTTACCCCTGTTGATTGTAATACAATAAACTCCTGTGAAGATTATACTGATGCAGGTTTCTTTGATCCAGATTTATCATGTAAAGGTGATTTATGTGAGACAGGGAATACTTGTACCTGGGATAGTGATCAAAATGAATGTGTTGGTTAATAAATAACAGACTGTGGGACAAAAATAGTTAATCAATCTTCCAACACAATGACATAAGCCCTG
>CAYMPD010000012.1:0-34281 GCA_964392445.1 uncultured archaeon | reverse complement strand
TTGGCACAATTTATTTCTCTTGGGATGATTATTTAGGAATTTTGTCCCACAGTCTAAATAACATTTAATAACTAATAATCCCAAAATAAAATTTAAGGTGAAGATATGAGAAAAGGTATATCAGCAACAAATCTGATTGTGGCATTAGCGGTTGGGTTAATTGTAATAGTTGGTCTTGGTTATTTGGTTTGGACTTGGTTGGGAAGAGGTGGAGGAACAGTAACAGAA
Source organism: uncultured archaeon (assembly GCA_964392445.1). Lineage (GTDB taxonomy): Archaea > Aenigmatarchaeota > Aenigmatarchaeia > CG10238-14 > CG10238-14 > CG10238-14. The sequence continues at coordinate 34,053 of CAYMPD010000012.1, read as the reverse complement.
CAATATTGTAATGGAAGAAAGATGGCTTTCTGCACACAGTGGTCCGTTAGTAATTATGACCCTGATAAAAAACCAAGTGGTAGTTGGTCAGATTATGCAGCAGATTGTACACGTATAATTTCTGGTGTTACACAAGCAGATTGTGAAGAACTTTTAACTCCGTAAAGTCAAATATAATTCATGCCACCAAAAGCAATAGCAACCCATACTATATTTTTAATAGCGGCTATTGGATTATTTCTCATCTTCACTATTATTTCTCTCTGGTTTTGGATAGGGCAAATTGATACTGAGGCCACAAAGGCAAGTTGTACAGCAAAATACATCAATTATTGCGAGAGATGGTTGTTAAAGGGCAAAGACCCTGGAGATTGGAATGAAATAGAACCTGATGGCTGTGAACAATTTGATATAAGTAAACCATCTAGTGAGGATGAATGTAAAGATATAATCTGAAAAATCAATTCTATTTAGTATGAAAGGTTCCCTTGACGCACCAGTTATTGGTATTATAGTAGTACTAGTAGTCGTATTGGGAATAATAGCTCCCTTGAAGTTCTTTAGAGCTCCGCTTATTCAAGTAATTCAATATCAAGAAAAGCACGACAATTCCCAAATGATTCTTATATCACTACTTTCTTCGACTAAAGACGGAAAAACAGTTCATGAATTACTGGGAGAACATTTTGTTTTTGGTAGTCCAAATGATAATGAATTAGAACAAATTCTCATGGAAAAATTGGATAAATTAGTTGAAAGTAAGTGTTACAAGCTATCAACCCCCTCAGAAGTCCTAGCAGAGACTTTAGATTGTAATCCCGACGAATATCAGAAAGAAACTTTCATATCTTTACCCTACAACCCAGATAAACTTACAGAGAAATTAATTTTGGTGATCAATTGAAAAAAGGAATAGGGCCAATAGCACTTTTGTTACTAGGGCTATTTGGGACATTAGTCATCGGAGGAATAGCATTTGTCTCGCTTTACAGTAGAACAGTAGTTACAAAAAGAGCAATGTTTGAGATAAACATAATCAATGCGATAAATAAGTTTGAACTTTCTAGAACAGGTCTATCAAAAGCTTTGGAATATTCTTTTTACGAAGCATCTTATCTCACAAGCCCGATGGGTGGTTATTACAAACTAGGTAGTAGTGTTGACTCTTACGGTTGCATTCCTTATTGGAGGGATTATGATAGTGAAAAATATCCTGGGTTTGATTACACTGGGAGACTGATGCTGGAAGCCCTGAAGGTTTATGTGGAGGAAATCAACAACGAGGTTGACATACCCGAGTACGAATATTCTGAGGTTGAGATATTAGACGATTCTTTAATCAGGGTTGAAGCTTCCTCTGGGGAAAAATTATCATTAAAAAGGGACAGGGCGACAGTTGAAATCGATGCTTTGGAGACGGCATTGACAACAAACATCGGAGAAATGTATAAGACGGCAAAGGAAAACTTCATAGAAAATGATATAATTCAAGAAAAAATTCAAGAAGCAATAGGCGAAGCTGCTGTTCCCAAATCAATCTCAGTTGGTGATATCTGTGAGAATGAACTTGATCCTGAAAGTATCCTAGGTGCTAATAGCGGTAATTGGGAAAGTGATATTGAGGATGAAATCGAGAGAAAAATAAATGAATTGAGTAATGAGTTAACCAATGATGATGTGGAGGTGGATATAGAACTACTTGAAGTTTCTGTCTCCTATGAACCTGAATGTAGTCATGTTGCTGTTGTTGAGGATGAGCCTTCTTGTTGTAAAGAAACTTACTCGGTTGATTGCGGGGGAGGATATACTTTAGAGTCAGAATGTGTTAGTATCAATTACTGTAACCCTTATTTTGTTACTCTACCTACCTACGATGTTTACAATGGGTGTTATTGTGATAATGAAACTCATGACCCTGTAGACCAAGTGGAATTATGTGAAGGCTGTGAAGAATATTATCGTTATCTCCAGGATGTTACCTGTACTTACAATTATTATGCCTCTGCTTGGGTTTTGTTTGAGATTAAGGATACGTCAAATCAATTTTATCCGGTGATGGGTGATGATAAGGACGTTGAATTCAAACCGATTATACTCAAGTTCTATGTGCTTTCAGGGAATGATTACGACCATAAAATTGATGCGGTTACCGATAGTAAGGAATGTGAAGTTGAAGTTTTAGATTTAACGGGAAATGGGAAACCTCCTGGAGATCCTTCACCACCACCAATAGGTGGATTTGAATGTGGAACCCTTGGAAGACCAATAACAGATAATCCCTCAAATGAGTGTTTAGCTAGAATAGGAAATCAAAAAGATGGAGTTTCTTATCCCGCACCTAGCCCTTATATTAAAATATGGGATACAAATCCATCTAATTCTGAATCTTGTGATAGTCCCCATTGTATGTACGAATTCACTCATGATTTAGAAAAACCTTATTTGGATGTTTACGATACTTCCTCTTCTGTTAGAGATCAATTGGAACAAGAAATAAGAGATCAATTAGAAACAGTCAATTTATTCGGTTGTACAGTTAGAGTACATAAAAATGTTGCTAATCTTTATAGAGAAGTTAGCGAAGAATTGACAGATAAATATTTCCAAAGTCGAACAACTTATGATTTCCCAAGTGGTACTTATACTTTTGATTGTACACACACAGGGGGATTTAATTTTAGATATAATGTGAACAACCCAAGCGTTTTAAGTCCACATGCTTTTGGATTAGCCGTGGATATTAATTGGCAACAAAACTGGGGAAATGTAATTACATCAATGGCATGCGACATGGATATACCACCAGAAGTTGTTGAGACCTTTGAAAATAAAGGATTTAGATGGGGTGGGAGGTTTTGGCCGAGTTTTGATCCAATGCATTTTGAATATATACCAAGTTGTATAACATCTTAACAAATTCTTCTAGCCCCAATATAATGTTCTTTCCAATAAGATGTATCAAGATTAGCTTTCTGTACACATCCACTGAGAGAACTCGGACATTCGGGCTGACCCGCATGTATAATCCTACCATTTCCATAATAAATTCCCACATGAGTTATACGAGATTCTAGCGTTGTTTTATAGAAAAATAATAAATCACCAGGTTCAAATTTACTGATATCTGGTTCTATGGATTTATAATTATCATGATCTATGAGAGGATTATGGTCTATTACCTTACCAATGTTAACTTGTGAGGAAGCTGGAGAACCGTAGGATATCAAATCCCCTTTGTTAGTTTCATGACCATATCTGTTATATACCCATTCTGTGTAACCAGAACAGTCAAAAGGTGTTTTAGAGGTGGCCATTTCATCCCCTCTGAGATGTGTCGCTCCAAGTGAATATGGAGCACCCAATGGAATTTCAGAAATTTTAATAACATGGTTTTGACAGTCTAGATCAGTTCTATCTCCACCATTTTCAGGAATAGTTGTACCAGTTCTCCTCCCTTCACCATCTTCAGGTTCTTCCGGGCAAGTAGGCCCTCTTTTAAGTTCACCTAAACTCTTTTTAAAAGTACGAGTATATTCATAATCAACATTGAACTCAAAGAAAACAGATTGATAATTTTTTAGATTGCTTTCTATACTACTTTCGCTGAAACTGTAAATAGGATAACAATTCTCATAATCGTCTTTTTCTAATTCTACCCCCAATTGAGTAAACTCACATGGTTCGACCTCACTTAAAAAATTAAAATCATCGTATTTTTTCTCTAAACTATAATCCAGTAATTTCCCTTCCCCATAACCTTTATTAACTGCGGTTATTGTTAGATCTAATTTGTTAGTAATATAACTGGGACTCCCATAACCTTCATTCGGATAGTAATAATTCCCATAGGGTCCAAAGCTAGCTTCCAGAGAAATTGGGCCTTGACCTACACTGTCTTTTCTAGCGAATTTAGCCTTTTCTCGTGTTTCTCCAAATCTAAATTGTGTTTCAAGTGTGTTGTTGTATTGATAAACTACTGTTACATTTAGTTTATTGCAAGCAACAAGTTCACAACTTAATGGGTAGCTTTTTAGTAAAGTTCTAACACCTTCTGGGGGGAGTTGATAAGATTCTTCTAATGGTATAAGTTCTATATCTCTGTTTTCGTTACCTTCAATATCACCCCAACCCTCATCTGTCTCTTCCACCTCACATTCTAATTGCCCGTGAATAGTAATACCATCAATAGTAGTATCTTCAAGTAAATTTTTTACTTCAACCAACACAGAATATGGTTCACCAGTAATTGGTGCTTTAGGTCCTCTACCATTTTCAAAACTTATATCGATAACTTGATGTTTAACAATAGGTTCCGGTGGTTTACCTCCCCAACAAACACTCATATCATCGACTTGAAAAGTAATACATTTAATAAATAGATCAAAATCTCCCGGTAACATCCCTCCTATGGAACTAGAAAACCCATACCAAATACTCGAAACTTCATCTTGGTGAAAGTATACAACTAAACCTAATGCACCAACTATAACTATAATACCTAGATACTTTACAAGTGGAGATTGTTTTTTATATGCTGGTGGTGGAGGTGGTGGTTGTTGACGCTTAGATGCTGCTCCTCCTGCCGCTGCCGTTGCTCCTGCTCCTATTGCTAATCTTTTTACTGCTTTCTTTCTGTTTTTCCATTGTTCCCTTCTTGACTCTCTTCTAATTCTTCTTCTCTCTTGATCCAGTTCTTCTTGACCTTCCCAAATTTTTTTTGCCTCTTTCGACAGACTCTCTTTCTCTCTTTTATATTCTCTTTCATCTTTCTCTTGAAGATTTTGAATCTCCCCTTTTCTATCTCTTTCTCGAGCTTTAATTTGCTTTAGCCTCTGTTCCCTAGCCTTTTCTTCCTGCTTTCTCATATCTTCTAGTTTTTTTTCAGCCTGTTTTTTCTCATTTATAACTTTTTTAGGATTGGATACATAAACTCCACCTTCGGTAAATCCACAGTTAGGACAGATACCATGATCAAATTCAGTTCCACACTTAGAACATTTCGTCATAAGACTATTTTAGAAAAACGCAATTATAACTTTATTCAATAGTAAATTCTTGAGATTTAACTATACCATAATCATAAATATAATCGACTTCTATAGACCCGGTAACCCAGTCTTGACCTATATTATTAACTTTTAGTTCGCACATAAGGGGCTCATCAGTTGGATATTCTATCTCTTCTTTAGGATGTCCATTAGGGAAGTCACAATTATCTCTATTTTCTATCTCGACATAATCTAGTTTAACTTCAAAATCTGTTGGAAATATTTTATTTTCGAAAGTTTGATATTTACTTCCACTTCCAACTTCTTTAACATTTAATTTTACTGTAAATCTTTGTCCTTCTTCTACCCATTCAGTCACCACTTCTCTTTCTCCCTCTACAAATCTTTCCAGTAGAAAATCAGTATCTATATCGACTTTGACAGGACCATAACTACTACCTTCCTGTTTTTTACCTACTTGCTTTTTTTCTGTACCTTTTTCCCATATACGGAATAATAATTTTGAATTACCACCATACATATAATCCACTGAAAAACTAACGATCCTCTCACCAGACTCTTCTGGGGCTCTTAGGGTGGCATGAATACCTCGTCTTGCCCCATAACAATTTTCCCTAGCTTCTATTTTATTTATTTCACAACCAATTAATTTACCTTCACTTGTTATCTTACCATTCTCTTCCCCACAATTAATACTTTCCAGTTCAAACCCCTGTCTATCAAAGAACAAAACCTTAATATCTTCAGCATCGGAACTCCCTTTATTTTCTAACCAAAAATTAATTCCAACCCTATAACCAGGAAATATTCTACCAGAAGTATCAATATTATAATCGCTAATTACCAAACCTTCGTTGCTACATTCATTAGTGGTCTCCTCTGTACAACCAAGTAAAAATAACATCACTAATAGAATACTTATGCCAATTAACTTTCCTTTCATTTCTATCCAACAATATTTTTCTTTTTTATAATATTTAACTTATCAAAAATCCATTCTATTAATTGTGAAAGGACAAGCAGAAGTAACTGAGATACTAACTTGGATTGGTATTATTGTTGTTTTAGTAGCCTTAATTCCAGTGATCATGCCTATTATTAGGGATGCAATAGAATCTTTTGCTTTCTCCTCCCCTGAGGTTGTCTCTAAAGATTTAGCAAGTTTAATTTCAATAACCGTCGCCAGTTCGAGTAATATTACGATTGATTACGAAATACCTCTCGGAGTTAATTATGATGTTGATATTGATGAAAGAAAAGTTACAGTTTCAAAAAATGGGGAGGAGGAAGAAGCTTCAAGCCCGATTCTAATCGATTTAAAAGGATCATTTTCAGATATTGATGAATTTACAATTAAAAAAACAATCGAAGAAAATCAAGAAAAATATTATGTTAATGACGAACTTTTACTAAGTATAACCAGAACTTGAGGTAATAAATATTAGAAACAAAGCTCAGGCAACCAGTCTTTCAGATGTGCTCGTAGGTTTAGTGGTAATAGGTGTAATAGGGCTTTTTGTATTTCTTTTTATGACCAGAGGAAAGGAAGTTGAGGTAAGAGTAGAAGAGAATGAACTAATAAGAAGAAAAATAACTTTAACCAACGCTTTGTTATCATCGGATAAGTTGGCTTATGTTAGTAGTTCAATCGTACATCGCGGAGTTTTAGATAAAGAAAAGCTTGATAATCTTGCTTCTAGACCAGAATTATTTTCAGAAATAAGTTACCCAGAGATAGGCTATTCCATTAAAATTGTTGATTTAGATCAAAATAAGGAATGGTTAGTTGGTAAGGATTTCGAGCCGGGCCTTAAATCTCCCGTAGCGATAAGATATTCAGGGGATGATGTTCATGTGGGATCAATGTCTGTTGAGTTTAATTTAAAAGAAACCGTTGAAGTAATTGAGCTTGATACTTGTCAGAAGATAAATAAACCTGGATATTATCGACTAAAGAGAAGTCTTAATGAGGAAGATCTTCTTGGGGGAGACGCTTTTGGTAGCAAAAATTGCTTTGAAATTCATTCAACTGGGGCCACTTTAGATTGTAATCATAGAAATATCCAAGGTTTAGGTTCACATAGAGGTATAGGGATAGTGATTTCATCTGATAACACAGTTATTGAAAATTGTGAAATAGAAGAATTTTTGACGGGAATAAAAATAGATTCATCTTCTAACAGAATAGAAAATAATGAGATAAAACAAACTAACGTGGGAATTATTCTCTTTAAGGGTAATAATGAGATAATAGGAAATACTATAAGAGAATTTGAGGGTGACTTCGGGCGGGGAATAGATATTGAATCAAAATTAAATAGGATCGAAGGAAATAAGGTATTTTCTGCTTTAACCAATGGGCTTATAGTCAGAAAAAACGATAACGAACTCATAGATAATACAGTTTGTGGATCTTCCAATAACGATATCTATGTTAGTGACCGTAAAACGGCTTCTGGTTCGGGAAATACTTGTGATAAAACATATAATTATAATGATCCAACTGTGACAGGTTGCCAGAAAAAATGCGAAGAAGAAGGTTCGGGTGCTTGTTATCAGGGGGATATTGAGGCGAAAATAAGAGAGAAAGAAGAAGAGATACAATTAGACTATCCTGATTTTCCAGATTATCTACTTTGGGGAATAGCTATGCAGGAAAGTGGAGCGAGTCATTGCAGAGACTATGGTGTGGTCTCAGGTCCTTTAGGATCGACTGGAATAATGCAAGTCTATCCCAGCACAGCCGCGAGTTATTGTTCAGATTTGGATTTAACAGACTGGGAAGATAATATAGAATGTGGTAAGAGAGTTCTTTTGGGGAAATACAATGCTTTCAAGAATAAAGATGAGAATTACGATCCATTAGATTGTGGATACTCTTACGCTGACCCTTGGATGAGGGCTGTAAGGGGATATAATGGATGGGGTTGCCCGATAGAATATCCATCAACAAGAAAATATGTATGTTTTGTATACGACTACGCTAGAAAAAAAAACCCAAGTTTACCTCATCCAGAATGTCCTTAACTATTAAAATCGAGAAGGAAGTAGTAAAAAACAAGAAAAATAAACAAATTTAAATCTAACTAATAATACAATTAAAAGAACTAACAAAGATTTCAGTAAAATTCATACTTTCAAAAAAACAAGAGGTGAAGTAATTGGCTAAGAAAAAAACAAAAAAGACTGAGAAAAAGACTGAGAAAAAAACTGAGAAAAAACAAACAAAAGCAAAAAAAGACGACAATGTGGTTTACGTTGGTAGAAAACCAACTATGAGCTATGTCCTTGCTGTAATGACCCAGTTTAATGAGGTTGAGGCTGATGAGGTCAGTATAAAAGCTAGAGGAAGATCGATCTCTAGGGCAGTAGATGTAGCAGAAGTCGTCAGAAACAAATTCCTATCAGACCTTGAATTGAAAAAGATTGAGATAGGAACAGAAGAGAGAAAAGTAGAAGATGGAAATACCATAAACGTCTCTACAATGAACATTGTCTTAGCAAAATAAGACTAAGATTTTTTTCTTTTTTCTTTTATTTTTTGAAACCTATTTATTATTATGAATGAACTTGATGAGCAGAATAAAGCTTTGATCGAATCTTTAGTTTCTTTAGATGTACTGGAGACAGGTAGGATTATTGATGCTTTTCTGGAAGTTCCTCGTCATTTGTTTGTTCCTGAAAGATATCTTTCGCGTGCTTATGATGATGTAGCTCTTCCTAGTCTTGGAGGCCAAACAATTTCTCAACCCTACACAGTCGCGACCATGCTCGAAGCTTTGAGTCCAGATCCTGGAGATAATGTCCTTGATATCGGTTCTGGTACTGGTTGGACAACTTGCCTCCTCGGTGTAATAGTAGGTAAAAAAGGAAAAGTGACCGGAATAGAACTTGATCCTGAATTGCACGAATTTGCAAAGAAAAATATTGCTAAAGTGAATGTGGAGAATATAGAATTAGTTCTTGGAGATGCTAGGAAAGGGTATCCAAAAAATGCGACTTACCATTGTGTCCTAATCAACGCGGCTTGTGATAATGTTCCAGAAGATGTCAAAAACCAAACCAAGATGGGAGGGAGGATAGTAGCTCCTATCAATGCTAATGGAGGTCAGAAAATGATTCTTTTTCAGAAAGTAGGTGATGATAGATTTACTAAAACTAATCTTGGTAATTTTGTTTTTGTTAGATTGAAATAAGATTCTTGTTCGTCATTTGATTTTTTTATAGTATTTTATTCTTTCTTTGGTGTTTTATCTTGGTTTTAGTGCTTTCTTTTCAATCTTCATTCCAACCTTACCCCTTCCAAAGACGGTTATTCTTATAGTATCAATTTATTGTCAGCGGGAGAGGGCCCTCCCTAAACCCTTTGGGGTGAGGAATATGTGTAATAAATGTGGTGGATTTGAAAGATTCAGTTTTAGTCATGGAATAGTTTCAACTAGTATTTGCTTGAGGTGTGGGGAAACGTCCAGTAGAAGTAAGATTTTGGCTTTAATGCTCTAACCCATCCTATTTTTTCTTTTTTTTGGATTATTTTCTCCTAATTAAGATAAAAATAAAAACATTAACAACACATTTAATTAAAAAAGAGTGTGTAATTATGGAAAATCTTAAGATACCAGATCATGTTGGTGTAATAATAGACGGTAATAGAAGGTGGGCAAGAAAACGTGGAATGCGTCCTTGGAAAGGCCATAGACATGGTATGGATACGCTTGAGAAATTTTTTGAAAACTGTTTGGATTTAGGAGTATCGGAAATATCAGCTTATGTTCTGTCGACGGAAAACCTGAAAAGATCCCAGAGAGAAGTTAAAGAACTATTCAAACTTTTTAAGGAATATTCCAATAAATGGGACCAAGAGTTAAAAGAAGATAAAAGCCTGCTCGAGAAATACGAAGTTCAAGTGAGATTTTTCGGGAATTTTAAGAAACTGCCATCGGACTTAGTTAATTCAATGAAAAAAGTTATGAAAAAAACAAAAAAATACCACAAAAGAATCCTAAACATTCTAATCTGTTACGGAGGGAGGTTCGAGATTACAGAGATGGTTAAAAAGATGGTAGATTTGGCTCGAAGAACAGGAAGAATCAAGATAACCGAGAAAACAGTTCAAGAGAATCTATTTGTCAAGAATGATGTTGACTTGTTAATAAGAACTGGTGGGATGAAGAGATTATCTAATTTTCTCCCATGGCAGATGGTATATACTGAGTTCTATTTTACTGAAACCCTTTGGCCGGATTTTGATAAGAAAGAGTTAATGAAGGCTGTAAAGTGGTTCACGGACGTTAAAAGAAATTTTGGTAAGTAGATGAAAGATTTGTTTGTTGTAAAATTTGGTGGTTCATTAATAACCAAGAAAACCCTCGACTTTCCTAATGATTATGATAAGATAGTTAAAAATTCTGACAAATATATTAGATTTGATGTTATTGAGGGGCCTTTTGATAAACTTTATAGGTTTCATAAGAAGGAACCATTTAATTTAATCCTAATTACGGGTGCGGGTTGTTTCGGACATGGCCTGGTTAAAGATTTTCTTAAAGGTAAAGAGGTGGGACCAGAGACAATTCATAAATCCGTAAAACTTCTAAATTCAAAGGTCTGTAAATTGGCTGAAGAAAAATTTTCCGTTACGACAATAGATCCTTATGAAACTTGTTTTTACGAGAAGGGAAATTTTGATACTGAAAAACTCGAAAAAGAAGCTGAAAGGGGGCTTGAAAAAACTACTATAGTTTCCACTTACGGAGATATTGTCCACGCAGATAAGGGAAGATTAGGAAAATTCGAAGTTATATCTGGAGATGATATTTGTGTTAATTTATCCCTGAAATTTAAACCTGAAAGGGTTGTTATGGTGACGGATGTTGATGGGGTTTATAATAAAGATCCGAAAGGACATCCTGATGCAAAATTGATCAAAATTCTAGATTCATCTAAGTTGGTAGAATACTCTAAAAGTAGTGATGTGACAGGTGGAATGTCATCTAAAGTAAAAAAATTGTCCAGGATAGCGGGAGAAGGAATAAATTGTTATATTATTAATGGGTTAAAAGAGAATAGTTTGTTTGACGTTTTATCAGGTAAAGAGGTTGGAACAAAAATAGTTTAAAAGGGGATTAAAATGGAATGGTTGACTTTAGCTGATGAGAAGAATAATATTCTAGGAAAAGAGGAAAAGATGAAAGTTCATACTGGGGGTTTAAGACATAGAGGGTTTGTTGTTTTTATAAAAAATTCTGAAAATCAAATTCTAATTCAAAGAAGATGTGAGGAGAAATACTTGGCCTCAAATTTATGGGATTGTTCTGTAGCGGGACACCCTTATCTCGGGGAGAGTTATGAGGATGCTGCAGTTAGAAGAATAAAAGATGAGTTATTCCTGGATATAAAAAAAGAAAACTTAAAGAAAATTACTGTTTTTGAATATAGGACTAAGGAAGGAGATTTGATAGATAATGAGATGTGTGGAGTTTTTGAATGTTTTTCTGACGATGAAATAGAACCTAATCCAGAAGAGATGAGCGAAGTTGATTTTGTTTCATTGAAAGAACTGAGAGAAAGAATTACAAATAATGAGGACGAATATACTTATTGGTTGAAGAAGAGTGTTGAGTTCTTGTAGGAGATTTATATGAAAGCAACTGCTGTAGCACATTCAAATTTAGCTCTTATAAAATATTGGGGAAAGAAAGACATAGAATTAAATTTGCCTATGAATTCTAGCATCTCCATGTCTCTAAACAATTTAACTACTACAACAACGGTTGAGTTCTCAGAGGATTTTAAAAGAGATGTTTTCATCCTAGATGGAAATAAAATTGATGATCATAAAGAAGATAGAGTTGTGAAATTTTTGGATACTGTTAGAAAAAGAGAAAAGGTGGATTTATTTGCTAAGGTATATTCTGAGAATAATTTTCTATTAAGTGTGGGCTTAGGTTCTTCAGCTTCGGGTTTCGCGGCTTTAGCCACAGCAGTGGATTCAGCATTAGAATTAAATTTAAGCGAAAAGGAACTTTCAATTCTAGCGAGATTAGGTTCTGGTTCTGCCTCTCGATCCATTTCTGGTGGGTTTGTTGAATGGAAGAAAGGAAAATCCTCTGAAAACAGTTACGCGGTTCAGATAGCTCCGAAAGAACATTTTGATGTCCGTGATATTATAGTCATAGTGAACTCAGATAAAAAGCCATCTAGTTCCACAGAAGGGCATAATAGAGCATTTTCAAGCCCTTTGTATGAATTTCGTCTTGAAGGTTTAAAGAAATATTACGAAAAGTTAAAGAACGCAATTTTGAATAAAGATTTTAAGACATTAGGTCGTTTCTCAGAATTAGATACTATCAGTATGCATACTATTACTATGACATCTGATCCTCCTATATATTATTGGCTTCCAGAAACTGTAGGGGTTATGTTAAAAGTCCAGGAATGGAGGAATGAAGGATTAGAAATTTTTTTCAGTATGGATGCAGGACACAATTTGCATTTATTAACTCTACCAGATTACGTGAATGAGGTGGAAAAAAGATTAAGTAAGATGGATTGTGTGATTAAAACTATTCATAATAAAATAGGTGATGGTTCAAAGGTAATTAAGACCCATCTTTTCTAACCGTTTGGTTTAAATTTGTAGTGTTTTAATTTTAGCATGATAGAAATGAAGGTTATACTGCCAGTTGGTGGGGATGGAAATAGAATAAGACCAATTTATGGACCTAAAGGTTTTTTACCAGTAGCTGACACAACATTTCTAGGTTATGAGTTAGATTTATTCCAAGAAGTTCTTGGATCCCCAGAATTTTATTTTGCCCTAGAAGACGATCATTATGATTGTCGAGGAACTCTGGAACCCTTAGGATATGTCCGTAGATACAAGGAAAGAGCCGTTACCCAAAAAATATTAAATTTATTCCAAAATGAGGTACTAGATGAGGATACTGTAATAACATCCCATACGGATATGGTCTATTCACCTCAGGTAATTAGAGAGATGCTAAAACTTCACGAAAAAAAAGGATCTTCGGTAGTAGTAGTTGCTGATTGTGATTATCCAACAGGTTATTATGAATTTATCGATGAGGAAATGGGTTTTAGGAAAATAGATAAACTAAAATCCTGTTTAACTGTTCAACCCCTTTATCTTTTGACAAGTGAATTTTTAAGATATATTTTCTCAGGAGATTTGGATAAAAATATAGTAGAAATGATGTCTGAAGCGAGAAAAAGAGGCATTCCTCTCACTTGGTATAGACCTGATTCACCTGTTATAAATGCAAATTATCCTTGGGAATGGGTAGAAGCTGATGCATATGTAAGAGAAATTCGGGGAATTGAGACTGATACTATTGATCCAACAGCTAACGTCGGTGATAGTTCAGTAGTAGAAGATTCTATTGTCATGCGAGGCGCAAGATTGGGGAGAGAAGTAAATATTAGAAAGTCAGTGATAGGCCCAGGAGTTGTAATAGGTGACGAACTCAAAATAAGAGATAGAGGACTTCCAGAAAATATTGATCCTCTGGGGAATGGCCTTTCTATAGACCCTGGGAGATTAGGTATTTATGTTGGTGCTGATTGTGTTGTTGAAGGTGAACAAGAATTATATCCTGGAACAATTATAGAATAAGTGAAAATAAATGACTAAAATATCAGGTATTAAATTAAAAGGAAAAAATAATAGCCTAATATACGAATTTTATCCAGTAGAGTTTTCTAAAGCTGATAAAGAGAAAATTTTGCAGGGTGTGGTTCTTTGCATAGTTTTGGAATCAGATGGTAAAATTTTAATAATAAGAAGAAAAGAAAAAAGCTATGTATATCCTGATTATAACGGTTTGCCAGCTGGCCATATAGATTTTGGTGAAACCCCAGAAAATGCAGCGATTAGGGAGTTGTATGAGGAAACAAAATTAAAACCTATATTTACTAGGAGAGTATTCAAAGATAATGTTTTTATTGACGATTTGGGACATTTTGGTTTTGTATATCTTTGTATAGTTGATGAAAATAATGAACCGGTATTTGATGAACATGAGATAAATTCTATTAAAAGTGAATTCATATCGATTAAAGAAATTATTGATAAGTTAAATTCTGAAAAGTTCACTCCATTAGCGAGAATGATATTAATCCGTTTCTTGAAGGAATTTCCGAGAAAAGGAAAGATCAAAGAAATAATAGATTCTGATAAGAAAAAGAAGTAATGGGGTCTGAGGGATTTGAACCCCCAACCTTCTGGTTTCTTCTATCATCTTTACATCAAAGTTCCATGTACAAATGTACTGGAGCCAGACGCTCTGCCGAGTTGAGCCAAGACCCCGAAGTTCTGATAATTATTAACGATTACATTTTTTATTCTTATCTGGTTAGTGCAGTTCCTGTTTTTCCTTTTAAACACTCTGTTGCTAATCTTGGTGATGTGATAAAAACTTCTTCTCCCTCGCTTTCTAGCAGTCTTATAGAAGCTTCTATTTTTGGTCCCATACTTCCTTTTGGAAAATAACCTTGTTTTTGGTATTCTTTGATATCCTTTAATTTTACTTGACCGAGTTTTTTCTGGTTCTTCTTCCCGTAATTCAAGTAAACATTATCCACATCAGTAAGTATCATCATGGTTTTGATACCTAAATCCTCTGCTAGTTTTTCTGAGGCTAAGTCTTTGTCAATAACACCTTCTATTCCTCTGAGTTCTCCCCCGCTTTCAATAACTGGTATTCCCCCGCCCACACAAGCGATAACAACATCCCCTTCTTCCACGAGGTCTTTGATTTGCTCCTTTTCGATTATTTGTTTTGGATCAGGTGACGGGACAACCCTTCTCCAACCTTTTCCTGTTTGATGGACCATTGGGAATCTATTATTTTTCTTTTCGTAGAATGTACCTATTGGTTTTGAAGGATTATCGAATTCGGGATCATTTTTATCGACCAGAACTTGAGTAATGATAGTAACAACTTTTTTTCTAATCTTATTTTTCTTTAATTTATTCAGTAGTATTTGTTGAACCAGATATCCTATTTCTCCCTGGCTTAAAGCTCCGCAAACATCGAGAGGCATCGGTGGTATTTTATCTTTTGAAAATTCCTGTTGGAGAAGAAGATTTCCAACTTGAGGACCATTACCTGTTGTTATAATAACATCCCATCCTTGCTTGATTATCTTGACAATTTGTTCACAACTCTCGTTCACATTCTTGTATTGCTCCTCAAATGTTCCCTTCTCTTTTGCTTTTTTAATCATATTGCCCCCGAGGGCGAGGATCATAACTTTTCGCATGTTGACTATTACATTTTTGTAGTTATATTTTCTATTTGTTTGTATGGTAGAGGTTTGGGATGTAATCATTGTTGGTGCTGGGCCGATAGGTTGTAAGGTCGGGGAACTTTTGGGTAAGGATCACAAAGTATTAATCCTCGAAAAAAATCCAGAAATAGGTAAACCGGTTCAGTGTGCGGGTTTTGTCAGTGATAGAATATTCAAACTTTCAGGTGTTTCAAAGAAATCAATTGTTTTGAACAAAGTGATTAAATCAAAGTTTCTCTCTCCTAATGGTAACTCCATGATTTTAAAATCCAAGAAACCCTTTTATGTCGTAGATAGAGAGATTCTAGATAAGGAGATAGCTGGAAAGGCGAAAAAAAATAATGTAGAAATTAAAACAAAGACTGTTTTTAAAAGTTATGAAAAAGAAGATAATTTTCTAAATATCCAGACGAACAAAGGAAACTACAAAACAAAACTTCTAGTGGGAGCAGATGGTCCCAATTCAACTGTTGCTAGAGTTTCAAAGCTTCCTCAACCCGATAAAATAGTTGTTGGTGTTCAAGAAACAGTGAAAGGAAAATTTGATTCGAATTCATGCGAACTCTGGTTTGGCTCCAATATAGCTCCTGGATTCTTTGCGTGGTTAGTTCCTGAGAACAGAAAATGGGCGAGAATAGGATTAGCGACTCCTAGAAAATCTGGTGACTACTTCGAAAAATTCATCGAAAAAAGGGTGGGTAAAAAAACTCAAACCAAAGATAAAGTTTCTGGGGTAATAAAATACGGATTGATCAAAGATTCGGTCGCAGATAGAACTTTAATTGCTGGCGATGCAGCTTGTCACGTTAAACCATTCTCTGGTGGAGGATTAATATACGGGTTGATAGCAGCCAGAATAGCTGCAGATGCTTGTAAAAAATCGCTTAATGAAGAAAAATACGATTACAGTTTCCTAAAAGAGAACTATGAAGAAAAATGGAAAGAAAGACTTAGATGGCCGATACTAAAAGGATTTGGAATCCGAAATACTTTTAACAATCTCTCTGGCTGGGTTTTGGACGCTGGTTTTGGTGTTGGTAAATATCTCGCTCCTCTTGTTGAAGAATTGGTGGACGAAGATTTGTTATAGTTTTAAGTTGAGGAAATCTAATAATATTTCTCATGCCGTTAGCCGTCACACATATACTAGTACCAATAATTCTCGTAGATATATTCAGAGATCATATCCTTAAGAATACTAAAGCCCTTACAAACAAACACGTTCTTCTAGCAGGTTTAGCAGGATTATTTCCCGACATAGACATTCCTATCGGTCATATATTTCTTAATGCTAACGTACATCGGCTTTACACACATAATATTTGGATACCAGTACTGTTTCTGGCCTTTGCTTTATATTTTGATTCCATTAAAAAGAGAAAGATATGCTTGTATTTTATTATGATGGCTTTCGGGTTTTCAACTCATCTTTTACTTGATGGGGTTTTATCTGGTACTATTCGACCCTTTTTTCCTGTTTCTACTTATGTTTGGGGTTGGGATTTATTTGGTAAATTCTTTGGCACATTTTATCCAAGATTAGCTAATCCTGACTTCGGTGCGTTGATTTTTAGTGGTTTGGATGCAGTTTTGTTGTTTCTTTGGTTGATACATGAAGAAATGGGACATAAGATTAAGGATTATTTCTAGGTTAATTATTTTTATTTAGATCTGGAAAATATTAAACATGAGTTCATATGATGTTATTGTGATAGGTGCTGGATTTTCTGGACTTTCATCTGCATTATCTGCTGCGAGGAAGGGTTTAAAAGTTTTGGTAATAGAAAAGAACAAAAAAATTGGTAAGCCAGTCAGAACCACAGGAATATTTTTACAAAAAATCGTAGAGGATTTTAATATCCCAAAAAGGTATTTGATAGATGACATAAAAGGATCTTATTTTACTTCTCCTTCTGGTAAAACCTTTAAAATAGATTTTGGGGTTCCTAGATTTTATATGGGGGATATTACCGGTTTTGAAAAACATCTAGCTGAAGACTGTAAAAGATGGAGAGTAAAATTTCAACTAAATACTCCATGCAAAGACATCAATATTAAAAGAACTAAAGTAAAGATAAATTCTCACGAATCAAAGACTGTTGTCCTTGCATGTGGTTCTAATAGAGATCTTGTCGAGAAGCTTACAGGAGATTATGTGAAGAAATATTTGATTGGATTTGAACTAATGGTTGAGGGTTTGAAGCCCAAAAATCTCAAGTATTGGGAGTTATTTTTCAATTATGATATTGCTCCTGGTTATACTACATGGATAGCTCCTCATACAAATAATAAGTCTCATATTGGTTTATGTAGGTATTCACCTTGTAAAACTAATATAAAGGACGAAATATTAGAATTTTTCAGTAATAGAATCGAGAAGAATTTTAAGATAGATGAAATACGTTCTAATCTAATTCCTATTTCTGGGCCCATTAAAAAAACTTTTGGTGATAGGTTTTTAGTCATTGGAGATGCTGCAGGACAGACTGGGGCTTTAAGTGCTGGTGGTATATACTTTGGATTAAATATTGGGAGAATGATTGGTGAAGTTTTATTTAATCATATAGATGATCCTTCGGAAGAAAACCTTGTAGAATATGAAGAGAAATGGAAAGGAAAATATTTGAGATCTCTGAAATTGGAATTAATGACTAGAAAAATATATGATAAAATAGATTCAAATGAAGAATTGGAAGAAGTTTTAGATTTTCTAAATGACACTGAATTTATTTCAAAAAAAATGTTCTCTGAAGATCTTTTAAATAATTACGATTTATCTCATAAACATATAATTCATTATCTTTTCCCTTTCTTAATTAAAGAGCCTAAAAAATCATTAGATTTGTTAAGGGATTTATTCTAAACTTTCTTAACAACATTTTCAAATTCTCTGTAGTGTATTTCATATACTTTATGTACAGTAAAACCAACCAAAATCCCAATAAAAGATCCAAACAGAACATCGGGAATAGTATGTACGCCTAAAACTATTCTGGAGATACCAATAAGTTCTGCGAAAATTAAGGCAAGTAATAGGTACTTCTTATCTTTGTAATGCAGCCCAAGAACAGTCATTGCAGCAAAGGCAACAGTTGTATGACCACTCGGCATTGAGAAACTATGTGGACAATCAGGTAAACCATAACATGGTCTAGGAACTCTAAGTATTAGTTTAATCCCCTGGGTAATACTATTAGCAATTATTATTGAAGGTAAAACTAGAAATATAAACCAGACAAAATATTTTCGGGATTTTTTCGGAACTGTGAAAAAGAAAAATAAGCAAGCTAATGAAGCTCCTATCCAGAAATGAAGACTACCAAAACCCGTGATAATTTCCCAAAAAGTGTATTCTAGCATAGATAATAGTTAAAGTTCAGAAAATAAAAAACAAACATTAAATAATCCAAAATTCATTTAAGTTATTGGATAGGATGAAAAGGTTGAAGAAGTTGGGGAAGAAATGGACTTTGATAATTTTAGTCGCATTTGTGATACTTATTTTACTTGTCGTCTTTGTTAAAACGCCTTATCCGAAGATATACTTGAACGAGACCATATCTTTTACTGGGGAGCTTATTAGGGTGTTGGTTAGATTTTTTAGTGGGGTTTTTGGGTAAAAATGAAGCCCCCGGTGGGAGTTGAACCCACAACCTATTGCTTACAAGGCAATTGCTCTACCAGGTTGAGCTACAGAGGCATTGACAAATAATTTGTGGTAAATAACATTAAATCTTTTACTTAATTGTCACTTAAACTCGAATAATATTTATGGGATAGGACTAAATTAAATTATGGTTAGAGAGGGAGAAAAAGAGTTACTTATCTTGAAATTAGAGCACGAGGAGATAAAATTATTCCTACAACTAGTCTGGGGAGCTTTACTTTCTTTTGTAGTTTCATTACTTGTCATCGCTTTTAAAGAAAAAATCCACCTCGCTAGAATGAAATTCATCTCTATCTCGATAATAACGATTTTGAGTGGAATAGTGATTAGTTGGCTCATCTTCGGAAGAAAATTTAATAGAATAAAAACTAAAATTAGATGTGTGAAAGGATGATAGATTCAGCCTTGATAATAATAATCGGTATAATTATTTTATTAGTGATAATGGTGCTCATAGGGAGCAGTGATTAAAATGGGAAGTAAAGGTAAGTTAAGATTGCGAATAGAGGCAATAATTATTTTACTGGTAACAATCACATTGATCCTTTACATCTACTTCTCGTGAAAAATCTTTTCTATCTAATATAACAAAACCTAATCTCTAAATTCCAATAAAACTCTTAAAACTATCTGGGAAAAGGATTAAATCCTTAACATGGGTTTTATTTATTGATTAGTCATGAAAACAAAAATAATTTTCGGTGTAATTTTCGGACTTTTATTAATGGCCGGCGCTTTTGCGCAAGATTCAGATCTTTCAGTTAGTATTGTTCCTGAAGAGTTATCAGTCAATCCTTACGAGATAGCTGTGTATGATATATTAGTTGAGAATGAAGGGTTGGTAGATGAGACTTATACTGTTTCCGTTCAGGGTATTCCTGAGGATTGGTACTCTTTGAGCCATGATTCAATCGATCTAGCTTCTGGAGAGTCTAAGAAAGTCTACTTATTCGTTACTCCTCAACCCAGTAAAGAGAATTTTTATCTAGGAGAGGTTGTTATTAACGGTGTTTCTGATGATTTTACGTTAACTATAGTCAAAGATCATAGTGTAAGTTTACTTATACCAACTGAATTAACCTCGTGTATATGTGAAGAGGATCAAACAATGATAGTTGTGGAGAACACGGGAAAGTACTCTGAGAATCTAGCATTATCATTATCTGGAGATGCTTTGGATATAATTGATGTGGAAGTCGAAAGTTTTACAGTAGAGCCAAACGAGTCCAAACAAATCCCAGTTACCATTCGAGCAGAATGTGATACTGAAGAGAGAAATTATACCCTTGAAGTAAATGTTGAGTCAACCAATAGTTATGCCTCAGCGTCGGCTTCTTCGGTTATTACCAAAAAGAAATGCTTTGATTTTGAAGTAACTTACCCTGAGGAAGTTAGAACCTGCGCGAATGTTGAGGAAAGTTTTAAGATATCCGTTTTTAACACAGGAATAAGAGAAGATACTTATGAAGTAAATATAGAGGAGTTAGGTTTTTCAGATATTATTGATCTGGAACCTGGGCAAGTACAGGAGTTTGAAGTTACATTTGTTAAGGGAGGAGAAGGTGTTTATGATATACCATTCTCAGTGTCTTCGGAGAGAACGGAGGAAGAAGGTTTGGTGAAATTTATTGTAGAAAAGTGTTATGGTGTAGATCTTGAGTTGGATGTAAACGAAATAACAATCCAAGCAGGAACAGGGAAATTAACACAACCATCTGTTAAAAATGTAGGGACAAGAGCTGACACATTTGAAATTAAATCTAGTGTAGCTTGGGTGGCTATAAGACCAAAGCAGGTAGTAGTTTTACCAAATAAGACTGAGAGGGTTTATGTTTATTACAGTCCGGAATATGGATCTTTGGGAGAATTCAACGTTGAAATTTCAGTAGAGTCTGATACCGCGTTTGATAGTGAAACAGTCTTAGTGAATGTTGAAGGAGAAGAAATTACAGGAGCAACAACTACAGTGGAGGAAACACCCACTACAATTTTGGA
Organism: uncultured archaeon; assembly: GCA_964392445.1. Lineage (GTDB taxonomy): Archaea > Aenigmatarchaeota > Aenigmatarchaeia > CG10238-14 > CG10238-14 > CG10238-14. The sequence continues at coordinate 13,071 of CAYMPD010000012.1, read as the reverse complement.
AGAACAACTAACTACAACAGTTGAAGAGAATGTAACTGAGCATGAAGAAAATATTACAACAACTACCGAAACAGTAATAATAGAGCCACCCGAGGTTAATATCACAAAACCACCAACAGGAGCATTTGGTAGAATTTGGGAAAGTTTTTCAGATTTAAGTTCAAACCTGAATGAAAAGGTAGAGGAACTGGGAATGAACAAGATGGTTCTTTCACTAGTTATCGGGGTTGTGATCGCGTTAATGATACTCGCAGTAATTTACTTTATAGTTATGAGTGGTTGAAATGATAGAATTAATTTTATTGGTAACGAGTTTCTTTGTTTTTCTAGCGGTAGCTCTAGAAGCGAAGGTTAAATCCGATTTGGGAAGATTCATCGTTTTAACAGGTCTTCTAGTGGGGGTAGTAGACCTAATCTATGTGTTGGTTAAACTACTCCGGTGAGGACAAAAATGAAGACAAATAGTTTGTTGGCGTTTATTTTTACAGCTGTAGCTTTGGTAATGCTATTTGGGTTACTAGGATATCTTGGTTATAGTTATTTGGGGAAATTGATCCTAAGAGAACCAGAGTATTGTGAACACTTTTCTGTTGATTTAAAACCAGAGAGTTATTCTGCGGAATTGGAAGTGGGTAAAGGAGAATTAATTAAGGTTGAGGTTACCAATAATGGTTTTGAGGACGAGTTCAGGATTGGGGTTGAGGGCCCTAGATGGGTTGCTACTAGACCTGTGAAAGTAAGACTGGATCAAGGAGAATCTGAGGAGATTTTTGTTTACTTGAGTCCCAATATTGGTTCAGAAGGTAATTATAGTTTGATTGTTTTTGCTAAGAGTTATTGCGGAAGGGAAGAGATAGAAATTAGTGTTAAGGTTTAGGAAATTACTTTTATTCTAAAAGTTCTATTAATTATTATGATTGAATTATCTGATACGGCTGTATACGTAGGATTTACTATATTTGTTTTTATTGCGGCGATTTTAACTTACAGTATAGCCAGACGTTGATTTCTTGGGTTTGGGGTATGAGAAACAGTTTAATACAAAGGATTTCAAAATAAAGAATATAATCCAGATAATATTGGCGATCATTGGAATTTTAGATTTCTATTTGATATTTCCGGAGTTAAAAGAAAGAAATTGTATTTTAGCAGGAATGACTCTAGGTGAAATTTTAATGATATTTGTAGTTGGTATATTAGTTTTCGTCGATAGTTCAAGGAATCCCCAAGCAGGGAAACCAATAAATTGAAAAAAACTTGAAACCTTTATATATCTCTATTCTAACTACTTTTACTCATGATAAACAACCCTAAACTGAAAAATACATTGTACAAACAGGGCTATCGATTCTCTGGATACCACAGTGTCGTTAAAACGTGCCGTTGGACTAGGAATAGTTTACGGGGTAAGGGCGTTTGCTATAAAGAGAAGTGGTATCCACCTGTTAAAAGTCATAGATGTATGCAGATGTCACCTTCGTTGTTTTGTAATCAGAATTGTCTCTTTTGCTGGAGAATGCACTCAGGGGATAGAGGCATATCTTGGAAGGAATCTTTTAAGGGAGTAGAATTAGATGATCCCAAAGAAATCTTGGAAAATTCCATAGAACAGAGAAAACTTTTACTCCAAGGCTACAAAGGATGGGAGGGAATAGATAAGAAAAGATGGAGAGAAGCTTTAAAACCTAACATCATGGCTATAAGTCTTACTGGAGAACCTACTATGTACCCTAGACTTGGAGACTTAATCCAAGAAGCTCATAAAAAGGATATAATAACTTTTCTCGTTACTAACGGAACTTTACCTGAGAGATTGGAAGCATTAGAAGAAGAACCATTCCAGTTATATATTACCTTGGCTGCACCGAACAAAGAAATCTATGATCAACTTTGTAAACCTCTAGCATCCCAAATTTGGGAAAAGTTAAATGAGACACTGGAATTAGTTAATTCATTTGATTGCAGAAAGGTTGTTAGGATTACATTAGTTAAAAACTTCAACATGATTAAACCTGAAGAATATATTAAATTAATAGAAAAACTCAACCCCGATTTTATTGAGGCCAAAGGTTATGTTCACGTGGGAGAATCGAGGAAGAGGTTGCCGCACGATGCGATGCCTTATCATGAGGAAGTCTTTGAGTTTGCTAAAAAAATAGAATACAACTCTTCTTTTGAAATTAAGGATGATTTTAAACCGAGCCGGGTAGTTTTATTGACGGTTTAATCAAATTTTCTAATCTTCTTCCTTATTTTCCTGTTGTTTAATATAGTGCTCTGTTAATTTTTTGGCTCTTTTAATTTGGGTCTCAGCTCTAAAGATTTTCAGTGGTTTCGGGTCTTTAAGAAGTTCTTTGGCAGTTTGAAGTCTATCTATTATTTCTCTAGTATCAATTCCAGCATTTTTGAGATTTCCAGCTTCAGTTTCAATTACGTCAATTTCATTCAGAAATCTTTCCTCTTTTTTCATTATCGAATTTTCTATTTCAACTTTCCTGTTTTTTATTAGTTGCTTTGATAAAAGTTCAGCCTTCTTAATATGTTTCCAAGATTTATATAAAATCGATAATTCATGTCCCTCTTTAAGCAGGAGACTTGCATCTTGAAGTTCGCCTTTTATCTCTTCTATGTTAATACTAACCGTATTTTCTAAATTATTTTCAATTTCAATTAAATCCTCTTTAAGGTTAGATATTTGTTGTTCACTTAAATGGGTTTTTACTAGTTTATAAGATAGATTCTCTATTTTTTTGATCTGAGGATATATTTTATACAAAACTAATAAACCACCTTTTCTTTCCAAGATTTTGTTGATATTTTGAAGCCTAGTTAGTATTTTTTGTGTCTTTCTATCTCTGCGATTTTTCAATATAATCCAAACTATAATTAATACACTTAACAAAGAAATTAATGATAATACTATATAAATTCTATTTTTGGAATGATATTCTCGCTCTTCTAATATTGTGGTTGTGGAACTAGTAAGAATTGTCGTGATCATTTTTTTCGAGGTTGTAGTAGTGTTTGTTATTATCTCTTCTGCGACTATAGAAAATACTGAAAACCCTTTAGATTCACTCTCATAATATAAAGAATCATCAGTTTCATCTGTTCGCTTAGTTGGTAGTTTTCTCCATCCTTCGGATGTACATTTATATAGATGAATCGTATCTGGATTTATATTATTTCTAATAACCCAGGATCTACTAATGGGAAATCGTAATTTTGAAGATTCTATTTTATCATTCTCAATATTAATTTTTGTTATATTAACTTGACTGTACTTCTTTCCAGATACTCTATATCCATAACAGCTTAACTCTTTATCCAGTTTTTCTAAGGTTATTTTAACATTTCTTGCCCTACTTTTAACAGAGATTTCTATTTCTTTGATTCCAATTTCAGTATTAGTCAACTCTCTCTTGGCAGGTGTTTCTGGGACTATTATCGTGAAATATAATATTTCTTTATTTGGATCTATCTTATATGCTGATGTACCACCTCCACCACCCGTACTCATTATTGTTGTTGTGGTTATTGCCGGATTAATTGTAAAGTCATATTGTCCTGTGGAGTTCCAATCGTCGAGGGTGTCATTGGCGTAGAATTTGTAGTTATACACACCTGCTGGGAGTCCATCGAACGTTTTATAATACTCAGATGATTCATTTGACATTGTGAAATTGTTGAGATCAGTTAATGTTCCTGTAGTATTATTGAATTCTATATAAACTATACTAGGTTCAGTATCTGGGTCTGTCACAGTTATGTTGAATTGGTATGATCGGCTGGGTGAGTAGGTTGATGGATCAGTTGGTTCTTCTATTAAAGAGAAATTTATTAAGGAGTTTTTCATAGTTAGGTAGCTCGTATCAAGGCAAGCAGTATAATTTTGATCTCCATTGAAATGGGTAGTTATATTATATTTTTTTCCGACATTCAAAACATGAGTGTCAGTTAAATTCTCAATAACTGAATCATTTCCAGATATAAATTCCTCACCGTAACCCGTACCATTCAAGTCTAAGTGAATTGTTGTCCCGTAATTTGTATCGATGTATCCCGTAAAATTCACTATTTGTCCAGAGTAGTATGATTGATTTTCTGTTGAACCATTGATATAAAGTGTACAGTTGGGTATTTTTTGGTTTACCTCCAATATTTGTTCATCCTGACTTACAGTAAAATTTGTACAACCATCAGTATAGTAGGTGTAATTGTACGCTCTTACACCTAGTAAATCTCTATCGGAGATTGATGATCCTGTTCCGATTGATGAACCATTCCTTAGTAGAGTGTAGGTGCAGTCCGAATCACCACTATTGGACTCTGAACCTGAGTAATTAGATAGTGTTTCATAGGCGATCGGAGAGAAAATGAATGTCGAAAATGTAGGTACCCCCTTAGAAATCTGATTCCAAGATGTAGTCAAATCGGAAGTATAATTCTCATTACCGGAAGTATAAGCTGTTATATTCCAGAGCCCCGCACCCAAATCAGGATTGGTATTATTGGTAAACATGGTTCCATTGTAGTAAATAGAACCCGTTAATCCATTTGTATCGTTTATCTCAAAATATATATTCTGAGATATTGGATATGTCCCATTGCTGACACCGGAAATTGTGATGTGAGCTACTCCTTTGCCAACAATTAATATGATCTCTCTATGAGCATCCGTATAATTTTGACAACCTGTTGTGTTGTAGGTGAAGTTATAACTTCTTGCAGCAAGCCTTTTGGTGCCATTACTTACACTAGTTCCATTTTCTGCTAATAGATAAGAGCAACCTCCATCGCCTATGTTTGATTCAGAGACCTGAATATTGGTTCTGTTTGGATATAACCTGTTTTGTAATGAGGAGGAACTTGCATCTAGGGTTAGTACCATCCCTGGTTCTGAATCTGCTTGAGTGACAGTATAATTCCATTGATCAGTGACATTCCCCTCTCCGTTAGTATCATTCGCAAATGACCTCCAAACATAAGTACCTACGCCTAAATCAGAGATAGAGAAATAGTATTCATCTCCATTATTACCGGTGAAACTATCGTTATGAGGTGTGGCTGTACCAGTGAAATTGTGTTCTATGAAGATTGTGTCCAACCCTGCATCATCAATCCATGTTACGTTAAATTGATAGTTTGATTCTGAAGTATATGTTTGTGGAGTTAATGGAAATGTTAGGTTATTTAACCACTTTGGATTTTGATTAATTGTAAATGTCTTAATATCAGTCCCATTTTCATTTCCACTAGTGTCGTTGTAATAAACCTTCCATCCAACTACTGTTCCTTTAACAAGAGAGGAGTTCTTCCAAGTGAAGTTGGACCATGTCCACGTTACCGCTGTGTCGGACATATCCATAGGAGAAGAGTAAGAAGTTTTATTTTCCCAGCTACCAGTTTCATTGGTTGAAAGAATAGCCCAATCTAAAGCTGTATCATCATAACCCATACTGTAAAGGAGAACTGGTTCGTCTTGATTAGGATTGCTTATGTTGCTATCTAGGTAACCAATAGTTTCGTTCCAGAGTGGACCTATTTCATCTACTAGAGTAATGTAATACGTCTGGTCATCACTGGTGTAGTTCTCATTACCACCCCACCAACCTGTAACATTAATTTTAGCTCCCACTGTAGAATACATGATTTCTGATGTATTTTCATAAGGTGTTGTATCAGATGAGGGAGACCATTTCGTTCTATTGGTGTTCATAAAAACAGTTGTACTTGATACATTATTAACCACAGTTATGTTCACAGCCGTATTATTGTATATATTAACGTTCCCTTCTGTTCCGTTGATGAAAAGCGATACTCCACTTGTCCCCTTAGAAATCTGATTCCAAGATGTAGTCAAATCGGAAGTATAATTCTCATTACCGGAAGTATAAGCTGTTATATTCCAGAGCCCCGCACCCAAATCAGGATTGGTATTATTGGTAAACATGGTTCCATTGTAGTAAATAGAACCCGTTAATCCATTTGTATCGTTTATCTCAAAATATATATTCTGAGATATTGGATATGTCCCATTGCTGACACCGGAAATTGTGATGTGAGCTACTCCTTTGCCAACAATTAATATGATCTCTCTATGAGCATCCGTATAATTTTGACAACCTGTTGTGTTGTAGGTGAAGTTATAACTTCTTGCAGCAAGCCTTTTGGTGCCATTACTTACACTAGTTCCATTTTCTGCTAATAGATAAGAGCAACCTCCATCGCCTATGTTTGATTCAGAGACCTGAATATTGGTTCTGTTTGGATATAACCTGTTTTGTAATGAGGAGGAACTTGCATCTAGGGTTAGTACCATCCCTGGTTCTGAATCTGCTTGAGTGACAGTATAATTCCATTGATCAGTGACATTCCCCTCTCCGTTAGTATCATTCGCAAATGACCTCCAAACATAAGTACCTACGCCTAAATCAGAGATAGAGAAATAGTATTCATCTCCATTATTACCGGTGAAACTATCGTTATGAGGTGTGGCTGTACCAGTGAAATTGTGTTCTATGAAGATTGTGTCCAACCCTGCATCATCAATCCATGTTACGTTAAATTGATAGTTTGATTCTGAAGTATATGTTTGTGGAGTTAATGGAAATGTCTTATTTTCTGACCATTTGGGACCCGGAATACATTCACCACCTATACAGATGTAATTATTGTTAGTATTATTCTCTGCGAGATCACTAACGGAGGAAGTAAAGTTAGCATCTATTAAGTACATTTCAAGAGAACCAGTTGCGTTTAAAGTCCAGTTCAATTGATGCTGGTCGCCATCGGACATTAATCCCAAGGACTGAGGGTTGTCGACTGGTGAATGGTAGTAGGTTAGGGATTGTCTTTTGTCTACTATGTGAACATGATCATCACTACCACCTATGTAGATGTAGTTATCGTCGGTTGTTACTGAATCCACATTACTAGTGGCTGGGGTGAGGGCGGTGATGTTATCCCAGGTGGAGTTTTTGGCTACTACGTGGACTTTGTCATCATAACCTCCTATATACACGTAGTTATCGTCGGTTGTTATTGACCTCACAAGGCCCGTGGCAGGGGTGAGGGTAGTTACATTGTCCCAAGTCGAGTTTTTGGCAACTACGTAGACATTGTCGTTAGAATAAGCCATATAGACATAATTCTCGTCGGTTGCTACAAATTCCGCATCTGCAAACGCCATGTTTAATGTATTGACATTATTCCATGTAGAGTTTTTGGCAACTACGTAGACATTGTCATCTTTGCAAGCTAAATATACATAATTCTCGTCGGTTGTTATTGATTTCACACCTGAAGTTGGTTCAGTCAGTGTAGTGATATTATCCCAGGTGGAGTTTTTGGCAACTACGTAGACGTCATCATTACCACTTCCTATGTAGATGTAGTTATCGTCGGTTACTAATTGATCAACATAACTGGGGGAGTAAGACAACGTAGATATATCACTCCAAGTCGAGTTTTTGGCAACTACGTAGACATTGGTATCAGCACTGCCTATGTAGATGTAATTATCGTCGCTTGTTACTGAATTCACCTTACTGGTAGCTGGGGTGAGGGTTGCTAAATTATCCCAGGTGGAGTTTTTGGTATATACATAAACGTTAGTATCATCAGCACCTATATAAACATAATTCTCGTCGGTTGTCAGTGAATTAATATCAGTGGAAGCAGGTGTCAAACTAGTAACATTCCCCCACTCCCTATCCTCATAAACACTATTGTTCTTATCCATAACACTGACTGGGTTCTGTTTGAGGTCAACCGGTTCCTCTCTCGGTGTCAGTGGCATAGGGTCAGGTTTGCTGATAACCCACGGACTGTCAACCCGGTCCCATCCCACAGGATCACTGTAGTGCTGACCTGCTAAGTTGGCTTTGGATACGACGTGGACTTTGTTGTCTCTACCACCTATGTAGAGGTAATTCTCGTCGGTTTTTATCGACTCAATAGCACTAGTAGATAAAGTGAGAGTACCTATAGTATCCCAGGTGGAGTTTTTGGCTACTATGTGGACTTCACCATTATCATCCCCTATGTAAATATAGTTTTCGTCGGTGGTCAACGATTTCACATAATCTGTAGCTTGGGATAAAGTGGTTATAGTATCCCAGGTGGAGTTTTTGGCTACTACGTGGACTTTGTCATCATAACCTCCTATATACACGTAGTTGTCGTCGGTTGTTGTTGAAAACACACTATCGGTAGCCGGGGTGAGTGTAGTGATATTATCCCATGTAGAGTTTTTGGCTACTACGTGAACATTGTCATCATTACCACCTATGTAGATGTAGTTGTCGTCGGTTGATATCGTATAAACCCAATTCGTGGCTGGGGTGAGTGTAGTGATATTATCCCAAGTTGAGTTTTTGGCTACTACGTGGACTTTGTCGTCAAGACTACCTATATAAACATGGTTATCGTCGGTTGTTATTGAAAACACAGCATTAGTGGCTGGGGTGAGGGTGGTGATATTATCCCAGGTGGAATTCTTTTTTATTACTTTCACATCATTACCATAACCACCTACATAAACATAATTCTCATCGGTGGTTATTGATCTCACATCACTTGAGATTACCTGGAGCGTAGTGATATTATCCCAGGTGGAGTTTTTTGCTACAACGTAGACATCTTCGTCCCCTGAACCCCCATTTCCTATGTAGAGGTAATTTTCATCAATTTCTATTGAATACACATCATCAGTAGACGGCGTCAAACTAGTAACATTCCTCCAAGTATCCTCAAAAATATTAACCAAATAAAAAGGTTTATCACCTTCACTAGTATTAACCATAGTGTCAGGTTCAGTCGGTGAGGATCCATTATATCTAATTCCACCGTAGACATCATTGCAACTGTAGCCGGACGGGGTACTTCTGCACTTAATCGTGGCTGAAACACTGAAAGTGTCGTTCTGGTTGACATTGTATGGACTAGTTGAAGTGAAATTTCTCGGTGTTGTTAAATTAACTTCTAACCACCGTTTGATGAGTGTGAATGTACTTTCCCCAGTAACATTCTCGTTACCATAAGTATCATTCGCAAATATCTTCCATGTTACTACATCCCCCGCTGATAAAGACGTGTTCTGCCAGGTGAAGTTGGACCAGGATTCTCCCGCGGTTGTGTTGATGTTAATCGGTCTGTAACCTGATGGTGCTGAGTAACTATAGTTCTCCCATTGACCTGTTTCGTTTGTTGATAACCAAGCTATATCTAGACCAACATTATCTGTCCAATTCGAGGAAATTTTAACAGAAGAACCCTCATCTGGAGATGTTGTATTTGTACTGTTATTAGAATATTGGGGCATTATTGAGTCTGTTATAATAAAAGTTTTAATATCAGTCCCATTTTCATTTCCACTAGTATCATTGTAGTAAATTTTCCATCCAACCGTTGAACCAAATGAAATGGACGAATTTTCCCAAGTGAAGTTAGACCAGCTCCATATTTGAGAGGCATCATTCATGTACATTGGGCTTTTATAAGGTCTCCAAAGCGCCATACCTTCATAATAATAGCTAGTTCCTCCCCCCAACAAACAACTTGTATCGTTTATTTCTGTTTTAATCTGTAGAACATCTAAGCTGAAAACATCTGAAGGTATATCAATAGTAAGATTTTTTTCAGACTCTTCTATTCTTCCTATTTCTTGCCATCCCGTGGAATTTCTAACATAAACTATTACATCGCTCCCGAAATATCCGGCTCCTCTAGTTTTCCATCTCCCACTTTTAATATGGGGGGGTATGGTATGATTTTCATATACATACCAGGTATCTTCACAATCCGGTACCAATAAGGTCCCCCAATCTTCATCATAAGCATTTGAACAATTTAAACCACAATCAGTATTATTACAACATGCATTCGCATCTTCCGAATCGTCTTCAATATAAGTATAGTTCCTCCATTGCCCTGTTTCATTTGTTTCCATCCAAGCCCAATCTAGAGCAGAACCATCATAACCCATACTATGTAGGAGAACTGCATCACCTTGAGAGGGAGTACTCATATTACTACCTAAATAACCATTAGTGTCGTTCCAGAGGGGACTTTCAGTATCCTCTTCCACTTTTATCTCATGTTCGGATGATAAATTAACAGAAAATCTTGGTAAAATACCATCAACATCTGTTGTCTTTGTGTCAAAGTAAATAGAATTATTGAAAATAGAATATTTAGTTGAAGTTTTCATTCCACTTAATGTATAGTTAGCGTTCGAATTTCCTGAATCAGTCCATTGCACTAAAGACTCATTCCAGGATATAATTCTTCTAGTGATATTTTCTCGTCCTTGATTTAGGGATGTGTTTAACCATATTCCATCTAAAGGATCATTATTATAATAAAACCATACATTAGTGTCGTTAAAATATATTTTCCTAGAAGATGTGAAGTTAGTGTTTCTGAAAGTATTATTTATGATTTCGTAATCCCAGAGAGAACTCACATACTTCAAATAATAATCATATTCTGTATTCCCATGAATAGAACCTCCTTTAACAAAGATATTGGTAGAAAAATCTATATAAAGTCCAATTTCATTGTCAAATATAGTATTATTATTTAATCTCATTATACGATCAGTTTTTTCTTGATCATCAAACATAACACCGTAGGTATTGGAAGAAATATTATTTTGAGTTATAGTAGTGTTATTACCCGGATCATAAAGATATAACCCGTATGAATTGTGTTCTAAATTGTTATATCTAATGGTGGTATTTTCAGATTCATCGAAGTCTCCAATACCGTATGAGTCAGAATAGGTTATCGTGTTATTCTCGAGGATATTATTACTTGATGATATGTAACCAATATAAACCCCTATTCCTGAGGTAGCGTTTATAGTATTATTAAGGACAATATTCTCGGAAGCATGATATATTTGTATTCCATTTCCACTTTCAGTTATAGTGTTATTTCGAACCGTATTATTGGAACCGGTATATAGATAGATTCCACTACCTGAACTATTATAGAGAATATTATCTTTCAGTAAATTATCATTACTATCCCAAATTAGGATATCATCATCATTATTTGTGAAATTATTATTTCTAACGGTATTGTTATTGGTATTCTTTAGATAAATCCCAGTATCATATTTATTGATTTCACAATTTTTGATAGTGACGTTATCAAAACCTTTAGTATGATTTATTCCAATAGAAGATTCTGTATAATTCCCTTCCAAGACAGTTTTGTTACATTCTATTATCATGTCAGAAGAATTTATTAATAAAACCCCATTTTCATCAGTGTCGTTCAAATAATAAATCCCTGAACAAAGAAATACATTATCATTGATGATTAGATTTTCTGAAGGTACTAAACAATTTATTCGGAAGGTATGAATCTCAGTCCCATTTTCATTTCCACTAGTATCATTGTAGTAAATTTTCCATCCAACTGTTGTTTTTGAGGAAATGGATGAATTTTCCCAAGTGAAATTAGACCAACTCCATGTTTGTGAAACATCTCCCATGTCTATCGGTGAGCCATGGGTACCATCGGTGTAATTTTGCCAGATACCGGTTTCATTTGTTGAGAGAATGGCATAATCCAAAGCACTATTATCATAACCCTGCGCTGTCAGGTTAATAGCACTCCCTCGATTAATAATATTATCAGTATCATTTGTCCCCTGGTTTCTCGATTTAGGCGAAATTTGATCAGTAAACTCGACAAACAAGGTCCTCATACCAGATGTGTAGTTACTGCAACCTGAGGTATGGTAACTGTAGTTGTAATAGGATGGGGTGTAACTCGTATTTGGGTTGTTTGTAAGGGTTCCATTTCTATATAAAGTATAATTACAACCGCTATCACCGGTGTTATTTTCATAACCAAGTACCTGATATCCAGTCTGAACAGTTAGTGATTCCGTAAGATTGTAACCGTTGAAAGTACCTTCACCGTTGCCTGCTATAGAATACCATAAACCATTTTTATTAAAAACAGTAAAGGTGGAATTACTTCCTACATCACCGAGACTGACATTAATATCAGAATCGGATTGCCAGGATGAACCAGTCCAGTTGTAGCCTTTGAAATCACCATCATCTTCACCTGAAATCAAATACCAGGTACCGTCTTTGTTGAAGACTGCTGGGGCTGAATGAGACCCCACATCCCCTAAACTGGCATTAATGTTAGAATCGGACTGCCAAGAAGATCCAGTCCAATTAAAACCATAGAAAACACCACTTTTTCCACCCGAGATAAGGTACCAGGTACCGTCCATGTTGAAGACTGTTGGTTTTGAATCACTTCCCACGTCTGGTAATCCTGAAGTAATACCAGAATTGGATTGCCAGTATGGATTAAGTCCAGTCCAACTAAAGCCACTGAAATGCCCAGAATCGTTTCCGGCAACGAGATACCATATGCCGTCTTTGTTGAAGACTGCTGGGGCTGAATAATACCCCACATCCCCTAATCCTGAGATGATAGATAAATCATCCGTCCAATTAGATTCAGATGTTGACCATCTTTTGCCCTCAAAAGTACCTAAACTTTTACCAGTAATCAAATACCAGGTACCGTCCTTGTTGAAGACTGCTGGGGCTGAATAACCTCCTATATCAGTAAGATTTGAAACTATTCCCGAGTCGCTAACCCATGGAGTGTCAAACCCCGAGTAAGACCCGCCAGCGGTTATAGTCATATTGTTTGCGGCTAGTATTGTGTTCATGGGGCTTCTTCTCTCTATTGTATAAGTCCACTGGTCTGTGACGTTGTCGTTACCGGAAGTGTCGTTGGCAAATGATCTCCAGACATAAGTACCTGCTGCTAAATCTTGGGCATCGAAGTAATATTCTTCGCCGTTACTACCCGTGAAGGAATCGTTGTGTGGTGTGGATGATCCAGTGAAGTTGTGTTCTATGAAAACTGTATCCAAATCAATATCATCCGTCCATGTGATATTGAATTGATAAGACTGATCTGGAATATATGTTAATGGAGTTTGGATTGAAGTTCTATTGTCGGACCATTTAGGAGCATCCTGATCAAAAGTAACAAACACAGTCCTAGCTCCTGAAGTATAGT
>CAYMPD010000011.1:0-36714 GCA_964392445.1 uncultured archaeon | reverse complement strand
AGTGAATGAGTCGTTGTGTGGTGTGGATGATCCAGTGAAGTTGTGTTCTATTAGGACTGCGTCATCCATCTCCGCCCAAGTGATGTTGAACTGATAAGATTGATGTGGTGAATATTGGGCATCATTCATAGGTCTAGTTTTATTACCAGACCACTGAGGAGGATCATAAGCATAATCACTAACCGAATAATTCTCGCTACTATATTCAAATTTCAGTGTAGCATAACCAGCCTTATGCATGTAGTTGGAAAAGTAACCTGTTTCCTGGCAGGTGTAGTCCTCTATCAAGAATTTTTCAACATCAATATAACTCTGCTCAGTTAATTCATCATAATTATAGTAATTTCCTTCAAAATCAATCAGTTGCAAACTATCTTTCAGAGATTCCTCCCCACATCTCAAATCCAAGAATTCCATCTCGTCAAAAGTGTCAGGATTATCCGTCAATAACTCAGTCCAACCAGCATTAGGAGAAGATATAGTCAGATCAGCAGTACCAGTAGTATTGAAAGCAACTGTCCAGGTTTCACCATCTCGCAAGTAGGTGTAAGGATTAAGAACAGTAATATCAATCTCCACAACAAAAGTCTGCTCTGACAACTCAGGAACAATCCATTCCAGTCTGTCGATCAGCCCATTATCATTGGTATCAATCATTTTAACATTAAATCTCGGGTCATCTATGACATCCACCTTTTCACCATCAATCATCCAGTAAAGATGAATTCTTTCTCTTTCGGATTCTTTAATATCAGTATAACTCAGAACATCCTTGTAATGTAAAGAATCATCACTAACCACTTTAATTTCCTTTTTCCATTTACCTTCTTTCTCTTCTGGAGGGCTTTCTATTTTTTCCGGAGCGGGGGTTTCAAAATTAATGGTATATATCTTTTCTTCAGATGGTTCAAAATCATCTGAAAATCTAATAACTTTGTAGTCTTTATCCACATTTCTCATAATTTTAGAACGAATCTTTCTTTCCCTTACAATTTTTGATAGTAATTTTACTTTCCCTTTAACTTCAACATTTTTAGATTGGGACGGTACTTCAAATTCTACTATTCTCTCCGCTCTAATTTGCTGTTTGTTTTTCACAGAGATATGCTTTTCCCATTTAACATATCTACCTATCTCAGCTTTTTCCTGAACTAACTCTAATTCTTCTGATCGTATTTTTTCTTTTTCTCTAATCGTGGTACTTGTAATTACTTTTTCAGTATTATCCTCGATTTTGGTTGTTGAAGTTATCATTGTGGATGTGAATTCACCAATAACAGAAGTCGTTGAAGTGGAAGTAGATATTTCCAAACTTGATGTTGTTTTAGTTGTAGTTGATCTTTCAGTAGTGGTAGGGCCTAGTATGGGAGTGACTATAGTTGTTGTGGGATCTAACGCTGTTGTTACAGTAGAGGTTGTGCTAGTATCTAATGTGGGAGTAATTACCACTGACGTGGATGTAACTTGAGAGTTTGTTGGGTCTAAGGTAGTGCTGCTTTCGGGGGTAATCATTTGTGTAGAAGTTGTACTGGAATCTAAAGTTGAAGTTATCATTGTGGATGTGAATTCACCAATAACAGAAGTCGTTGAAGTGGAAGTAGATATTTCCAAACTTGATGTTGTTTTAGTTGTAGTTGACGTTTGAACCACAGTTGTTTTAGTTATGGGAATAACTGTTGTAGTCGATTTGTTGGTTATATTCTCAACACTTTTATTTTGATATTTATTTTTTTCACTCATTAGATTTCTTCGGTTTTCCCCTAAATGTGGGCTTATCGATCCAGATAAATCATTCTCAATAATTTTTGTGCTCTTCTCTTCTTGAAGTTCCGATAATTGGGATTTAATTGATGATGTTACTATTAAGATGACTACTAATAAGGGTAATATCACTTTCTTTAAATCAAAGGAAAAACCAGAAGGACCCAATTGGGGATAGACATGGGACCTTCTGTTAAAAATATGATTAGAGGTAGATTTTCTAGGATTATCTAAACTAACATTTTTTATATTGTCCACCCCCAATTTAGTTTAAACAATATTTAGTTTTTGTTATTAAAATTTAGACATGTAATTGCTTGATATTAACTGAAACCACTTAAAAATTTTCATAATTTAACCGTTCGGCTATCACCTAACATAATAGTAAGGAATTTTAAACCTAACCGATAATTAATTCTTATGGTAAAAGAAGATGAAAAACTCCTAAAAGCTCTGGTGTCAGATACAAGAAGGGACATAATCAAAACCCTTTCAGAGGGAGAAAGAACACCATCAGATCTCAGTCGGATGTTGGATAAGAGTAAGTCAACAATAGTCGAGCATCTAGAGAAATTGATAAAAGCAGGACTAGTAGAAAAACATGAGAGAGAAGGTAGAAAATGGGTATTTTACACATTAACAAGAAAAGGAGAATCATACGTATCAAGTAAGTCCAAACAATTAATAATTATCCTATCATCTGTATTCCTATCATTACTCGGAGGAACATTATCATTAATGAAATATCTATCCCAACCCTCTTACAGAATGGCTAACATTGAAACAGAAGTCTTGGAAAAAACTGTGTCCGGAGGAGCAGCCGCGGATGTGATGACTCCTAGTACACCCCCATGGTTCCTTTATTTGTCGATTGGCTTATTTGTGTTAGCTTTAATTGGTATATTTGTTATAATATTGATGAAGAGAAAAAGAATTGTGGAGGTGTGAATCTGGGAAAATTATTATTAATTTCGCTAATGCTTGTGGGAATATTATTTATGAGTGGTTGTACTCAGACAAACTCAGTGGACAAGTATTATTGTGAATCAGACAGTGATTGTGTTCACTTACCATCAAAATGTCATCAGGGATCACATGAGTGTGTCAGTAAAGATTATGCTTCAACGATAAAATTACCAGATGAGCCAGTTGTTTGTACAGAGGAATGTAGACCATGTACGGAATGTTATTGTGAAGATAATATTTGTAAAACAAGGGCACTAGAGCCTCCGGGTTGCTGTTAAAAAAGTTCTTTTATTTCTTTTCCTTTTAATTTAGGGATAATTTTAATCTTATCAGAGAAATCTTTCTTTAATTCATTCCCTTCAAAGTATTTATCGAGGAAAATAGCCAAAGCAGCTATTTCGGAATGAGGCTGGTTTCCAACAGCAATTTGGGCATCACATAGATCATAAACATCACCAGGAACCTTCTGGCTCCCAATAATTACAAGCAGATTAGACCTATCTCTAATTTCATTAACAATATCAGGAAGATTAGCTCCGTACATAGTCAAATAAATAATAAAATAACCTTTATCTTTAAAGTTTTTAATTAATTTTCTCCAATTTTTCTCATATTCAACCTTAAAATCACCCCCCCATTTTTCAGTCGTTCTATTTATGGATTCTAACAAGCCCTGATCTTTCTGCCCAGAAAATACTATCCCGTCAGCTCCCAGAGCTCTAGCAACTAAACCACAATGGGTGGAAACCCTCTCATCTCTAGGTAATCTATGACCCAAACGTAAAACCCAAACAGACATAACACTATTTAAGACCCAAAGAGTTATAAATCTAATAACATAACCATTAGTATTGGTGAAAATAATGGCTTATAAGCGCCCTGAGGTAACAGAAGAGGAAGAGATTAGAAGAATCAAGAGACCAGAAGAGGGAGAAGTATATGCGATGGTAGAGCAGATGCTCGGTTCAGATAAACTTAGAGTTCAATGTGAGGACGGAAAAGAAAGAATAGCAAGAATCCCAGGAAAAATGAGAAAAAGAATATGGATACGTGTTGGAGATCTAATATTAGTAAAACCTTGGAAAGTCCAGACTGACAGCAGATGCGATGTTTCTTGGAGATATACACCTACCCAAGCTAAATGGATTAGAAGAAAAAATATTCTAAAAAATATTTAAAAAAGAAAAATTAAGAAGAAGTCCAATGTCCATGGATGTTGCAATATTCTCTTGCAGTTACATTTTCTGATTTTACACAGAATTCTGCTTCAGGTTTTTGACCGGGTTTCAAATATTCCCTGTAAACTTTTCCATCAGCAATCACTTCAATCCACTGTATGAAATGTGATTCTACCATCGGATGTTCTACTGATCCTACTTTGACTTTTATCCCCTTGTCAGTTTTTTCTATCACTGGTACATGTTTTTCGTATCCTTCATCTTCTGTCCCAGGTTCAAGTAATTTCATCGGTTTATCACAACAAATAAAATTACCTTTACCTTCTTGTATTACTTCTACTATATCTTCACAGTCTTCACATTTGTAAAGTTCTAGTTTTTTTGGCATCCTATCCCCTAACTACATTCACATATATTCATATCTTCCATTATGGTTTCAAGATCTTCTTCGTGTTCAACTTCATCTTCGAGAATTTCCAAAAACATGTTATACGAAATTGGATCCTTTCCATGTGTCATTTCTACTAACTTTTGGTAGACCCTAATTGCACATTGCTCTCCCTTGATATTTTGTTTCACTATTTTTTTAACATCTGAATCTTCCGGGCTCTCATAACCACAATTAGTTTTCTTATACCAATTTTCTGGTGTAAGAATTGGAGTCCCTCCTAACTGGATTATTCTCCCAGCCAACATCTCTGCGTGCTTTAATTCTTCATTGGCATGTTCCACTAGTTCTGCTTCAACCGCTCCTCTCATTGGACCTACTAACACCTTTGAACCAACCCAGTATTGGTAGTAAGCAAGCCATTCATCAGCAAGAGCTTTGTTCATTTCTTGCACTAATTTCTTAACATCAAGTCCTACAATTTTTTTACCTATTGTTCCCATTATTTACACCTCCTTATTTTGATTAAAATTATTTAGTTATAACTTTATACACTTTCAAATTCAACAATAGCTCCATCATCAATTTCTTTTATTTTACCAATTTTGGTTTTCAGCCCTTTATCTTCAAGTAAAATCTTGAGGTCATCGAAGTAATCATAAAACCCACATGTTTTGCAAAAAGTTCCTGTGAACCTGATTTTGGAACTCTTATTTTTCTGTGATATTAATTCCGCGTTTGCTTCTGGGGATCTGTATTCGTTGAATTCTTTAATGGATTCTTCTATAATATTTCCCATCATTTTTATCAATTAATCCAATGACTCCAATAATTTCTTACAGGCTTTCATATGTCTCCCTTCTGCTTTACCAACTCTTTCAACCCATTTGGCTATATCTTCATGTCCTTCTTCCCTCGCTTCTTCAGCTATTTCTGGGTACATGTTTTCGGTTTCATCCAGTTCTTTTTCTATAGATATTTCCAAAGCGTCTTTTACGCCGTTAACCTTAACCACCCCTAATTTCGCTAGGTAAAATAAAAATCCTTTGGCATGACATTCTTCACCTTTGGCTATACTTCTAAACATATCAGCAATTTGTGGATGACCCAACTCATCAGCCATTTCCGCGAAGAAAACATATCTTAAGTTGGCTTGACATTCTTTAACAAATGCTTTTTTTAGATTCTCCTCAGTTTTACTCATTCTAAATTTTCACCTCAGTTTTAATCCATGTCCGAACGTGGACGCACTCCCATCAATTCTTGTATTCCAACGGCTTTTTCATAAGCTACCTGAGATGGTTTAGGTCTGTATAAACGCATTAATGGATCGAAATCATCTTCACTCGATTCCATTGACCATCTCCCATATTTCATATCAATACACCTTTACAATTTCTTATGACATAACCACCAATCGTAACACTCTATCTCTCCAGATTTTTCTTGTTTCTTCCTCTTTTCTATAGTTTCTTCATCTTTTGCTGGTGATACAATCACTCTGTCCTTTATCAATTCATTATCTGGCCAATTGGCTGGGGTAGCGACTTTGTTATTATCGACTGTCTGTAACGCTTTAACAATCCTTAAAACTTCATCCATATTTCTACCCGCTTCTTGTGGATAGTAGAGTATAGTTCTAATAATACCTTTTGGATCAATTACAAAAACCGCTCTGACTGTATTAGTTCCTTTACCTGGATGTACCATTCCGAACAAACTAGCAACCTTACCCATATCATCCGCAATTATCGGAAATTCTATTTTTACTTTTAATTTCTCGTTTATCCATTCTGTCCATTTCATGTGACTAAAAACTTGATCAATACTTAGGCCAATCAATTCACAGTTCATCTCTTTGAATTTCTTGTATCTTTTCTGAAAAGCTACGAATTCTGTTGTACATACTGGTGTAAAATCTGCAGGATGTGAAAATAACACAACCCATTTACCCTTGTAATCATCAGGAAAATTTATCTTCCCTTTAGTTGTTTGTATCTTAAAAGATGGAGCCTTATCACCTATCAAAGGAAAATTTATTTTTTCTCGTTCCATTTCAACGCACCTCTATTATTATATGTTCGATAAACTATATAAGTATGTTTGTTTATATAAAGAATATGGTTCGAATTTCAAACTTAGAGATATTAAATATTCTTGAAAGTAATTCAAGAGCGACCTTTGTTGATATAGCAAAAAAACTGGGAGTTACGGACACGGCAGTTAGAAAGAGGATTAAGAGGATGGAAGATTTGGGGATTATAAAGAAGTACACAGTAGACGTCAATCCAAGAAAATTGGGATTTCAAGTAGATACACTAATAGGAATAGATACTGAACCCGAGTACTACATTTCGATGATTGAGAAATTAAAGAATTTAGAAAAAGTTAAGAGCTTGTATTCGTCAACTGGAGATCACATGATTATGATGCGATGCTGGTTTAAGAGCTCTCAGGAACTCACAGAATTCATTAAAAAATTGGAATCTACACGAGGAATAACCAGAGTTTGTCCCGCGATAATACTAGAAAGGATTAAATAACGGGAAAATCCTATTATTGAATAAGAGGAGGTGTATCAATGAGTTTAGTAAAAAATTTTATGGACTTTCTCAAGGAATACAACGCAATAGCACTAGCAATAGCATTCATAATAGGTGCTGCATTAACAACCCTGGTCCAGTCATTGGTAAATGACATAGTAATGCCAGTAGTATCTCCGTTGATTCCAGGTGGATCTTGGGAAACAGCAACACTGGCGCTTGGACCTGTGGTCATAAAGTGGGGATCATTTTTGAGTGCTTTGATAAACTTCGTGATAATAGCATTTGTTGTCTTTTTCATCGCGAAGAAATTGTTGAAGGAAGAGAAAGTTTCTAAGAAATAAATTGTTTTTTATTTTTCTATTTTATTCTCTTTACTAGGTCTTCCAATACCATTCTAGGCTTATTTGATTTTACCACCGCTGAAGCTACAATCACACCTTTCGTTCCCAATTTCAATGCTGCTTCTACATCTTTACCTGTCGATATACCCGCGCCACATAATGGTATTATTTCAGGCTCAGATTCAGAAACAATATCTACAAATTTTTTAACGGAATCAGGCATCTCTTTTGATATTGGTCTACCAGTTCCTATTAGTTCAGGAAACTCATAAGCTAAAAAGTCAGGATCTTCTTCTATTAGTTTTTTTGCATAGTCCAAATCAGGGACACAAACAACTGTTTTCAAACCATTGTTTCTCGAAATCCAAATACTCTGGCCTATCTGTGGAAGGGTTAATCTATTTTCGGAATGATTTATTAATGTCCCAACGGCCCCAGATTCTTTTGCAGCTAATGGTAACTCATGACCTGTATGTGCACCCGGTTCAATAGGTTCTACACTCTGAGCAAATACTGGAATATCAACCTTAGAACTTACACGGAATATATCTGTATCTTGTGGGGCGACAGTAATATTAACATCATATTCCTTTGAAACCTGTTCACAGATTCTAGCCAATTTAACAGCATTTTTTCCCGTACCTTCTGCATAACTTTTGAAATTGATGATAATTATTGGTAATCTCATCTAATTCCTCCCATGAACGATCTTCTGTACGTGATCTAAAACAAACATACCTTTATCCCTTGTCCAAATATTTCTTCCAATAGCCATTCCTGAGGCACCAGATTTCATTATTTCTCTGACTAGTTCTAGAACTTCTAACTCGTTATCCTTTGGTCCTCCACCTGCAGCAACAACAGGGACAAAATTAGCATCTTTAACAACCTTTGAGAACGATTCTGATGAGCCTGTGTAATAAGTTTTAACTACATCCAATCCAAGTTCAGCACCTACTCTTGCAGCATATCTAACATGTTTAGTTTTAGTAGATTTTTTACCTTTAATTCTGGGATACATAAATCCAACCAATGGCATCTTTCTTTTTCTACAATCTTCTTTAATTTTACAGAAATTTTCAAGCATAATATGTTCTTGTTTAGATCCAACATAAATAGTACAAGCCACGCCAACCGCACCAAGTGCTTCAGCCTCAGTCACAGTCCCGGTCATAGATTGTAACTTGTGATGAGCTAAATTAGTTCTAGCAGTTAGTTTTATTATCAGAGGTAATTTTTTAATGAATTTTCTTATGTATCTGGCAGAACCCGGATGAACAATCAACGCATTGGCATTTCCCCCTATTGCTATCTTTGCTATTCGGAGGGGATCTATGTCTATACCATCATATTCAGCAGGCCCGTGTTCAACCCCATGATCAAATGCTAGAAGTACACCTTTACCAGTTTTTGGGTTTATTATTTTATTCATTCTTTTTTGTTTTTTATTGAATAACATTGTATTATCACTAATGTAATATTAGGTGATGGATTTTATTATAGTTTATTAGTATGTTGGTTTTTTGTTCCACTTCTTTCTTAATTTTTGCGTGCTTTCCCCACGCTCTCGTTCCTTCCAGTCACTCATGCTCGCTATCGCTCGCCCCCTATAAGAAAAGAAATCATATTATAAAACTATAAAACAATAACAGAGAAATTAATATCAAGGGTTAAAATGAAACAAGAGTCTAAAAAATGGTTTGATAAGGCGATAGAAGATCTGGAAAATGCAGAATATAATTTTGATGGAAAAAATTATGAGTTAGTCACTTTTTTAGTTCAACAGTCTGTTGAAAAATCTCTAAAAGCTTTACAAATAGAAAAATCAGATGATTTTGATAAAATTCATGACTTGTTGAGTATTGCTAAAAAACTTAACGCACCAAAGGAAATTTTGACTTCTTGTAAAGACATCAGCCCTTTTTATACGATTTCAAGATATCCTGATATGGAAGAAGAGATAAATAAGAAAACAGCAAGAGAAATAATCAATAAGGGTGAAAAGGTGAAAAAATGGGTAGAAAAGAATCTGAAGCTTTAGAACTTGTGAAGGATTTCAAAAAAAGAATTGCTAAGAAATTTGGTATAGAGAGAATTATTCTATTCGGATCTTTTGCGACTGGAAGAACTCATAAGTGGAGTGATATAGACTTGTTAGTAATTTCCAATAAAATAAGGAAAAAAAGTAAATTTATGTCAAAACTTTCATGGGAATGGCATGTGGAACAAGAAAAGGATTTCCCTGTCGATTTTATCTGCTATACACCAAAAGAATTTGAAAAAATGAAGAATGAAGTCACGATAGTTAGACAAGCATTAGAGGAAGGTATAGAAGTTTAAAATTCAATAGTTTGTGGTTTTGTTATTTTTCCCTGTGTGCTTTCAGCACTCGCTCATTCCCACCCCCTAAAAGGAAATTATATTTTCGGATTTTGAATTACGATTATATAATTAAGATTCGAAAAAAATTCGTTACACTAAAGATAGAAAATATTTGATTTTATTTGATCTGGGAAAAATGAAAGATACTTTATCATCTTCCCATCAAATTAATTATATCTTTTTCAGAAGGTAAGTTTTTCGTTGCACCAACACTTTCGATATTCAATGCGGCAGTAGCATTACCAAACATCAATGACTCTTTGAATGAACCAGTTTTCATCAACCAATGTAAAAATCCTGCAGTAAAACCATCTCCTGCGCCTGTTGTATCTCTAATTTTAACCCTGTAAGGTTTCTGTTTGTAACTATTTTCTACGTCAGAACCTATTATTCCATTTTTTCCCAAAGTAACAACAGCCGATTTAACTCCTAATTCTAATAGTTTTTTTAACCCTTTCTTCTCATTTCTTGTACCAGTTAATTCACAAGCTTCTTCCTTGTTCATAATAGCTATATCTGAATTTCTTATCAGATTCATTAATTCTCTTTTCCTGTGTCTTACCATAGTTATACTAGGATTTGCTAATATTTTACCACCACTTCTTTTAACTAATTCCACCGATTTTTTCACAGCTTTAACTGTCTGATCACTTGTTACAGTAGTGAAAACAAACCATTTGACATTTTCAATTGAGTCTGGTATATCTTCTGGGATTAAACTGTTATTAGCACCTCTATACGTCAATAAGCTCTTCTCCCCATCAGGTGTTATGAATATTTGAGAAAATCCTGTCATTTTGTCCTCATCTTTCTTAAGATAAGTCGTATCAACCCCTTCAGATTTGAAATTAGTAAGTATCATTTCACCATTTGGATCATCACCTATTCTACCGATGAAATTTACTTTATTTCCCAATTTTGAAAGACCAACAGCAATATTATGACCAGAACCACCGACATCGAACCTTAGATTCTCAATTTCTGTTTTTGAGGAATATGGGAAGCCTAAATACTGTTTTCTCCTTAATTTGAACTTCTTCAGTCTGTTCGTGTAAATAATAGTGTCAAGCATAGCAGAGCCGATTACAGCAACATCCATAACCAATCAACTAATAATTAATATTTTTGAGAACTTAAAGAAAAATCTTACGAAAAACTATTTTCTATGTAATACTAAATTAATTAAGGAATGTAATATGAGATTTGTAAAATTTTTAAAAGAAATCCCAAAGAAAAGTTCATCAAAAGTAGGGTTAAAAGGGGAAAATCTAGCAGAAATGTATAATATGGATTTACCCGTTCCCAATGCTTTTGTTATCAATACTAAGGCTTACAAATATTTCCTCGAAAAAACTCAGATTAAAGTTGCAATATTTGATATCCTGAAAAAAACCGACATTAACGATTCCGATCAATTAAAGGAGAGTTCAGATAAAATCCTTGAATTAATAGAAAAAACAGAAGTACCTCATCGAATAAAAAATGAAATCATCTCTTCTTATAAAAAATTGTCAAAAGAATTCGGAAAAAAATCCGAGTGGGTTGCTGTTAGAAGCTCTTCAACAATAGAGGATTTACCTGGAGCTAGTTCTATTCTTAATGTTAAAGGCGAAGATGAAGTCATCAAATCAGTTAAAAAGTGCTGGTCATCTCTTTTCACAGCAAGGTCAATATTCTATCGGAAAAAACAGAAAATGAGTCATAGAAAAGTTTCAGTTGCTGTAGTAGTACAAAAACAATTAAATTCAGACAAATCTGGGCTTGGCTTTACTGTAGATCCCTCATCTGGGAAGAATAACATTATAATAGAATCTTCTTGGGGGCAGTGTCAAGGCATAACATCAGGATATGTAACCCCAGATAGATATGTAATTGATAAGAGAACCGGTGAAATTATTGATAAAAAAATTAAAACAAAAGCTAAGATGAAAATAATTAGTAAAAAAGGTGGATTAAAAACTGAAAAAGTACCTAAAAGTAAACAAAAGAAAGAGGTCATAAGTGATTACCAACTAAATCAACTATACAACCTAGCATTGAAGTTAGAAAAATATTATCAAGGTTCTCGAGATTTTGAATGGTCCATCGAAGACGGTAAACTTTATTTGATACAATCAAGACCTATTAATGTCGTTTATAAAAAAGAAGAAGGAGAGGATGTTGCAACTAAGGAAAAACCAATAATAAAGGGAATACCCGCTTCACCAGGGGTTGTTTCTGGGAAGGTTAAAATAATAAAAGATCCCCATGAATTGGATAAAATAAAAAATGGTGATGTTCTTGTCGCAAAGATGACAAATCCCGATTATATTCCAGCCATGGGAAAAATTTCAGCACTTATTACAGATGAAGGAGGTAAAACATCTCATACTTCTGTTGTTGCTCGAGAACTTGGAATTCCTTGCGTGGTTGGTACTGGAAAAGCGACAAAGAAGTTGAAAAATGGTAATGTTATAACAATAGACGGCGATGACGGACTAGTTTATCTGGGTAAATTTCCCGCAAAATC
The DNA here is from genome assembly GCA_964392445.1 of uncultured archaeon. GTDB lineage: Archaea > Aenigmatarchaeota > Aenigmatarchaeia > CG10238-14 > CG10238-14 > CG10238-14. The sequence goes on along the minus strand of CAYMPD010000011.1, from coordinate 24,643 downwards.
AAAGAAAAAGACTCAAACAAAAAATGTTAAAACCAAAACAAAAATCTACATGAATCTGGGTCAATCAAACCTTGCTAAAAAATACAAGAACGTCAATTGTGATGGTATTGGTCTCTTACGTGCAGAATTTATGGTCGCAGAATTAGGAAAACATCCTAACTATTTAATCGAGAAGGGGGATGAAGAAAAGATAGTAAAAGAATTTTCAAAAAGAATCAAGAAAGTTGCGAAGACTTTCCACCCAAGACCCGTCGTTTATCGCTCACTTGATCTAAAAACAAATGAATATGCTAATCTTGAAGGAGGTAAGAAATACGAACCCAAAGAGTCAAACCCAATGTTAGGTTGGAGGGGAGCTTCCCGTTATATCACAGAATCAAAACTCTTTAAGTTAGAACTTGAGACAATCAAAAAAGTAAGAGATGAAGGTTACGATAATCTATGGTTAATGATACCATTTGTGAGAACAACTTGGGAATTAAAACAAATTAAAATGTTGATTAGGCATGCGGGGCTTCTAGAAGATAAAAAATTCAAGTTATGGATAATGGTCGAAGTTCCTTCCTCTGCTATACTCATTGAAGATTTTATAAAAGAGGGCATAGACGGCATTTCAATCGGAACAAATGACTTAACACAATTCGTTCTTGCTACTGACAGGGATTCTAGAACGATGAAAAGATGGTTCTATGAACAGGATCCTGCGGTATTATGGTGTATTAAACGTGTTGTTAAGGCTTGTAAGAAAAATGGCATTACTAGTTCTATTTGTGGTCAGGCCCCCAGTTTTTATCCCGAGTTAACGAGAAAGTTAGTCAAGTGGGGTATTACTAGCATTTCAGTTAACCCTGATGTCGTAGATAAGACTAGAAGAATTGTTGCTGAATCTGAGAAAGGTTTGATTGGAAAGTTAAGAAAATTATAATCTATCGTCTTTTAAAATCTTGTGAAATTCTCTCTAATTTTTCCTTTTCAATTTTGGTTGTAGGATAAGCTACTTTTTCGTTCATGATGAAATCAATCTCAGATCTGGGTTTTAAGGGTGTTTTAATTTTTTTCAAATCTTCTACTTCTTTTTTTACCTTGGATATTCTTTTCTTACCTTTACTTACTTTCTTCAAACTCTTTTTCTTCTTCCCATTAAGCACTTCATTTTTTCCTAACTCCTTAGCAAGTTTTACCTTTATATCAGAAATTCCAGAAATCATACTAATGAAACCGTCATGGGGAGTTGAAAATGGCGAGAAATAATGGTGAACATCCCCGTCTTCCCACCTCTTAGTACACATATAATAGAAATGATCACTCTGTTGCAAAAGCCTCCAAAACCTCAGTAATTTATTACCATTTTGTTTTACCAAAGATTCCACATTCACCAGTTCTTCGAAAGCCATCTTTTGCATCGAGTTTCCAAGCCAGGCAGAATTATCCCTTTCCATATCTGCCCATGAAACCGTATTATTCTCATGTACATCTAATTCAGCAACAGGATCCTTTTCTTTTACAATTTCCGATGGTAATTTAAAATCAAGATTTTTCCATTCAAAAATTTTCCAAGGTAAAGCCTTCAGGAAAAAGAATATTCCTGAATCATCAGGTTGATGTTCCCCGAATGTTTCGAAGTCCATGAAAATGTTAATATATTGTCCATTAGTAGCAGATAACCAAACAGAATATTTTTCAGCAGTTAAAGGCCATTCATTCCAATCTCGTGAAGAAAACCTATAACCGATGTCATCACTTAATCTGTAATTCCTTGTTAGAACTTTTATTCTTTTTTTAAGAGGTTTATCATTTTCTTTAACGGGTCCTCTAGCATATATATAATTTGGGGATCTCCAATCAAGTACCCTCTCAGTTCCCTCAGTAAATATTGATTTGAATTTTAGCTCTTCAGCTGTTTTTGCAATCAGGTTATTATACAACATTTCGGTGTTTACAAAGTTCCTTGGCTTGTGACCTAGATAATCTTTAATTGCTCGAGTCTGCATTTTTATCTGCTCCCTAAATTCATCGTGATTCTTAAACAATCCGGCAAGAGAATGGAAGTAAGTACTTCCCAGAAATTCAACCATGCCAGATTCTGATAACTGTTTGAAATTCTCTAATAAATCTGGTTGCCATTTTTCACATTGTTCTAACCAGACCCCAGAAAGATTAAATGCACATTTGAATTTTCTTTTCTCTTTTTTGAATGTATCTACCAACTCTAGAATTGTGTCGGTTGTAGGTAGATAACATTTCCTAGATGCCCGATCGAATATGAACTTGTTAAGATTTTTGTTAAAGAACTGATCAAAGTATTTCTCTTGTGTTAGACTACATCCATTGACCGAGAAATGGTTAACTCTAAAGGGCTGATGAACTTCAAAACACAATACTACTGAAGGCATAATAAATCTAAACCATATTATCGTTTTATCATTAAATAAAGGTTCTCATATCAAACTTTTTATCTCCGCTTCACTTCTAACTTTTTTAACTAAAGTACCAATACTTGGATCCATCCCTTTTTCTAAGGCGAGATAATAACTCAACCATTCGAGCTGGGGGGCATACAAAAATGGAGATAAAATATTTCCTTCTATACCTGAAAACAATTGTCTTGATTTCGCACCCAAGTATCGGAAAGGATCAATTATAACAACCATATTTTTATCAGAATATTTTCCCCAGAATTTCTTAACCATTTTAAAAACCTGAAACGAATCTTTCCAATCAATTAAAGGTTTAAGTAAAATTAGAGGATTTGATTTGGATTCAAGCGTTTCAATAAGACTATGTACGAATTCTTCACCTTCAACATCACATGCGTTAGTTTTAACTCCCTCCATCATCATTATTCTTGCTTGTTTTCTTGCAACAGTATATCTCGGACCATCACCGACCACATAAAAATTATCGAATTTTCTCAACTTTTGGGAATATTCTCCAGCCCACTTTTTAATTCCATCTAAAGTACTTAATTCATGAACAATTTTTGGGATATAATTAGTTTGTAAATGAAGAAATTCGTCGGGGCTACCATTGACAAAGAGTGTGAATAAATTTAAAACTGCGAGTGATGAGTGAAAAGAACCTGTACTAGGTAAGGATCTTTCTGGATAGCTTTTAGTATGCATCCTCATAACATAACCTTTTTCATAATCTTCGCATAATTCAACTAAACTACCATCCTTGTCTTCCTTAAGATTTGTTAAAGCGACTACATTACAACCTTTTTCAATAGCAAGTTCACAAACTTCAACCGTATCATAAGTTGTACCAGATTGGCTCACGAGGACTATACAAGTATTTTTATCAAGATATTTTGGTGGGTAATTCTTCAATGTCCAGGATTGAAGAACATCTAATGGTTTTTTTGAAATATTTTTCCACAAATATTCTGAAGCTAAAGGAACTATGTATTTATCTCCACAACCCGAGAAAATGAATTTACCCGATTTCTTTACTTTTTTTGAAATTTCCTTGATATTTTCTAGTTCCTTTTCAATTGTTAGTTTAATCGATAATCCCTGATCTCCTATCTCTTGTTTCATATTCTTTGAATCAGTAGGTTTTTTTGAAAATTTTTTAAATAAACACATTTATTCCACAAGTAAATTATTATCTTCCTAAAAGAAATTATTTACCATGAATTCAGTTTATGTTTCCTGGTTGCATATGCACCAACCATTAGTTTGGAAAAACGGTAAATTAGTGGGAAATCTTGAGAAGATGCTGGGTTCAAGCGATGATAAAGAAGTCTGGGAAGCAAAGTTGATGATAAGAGCCTATAAAAATCCTGCTAAATATGTCGAGAAATTAAGGAGTGAAAACCATTCTGCTAAAATAATGCTAGATTTTTCCGGATTACTATTAGAAAATTTGAACAAAATAAAAAATCAATTAAATAAAATAGAGGTTAAAGGGGAAAATATAGGGGATATAATTAAATTTTACAAAGAGGTTATGAAAAAATATCCTAAATCAATTGAATTCGCTGGGACAGCATACTCACATTGTTATTTTCCCGTAACCCCTGAACAAGACTGGGGGTTTCAAATAGAGGAGTGGAGAAATACCTTTGAGGATTTATTTGGGGAAAAAAATCTAGAAAATGTCAAAGGTTTTTGGCTACCTGAAATGGGCGTTCCTGGTGAAGAAGATAAACTAGAGCATCTTATTAGAATGGTAAAGGAATTCGGATATGAGTGGTTGATACTCCCCTTAGAAGCTTTGAAAAATGAGAAGCAAATGGGATTTGAAGAAAGGGTGATAAAAGCAAGTCAACCTCATTTATTAAAAGTGGAAAAAGAATCAATACCAGTTATATTCCGAGTTAAACATAATTTCATTGATCAGCAAGCAGGATGCGATGCTTCGGGTGTTTATGAGAAATCTCTGTTAGCTTCAGGTATTTTTGGTAAAGTAAGTGATAAACCAGCCTTAGTTGTTCCAGCGTCTGATGGGGAAAATGGTAATACTATGATGAATCAGTTTTTCCCTGAAACGTTTGAAATATTTTTTAAAGAAAAGATTGATGATAGAGTTTCCTCTTTGACCGTTTCGGAATTCCTTCAAGAATATTATCCAAATATAGAATCTGAAGTTGAGATAACCGAAGAGGGTAGTTCTTGGATTGGTGGGCACAGAAATTGGGAAGAAGGGGATAAAAGACGTGAAATTAATAAAAAAATTCTCAAATTGAGTAGAAGCTTTCATAGAATAAAAGAGAAAATTAAATCGATTGAAGCGAACGAAGTGATCAGAAAAAAGTACAAAACAACAAAATATTATTTACTTGCCGTAGAAACCAGTTGTTATACTTACTGGGGTACAGAATTTTGGTTTAATCAGGCTAGAAAAACACTTGAGACTCTAGGGAAAAAAATACAAGATTTGGAATTTTCCATTAAATAGGAAAATTTAATTACGGGTAAAATCAATAGTAGATAGAGGCGACTGAAATCAGGATAGCACATTTTTCGTGGGAATCTCTTCATTCTGTTCATGTGGGAGGTATATCTCCTGTTGTCACTGAACTTGCTGCAGCTCAAGAGAGAGAGGGACATGAGGTTCATGTATTTACAAGAGTTGGTTCTGGGCAAACTAATTATGAAAGAATAGATGGAGTTCACTATCATAGATGCCCATTCGCATTTAGCCCAGAGTTATTTCGAGAGATGCATAATATGTGCAGTTCTATGGCTAATGCCTTCTTTAATTGTGAGGACTATTCTGGGAAATTTGATATAGCCCATGGTCATGATTGGCATGTTGTTCCTGCGTTAGATAAAATAAAACAAGAAAGAGGGAGAAAGGTTGTATGGACTTGCCATTCAAGCCAATTTGGAAGAGATGGTAATAAATTTCATAATGGAATAGCACAATCTATCCGTAATTTGGAATGGTATGGAAGTTATGTTGCAAATATAGTAACAACTTGTACTAATACAATGAAAAAAGAAGTCCAATGGCTACATAGAGTACCGGGAGAAAAAATGAGGGTAGTTCATAATGGAATACATCCAAATAATTATAATAATCATATTGATGTTGGCAAAGTTAAAGAAAGTTTAGAGATAGGACCTATGGATCCGACTGTTCTCTTTATTGGAAGGATAACCCATATGAAAGGTCCTGATATTTTGGTCGAAAGTATTCCTGCCATATTAAGAGATAATCCAAGTTCCAAATTCGTTTTTGTTGGGGATGGTGACATGAAAGAACATCTGGAAAATCGGGTCAATCAGCTTGGAGTGGGCCATGCGGCCAGATTCACAGGATGGATATCTGACCAAAGAAGGAAAGAAGAACTTTTCAAAGCATCAGATGTATTATGTGACCCAAGTCGAAATCAGCCATTTGGGATGATTATACTTGAAAGTTGGGCTTCTAGAAAACCAGTTGTAGCCATGCATGGAACTGGTTCGGGTGAATTGGTCTGGCACGATGTTACAGGGCTAAAGGTCTACAATAATCCTAATTCTCTAAAATGGGGAATTAATAGCGTGTTTTCTGATTTTGATAAGGCCAGATGGATGGGTGAAAATGGTAGAAAAGCAACTGAAGAAAGTTTTAATTGGGAGAATATAGCTAATCAAATGTTAAATGTTTATGAGGAATTGGTAGAATGAAATGCTGGTTCTGTGATAAAGAAGCACGAGGGGTTTGTGTATTCTGTGGGAGAGGGGTTTGTTATGATCATGGTAACAAAGATACAATAGTCCATGCTAAATCAGACACTTCTTCTGGATATAGTACATTCTTGAAAGCAGAAAACGTATTGAAATGTCAGGATTGTAAAGTTAAATGGGAGAACTGGGAACAGGGAAAGATGATTGTTAAGTAAATTTAAAATAGTTCCAATTGTTTTCCCGCAATCAAAAACATCACATGCGACCAAGTTAATGGAGAAACAGAAACTTGAATGTCGTTATCAAAAATCTGTTCTGGGATATACTCATCAACCCTATCAACAACCCAATCAAAATATTTCTTAGCTTTTTTCTTTTTTCCCAAATTAGAATAGTAAATCGATAACCAAAAATTCAATAATGGCCAAGCACCTGCTCCTTTCTTTCTGTGAAAACTCTCATACATCCAACCATCATACTCATCATGTTCATACCTGTGAACACCACCATTAATCACAAGTTTTTTCTCAATTTCCTTGACGGTAGATTTCATTCTTTTATCATCTGGTTTTATAACCTCAAATGGATAGGCCAAACCTAACATTGAGGCATCAATCCTCTCATCACTAAGAATACCATGAGATCTCACAAAGAATTTACCATTATAATGTTTTTCTAAAAGTTTTTTCATTTGATTGGATACTTCCTCCCATCTGGAATTCGGAATTATTTCATTTGCCTTTTCTAATCCCTTTGAACAAGCTGCAAGATCATAGGTGAAGTTATCCTTTAAATCAGGAAAAGTATGTCTCTCTTCCCATAAGTCATTAGTCATCCGATCAAAATGGTCATCCTTCCAAAACCAACATAATCCATCAGCTGTCTTTTTAATTAATTCCTTGAATTTCAATGCTTTGGACGGTTCTTCTTTATAGTGGTGATGGACTGCAAAAAGTATAGAACCACCCTGATCTGGTTGGAATCTGGGCAAGGCTTTAAGCCCATTGACATAATATTTCTCAAAAAATAAAGTTGTTCTTTTAAAGCCTTCGGCTCTATTCAAACACCAATTAAAAAATTTCTCTTGAATGCTCTCAATTCCAATTATATCCGCACACATACAAACAAAAGATGCGTCTCTTGGCCATACATAAAAATAATGCTTTGCTTGGGAGGGATAATATTTCTTGCTTGGATTAGCAGCAACTATAGCACCATTTTCCAAACAACAATCTCTAATAACTTTAATACTGGTTTCTTTCAGCTTATGAACTTTCTTCATATTCCTCTCTTCTCATAAATTCCTTTACTTCTTGATAAGTTGGATATCTCTCCAAACCAAACTTAGTCGTTGATAAAGCAGCAGCTGCATTCGCAAATAAAGCTGATTCTTCGTGATCTTCCCCTTCAAGACATTTTTTAGTGAAAGCAGCAAGAAAGACGTCTCCCGCCCCAGTGGTATTAATTGGTTTCACGGGAAAAGCTTTAACTAATTGACTACTATCATCATCTGCCAATAAACATCCTTGATCACTTAATTTCAGACAAACAAATTTAGGACCATGCATCAATAATTTAACTGTAATTAAATTAGGATTATCTGTAAAAGTCATTGATTTTCCTTCTTCTAAATCTGGGAAAAAAATATCTGTTATTTTCAATAATTCACTTATATCATTTATTCTTTCTTTGGTCCAGCCTTTCGGATCCCAATTAGGGTCAAGAAAAGTTGCCATCTCCATATCTTTAGCATATTCAAATAGAATACCCGCTTCCTTTCTCAAACTATCCAGTAAATTATATCCAGTAAGTACGAGTACTTCACCATCTATTAGTTCCATAGAAAAATCTTTTGTGGAAAATGTATCATTTGCGCCTTTGTAAGTGATAAAAGAACGTGAAGAATCCTGAAGTGCTAAAGCAAGTGTTATACCTGTATCTTCTTTTTCCGAAATTTTTATTTTTCTATCCACACCAACCTCTTTCAAAGTATCCAGTATGAAGGCCGAGAAAGCATCATCACCAACCTTACCTATCAATCTTGTCTTTATTCCTAATCTCGCGCAGGCTATTGCGGTATTACATGCACATCCACCAGTATTAAGATAAATATAAGGAACTAGTAATTGTTTGTTCTTTTCAGGTATACCCTCCAAAGGATGAGTAATCACATCAACATTTATATCCCCCACTATTGTTACATCTATTGTCATGAATAAATTATTCACATTTGCTTATTTAATTCTTTTAATACCATTTTTTTTATTTCCTTTAGTTTTTCATTTGTAGTAGCTTCAAATCTTGCAGATAATTCTGGTTCTGTATTTGATGGTCTTATTAAACCCCAACCGTCTTTAAATTCTAATCTTACACCATCTACATCATTTATATCGTAACCTCGAGATTCGAATGTTTCTTTGATTTTTCTAACTACTTCTTCTTTTTTTTCGTCAGGGCAAGGTATCCTAAATTCCCGACTGGAGACATATTTTAAAAATGGCTTGATTAAATCGGAAAGGCTTTTATCTTGTTTTGAAACGATTTCAACAAATTTCGCTGCAGCAAAAATAGCATCTTCATAATAATTATTTTCCCTGAAATAAAAGTGACCACTAAATTCTCCCCCTAAAGGTGATTTTTCCTCCAACATTTTAAAAACTATATTAGGATATCCAACTTTTGTCATAACTGGAATACCACCATTCTTCTTAACATAATCAATAAATATACGAGAAAACTTGACCTCATGAACAATCTTGGGGTTATCATATTTTCCTAAAACTTCCTTAGCAAATAATAGCATTGCAATATCGCTTCGAATTATATTTCCTTTCCCATCAACAAAAGAAACTCTATCACCATCACCATCAAATGCTATACCAATATCTGAATTTGTTTCAACGACCTTCTCTCGAATATCAGATAATGTCTCTTCCATGTTTGGATCTGGTATGTGATTGGGAAAATTTCCATCAGGTTTACAATAAAGTTCTTCGACTTGACACCCTAAATCTCGTAAAATCTTGGGAACTATTTCACCACATGTACCATTACCTGCATCAATTACAACCTTCAAACTTTTCTGCAGATCAATTTTTTCTTTGATATATTCAAGATATTCCTTAACTACATCCTCTCTTTTAATTTTCCCTCTTTTACCAACATTAAATTTATTTTTCTCTATCATTTTTTTTATTTCTAATATAGTTTCATAATGAAATGGGGTTGCTTTTTTGTTTCTGAATTTAAAGCCATTATATTCTGGAGGATTATGAGATGCGGTTATCATAATTCCGCCATCTTTATTCTTACGATATAGGTGAAAATACAACAATGGCGTAGGAACTATCCCAATATCTGTGACATTACAACCTACCAGCCTGAGACCTTCTATTAAACCATCTTTTATATCCTCACTTGTGAGCCTAACATCTATACCAACAGAAACCGACTTACCTTCTCCTAATATAGTACCAAAAGCAGCTCCCACATGTTTAGAGTCCCCAATCAGAAAATCCTTTCCGACTACTCCCCTTATATCATATTTCCTGAATATAGTCTCTTTCATCTATAATTAATATGATTTTTGAAACAAATACGTTAATTTTATACGTTAATTTTATTTGAGGCAAAATATGTAATAATATACTATATGGTAGAAAAAGAACCTGAAGTCTGTTTTGAAGTCTCATTTGAATGTGGGAATAAAGTAGGTGGTATTTTCACTATATTGAAGTCAAAAAGCGGCGAAATGAAGAATAAATATGGAGATAATTATTGGACTATCGGTTTCTTTAATCCTAAGGAGTACATTAACAATTTTGAGGAGAAAAAAATACCGGAGGAACTTGAAAAAATATTCTCAGAGTTGGAAAAAGAGGGTATTAAGTGTTATTATGGTAGATGGTTCCAGGCTAACGATGTGAATTTGATATTAATAGACCCTAAAAAATTCCATGAGAAAAAAGTAACTGATATCAAAAAACAATTTTGGGAGGACTATAAGATAGATTCTATTAATGTTGGTTTTGATTTTGATGAACCAATTGTTTGGTCTTATACAGTAGGGATGCTTATAGAAAAAATGCTTGGAATGAAGGGAATCAAAGGTAAAAAATCAGTTGCGCAATTTCACGAATGGCTATCTGGTGCTGGGTTACTTTATCTTAAAGAAAAAAACCTTCCAGTGGGTTTAGTATTTACAACGCATGCTACAAGAATAGGTAGAGCAAAATCTGGATGTGGAGAGAATCTAATGGAAGAAGTTAATAAAGGTCTTGAAGAAGGAAAGTATTTTGACGATCAAGAAGCCTACAAATATGAATTACAGGCTCAGCATATGATGGAATTGACTACTGCAAAAGAAGCAGACATTTTCACAACCGTAAGTGATATCGTTAAAAAAGAAGCAAAATACATCCTCAAAAGAACACCAGAAGTAGTTGCTCCCAATGCCTTAGATCTAACAGGTGCTTACAGGACCAGAAGACTTACTATATTACATGAGAAGTACAGGGAAAAGATCGACAAATTCTTAGAAGCTTATTTCTCCCCTTATTATCCGATTAACATGAAAGACAATATGGTAATTTTTGTATCTGGTAGGTATGAGTATCTCAACAAAGGAGTGGATATCTATATTAATGCACTAAAAGATCTTAACGAAAGATTAAAGAAAAGAAATTCTAAAAAACTAGTTTTTGCTTTTATTCTAATACCTTCGGGAATTAAGGGACCCAAGAGTAGTATATTGGGAAATCTAGTTCATTACCAAAAAATGAGGGATTTAGTCAAAGAAAAAATGGTAGAGGTTACTGATGATATTGTATCACAAATGCTATATCACAAGAAAATAGATATGGGGGAAATATTGGATGAGGAATTCCTAAATGATATGAAAATTCTTTCCAACTTTTTCATGAAGCATCAAGGCAAAAATCCACCTCTATGTGCATATGAATTGGATTATGATGAGAAGGAAGATACAATAATCAAAGCACTCCAAGAAGCTAGCCTGACGAACAAAGAGGAAGATAAGGTTAAAATAATTTTCTACCCAACTTATCTTTCACCTTCTGATGGTCTTATGGGTTTAGATTACAATGAATTTGTGATTGGTGCTTCTGTAGGAGTATTCCCATCTAGATATGAGCCTTGGGGATATACACCATTCGAGACGGCCGTCCTTAGAACACTCTCTGTTACCACAGATGTTGCGGGTTTCGGTAAATTCATTCTTAAAAACGTTCCAAAAGAAAACCCAATCAAGGTATTACATATGATGAATAATTCCAATAATAATGTGAATAAAGAATTAGCTGATATTTTGGAATATTTTGTGTTTATGAAGAAGGAGGATAAGACTAGATTAAAGATTAAAACTAGAGAGACAGTTGATATTCTTGATTGGAAAGTTCAGGTTGTAAATTATTTCAAGGCCCATGGATTAGCTGTTAAAAAGATGAAAGAAAGAGTTGGTAAAAGTGGCTGAAATCAGAAAAGATTACCTCCTTAATAGATGGGTTATAATTTCTGAAAAAAGAAAATTCAGACCTAAACCTAAGGATAAATCCAAGAAGAAAAAATTGCCCAAAAAATCAAAAAACTGTCCTTTCTGTCCTGGTAATGAGAAAATGTGCCCTGATCCATTAGTAGAAAAACCATCAAGTAAAAACTGGAAAACAAGAGTAATAGGAAATAAATATCCAGCTGTTGATAAGGAAGAGAATTTCAATGAAAATTTTGGTAAACTAATGAACAAAAAAACAGGCTATGGTTCTCACTATTTAATGATTGATACACCCGTCCACAATTCTCATCCCGCTCTTTATAAAAAGAAGGAATGGAAACTTTGGTTTGAAACCGTTAAGGATGTTTTTAATCAAGAGGCCGCAGATGAAAATATTCAATACGTTTTAGCTTTTAAAAATAGAGGTATAGATGCTGGTGCCTCGCAACCTCACCCACATACTCAAATAATATCTTTACCCGCGGTCCCTCATCTGATAAACGAAGAAATGGCAGCAGCAGATGATTATTACACATTTAATGGGAAATGTATCTTTTGTGAAATTATTAGGATGGAAAGTGATCTCAAAAAAAGAGTTGTATTTGAAAATGATCATGTGATAGCATTTTGTCCTTACGCTCCATTGTGGCCATTTGAAGTCTGGATATTCCCTAAGAAACACAGTCCATCTATCCAGATGTCAAAAGAATCCGAAGAAGCTGTATTAGAAGCTTTAGGGAAAGTACTCAATACATATTACAAAGTCCTAGATGACCCACCTTTTAATTTCTACCTACACACAGCTTATCTAAGAATGAGAGATCATGTCCCACAAAAATATCATTTTCACATTGAAATTAGTCCTAGATTAGAAAAAGATGCAGGCTTTGAATTGGGTGCGGGGATGAATATTACAACAATTTCTCCTGAAGAAGCCGCGGAAATTCTGAGAAAGAAACTTAAATGAGGAGATAGTTTGAAATTACCTGAATTAAGGATAGATAAAGACCTAATTAGAGAGATTGAGAAATCTAAAAAACTCGAGTGGATAGTGACTAATGGGAGAGGGTGCTATTCTTCCTCAACGATAACCGGAATGAATACCCGAAAATATCATGGATTATTGATAACATCTGAAAAGCCTCCGCTTGATAGGAAGGTCGTTCTTTCTAAATTGGAAGAGGAATTAGTTGTTGATGATGAAAAATTTCAGTTGTCGACAAATCAGTATGTGGATACACTTTATCCCAAAGGTTTTGAATTCCTTGAAAAATTCAAGTTAAACGATAATCCAAACTTTTTTTATTCGGCTTTAGGAGTTAAGATCAAGAAAGAAGTGTTCATGCTAAGGGAAAAAAATGTAGTTGTGATATCCTATGAAGTTGATTCTGGAAACAAGAAAGTCCTGCTAAGGTTAAAGCCGCTGATAAATTACAGGTCAATTTACGAGGTTAGAAAAACTAAAAGATTGTTCAATACCGAAAACAAAGATGATGAAATTAAAATTAATTTTGAGGACAATAAGTTTCTTAGGATTTCTACAACTGAGGGAAAATACTATCCGAGTACGTTAAAAGAAGATCAGAAATGGTACAAAAATTTTTATTATGATATGGAAGCTCAGAGAGGGGAAGACGCGATAGATAATTGTTATAATCCTGGCGTGTTTGAGATTAAAGGTAAGGGTAAGTTCGAATTCAAAATTATAGCCAGTTATTGTGATAAGAAAGATTACAATTACGGTAAGCTTAAAAAAGAGGAGAAGAAAAGGAAAGAGAAATTATTAGACAAATTTTTCAAGAAAAATAAAGTGAAAAAAGAAGATTGGATTAAATGGTTGGTACTGGCTTCGGATAATCATTTGATTAAAAGGTTTGATGGTAAGTATTCTATTATTGCTGGTTATCACTGGTTCGGAGAATGGGCAAGAGATACGATGATATCTTTACCTGGGATTTGCCTGAAAACTGGAAGGTTGGAAGAAGCTAAAAAAATACTGGAAGGATATTCCAAAGAACTCAAGAAAGGACTATTACCTAATACTTTTCCCGTGAAAAACAATGATGATCCTAATTATAATTCTGTTGATGGGACATTATGGTTTGTTAATTGTGTTTACCTTTATTATCAGGAAACTGAAGACAAAGAATTCATTAAGAAAATGTGGCCAGTCATCATAGACATAGTTGAGAAACACGTTGAAGGGGTTGATGGGATAAAGATGGACGAGAATTTCTTGCTAAAACATGGTTCTGGATTGACTTGGATGGATGTTAAACTTAATGGAGAATATATCACTCCGAGAGCAGGTAAAGCTGTTGAGATACAAGCATTGTGGTATAACGCTCTTTGTGTCGCTGAATTCTTTGCCAAGGAGTTAGGAAAGGATTATAGGAGATATCAGTTTCATGATAATATGGCTAAGAAGAATTTTAACAAGAAATTTTGGAATGGGGATTATTTGAAAGATACCTTGGATGATGATACTTTGAGACCTAACCAGTTGATTGCTTTAAATCTCCCTTTCAAGATTATTGATAAAGGCGAGGAAAAAATACTTAAATCGGTTAAGGAAGAACTTTGGACGGATTACGGATTAAGAACTTTACCTAAGGAGAATCAGAATTATCGTGGCGTTTATTCGGGTAATGTTGACCAAAGAGATAGAGCTTATCATCAGGGCACAATCTGGCCTTGGATGAGTACTTTGGTGAAAAATGACGAAAAATGGATCAAAAAGTTTGTTGAAAGGGAGATAATGAAGTTTGGGTTGGGCGCTATTTCTGAGATAATTGATGGTGATGATCCTCATGAAAGTAGAGGTTGTATTTCTCAGGCTTGGAGTGTTGGGAAGATTTTGGAGAGAATTTAGGTATTAGTTAGTTATATTTTGAAACATTTGTCTCATTTTTTGGTAAAAAAATATTTAAATACCCACACTATTATTACAACTAGGAAGTGATTAAAATGTCAGGAATTAGTGGGGAGAAACTAAGATCTAGAGCTAAGTTGTATGGAATACCTGTTGAAGATATGAGGGATGAAGAGGTATCTGAGGCCCTTTTTGAAGAAGTAAAAAATAGAGATACTTTAGAAGCATTTGAGTTCAAATTCAGAGAAAAACCAGATTCATGGGGCGCTTCACAATGGAAAGAAGTTGCAGAGTTCTTGGGCTATGAAGAGGCTATGAGATATCCAGCCTTTCTGAGAGGTTATAGTGTTATTGTAGAGGATTTTGTATCGAGACTAACGCCAGGACTTCTCGGAAACTATGATCATTCTTTCATTAAAGCTTTAGTAGGATTGGCAGAAGGAAATCCACATAGAATCAGAAAAGGAATAGAGAGATTAGCTGAGTATCATAGTGGACAATCTTTTAGGGGTGTTAGATACAACGGAGATGTGATCAGTTTCCTGTATGATAGAGGAGTTATTGAATTCTAGAAATTCAATCGTGAATACTTCTTTTTTTTAACTCCCTTCCTTTTCTAACTTATTTACTACTCTATAGTAATATTTATATACTAGTTATAACTATTAGTTAGTGACAACTATGTCCGGGAACAAAGTATTTTGGGCTCCATTATGGCATATTTATCAGCCTCCGGTCCAGACAAAGGAATGGTTAGAAAAGGTCACTAATGAGTCTTACAGACAAATAATAAAACTGTACTCAGACTTCCCAGGGGCTAAATTAACGCTAAACATCAACGCTTCTTTGACCCAGTTACTGATGGATCATGAAATGTGGGACGTAATTGAAGGGTTCAAGAAATTAGCCGAGAATGGCCAATTAGAATTTGTTTCTACACCTTGTTATCACACAATCTGTCCGCTTTTACCAGAAAAGGAGATTATAAGACAGATAAAAATTAATGATGAAATCAACAGGAAGGCTTTCGGAGATGCTTATAAACCTACAGGAGTCTGGTTACCCGAAATGGCTTATTCCCCAAAAGTTATCTCAGCGATTAAAAAAGCAGGATATAGATGGGTTCCTCTAGTAGGAGTAGCTTCTAATGGTAAATGGACAAATGAAGGTTATCATACCGTTAAAAATGGTAAAAATAGTCTAAAAGTTATATTTAGGGATGATAGAATAAGTCTGGACATAGGTTTTGGTCGAACAGATAATAATTTTGTTGATGAATTAACTAAAAATAAAGGAACTTACTGTTTTACGGCTTTAGACGGTGAAACTATAGGTCATCATGTTCCGTTTATGGTTAAAGGAATGAGAGAGACACTAGAAAAAATAAGAAAAAACCCTGATGTGGAGACAATAACTTGTAGTGAAATCTTTGAGAAATTCGAACATTTAGGTGAAGTAGATGCTTTTCCGTCAAGTTGGTCTACTACTTATGAGGATATTAAAGCAGGTAATTATTTCCCTCTTTGGTTAGAAAGACACCAGGAACCGTTCAAGAGTGTGCATAAACTTGCTTGGGACCATTTGGGATTGCTTATTGATGCTTCGGACATAGTAGAAGGTAAATTAAAGGGTAAAAAAGGACTTAAAAGTAAATTCGGGACTATAAGAAATGTTGTTGATAAGAGTCAGTATAGCTGTATGTACTGGTGGTTTACTAGAGATGAATGGCATAGGGTTGCTTCGAGGTTCTTGGCAGGATTAGAAATACAATCAAAGGCTTTTACTCAATTACAGAGAATATCTGGGGACAAGAAAGTTGAAGGTCTTATAGATAAAGCTCATGATATAAGAGAAGAGATATACAAGAAGATGAATAATTACTACTACTCGACGGAATAATTAACTTTGAGGAGTTCTACGTTAAGAGTTTGATGATTTTAGTCCTATCTAATCACAAAGACCCAAAATAAAAATAAACAGAAAATATTCTATAATTAACTCCATCTCCTAAACAAAGCACTCAATGTATCAAGAATACCTCCTCCAGTAGGAATATAATCCTCCCCAGCCAAAGTAGAAGCTAACCTATGGAATCCCTTGGAAACCTGGGATTTCTTGTCGTAAAATGTCAAAGGAGTCTTCAAACCCAGACTTTCCATAACCTTGTAATCAAATGGTATTTTTGCTAATATTGGTAATTCCGTCAATTCCAAAATTTCCTCATCTTTTAGTTCAAAATCCTTTCCCGTGATTTTGTTAAGAACTACCCCAAGTATCTCAATATCCAAATCCTCAAGAATAGTCTTACCTCGGATGATATCAGTGATGTCAGGAAGATAAGGTGTTGCTACAAGAATTGCTTCCCTAGAGGCCATCATACCTGAGATTGATTCCCGACCAAATCCCGCAGCATTATCCAGAAAAACAAAATCCTGATCCTGAAAAATATTTCTTATTTTCGAATCAAGCATCTTAACATCCACACCCATCATGTCCGAAAGATCCAGGGATGCAGGGACAATATTAACCCCAGTGAAGTTGAAATAAGTAGCTTCCTCCATAGAAGATTGACCTCTAAGAACATCATTCAGTGTTTTCGGATGATAAACCTTTCCAAAGTGCATAAGAAGATGAGAAGTAGTGAAATTACAGTCAAGAACAGTTACTTTTTTCTCTTTTTTGGCTAGTATTGTACTCAGATTAGAGACTATTGTTGTCTTTCCTACTCCACCTTTACCTGACATTACGCCAATTGTTCTAGTCATGCTAACACTAGTAATACATTTGATTAATGCGAATTAAAAAGTTTATTCCCAAGAGCAAAAGTCATAAATTCTACCGAATTCCTATTATTAGTAACAGGTGATATATTGACAAAAATTAAAAAAATCAAAGCAAGAGAAATACTAAGTTCTGGTTCTGTTCCAACATTGGAAGTAAAAGTTAAATTAAGTAGTACTCGGGAAGGAGTCGCATCAGTCCCTTTCGGTTCTTCGGCTGGTAGTCACGAAGCTTTTATGTTGCTTGATAAAGATCCTAACAGGTTTATGGGTAAAGGTATGCTCAAGGCGGTTGGTAATGTTAATAACGAAATAGCACCGAAATTGATAGGAAAAGAACCTTATGATCAAAGAAAAATAGACCAAATAATGCTTGAGCTTGACGGTACGGAGAACAAATCCAGATTAGGTGGTAATGCTATCCTTGGGGTTTCTTTGGCTGTAGCCAGAGCTGCGTCTAATGAGAAGCTAATACCCCTGTATAAGTATATAAGAGAAGTTTTTAGCCTAGATATCCAAGATTGGATGCTTCCTAACCCCATGATGGTTGTGATTGAAGGTGGTGTTCATGCTCATGACTCAACAGATCTTCAGGAATACATGGTCTCTCCTATGGGGGGACAATCTGCTAAGGAAAATGTTAGAATGGGGATTGAGACTTATTTAACACTCAAGAAATTACTCAAGTCGAAAGGATTTACTGTAAATGTGGGAAATGAAGGTGCTTTTGCTCCGAGCGGATTGAAATCGAATGAAGCACCATTACCTCTTATTCTTGAAGCAATTGAAAAGACCGGTTATAAGAAAGGAGAAGATATAGGAATATCCTTGGACCCTGCAGTCTCAGAAATATTCGAAAATGGTAAATATAATCTTGAAAAAGAGGGTAAAAAATTAACCTCTGACGAGATGGTTGATTATTTTGTTAATTGGGTAGAGAAATATCCGGAGATAATGGTTTTAGAAGATCCTCTGGACGAGGATGACTGGGATGCTTGGACAAAAATAATGCAGAAGGTTGGGGATAAGGTTGCGGTAATGGGAGATGATTTAACAGTCACTAACCCGAGAAGACTGCAAAAAGCAATTGATATGGAGGCGATTAATTCCATTCTTATCAAGCTTAACCAGATTGGATCTTTGACTGAATGTGTGGATTGCTGTATGCTTGCGAGGAAACACGGAATGATGACGGTTGTTTCGCACAGAGGTGGTGGGGAGACTAATGACACTTCAATGGTGGATTTGGCTGTAGCAGTGGGTTCAGGATTTATTAAAGTTGGTCCTTCCAGAGGAGAAAGAACTTGTAAGTACAACAGACTAATGGAGATAGAAGATGAATTGGGAGAGAAAGCAAGGCCAGCAGGAAAAGAATTTAGAAAAACAATTTAGGATGGTTATATGGAAGTTAAGAACAAGGTTATATTACTGATTGCTGATGGATGGGGTGTTGCTCCAGATGGTCCTGGGAATTACGTTACAAAATCTGAAACCCCGGTTTTTGATAGCCTCCTAGAGAAATATCCTCATTGTTTGAACCAGGCTGCGGGAAATGCTGTCGGATTACCTGAAGGATCTCAAGGGAATTCTGAGGTTGGTCATCTTCACATGGGAGCGGGAAGAATCGTTTGGCAGCCTTATGAATTGATTAACCGTGCGATTAAAGACGGATCATTCTTTGAGAATGAAAAGTTAAACGAATTAATGGAAAAAGTAAAGAAAAATAATTCTAAACTACATATAACTGGTCTCTGTTCTGATGCGGGTGTTCATGCACACATAAATCACTTGTTCGCTTTGTTAAAAATGGCTAAGAATAATGATTTGGATAAAGTCTTCATTCACTTTGTTTCTGATGGTCGGGATGTTCCTGAGAAGTCTGCGAAGAAGTATGTGGAGATGATAGAGGATAAGTGCTCAGAATTGAGTGTGGGTAAGATCGCAACTGTTTGTGGTAGATTCTATTCGATGGACAGGGATAATAACTGGGAGAGAACTAAGAAGGCGTATGATTTGCTAACAAAAGGAGAAGGATTTGAAGCGAATTCAGCAAAAGAAGCGATTGAGAAAGCTTATGAGAGAGGTGAAAAAACCGATTATTACATTAAACCAACATTGATAGAAGACGTGAAAGTTGAAAATAATGACGGTTTCATATTTTGTAACTTTAGAACTGACAGGCCAAAACAGTTGACTAAAGCATTTATTGCTGAGGAATTTAACGAGTTTGAAAGAGATGTTTATCCTGATGTTCATTTTGTTACCATGACTGAATATGAGGAAGATTTTGGGGACATTAATGCCTTTGAAGAAGTTGAGATTGATGGGGATTTAGGTGAAGTTCTTTCTGAGAATGGTTTGAAGCAGTTAAGACTTGCAGAGACAGAGAAGTATGCACATGTTACTTATTTTTTTAATTGTCAGCGGGATGAACCTTATCCGGGCGAGGAAAGGATAATGATACCCAGTGCTAAAGTTCCTTCCTATGACCAAAAACCTGAAATGTCGGCTTATGAGATTGCTGGGGAAGCTGAAAAACAGATATCTTCTGGGAAGTTTGATTTTATCCTGATTAACTTTGCTAACTGTGATCTGGTTGGACATACTGCTGATAAACAAGCTATAATCAAGGCGATTGAGAATGTGGATGAATGTACTGGTAAAGTGATTGGTGTTGCTTTGGAGAACGATTATGTTGTCGTTTTGACCGCGGATCATGGTAGTGTTGAGGATAAACTATATCCTGATGGTACACCTAAACCTAGTCATTCGACTAATCCTGTGAATTTTTTTGTGATTGGGGGTGGGTTGAAGGGAATTGAGTTGAAGGATAGTGGTCAGAAAGATGTTGCTCCTACTGTGCTTGGGCTGATGGGTTTGGATAAGCCTGAGGAGATGAGTGGGGAGAGTTTGATATCAGAAGTCTAAGAAGGGAAGTTAGTATATCAATTGATATAAAAAATATATCATTAAAGGAACACTTTCCCCCTTTCCATATTATAACACTTAATGAATTGAATTAGTTCTGATTTTTTAAAAAATATTTATTTTCCTTAGGAGAATATCTAAATAAATGTCAAAACCAAAAAAATCCCGTCTTGATATCGATAATCTTTCTGGGTTTGAGTTTGAAGACTTAGTAGCAAAAATTATGAGTAAAATAGGTTATTATAATGTTAAAATTGCAGATAGAGTAAATGATAAAGGTAAAGATATTCTAATGACCTATAAAAAGGGTGATATTTCTTGTCCTGTAGTTGTTGAATGTAAACATAAGGAATCTGTGGGCAGACCCGTTATTCAAAAACTCCAAGGAGCAATGCTACATGAGAAAAGGAGTAGCCCCTACATAAAAGGAATTGTAGTTACTTCTGGTAAATTTTCATCCACTGTCAAAAGTTATGTTGATGAAATTAACAGGGACTATAAAAATCAGATGGAAATAGAATTAATAGATGGGAAAAAATTAAGAAAAATATGTAAAGATAATGGTATAATCATATTTAACGGAAAAATACAAGTAATTGCCCATGATGTCGTAGAACATATTAATAAAAAAGAAATGAAAGAAGTCATAGAGAGGGAATTTAAGAAAATTTTGGGTTCAGATACCAACTTCTTAAAATCAAAGAGTGAATTGGGCTTAATTCCTTCTTATTGTATACATTATGATGTAAATTCCTCAATAAGCACAAATGTGGGACGTATATATAAAGTGAATAATGCTAATCAGAGGATAGTTCTGGAGGCTAATTCTTTATCTGAACTTGACTCAAAATATTATAATCTATTTTTCCAATCCTTTCCAAATTTGAGGCATTTAAATAAAAAGGAGGAGGAAAAAATAATACCTTTCGAATTTAGCGAGAATGAACTTGAAGAGAAAGCAATTAATTTAATCATAAGGAAATACACAAAAAACGTAAGATATGTAGGGGGAAATAATGTTGAGTATAATAAAATTTGTAAACCAAAATTTAGGGACATTAAGATAACTGAGACATTCCCAATTTATTTACCTAAATTCGAGAATAAAATTAATATAATTGATAATAATTATGAGCAGGTTTTGTTCTGTAATCAAAATAAGCTACTTTATACGAAAAATGAACTCAATAAATGTATAATTTGTGGTAGGAATAAAACATTTTTCGATAAAAACAAGTATTTATGTCCAGTCTGTGGTAAAATCTTATGCGCTTATCATAAAAAAATAGATTACCTACTTCAAAATCCTGTTTGCTTGGAACATGCTATTCCGAGAAGATTGTTTATTCAAAATATATATTTCGCCTCTGATAGGTCTCTTAAAAAATTCAACCAAATATGGGAAAATAAAAATATAGTAGAGAAAATACTAACTGATAAAATATTGACAGGTATAATTATTCTATTGATAGTATTTTTAACTGCATTCGGGTTTAATTTAATTTCCTAAATATTACCCAAGTATCAATAAATTATTTCTACCACATAGAACAAATTATACTACAGTGATGTAATATGTCAGCCAATATTGTTGTAAACGGAATGGGAATAATCGGAAAAAGAGTTGCTCATGCAATTAAACTCCAAGATGATATGAAACTTCATGCTATATCAACTAGGTCAGCATCCTCAACCCTAAGAACACTCCTCGAACCAGAGGGACCTCTGCATAAAACTGATCTCTACGCCTGTTCTCCGGAATGGGTGGAAAAAATGAAAGAAGACGGAATGTATGTTAATGGTTCACTTGGAGAATTGCTTGAGAAAGGCGAAGTGGATTTGGTTGTTGACTGTGCTCCGAAAAAAGTAGGTGCTGAAAATAAGAAACTGTACAAGAAGTATGGAGTCAAAGCAATATTCCAGGGCGGGGAAAAAGATGAAGTAGCACCAATGACCTTCAACACATTTGTCAATTACAATGAAGCGGTTAATCATGATTATGTCCGTGTTCCTAGTTGTAATACTACCTCACTAATAAGATTATTACATACATTATCCAAATTAACCAAGATTGTTGAAGTGGATGTAGCATTAATAAGACGTGCAGGGGATCCACCAGAAAATAAAGGTGTGGGCAATTCGATAGTCCCCGTCATGCACGTACCATCCCATCACGGACCAGATGTTCAGACAGTTTTACCAGATATCGACATCAAAACTATGGCGGTCAAAGTACCAACCACATTAGCGCATGTTCATGTATTCCATTGCGAGGTTGAAAATCTACCAAAGGCAGAAGAAATCAAGAAAAAATTCCAAAAAACACCGAGAATTACCGTTCTCAAAGCTGGGCACGGATATGAGTCAACTGCACAAGTTATTGAGAGGTATCGAGACTTACTAAGACCAAGGTATGATATGCCTGAAGTTGTTGTTTGGGATGAGACTATTAACACACAGAATGATGATGTTTTTTGGGCCCATATGGTACATCCTGAATCCATTGTTATTCCTGAGAATATTGATTGTATTAGAGCTATGCTTGGATTGGAAAAGGACAAAGATAAGTCGATTAAGAAGACGGATAAATCTCTTGGGATCTGAATGAAAAACTACAAAACAATCGATGACTGTAATTTCAAAGGAAAAACTACCATACTTAGAGTAGATATTAACTCACCGGTCGACAAAGACGGAAAGGTGGAAGTTTCAGATAGATCGATCGAGGCAGCAAAAACTATTCGTGAAATATCTAACAAGAAAGCTAAATTAGTTGTACTTGCTCACCAAGGAAGAAAAGGGAGAGATGATTTTTTACCTCTAAAACAGCACGCCAGAATATTAACCAAGTACTCCAAGAAAAAAGTCAAATTCATCGATGATATAATTGGGAAAGAGGCAGTAAAAGCGGTTAAATCCTTAAAAAATGGTCAAGTAATTCTCTTAGATAATGTCAGATTCTTACCCGACGAGAAGGATAATAAAACACCCAAACAACATTCCAAGAGCCAACTAGTTCGAGTTTTATCTCCGCTAGCAGATGTGTATGTTAATGATGCTTTCTCGGCCGCACATAGATCTCATGCTTCTTTAGTCGGTTTTACAGCAGCACTTCCTTCTTACATAGGTCGAATAATGGAAAAGGAGATAGGTTCCCTAGAAAAAATCTTCACTCGAATGAAAAAATCCGAACACGATACATTTGTCTTGGGCGGAGCAAAACCAAAAGACCCCTTGGAAATAATGGAACACATGCTCGGGGAAGGAACTTTGGAAACAGTACTAGTCACTGGTATAGTTGGCCATTTATTCATGATAGCCGACGGTTATAACCTAGGTCAAAAAACAGTGGATTTTCTCGAAGAAAAAGAATACTTTAAATTCCTACCTCACACTAAAAAAATCTGGAAAAAATATAAGAAAAAAATAATGATACCAGTGGATTTAGCCGAAGATTACAAAGGAAAAAGAAGAGAGATTTCTGTCGAAGATTTACCCGCTAAGAATCAGTTAATGGATATTGGAATCAAGACCATGAGTAAATACACAAAGATAATCAAAGAGTCCAAGAATATTGTGATGAAGGGACCTGCTGGGGTTTACGAAGATGATGAATTCGGGTTAGGAACTAAAACAATCCTAAAAGCAATCAGAAATTCGGATGGTACTTCATTAATTGGAGGAGGACATACACTATCAGCGATGAGTAGATTTAATATTAGTAGGAATGGTTATAATCACGTGAGTCTTGCTGGTGGTGCTTTGATAACGTATCTTTCTGGGAAAAAATTACCCGTGCTAGAAGCGCTTAAGAAAAAGTAAATCAACAAGTCAAGTGAAACACACCAACTATTTTTTGGTTTTTACTTTTATTGAAATCATTAATAGCATCGGAGGTCTTTTTAGCGATGTATTCAAAGGGAGAACTTTCTAATTTTTCTCTTAATTTTTGACTAATCTTCATATCACCGTAAGCCCCCTTACCTATAACTAACAGATCGGGTTCAAATTCAAAAACATCTTCAACATCTTTTACTTGGAGTAAATGGCCTCTTTCCCTCCACCAGTTAGACTTAATTTTATCAGGAAATATTTTTAGGTCATTAGTGTAGGTCTTTCCGTTTATTTCCACTTTTCCAAAGAAGTAATCTTGCACTTTCATAACTTTAATTGGATTTTGAGAGTTTTAAGGGTTTTGAGGTTATTTTAACATTAGGATTTAGAGAAGTTTTTGCGAAGTAAAAATTGGGGAAATTGCGAGCCGAACCATTTCTCGTTAAATTCCTGTTAAGTTTCCTGAGGAGCGAAGCGACGAAAGCGCAGCGTGGTGCGGAGCGTAGCGGAGCAAGTATTTTTACCGCCGAAAATCACACTGGCACCGTAGTTTCTGAAAACTTTGAAACGATAAATTCTGCGTTAGCAGAGCAAAGTTAGT
>CAYMPD010000010.1:0-37663 GCA_964392445.1 uncultured archaeon | reverse complement strand
AATGATCCGGAATTATTATTTTTAGACGAACCCACTTCTGGTCTTGATGTGGAAAGTGTTAGACTGATAAGAAAACTTATCAGAAAATTTAATGATGAAGGAACAACTATCATCTTGACAACTCATAATATAGAGGAAGCAGATAGTTTATGTGATAAAATTGCCATCATGAATTATGGAAAGATTGTAGCCTTAGATCGACCTGCCAGATTAAAGCATATAATTCAGAGTACTTCATCCATCGAGGTCGCTTTTGATAAAAAAGTGAATATGGAAAAACTCCAGTTCAAAGAAGTCGTGGAGATAAAAAAGAAAGGCGATAAAGTAAAACTTTATACGGAAAACCCAGAAGAAGTCATACCTCTTCTGTTCAAGTATTCTCAATCTTCAAAAAATAAAATTTTATCTATTAACACTTTGGGCCCAAATCTTGAAGACATATTTGTAAAATTGACTGGTGAGAAGAAATGAACATTTTGGATCAGATAAAAAGATCTTTAGCAATCGTTAAAAAAGATTTATCCATATATTACATGAAAGGACCGGTGATAATTTTTGGTCTGCTTTTACCCGCGTTTTTGTTCGTATCTTTTGCTTTGGGTAAAGAACTGACAATGGAATTCTTGTTTTCTGGTTTATTACCTATGGCCCTTTTTTTCACATCAACCTCTATTGGTCCAGCTATAGCTCCAATGGAGACTAGTACAAAAACTCTCGAGCGTATTGTTTCAGCTCCAATATCTCTATGGGCAATCATTTTTGGGGATATGTTAGCATCCTTTTTATTTGGACTCTTTGTAATAACCTTTGTCCTTTTATTAGGTGTTGCGTTATTGGGAATTGAGATTATAACCTTAAGTCTGGTATTAGGGACAATAATAGCTGCTTTCTGTTTCTCTGCATTCGGTTTAGTCCTATCTGCACCCCCTACTGATAAACCTTCCAATATAATGATGTTATCCTCCCTGATAAAATTTCCTTTAATTTTTATAAGCGGGGTCTTTATTCCTCTTAGTCAAATGCCTGGTGCAAGTAGACTTATCTCATTCATTTCCCCTTTAACTTATTATACAGATATAGCCAGATATTCGATCGAAGGTAGTAGCTATTTGTCACCAATTTTGAACTTAGTAATCCTTTTAGGTTTTACTACCCTGTTTTTCATTGTAGCTATAATTTGGCATAAAAGAAGTTTGAGTAAAAGATTTTAGGACAATTTGAATTTATTCATAAACTATTTAAATATGCTCCTACCAATATTATTCTTGTAAACTAGGTGCCAGTATGTCTGAATAAAATGATGCATTGGTTTTATCTAGTTACAATTCTTTTTGGCTGTGATAGACGAACTGTCTCTCTGATTTAAGATGAAGAGAAAGGACACCATTTGAGCCAAAAAACAAAAGATGCGACTCTTCAGGATGCTATGAGGGGTTAAGAGAAGAAAATCGACCGTAAGGAAGATTTTGATGATTCTATCATAGGTTTACCAACAGCAAAAATCTAGGTCGTAGATTCTGTTTGGTGGATGGTTAGGCTTTGGAAGAGATAAAGGACGTGGTAAGCTGCGATAAGCTCAAGGTAGGCGCATGCAGCCTTTGATCTTGAGATGTCTGAATGGGAAATCCTGTCCTTCGGGACATTCCGAAAGGAAATCTGACGCGGGAGATTGAAGCATCTTAGTACCCGCAGGAAGAGAAATCAATTGAGATGTCGTGAGTAATGGCGAATAAAAGCGACAAAGGGCAAACCGAACTTGCTAGTGATGAACTAGTAAGAATGTGGTGTTATAGGACTTGGGTCTTCTCTAACTTGTTAATTTAAAGTTCCCTGGAAAGGGACACCATAGAGAGTGATAGTCTCGTAGAAAGATACAAGAAGTGAAATGCCAAGTATCCTGAGTACTGTTCTTTGGATATAGACCAAGAATTTGGGTGACATTTACATCCAACCCTAAATATAACCGAAGTCCGATAGCGTATTTAGTATCGTGAGAGAAAACTGAAAAGCATCCTTAACGGGAGGCGAAAAGAGCCTGAAACCAAGCAGATATAGGCAGTTGCGGCACGAAAGTTTATCAGTGTTGCAACATCCGTTTTGAAGAATGGGTCAGGGAGTTTATTTCAGTGGTGAAATGAAAATTTTAGCGAAAGCAACAAGAGCGTAGCTGAAGCTTGCTTCAGTGTGGCTCGGGGTGTGATAAGCGCCTATAAATCACTGGGATAAGACCCGAAGCCAGTCGATCTAACCCTAAGTAAGTTGAAGTCCGGCGAAAGCTGGATGGAGGACTGTTACCGATGCTGAGGACCAATCGCTCGGGTGACTTGGGGTTAGGGGTGAAACTGGATTTGTTGATTTTTTAACCTAGAAATTCGTTTATTTAGTATGGACAAAATTCCTTTAGTTTCAGTAATTACTTTGCTATTGACTGATGGAGGTATTTCGAGACTCAGTGAAAACAGTTATGAAATATTTTTGACGAGCAATTCAAAAAGCATACGTGAACTCTTTAAAATAGAAATGAATGAAATATTCGGAAAAAAGTTAGATTTTAAGGAGATAAAAAGTTCCACAGTAACTAAAGTACGGATTTGTGATGTTAGTATAGCAAAATACTTGCTAAAATTTTCTAGAAGTTATAGAACTAGAAAATGTGAAACTTATCCAATTTGTCCGAAATTAAAGGGAGTTCCAGAAAAAGCTGCTTGTAGGGAATGTAAACCGATTAATGGTTATCCTCCAGCAGAAATTCCATCTATAATAAAAAATGGACCTTTAAGTCGTAAAAAAATCGCCGTCAAAATTGCTATGAGTACCGATGGTGGTATTGAATTCCATAAGATTAAGGTAAGAGAAAAATCTTATTGGCAAAGAAGATTGTTTCTTCGATGTCATAATCCAAATTTGAGGAAGGATTGGGATAAATTAATTAAAGATTGTGGATATAATACGACAAAAACTTTTAATGAAATTAGAATAAGTGGAATTGATCAATTCAATAAATACCGGAATGAGATCGGTTTTATAGAAAACGTAAAAATACATGGGAGCAAAAGATGGAAGAACCATACTAAAAACGAAGTTCTTAATATTATGATTAATACTTTTTCAGCAAATCCAGCACCAAAAGCCAATCGAGACTGGAAATAGCGGGTTCCTCGAAAAATGCATCTTAGTGCAGCCGGATCAGAGATAGATAAGAGGGTAGAGCTACCAATTGGATTGTCGAGGGTCGAAAGGCTCAGCTTTCCTGTTAAACTCCGAATCTCTTATCGTCGTAGAAGATCCAAAGTGAGGGTGTCCGGGTAAGCCGGGCCTCCGAAACGGGAAAAACCGAGACCAGGGTTAAGGTGTTTAAATATCAACTAACTGCTGAAGGATGTTCATATCCTCAGACAGTTGGGAGGTAGACAGTAATAGTGCTGTTTTCTTATTTGGAAAAACTTAAATAGTATAAAAATTAATATATATACATTGGATACTATGATTCAAGATAAAAAATTATTGGAATCTTATTTTCTAGGGGCTTTCAGAGATGGATCAGCGAAGTTTAACAATAAAAAATACAATATAGTAATTTGGCAGAAAAACAAAAATTGGTTGGAGTTTATCCAAAAAATTCTAATAGAAGTTTTCAACATTAAAACTCCTATTAAGAATGCTAGAAATGGTTATAAATTAAAATTTTCTAGTAAAAAACTATTCAATTGGCTCTTAGGAAAAGAATTTCCATTTTCAGGAGAACAAATATTCTGGGGAACACCATCTTTTATAAAAGATAGGGAAATGATTAGATGGTATATAGCAGGATTTTTTGACGCAGAAGGTGGAATAGGTGTTTACAAAAAAGATGATAAAAAGTATATAAACATAGACTTTTATCACTCATGGAATAATTCCAAAGAATGCCCACCTTTGAGGGATATTAGAAATTTCCTCATAAGTTTAAAAATAAAAACAGGGGGAGTAAGATTGAGAACTAAAACAAGGATGAGTAATTATCCGAGATTTGTTCTATCTATAAGTAACGATGAATCTATAAGAAAATTCAATTCTTTAATTCCTTTTCAACATCCAGATAAGAAATCGAAACTAGCACTATTATTGGCCTAAGCTTAGAAACAGCCATCCTTTAAAGAGTACGTAACAGTTCACCAACCGAGGTTATGAGCTCTGAAAATGGAAGACACTAAGTTGATTACCGAGACCTTGGACTCCGAAAGGAATGTGGTATCGAGGCGTCCTTAATGGATAGAAGTAGGGTCGTGAGATCCTATGGACCGTTAAGAAATGAAAATCCTGATGCGAGTAGCAGCGTAGTTGGGTGAGAGCCCCAACCGTCTTAAGGGCAAGGGTTTGCCAGCAATGTTGATCATCTGGCAGTTAGTCGATCCTAACCTAAGTCTTAACTGAGCTTGGGGAAAGGGAAATAGGTTAATATTCCTATACCATGAGAATACACGTGGCGACACAAGTAAAAAACCAGACACTTTGGGATAGGCGAACGCAAGTCAGCTATTTAAATTTGGGGAGATTCGTCAAGAAGAGAACCAAATGAAGGTAGAAGAGCTTATCTTATGATAAGTTTTGTTTGTTCCTGGGGACAATGAAAATGGTTTTTTAAAGGATTTCTCATGTTCGTACTCAGAACTGACACAGGTGCCCCTCTCTGAAAAGGAGAAGACGTCCTAGGTGAACTTAGTTTAGGGAATTCGGCAACAATGGCCCCGTACCTTTGGTATAAGGGGTGCCTGTGACCTTTAACCGGGTCGCAGGTCTCAGTAACAAGGAGGAGGCGACTGTTTAACAAAAACATAGGGGACTGCTAGGGAGAAATCCTGAGTATAGTTCCTGAGGCCTGCCCAGTGGTGGTGTGTCAAAGTTGGTTTCAACCAACCTAAGCCCCACTAAACGGCGGCGGTAACTCTGACCGTCATAAAGTAGCGTAATCTCTTGTCGTTTAATTGACGACCTGCTTGAGTGGCTTAACGATCTCCTCACTGTCCCAAACTAAGGCCTAGTGAAACTGCCTTGTGGTGAATATGCCACAGACCTTCAATGGGAAGCGAAGACCCCGTAGAGCTTTGCTGTAGTTTGGTGCTGTGCTGTGGTTTTGGTTGCAGAGTGTAGGTAGGAGTTGTTAATGCTTGACTTTCGGGTCAAGTGGAGACGACCATGGAACACTACCCTTCCAAAAACGCAGCGCTCACCGCGATAGCGGGACAATGCTAGATGGACAGCTCGGCTGGGGCGGTACTCCGTTGAAAATTCATCAACGGAGCCCAAAGGCCAGCTCATCCCGGACAGGAATCGGGAGTAGAGTGCAAACGCAAAAGCTGGCTTGACTGGATTCTACCCAATAAGGAATCCAGCCGTGAAAGCGTGGGTTAGCGATACATCATGTGCCTCTTAATGGGGCCTGGTGGTATCAGAAAAGCTACCTCGGGGATAGTTTAATTTAGCTAAAAAACAAAAATAATTCATGGGAAAGAGAATTTGAGGAAATACCACGAGAGAATCGAATTTTCACATCCTGATAGAAAAATGAATTTATTAGATAAGTTAGATTAAATCCCTAAAATGGAGTCGTGGCCTCCGAGAGTCCACATCGACGAGGCGCATTGCTTCTCCGCTGTCGGCTCCCCCCCTCCTGGTTGTGCAGTAGCAACCAAGGGTGCAGGTGTCCACTGATCAAAGGGGGACGTTAGCTGGGTTCAGAACGTCGTGAGACAGTTCGGTCGTTCTCTATTGAAGGTGCTGTTGGTCTGAGAGGAAGAAATCACAAGTACGAAAGGAACATGATCTCGCAGCCTCTGGTGTACCGGTTGTGATTGCATCGCCGGGTAGCTACGCTGTAACGGATAACCGCTGAAAGCATCTAAGCGGGAAGCCGACCTCAAAAATAGACCAACATTCACAATGCTGTGTAGCGATATACGGTTTTGTGGCGAAGACACTCATAGACGATGAGTTTGATAGAACAGAGGTGTACGTATCAAGAGTTCGCTCGAGATATTTAGCCTACTGTTACTAATCGTTTGAGAGACCTAGATTGCTAAAGTTGGTAAGCCTATGAAATTTTACTTTTTCTTTTAGAATTAAGATTTGTTTAGCGTGAGCTAGGTAGATTATAATGTTTTCAAGTACCAGAATTAAGTATTCTAACCACTTCATATTCTTTTCTACCATTTTTTTGAACTTCATTTACAACAAAAGAACGCCATCTTGAATTTGGATATCTGTATATAATACCGGTACCTTTAAAATAAGGAGCATCTCTTATGAGACCAAATCTATTGATTTCTTCCCAGGTAAATAATGTACCTTCGTTTATATTTCTCGTAAAAATTCTGGTTGACATATTTTTTTCAATTTTCTTATCAAGTGTTTCAATAATCATTATCGCCAATAAGGTAGACTCCTAAATTGACTACCTAAATCAGATATTGGTCTCGCTTGTCCTAAATTCTCTGGAGTAACAGTCTCAATTTTTGGAGAACCTCTTAATAAATCTTGTTCCATTAAAAATCCCATTCTACTTCTCACATCATTTGGGGATCCACAATATCTCTCACCATCTACTTCAATATACGCTATTTCTTCTTCAGTCATAGACTCACCTTCTCTATCATTCTAAATCTGACACAATATATAATTAAAAAGGAATTTTTTTTACAAATAAAATAAAATAAGAACTAAATTTAACATAATTATAAATAATTAACTAGTAAAATAACATTTGTATGATAGACGAAAAAGACAAAAAGATTATGTTGAACTTACTAATCGACGGAAGGTCTTCTTATGCGGATATAGGTAAAAACGTTGGTTTAACTCGACAAACAGTCTATAGTAGAATAAAATCGCTGAAGAGAAAAGGATTCATAAAAAACTTCACCTCAAAACTAGATTTGAAAAAGTTAGATCTAAAACTTAAAGCCTACATATTACTAAAAGCTAGTCCAAAAAAGGAGCTAAGAAAGGACGCAGAAAAAAAATTGAAGAGAATTCCCCAAATATCTCAAATGAACTATCTTTATGGTCAATTCGACATCCTGCTAGAGGTAATTGTAAAAGACATAGATGAACTAACATCCCTTCTTAAACGGCTTCATGAAATGCAAGTTGTAGAAAAATCAGAAACATTGATAGTTTATGACATAGTCAAATACAAACCAGAAGACCCTGTGAAGAGAGTATTACAGGATTGAGGTTAAATCCCCTTTTTTCGATTTCTTTTTCTAAATACAGATATCACTGCACCTGAACCAAATAAAATCGTCATTATATCCCATAGAAATCCGATTAGAGGTAATAATCTCAAAGTTAACCATACTAATAATCCGAAAGCAAACTTAACTATCAACCCAAATTTTTTCTTACTTTTACCTAGGATTTTCTCACCGATCACAACTGAAACAAATATTTTGCTTAGGTATAGGGTAATCAAATAGAAAAAGAACAGAATTATGCCAACCGGTATTCCGATAATAGTAATTATTAGGAATATGCACATGATGGGGGTAAAGATAAGGAATAAAAATCCGAGAACAAACGAAGTTAAAGGACGATCGATTATTCTCTGGGAAATATCTAATAAAGTTTTTTCTAGCAGTAAAATAAGTACTATTCCCACAAAAAGAGGCATAAAGTATTTTCTCATACTTGAGACTATTTTTGATCTTAATTTGAATTCTCTTGGAAATCTAAAAAATCTTCTAACTACTCGTTGGTTGAATTCACCCTCAATTGTTGCACTAGCAGGAATTTCAATTTCTTTAGAGGATGTACAGTTTAAGTTGCCTTCGATCACTGTGTTTGGGAGAATTTTTACTGTTCCACCATTTACGGTAACATCACCAGATATTTTTCCGCCTAATTTAACTCTGCCCGCACTTATCGAGACATTCTCTTTTACAATAGATTCTGTTCTTACCTGTCCTCCGGTTATTATTAAGTTACCCTCTATTTTGGAATCACTTGAAAGAACAATCTGCCCACCAGCAATAAACACATCATCTTGAACATAACCATCAAGTTCGATTTTCCCACCAGCAGCTCTTAGATCATCTCCTATTATTCCTGATATTTCAATGTTTCCTCCTACGACTATTAGGTCTTCGGTTGTCTTACCACTAAGATCAATATCTCCACCAGCAGCAACTAAGTCCCCATTGACGGTACCACCATGAATTATTTTACCTCCAGTTACATAGAAGTCATCATCTATTGTGGTGTCAGAAGGAATATATACATCTCCACCAACCTTAAGTTCAAATGCTAAGATGCTAGGGATTAGGGTTAGAGTAAAAAGAAGAATCAGTAATTTGATGGCTTTCCCTTTCATCCAATCAATTATAATTTTTGTCTTAAAGAATATAAAAACTTGGTCAATCAAAGAGATTTTCTTACTAGAAAGAATGATATTATAAAACTTAATAAACCCAGAACTATACTCAACGCAATTAAGGGTAAAATAGCTAGCCCATAGTAAGCATTATCGTTCTTTGTGATCAGAAAGACTACCCAAGGTAATAAAATTCCTAATCCTGTTGATGTTAATATGATAAAAATCCTCTTGAACTTCATGTAATCATATTAATATTAAGCAAAATCCTAACTTTTAATCTTTTTCAATATTTCCAATAACTAATTAAATGGGGATTCGGAAAGGAAGATTGTGGTGAAGGTTTGGAATTATTTGAAGAGGATAGGGAAGATAAATTAAAAAATGAACGTTATTTCCTCTCCTCTGAACTTAAAGGATTCTTCATCTGGTTTCAGTCCGCCTGTCAGTCATCATCGGATTTGAGGTCTAAGGATTAATCAGTAAATCAAAGTTATAATTCTATTCCTTACTCAGATACCAATTTATTCTGAGATTCTAATTTATTAGTATGACGGATGATGTTGAAGCTTATGAGCTTGATAATAAAGGATTAACTCCCGGTCTAAGAAGACACCTTCGTGAGACCATAGAAGGAGAATTTCCTGAAAAAGTTTATGATACAACTTTGGTTGACGATAGAGGTGAAGAATATAATGTCGAGGTCACTGCGAGAAGGGAAAGCAATGGTGTGATAAGTATCACTGAAAGAGATTCTAGATACAATGAAATGGAACCACCAATCCAGGATTATATTGATGTAGAAGGACATAATGTTATTGTTAAAACAAATAAAATTCCTTATAGTTTAAGGGGAAAATTAGATCCAGATCGTCCGATTAGAGACCAGGTAGAAGAAAGAAAAGATGATTTAACGAGAGAAGTAGTTCAAAGATTTGTTGTAGGTGCTAATTACGAGGTTGGGGTTGGTGAAGTTACTGAGGAAGAAAAAAGAGAATATGAAGAGGGAGTAGCTTATAATAGAAAACAGGTACTAGAAGATTTACTTAAAATTATTATTATTTTGGGTTCCGGATTATCCCTATTGTGGTTATTTTCAAGTCAGAGAATAACAGCGAAGTTTGTGTCAGCGACAGGTTTAGCTGCAAACATAGTTTATGGAATACTAACTTTTATCTTTGTTCTGGGTATGATATTATTTTTGAGGAGAAATAAATTATAAGTTAAGGAAAACTTAAATTAAGTTTGATAACCAATGTTAGCTGGATTTTTCACCGCACTTTTGTTAGTATTTGCCTTTACTATGCTTGCTTACTGTTATTACAACAAATCTTGGGATGGGATATTTGTCTTCCTGATTCTGGTTTCCTTTCTTTTTATCGTCCGCCAGGAATGGTATGCATCTGCTTTGGGACTAAGTCTTTTGCTATATTCACTGCTCTTCGCCAAACAAACTTCTTACACACAGTTGGTCACCTTCTCGATGATAGGTTCAATCGTTTTTGCGTATTTTCTTTTCAATTTCTTCTTGTACAATTTCCTCGAACATAGTACTTTGATAATTATTTCCACACTGATT
The DNA here is from genome assembly GCA_964392445.1 of uncultured archaeon. GTDB lineage: Archaea > Aenigmatarchaeota > Aenigmatarchaeia > CG10238-14 > CG10238-14 > CG10238-14. Next base: position 27,737 of record CAYMPD010000010.1, on the reverse strand, counting down.
CTGATGTGTTATCTTACTATTCAGGGAATATTTGAGGATGATCTTGAAAAATACTTGATTATTTCTAATTTTATTCAGACTTTGTTTGTGTTTCTTGATTTAACTGTTGCAAGTGTTGGTGGTAAGATAATGCAGTTGGGGACTATCCAAATTTTCAATTACACTTTTGCGGGCTCATTGCTTTTTTTAACCATAGGAATTTTATCAAAGGATAACAGACGAACAAGAATAACCCAACTTCGGGGATCCAATTACAGGAATTCATTAATAACTGTTTGTGCTAGCATTGCAGCATTATCTTTGGCGGGAGTTCCAGGGTTGAACATGTTTGTGAGTGAATGGTTATTATTCCAGAAAGCATTCCTGATTTCACCCGTCATAACTATCTTTGGAATATTCTTAGCATTGCTTCTATTTGTGATGTACTTTAAAGTAGTTTATGTACTTTCGGTGGGAGATAGTAAAGTCAAAGAAAAAAGTCCTTGGTTGTTGAATGGTATAGCAGTAGTTCTAACCTTCACTTGTATAGTATTAGGTTTATTTTCACAATTACAATATTGGATACTTAGTTGGGTGGGATAAATGAGAAAGAAAAAGACGACATATTTGGGAGGAGAGGATTACAAACAGAATGAGGTTTTACCAAAAGATTTCGATATGTTTTTCAGTAAAAGATTACTTTACTTAGTTTTAGCAATATTGTTTTTACTAGTGGTGGTGTTAGTTTGACGATGATTAAAAAATCTCCATGGGTAAGTCTCATAAACTGCTCGGGATGCAATGGCTGTGCAATTTCTTGCCTACCTCTAATTACTCCTAAGTACGACGTGGAAAGGTTCGGTGTACAATTAAAACCAAGTGCAAGACATGCTGATATACTCCTGGTAACAGGTCCCACAAATGAAAAAACAAAACACACATTAAAAAGAATTTATGATCAAACACCAAAAGAAAAAAAAGTTATAGCTGTTGGCAATTGTGCGATATCAAGATGTGTTTTTAAGGATGGTTATAATACCAAACAAACAGTTGATGAGGTTATTCCAGTTGATATGTATATTCCTGGTTGTCCTCCGATTACTGAAGCGATTGTGTATGGGGTTGTTAAATTATTAGGTGGTGCAGATAAAGGTAAAAAAATTAAAGCTTAAGGATTTTGAAAAAGAAATGGAAAAAAGGAAAAATAGAAGACTGATAGCCATAGCTGGGGTGGACGAGGGTAAAGAGTTCTCGGTTTACTATCATTTTGATGACAAGGATGATGTTGAAGCTTTGAGGTTTGTTATACCAAAAGATAACCCTAAAATGCCAACTGTTGTCTTTCAATTTCCTTCGGCTGAATTGTACGAGAGAGAGACACATGATTTCTTTGGTATAGAGTTTGAAGGTAATCCTAATTTACATGAGAAATTGTTTTTACCAGAGGATTTTAAGGGGAAACCACCGCTAATAAAGAAAAAGAGGGAACATAATTATGCATGACTTTTCATTACCAATAGGCCCAGTTAATCCGTCAATAAAGGAACCAACTTGTGTCCAGTTAAACCTAGATGGAAACATAATCCGAACAGCTAAACTCCAATTAGGATATGTCCACAAAGGGGTAGAACATCTTTTGGAAGGTAAAAAAATAGAACAGGCTTTGTACATAGCTCAGAGAATATGTGGTATTTGCTCATTTTGTCATAGTAATGGTTTCAATCAGAGTATAGAAAAAATGTTGAATTATGATGCCCCGAAGAGGGTTAAGTTCATCAGGACATTGGTTACAGAGTTAGAAAGAATCCAGTCCCACATGCTTTGGATGGGGTTTATGTTCCATGAGTTTGGTTTTGAGACCATGTTCCAGTATTTGCTAAGGGATCGTGAGCACATTCTTGAGACTTTTGAAAGGGTCGCAGGTGGAAGGGTACATCACGCTATAAACAAACCAAAAACAGTCAAGTACGATTTAAGAAAACAAGACATAACTTTCATCATCGAGAAAATGGATCTACTTGAAAAACAATTTACCAAATACACGGGTATAATCAAGAAGAATGAAGTAACTAAGGAAAGATTGGTTGATGTTGGAATAATCTCAAAACAAAGAGCAAAAAGATTTTGTTTGGTAGGTCCTAATGCCAGAGCTTCTGGGTTCAATAATGATATAAGAGACAAGCATCCCTATGACGCTTTCGCTGATATCGATTTTGATGTTATTATGGATAAAAAAGGAGATGCTTATGCCAGATTAATGGTCAGACTAAAAGAAATATTCGAATCAATAAAGATAATAAGACAACTGATGAAAAATCTACCCGAACAAAAGATACCTAAACCTAAGTTAGTTTATGTCAAAGAGGGAATGTCAACATCCCAAGTTGAAGCACCGAGAGGAGAGAATTTTTACTTCACAATTATCAAGGAAAACAAGGTTGATAGAGCCAAAATAAGAACACCAACCTTTGCGGTGATAAACATTTTACCAGTTTTACTCGAGAACAGACCTATTGGCGACGTCCCAGTCATACTCCATTCACTTGATCCATGTTTTTCATGTATGGAAAGAGTAATTGTTGTTAAAGATAAAAAAAGAGAGGTTTTAGATGAACATGAATTTTTACATAAGTATTGTGATCACCATCATTAGAATGCTGATAATACTTCCGATAGCTTTGCTAGTGGATGGTATCTTTCGGAAAATGTTGGCAAGGATGCAGAATAGAATGGGTCCGTCGATATTACAACCCTTCTATGATGTAATTAAATTGTTTAAAAAAGAAGATAGTGATTCAAGGGGTTATAAGAGTTTGTTTTTCAGGATAATCCCCTTCCTTCATTTTATTTCTACTTATTCTTTATTTTTGTTTATACTAGGAATCATTCATTTCCAATTCGATTTCATTCTCTTCGTTTACATAATTATCTTAAGTAGTGCTTTGTATATTTTGATGGGTTTAGTTTCCAATTCACCTTTTGGGGTGTTTGGATCTATGAGGGACATGTTGCTGATGATATGCTACGAGGTCGGTCTCGTAGTAGTTCTATTCACTTTTTTTGTTTATGTTGATGTCTTGTCTTTAGAGCAATTAAAGCAGAATTGGTTGGTACTTAAGTTGCCGCTAGGGAGTTTATGTTTAGTCATAATTACTTTGGTCGAGACAAGAATAACACCGTTTGATACTGCTGAAGCAGAACCGGAGATAATGGGAAGTGTGGAAACAGAATATAGTGGTAAAGGTTTGGGATTCATAGAACTTTCAAGACAACTGAAGTTTTTGTTTTTCATTCTACTTTTAGTTAGATTTTTATTTAATCCTACTAGTCCTTTGACTTTTGTTTTATTGTTTATTTTAACCTTCTTTATTTTGTTATTCAGTGAGGCGACGAGTGCTAGATACAGAACAGATCAGACTTTTAATTGGCTAATTATTGTTTTGATGATAGCGGTTGCAGAATTTATCAGAATACATTTTGTGGTGTGGTAAATGGGAATCAAAATAGAAGCATTAAAAAATCTGTTTAAGAAACCCTCTACTAAGAATTACCCTAAAGAGGAGATTGATACACAAGATAGATTTAGGGGAGAAATTACTTTCGATAAGAAGGAGTGTATTGGCTGTGGTTTATGTAGAGCAATATGTCCTTCGGATGCGATTACATTAACTTGGAGAAAGAAAAAGTTCAGAGTAAGAGGAGTTGAACACCAAAAAATAGTTCACCCCATTCATAAGATTGACGTTGGTAAATGTATTCGTTGTGGTCTATGTGAGGATGTTTGTCCTGTTGATTGTATTTGGTTCACGAGCAAGTTTGAGTTGGCTGATAAGGATAAGGAAAAATTGGTAAGTAGAATGGAATAAGATATTCTTTAGTATCAAATTGGATGGAGTGTATAATTAATAAGCATTAAAATCTTAAAATATTACTATAAATTAAGGAGAGGTCATTTAAAATGGTAAAAAAATCAGATGAAGAATTGACTAAATCAAAAGTCATAGAGATCCTTGAAAATCATAGAAGAGATATTAAGAAACATGGTGTAAAGAAGTTAGGTTTATTTGGGTCATTCTTAAGAGGAACACAACACAAAAAAAGTGACATGGATTTTCTCGTTATGTTTGATAAACCAACATTTGACAATTACATGGAACTGAAGTTTTTATTGGAAAGATTATTTCGTAGAAAGGTTGATTTAGTCGTTGGGGATAATTTGAAACCTGCGTTGAAATATGTTAAAGAGGAAGCTGTTTATGTCAAGGGATTATAAGTTATATTTAGATGATATTTTGGATGCTATAAAGAAAATCGAAGATTATACAGAGGGAATTCCTCAGATAGAATTTAACAAAGACAATATGATAATTGATGCAGTTATTAGAAATCTTGAAGTAATAGGAGAAGCCGTAAAGAATCTTCCCCGAAATATAAGAGAGAAGTATCCTGATCTTGAATGGAAAAAGATTGCTGGAATGAGAGATATCCTTATTCACGAGTATTTTGGAGTTAATCTAGAAATCGTTTGGGATATTGTCACTAATAAGATACCGAAGTTAAAAAATTCAGTAAAAGAGATAATGGAAGAATTAAATTCTAATGAAAAATCAAAAGATTCGACTAATAAGAATAAATCACATTAAAAAATAATACCAAGTTCTCCCAATTATTATCTAGGTGATTATATGACAACTCACAAAATCCTTATTAATGGCAAATGGGTGGAATCTGAATCTGGAGAGACATTTGAAAGTGTAAATCCTGCAACCGAAGAGGCTTTAGGGAAATTCCAAAAAGGAAACCGAGAAGATGTGAGAGCAGCTATAGATGCTGCCGAAGACGCGTTTGAAAAATGGTCTAGTTATTCTGCTCCAAGAAGGGGAGAAATTCTTTTTAAAGCTTATCAATTACTTAAGAAAAATAAACAAAAACTAGGTGAATTAGTAACAAAAGAAATGGGGAAGGTTCTTTCGGAAGGATTGGGGGATGTTCAGGAAGCAATTGACATGACAGCATATATGGCAGGAGAAGGAAGAAGATTATTTGGACACACAACTCCATCCGAATTACCAGATAAATTCTGTATGACTGTTCGTCGACCATTAGGTGTAGTTGGATTAATAAGTCCTTGGAATTTTCCTGTGGCAATACCTTCATGGAAAATTACTCCTGCGTTGATTTGTGGTAATACTATTGTTTTCAAACCTGCATCTGATACCCCGTTATGCGCGATAGAGTTTGTTAAAATTCTTGAAGAAGCTGGTTTACCAAAAGGTGTTGTTAACTTAGTCACAGGACCAGGATCAACTGTGGGAGATGAAATAGTAACCAATCCCAAGGTTCAAGCATTATCATTTACTGGATCTCGAGAGGTAGGATTGAAAATTGCAAAAAAAGCCGGACTCAAAAAAGTTGGATTAGAACTAGGAGGTAAGAACGGAATTATAATCATGGATGATGCTAATTTGGATTTGGCTTTGGATGGTGTTATTTGGGGAAGTTTTGGCACAACAGGTCAAAGATGTACCGCAGCTTCAAGGGTTATTCTGCATGAAAAAATCAAGGAAAATTTTTTGGATATGTTTCTCGAGAGAACACAGAAATTGAAATTAGGTAATGGTTTAAAGAAAGACACAGATGTTGGTCCTTTAGTTAATCAAAAAGCTGTTGAGAAGGTTGATAGTTATACTCAAATTGGATTGAAAGAAGGGGCTGAGCTTTTTTATGGTGGTAGGAAAATTGGGGGAAAAGGATACTTTTATCAACCAACAATTTTCACCGAGGTTACAACAGATATGCAAATAGCTCAGGAAGAGATATTTGGACCAACAGTTTCAGTAATAGATGTTAAAAATCTTGAAGAAGCGATTGAGACTATGAATTCAATTAAATATGGATTGTCTTCCTCAATATACACACAAGATGTTAATAAGGCTTTCAAAGCGATTGAAAAAATTGAAGCTGGGCTTACTTATGTGAATGCGAGTACGATCGGATCAGAGGTTCATCTTCCGTTTGGTGGTGTTAAGGATACAGGTAATGGAACACGAGAGGGAGGTTGGGAAGCATTAGACGAGTTTTCAGAAACAAAAACAGTTTACGTTGATTATTCTGGAAAATTACAGAGAGCCCAGATAGATATTGATTAAGGCTAGACATGGGATGAATTTATTAGACTCTCTACATCCTCGATTATTTTATTTAATTTTTCTCTTAATTTTAAACCCAAGTTCTCACCATAACTTATCCTTTCAGGTTTGATTCCAATAACATAAATCTTGGCACCAGGAAAAAAATCTTTGAAAATTCTGACAGATATACCATGAGTAGATAAGCTTTGATTAAGAACGTCATCTATAGAAAAAACTTTAACTTCGCCCACTTCACCATCAAACTCCACGGCATCAACAAAGTAAATAACCTTGGGATCAAATGACTTTACTTTACCTAGAAAATTCTCAGGGTTTGTCTCGGCGAGTATAAAAAGAACATTATCATCTTTAATTTTTTTCTTAAATTCTTCAACAACAACATTTCCAATATTATCATCCTTCTTCAAGGGATTTCCTATTCCAATAACAACCTTTCTCATGAAAATTATTTTAACTTTTAAGAATTAAACAATTTCTCTAATAACCCTTAAACAAAAATAAGGAAAATAAAAAAATTCAACTTATGGATTAGTTATGAATTGTTGCTGTATCTGTGTGGTTCAATCCGGAAGCTGTCATATTATATGTTATTGTTAGATCAACGTCTCCCGAAGTTGTTATCTCTGTAATTCTTACCTCCTCTCCTGGTTCAATGGGAGTTGAAGTTTGTATAGTTCCATCATTAATACTAATAGCACTGAGTTTATTAGGACCATTTGTTAGTACTAATGTCCCACCGGCATAATCCACAAAAGCAAAGTCACTGAAGCATGGACTACATGCTATTGAACTCTCTGTCTTGAATACACCCATCGCAAATAGGGCCCCTACTACTACTATGATTATGAGGATAGCCCATCCATAAGTCATCAAATATTCCATTGCTGCTTGTCCTTTCTTTTTCATTTAATGACCTCTAGAATTATTTGTTTTCTCCTATTAATAAGTTTTTCTAACCAATAAAACTACTGAAGAGATTTCCTATAACGATTCTTGAAAGAAAATAAACCATCAAACTAACTATCACGAGTGTAGGAATATATTTTATACCATCCTTTTCTGTCCCCCCCTTAAGTATACCCATTAGAAGTCCACCAAAAATAGATGTTACTAATAGGGATATGATTGAATAAGTCCTCAGAAAACTTCCTTCTATGTTAAAATTACTCAAACTCAAATTAATTAAACCTGTTTTTGGTATTGCATCCACATCCATTTCTCCACTTAGCTCCCCCATAACTGATACCAAATGGGAGGAAATAGAGTAAAGGATGGGTGCACCAATAGCAGCTGCAAAGAATATGAAAATAGAATACATCATCACTTGAGCCTTTACTTCTTTTTTAAGAATTCTTGTTCTACTGATATCTTCTGCAATACTATCTAATAAGCTAGATAAATCCCCACCCCTTGAAATACCATCCGAAATCAATTTAATTGTCCTTTTCAAAACTTTTGAGTTTATATTTTCTGGTATAACCTTTAATGAGTCTTGAATTGATTCTCCAGATAAACTTCTCTTAGCGCTCTTTCTTATTTGAATTTCCAAAGGTCCAAATTCTTTCCTCGCAGATAACATTAAGGCCTTGTCAGGCGTTAAACCGGATCTTATATTTGATGCCATAAGTTTGAGTGCATCTGGTAGAACTTCTTCAGTTATTTTACCCCTCTTTTCACCAATTGAGAATATATAATAATGAAAAAAAACTTCAAATAGGATAAATGCCCCGAATGATAGAGCTAGGGTTATTGGAATGTTAAACCATTTAGTTACGTTTATAAGAAAGAAGGTACAAATTCCCAGAATAATTCCGTACAATATAAAAAAACCGAACCAAATATCAACAGCTATATCTATGTCAGCATACTTAAAACAATTTACAGAGAATCTTTTGTATGATTTAGGTGTTTGATTATAGACGAACCTATAAATATTTCCTATTACCTTATCTTCAACTTTTTCTAAAACTTCTTTTTTCATTCTATCACGGGTCTTTTACTTTTAATAAATCCTACAAATATGAATTGAAAAAATGCTGTAAAACCTAATATCATCCAGAAAATATTATTGGTTAAGTTTATGCTGGAAAATGAGGATAATAACATAAGAAAACTCACACCTAGACTTGGGAAAATGACAGCCATCATCATATACATCATAGCCATAGGATTTAACTCTGAGCCATATTTCCTTATTTCTATTAACCTTTCGTAAGACAAATCTTCAACAATAACTTTTAAAGTAGAAGAAAGGTCAGTTCCAGATCTTAACGAGTTAGTTATTTGCCATATAATTCTTCTGAAATACAATGAAGGATTTTTTAAAATTAAATCTTCTAATGCTTCTATTTCAGATTTACCAGTACTCATTTTTTTAACCGCTCTTTTGAATTCTTCTGAGATTAGACCATATTTTTCCTTGGATATTGAGACAATACTATCGAACAAGCTAACACCAGAGCTCACTTGTATCTCCATACTCCTTAATGCGAATAACAAGTTTTTGTCTAACTTCTTTATTTTTCTTGCTATAATTAATTTGGGATAATTCTGAATATAAAAAAAACTAGAAAAGAGAACTAGTAAAGGTGCTCCTATAAACAATACTAGAGAGGAGAAGTCCTTAATTGTTGATAATATCAATAGTATTCCAAGAACAATTAAAGCCCAGAATACACTTGATAAAAATCCTATGGTGAGATAATCTCTAGCGTCTATTTCAATATCAGCTTTGATAAGATCAGTTTTAGTGCTTGGAGATATCTTTGAAAAAAACACACCAATACTTCTGAATTTCTTGGCTATTTTTAACATTAAAGACATTGGAAATGGTATAAACGGTATTCTTTCCATCAAACAACCTTCAACCATTCTTTTGGGACTAAATTTGTTGGTTTCTTATTTTTTTTCACTACTTTTAGTACTCTATCAGAATCGCTATAATAATCTGCTACTATTTTACCAACAGCATTAACAGTGTTCACTTTATTTTTAACAAACCATTTTAGGATTTTCTCCTTTTCAGACAAGTCTTTATCAATTTCTGTCTTTGAAAATCCTGTGAACATTTTAATTTTTTCTATGAATTGCATTTTTTTAGCAACATTTTTAGTTTTATCTTTTTTAGGATCCCACTTTGAAATTATTTCAATTCCTGTTTTATTCTTTTTTCTCGAAAATTCAGCGATTTCATATACTCTCCTTATTCCCGATCTTCTGTCCCTGTACATGACCACTATTAGATTTATTGCCTCTACAAGGGTTTCAGGAACATTTATTGGCGGATTTATTAAACGTCTTCGGGTTTCGTCTGCTGTATCTGCGTGGAGAGTAGCATAAACACTGTGACCTGTATGCATTGCTTCGAATAGAACCTGAGCTTGCTTTTCTCTTCTTATCTCACCTACGACTATCCTATCTGGCCTCATCCTTAGACTATTGATTAGAAGATTTAACATGTCTACCTCTCCTTTTCCCTCAGGATTTGGTTCTCTAGTTGTTAGTGGTACCCAGTGTAAGAACTCTGGTAGAACTATTTCTCTTGTATCTTCAATACTGATTATTCTTTGATTTGGAGGGACAAAGGGTATTATTGCGTTCATGAAACTTGTTTTCCCACTTCCTGTGCCTCCTGAGATTAATATATTCATTTCGTATTGCATTCCTAACCAGATAAGTGCTGCTCTTCCAATGTCAACAGTCTTGTTGTCGATCAAATCTGTAATCGTCCATGGGTTTCTTCTAAACAGTCTTATTGTTATTGTGTTACCCTTTGTTGATATTGGAAATAGTGTAGCGTTAACTCTATCTCCCGTGATTAGATGAGCGTCTAATAAAGGATTTAATGTGCTTATTTGTTTGCCGATTCTCCTCCCGATTGATGACGCGTAATTTTCTATTTTTGCTTCTGTTTCGAGTTTTATATTAGTTTTTAACCAACCAAATTTCTTATGATAAACCCAACAAGGATCTTTTGAATTGTTTATTACTATCTCTTCTAAGTTTCCGTCCCCTATTAACATTTCAATTTTTCCAAGACCAATCATTTCGTGAACTAGTAGTCCGGCAAGAAATTGTTTTTTATTACTTGGGAGGTTTGGTATTTGCTTATCCATCATTTCTATGGATTTCAGATAGAATTTTTTCTTAACTTCTTTTATTTTTTTTGGATCCAATAACTCGGACACGCTTATTTTTATCTCTGATATTATCTCTTCTTTTATCTGTTCTAATAGGATTGAGGTTCCTCTTTCTATTTCAGGTATTTTCATTTTATATATTGGAACAAACTCATTTGAATCCTCTTCAATTTTAACTTTACCGATTACTTTGTCTGCAGTGACCTCATATTCATCTAAAGATTTATTTTTAGTCATGACTTCACCTTAACTACCGGGGAACCGATTATCCCATATTCTATTTCAACTAAGTTTCTTTTTTCTAGAATTTTTGATAAGTTTTCCAAATGCTTCTTTTTAAGATCCAGCTCTTTTACTAAATCGTCAATACTAATTTTCTTTCTCTTTTCTATTATTTCTAACAATTTATCGATTTCACTTTCAATAACCTTATCAGTAGCCTTTTCTATAGAATCTACAAAGAATTCTGCACTCAATCCAGTCATTACATCTTCAAGTGTTATCACACCTTTCAAATCCTTTTTTTTATCGATTACGATCAATTTATCCACATGGTTTTTGGCCATCATTTCTATGGCATCTGTTAATTTTTCGTTTTGATTTATCTGAAGATAATCCTTGTTCATTATATCTTTGATTTTTATTTTTTGGAGTTCTTCAACCTTAATTTCATCCTTATCGGCATCAAAAAGCTTCCTTTTATTCATTAATTTTATTATATCTTTTTGTGTGACTAGTCCAGATAACTTTTTTTTCTCAATTACAGGTGCACCAGCTATGGAATATTCAGAGAATAATTCCAGTGCATAACCAATATTGTCCTTAGGTTTCAGAGTTTTAACGTCAGTGGACATGACTTCTTTTACAGATGTTTTGATATTTACTGTAGAGAAACTTTTGGAATTTACTAGTTTCTTTATCAATTTTTTCTTATTCTCTCTTTTCTCTTTATCTATTTTTTTCCGTTTCTTCTTCTTATTTTTTAGAAAATTGAGCATCATTCATATCACATATCAAATTATCTTATATAATTAATTAATTCTTACAATAATAAATTACTTTTAGATAAAATGAAGGCACAGGTTTCAATAGAATATATGATAATAACAGGTATAGGTATATTACTTATTCTTTTGAGTAGTAATTTTTTACTGAGGACTTATAATGAATATGTGGACGAAAATAAGATTTCTTTGGCTAAAAATACCGTTTATAAGATAGGGGAAACTTCAGATTTAGTTTTTAGTCAGGGTCCACCAGCTAAGATGCAGATAGAGATTTATATACCCAAGGGGATCGAGGAAATATCTTTTTCCAATAAAACGCTACTTTTCAAGGTTAAGACTAGTTCAGGAGTCAATGATATATTCTACCAAACTATCCCTCAATTAGTAGGATCCATCCCCACAAGGGCGGGGAACTATTACATTTCTTTGACGGCAGATGAAGGCTATGTTGATATAAGTGTGGTTTAATGAAAGGACAAATAAGTATTGAATTTTTGGTATACCTTGGATTTGTTTTGTTAATTGGAAGTTTTTTCATGCTCAATCACTTCACAAATAGCAGAAAACTCATTAAAATTAAAGCTGAAATCGATGCTGAGAATCTTCTTGATAAAGTATGTTTTGAAATTAATTCTGCAGTCACCGCGGGAAAGGGGTATAAGAGAGAATTTTATTTGGAAAAGGCAATTGATGGATTTTCAAATTATAGTTTTTATGTGAGCAATTATAGTGTTTCCTTAGATTGGGGAGATAATTCAAAATCCTCGAGAATAATCACTCAATCCGTAAATGGCAGTATTAGTAAAGGTTGGAATACGATAAGAAATATGGATGGTGTTATATATGTCAACTAAAGGTCAAAGTATATCTTATGATTTTTTCATAGCATCTACAATCTTTCTTTTAATTGTTTTACTTATATTCCAACTTTTCAGATACTCTAACATTCAAGTTAGTGATTTCCAGAAAATAAGACAAATAAGCAAGACATCTGATCAATTATCTGAAGTTTGGATGAGGGGAGGTGTTCCAGAAAATTGGGAGCCCTCAAATGTAGTTGACTTAGGATTAATGACTAACTCCAGGTTAAATCAAACTAAGATTGATTATTTGGATGATATAGGTTATGAGGAAGTTAAAAGAATTGGTGGACTGGGTTTTTATGATTTTTACCTGAGGATTTATGATTCAGATAATAACACAACTTTCAGTTTTGGGATTTATCCCACTGATTCGGAATTCGTCTCTAAAAATCAGAGATTAGGGATATTGAATAGTACTATTGTTTTTATTGATACTTTGGTGTGGCAATGAAAAAAGGATTTGTATTTACAATGGACACTTTCATTGGCTTAATTCTAGTGATATCTATAATATTAACTTTTAATTTTTTTCAATCTGATTTGAATTACAAAGATCAGAGATATCAGAAACTTAATTACCAGTCTGAGGATGTAATCAATATTCTTTCCAGTCTTAGAGTTAATGAAGTTCAAAACACGCCGACAATACAGCAATTAATCTCTCAAGGAGAACTAAAAGATGAAGACTTAGAAAAAAGCGTCCTAGACATCTCTACAAGTTTATTTTATTCAGGCAATGAAACACTGGCGGGGCAGGTACTTGAAGATGTTTTACAAAATATTTCTTCTGATATTTGTTTGGAGATATCTGTATCTAATGAAACTTTGTATCAATCTTGCAATAAATCAAGTGAAAAAGATTATTCTGTCTCTACAAAAATAGAAACCGGTTATGAGATAGGGCGTCCTTCTGATGGATATACTTCTAGAGCTTTTCTTTCAAGTATTACTAGCAGAACTACTAATTCCTACATCTACTTTGGTGGATATGTCGGTGATGGTAATATTACTAGAAATATATCTCTTTCATTTAACGAAATACAGGAAGTTTACATGGAAATGGATGTTGGAGACGACTTTAATCTTTATATTAATGACAATTTCGCTGGAGACTATTTGAAAGGTTCTGGCGGGGGAGGAAACATGACCGCAGATAAATGGTATTTAGATCCTTCTTACCATCAATATTTCCAGCAGGGGGACAATACATTGACTTTCAATTTCACAGGGGAAAGGGCTTATATTGGTGGTGGTTATTTAAAAATTACCTATGAAACTTCTGAGTTAGCTTCTGATGGTGAGATAGGCACGGACAGATATTTTTTCCCGGGAATTCATGGATTTATCAATCTTTATTCCTCTTTTTATGTTCCCGGTAATCTAACTGATATGTCTGTTCATCTTCATTACAGAAATAATTATACAACTTATCTCACTATTGGGGATGCTGATGTATTTGAAAGTAACGAGACTGGGGAACGGGAGGTTGATATAACCAATGAGACTCTTTCCGGGTTGTTGAATTACGGAAACTTGAGTGGGAAGACTATTCCAATAAGGTTGGGGACAGATGCTTTAACTTCTGTTGTAACTGGAGAAGGGAATGCTGATGTGATTTTGGTGACTGATTTATCTGGTTCAATGAATTGGAGGTTAGATAGTGGGAGTACAGGTGTTGAAAGAGATTGTGATGATCCTGATTTGTATGATCCTAGTACAAAGAGGATAAGTCTTGCTAAATGTTTAGCAAAAGATTTTGTTAGGACGATCTTGAATACTTCAGGGAACAGGGTAGGTCTAGTGGGTTATAGCGGTTTACCTAATTATATGTGTACCAGTGATAGTCATACTATCAGGAACTATCACGACTTAAGCACGGATGAGAATAGTCTAAAGGGTCAAATAGAAGAGGAATATACTCCAAGTGGTGCTACTGGTATTTGTGGTGCAATAAGGAAGTCCAAAACTATATTAGAGAATCAAGGTGATCTTTCCAAGCAGAAGTTTATCGTATTAATGACAGATGGTTTAGCTAATGTACAATGCGATCCTAATAATGAGGACGATACTGTGGGTTGTATTAATTATAGATGCCCTTATGAGTGGTATTGTAAATGTTATGGGAGATACGACTGTCTTGAATACGAATGTGATGATTGGGTATCTGAACAAGCTTCAAATGATGCCATACAGGATTCTTGTAATACCCATGATGATATTAATGCTACTATTCATTCGATTGGTTTTGGACCTGTTGCTGATTGTCCAACAGGAAATCAAACTCTTCAGGAAATAGCGAGTTGTGGTGATGGTTCTTATTATGCGAGCGATAATGCTACTGAACTTCAAGAAATATACCAAGGAATTGCAGAAGAGATAGTGGAGATAACATATCAAACTCAGACGATAAACATCACAGGGGAAGTAACTACTGATAATCAGTTATACCAGGATTCTTATATAGATTTTAATTATACGCCACTATTGATCCCCTATGATTATGGGGAGATATCTTTTACAAGAGAGACAGATAGATTAGGAGATTTAAGTGGTGATGATATAGATTTACCTTACAAAGAAGGTTGGTTTAATGTTTCTGATGAAATAAAAATTATTGACGCCAAGATAACGTCTTATTCTTCTGATTATTGGACTGATAGATTGTACCTGAAAAATAGAACCGCCACTAACTGGACAAGAATTTATTGGCTTGGGGATTATGGAAATGATTACACAAGTTTGGGTGATCCTTATATTGTTCAAATCCCTGTTGATATGATTAGCACTGGAAATAATTCTGTGAGGATTGGTACTGGATTATCACCCCAAAATGCTACGGGTGGTTCTCCAGATAGTAGAGTTATTTACACAGGAAGAGTTAAAGGTTCAGTTGGGTATGGTGAGGTTTTCAACACCTCTGAGCTTGCTATAGATGATGCTATTCAAAGATTGGTTGAAGAGGTTGAAGATTATGTTAACATTACTGAGGATGATATAGCGGTTGAAAACCAGACTTTGGTCGGTATTAAATGGTTATGGGGACCTAGTTTGGTCAAAGTAGTTGTATGGGAAAAGTGATACATTTAGGACAATACAATTTTATTCCAACGATACCAATAATTATATTATATGAAAAAGAAAAAGTCAAAAAAGAAATCAAAGAAATCAAAATTCGAGAAACCAGATTGGTTAACTTTCAAGAATCCTTATTTATTCACGATATTTTCTCTGGGTCTATTTGTGGGATTTTGGCTAGGTTTTTTCGTCTTTGCACAAGTCCATATAATAGTGGTTTGTCAACCTTCTGGTAAAACTTTATTAGATACAAGGAGAAGTTTAAGACATGAATTTACACTTAGTACTGGAGTTGCTGGCTGTGAAAGAATAGATTTAGTGGTTTCTAAACCAAAATTAACAGAAATATTTTCAAGTAGGGGTGAAGTCGTAACACAACCCGAAGAAAAAACACCTCGACAAGAGTTAGAGTCAATTCCATCACCCGGAGCAGTAGGGGGAGAATCGGGTTCAGAGTCAAGTGGGGCAGGTATAGGTTATCCAATAAGGGAAGAAGCCCCAGAAGGAACTAGGATTTTGACTCTTGATGTTTTTGGTATTTGTTCTGGTAAAACCGATATAAGTGCTGATAAATTTGATGATTCATCTTCATGTTTTGTAAAAGATATTCTTCCTTATTATGTGATTTTGGAAAAAACAAACACTACTATAAATACGAGTTTTTACGAGGGAATCGGTTTTGACGAGACTTATGAGATGAGCGATTATGTTGGTATATTTAGATTATTTGCTAAAGATTTATCCAATTTAGAGGGTAGTGTAAAGGTTGTTAAAGCTTATGGTCCAATGGCAGATTACTTTGAGCTTGGAGATTATGTTATTGAAGACATTAGTACTTCAAGTGGGGGAGTAGAAAGAGTTGTTAGTTTTCCTTTGTATGTTAAAGGAGATATTCCAGAAACGGTTGACTGGTCTTATCTTGGATTTTACATCTACATGACAAAGGACATTTACTATATTGGTGATTTTTGGTTTTATGTTGATTAGATTTTAGACTTATAAATAGAACTGAGAGTTGGTTTTCATAAAAATTCTAATCCTTCTATATTCTTAAAATGTTTTTTATTTTCCGTAAGTAGATTGAAAGAATTAACCAAACAAATAGGCCCGATGAACAAATCCCTTATATCTATTGGTTTACCTTTTTTTTCCACATCTCTCTTAGATTTTTCTTGATTTTATCTGTGTCTGAATCACTCATAGACCAAGCTCCAGCAAAGGACATAATATCATTCTTTTCCACATCTTCAAGACCATGCATTTGGTCAAATTCATCCATGGAATCCATATCTAACTATTTACCAATTAAAGTTAAATACCTCATCACAACTTTTATTACACCTAAACACCAAAACTAATTCAGGTCATTTTTGTGAGAAAAGCAATGATGTTCAGTCTGATAATGGTACTAGCAACCTTAACAATAGTCCAGATAATTCTTGTCCAGAGAGGGATAATATTTCACAAGAGAGAAGAGTATTACGTCAAGAACAGAATCAAAGACATGAATGATCTCTACGACAATATAATTCGGGATGCTGGGAAAACTTTGGATATAATCGCTAAAAGGGCAATATCAATTTCAACAAGTAATGTAATTGGGGATGGGGTAGCTTTAACTAATGCTGACGAGGTTATAGAAGAGTTAATGATGAACGGAACATTTAACGGGACAGAAGAAGAGATGATGGAGAATTCAACTATACCCGATTGGTCGGGGAATATGGAGGATATTGGAGATTTGAAAGGTTATTATTTGAGCATTGATTTTAGGGATCTTGAAGTTAAGGCTTATGATAGTTTTAATCTTCTGGTAGAATCTGATTTAACTATTAACATAACTGATAAAAATAATGTTGCTTCTATTGTTAGAAATTATACCGCTAGTCAAGTAGTTTCAGTTTCTGGCTTTGAGGATGCGCTTTATCCTTTGAACACTAATGGAATGATAACTAGGAAAATTGACGAGAGTCCTTATGAAGGTAATTTTACTCAGTTGCTTGATTCTGGGTCAGGGGATAATGATTGGGTGAGGGGTATTACATTTAAGGGTGATAGTTCTTCTGCTGTTAGTTATCCTAATAAATCTAGTCGGGCTTTGGTAATGAATGATCCTACTCAAGTTGATAGTTGGATTCTTAATGAATATCTGGGGGTGGCTTCTGAACTTGAACCAGAGAATACTACTAATGTTCCTTATGTTTATGGGATTAATCTTACTGTGGTTCCAAACAATACATATGTTTTAGTTGACGGCGATAATGGTAAGGTTTGGTTCATTGAGAATTTTGTTGATCATGTTGTTGAAGGTTATTATTATTCCAGTTCTGAGGGACCAAGTTTTCTTGATAGATTGGAAGGTAAATTAGGCATACAGAGTAAATATTCTTCCCAGACTACTAATGAAATCGGACTGGAGAGTTTTGTTAATAAAACTAATTTTATTGCTCATCAATTGAGCGTGGATACTGGGAAAACAAATATTGATTATCTTTACTTTTCAAATACTACTCAACCGGGGGAAGAAGTTAAAGGTGTAGATAGTTACTTTAGGATAGATGATAATCACACCAGTACTTATGCAGTTGAGGAGATAATAGTTGAATAATAGCAATGTGAAGAAATACCTATTTAATTCTCGAAGAAAGTTTCTTAACCATTAATGGAGCGGTGAATGTAGTTACAATAGATAGGATAACGAGTGATGTTACCACTTCTTGGCTTATAAGTTCCAATTCAAGGGCGCTAAAGCTCACGGCTAAAGTAGTTGATAACTGAGGTATAGTAGAAAAACCTATAAGGAAACTTTTTTTCTTGGAGTATTTCAGTATATTACCTACGATCAACCCACTAAGTATCTTCGATAATATCAATCCTAGTACAACAGTAATTATTAGATTAGTTGAAGTGATAGAGCTGAATACTGATAAGTCTGTCCTCATACCTATAACCAAAAAGAAAGTGGGAATAAACAACCCATAACTAATCGTTCTTATTTTATGTTCGACCTTACCTTCAATCGAATCCCCAAGTAAAATACCTATTATAAATCCTGCGACTATCGAGTGCATACCAATAAATTCAAACAAAGCCACTGTGGCGAGTAATACAACAAAAACAAACCTCAATTTCCCTTCATACAAATCCCTACCTTTTTTTTCAAGATACCAATCTTCCAATTTTGTTACAATTACTTTTAGTGCTACCAAGATGAAGAATATTAATGGGACATATAAAGGAAGAGGAACTGGTGTTTTCTGAGTAAAACTTTGTAGTATTAATGCAAGTAAAATCAAGCTTACTATATCTTCGAATATTGTAGCAGATACTATGGTTTTACCAATTTTTTTGTCAATTAACCCACTCGATTCCAATGTCGGTATTACTACTCCAACAGAAGAAGAGATGAATACGGTTCCCAGAATTAAAGAAGTCATTATTCCGTAATTGTAGAAGAATCCAATACCAAGACCTATTAGGAAGGGAAGTAAACCATTCAATATAGATAAGAGGACCACTTCTCTACCTGTTTCTTTGAGGCTTTCCAATTTTATTTCGCTTCCGGCAATAAACATCAAGAAAACTATACCAATAGCTCCTATGAAATTGATTGTGTCATCCAATTGAACTAGATTTAATCCATATGGACCTATTAGCAATCCAGCTATTATTAATGCGGTTACATAGGGTAGGTGTAATCTTTTAAATATTTCCGAGAATACTAACCCTGCTGTTATTACGATAAAGAATGGCAATATACTTGACATATAGTATAATTATTTCTGAACGGGTATAAATTAAATTAACTGTTTTACAACTTCATTTTTTTCTTTGCGGTTTCTTTGTCAATATTTTCATAAGCATCTTCTGCTTTACAAGTAGGACAAATCTCAGGACCCGCTTCTCCAAAGTGGATGTCACCACAAACACTACATTTCCAAAATTTCTTCGTCATAATTATTCATCTCCTTGATCATGTTTACCAGGTATTTGCCAATCTTCGATTCTTAAGTTATCTTCAGGGACATTTAACTCGATTAATATTTTTTCCATAGCATCCACCATTGGCGGTGGACCACATATATACCAGAGTTTATCCGAGAGATTGTTTACATATTTTTTTATCATTTCTTTATCCACTCTCTCCTCTTCACCTCTCCAGTCTTCAGGTGCTTCTTGCGTTAGTGTATTTATTACTTTTATATTATCTCTTTTCCCCATTTCATCCAATTCTTCCCGATATATTATATCCTTTACAGTTCGATTACTGAAAAACAAAACAAAATTATTAGGTAAATTTTTATCTACCGCGTATATTAGTGATGACATGAATGGTGTTATCCCAGACCCCCCAGCTATGAAAACTACATTCTCTTTAACAGATTGATCGAAATTTAATGACTCTCCTCTTGGGCCATCTATTCTAAGTTTCTCACCTACTTTTAGTGAGTGGAGTGCTTTAGTGAATGTTCCCATTTTTTTAACGGTTAATTCCATGTAATCTTTTTGAGTAGGTGAACTTGCGTAAGTGAAAGGTTTTTCATCCTCAGGATATTTATCGTCCAGAAAAGAAACAAGGCAATATTGACCAGGGATAAAATCTAGTTTCTTTTCTAGTTTTAGCCTGAATGTTTTTACGTCATGGGTTTCTTTTTCGATTTTGATTACTTCTAGAATTTTTTCCATATTACTCGATTTATTATTAGTCTCAAATATTCTTATATTATCTTTTAATCTCTCCATTCCCATTTATTAAAAATGACAAGTCATTTAGTTATAATTGGATCTGCATTATTAGTAAGTTTGATTTCTGTACTTGGTATAATAGTAATGGTTATCAAGAGAAAAATGTTGAAGAAAATTCTGTTTATTTTGGTATCTTTTGCTGCTGGTTCACTTTTAGGTGCAACTTTTTTTGATATACTACCGGAAGTAGTGAATGAATACGGCTCAGGTAATATCAGTTTTGTTCTAGTAGGCATAGTGATTTTCTTTGCCCTCGAGAAATATGTTCATTGGCATCATTGTCATGAAGGGGATTGTGACGTCAAACCTTTGGCTTATCTCAATCTTATCGGTGATGGAGCCCATAACTTAATAGATGGAGCCCTTATAGCAGCCAGTTATCTTCATAGTTTTAATCTGGGAATGATTACGACTTTGGCAGTTATTTTTCATGAAATACCCCAAGAACTTGGAGATTTTGGTATACTTGTCCACGCTGGTTTAAAGCCGAAAAAGGCTCTAATATTCAATCTTTTATCTGCATTAGTCGCTGTTCTTGGTTCTTTAATTACTATTTATTTTGACGGAATTAGTGAAAATCTAATACCTGTAATTCTTTCTATTACTGCAGGTGGTTTCATTTATTTAGCATTGGTTGATATTATGCCGGAAATACATAAGGAACATGAAGGTAAGAATACGTTAGTTCAGAGTTTAGTTTTCTTCTTAGGTTTATTAATAATGTATTTACTTACCAAAATTTGGGCACATTGAGACTTAAACTCCTTCCACAAACTCACTTTTCACCTTACTTACTAAGTATCCGCCCGTAAGAATTAGAATTGACCCTACCAATTGGATGATTGGAGTGGGTTCTTCGAATATCAATATACCTGAGACCATCGAGATTACAGGAGATAAGAGGAGGAAAGTTGCGGCCTTGGAGACATTAATCAGCTTTACAGCAGAATACCAGCAAAACACATATCCCAATAGAATAAAAGTTGACACTAAAAGACCTATAATTTGAGTTAAAGATAAAGAAAGTAAATAACCCATGTTTCCCAGTAGAATTATAACTCCGAACAGGAACAAAGATCCAATTAACATCCTTGCACCCGAAACAACATAATTAGATTCACCCTTAATCATAGCTTTTTTTGCAATTGTATTTTCAATTGCCCAAAGAATTGTAGCAAGAATAACAAGTATATCCCCAAGAGAAGGATCAGGCCATTTTGCAACATTTGGATCGATTTTGTTGTAATAAATTACTATAGTTCCTAATAACATTAATCCTAAGGCGATAAGTTGTTTTTGTGGTATTTTTTCCTTCAAGAAAATAAATGCGAGGATGGTCGTATAAAGTGGGAGAGTTTTATGTAAGAACGCTCCCCTTGATGAAGTTGTTATTTGTAAACCATGGAAATAAAGTAGGAAAGCTAAACCACCACCTATTAAGCCGATTAGGATAAGGTATAACCATTTCTGTTCTTCTAAAATTCTTTTATCCAATTTTTCACTCCTCCAAGCGATTACAAGGAAAGTTAATCCTATTATTAAAGCCCTAGTTGCCGTGAAAACTGTCGGATCCATATTAATTACAATTAATTTGTTCACTGGAATAGCAATACCACTAATCAAAGCAGTAGCAAAAGCAAACAATGTTCCCTTGGTTTCTTTATCCACTTTTCATCTCCCATAATTTATTGAAATTTTCTTCAGAAATAACTTCACATGCGTGATAATAATGGACAGTTACGTGTTTGTTTTTCAAATCTTTCTCTTTTAGGAAAACTAAATTTATTTTTCTTTTTCCCCTAGGTGTTTCTACTAGTCCTTCTTTACCTTTGATTTCTTTAATCTTCCCCGGAAGAACTAAACAATAATCTTCTCTATCGTGAGTCATTCTTTTTTTAACAACTTCGTCATGATCATACCAGAAATATTGTCTGACTACATCTTTATCAATAATTACTTCATCAGCTTTAGCTTTATTTAACTTCTCCGCAGACTTATCAACAAAGTTCATTGCGACCGGAAATAAATTATACAACTCTTCATCTGGAATTTTCCTTTCTTCAACTAGATCCTCACAGAATTTTTCAAATTCTTCCTGGGTAAATTCTCCCCTTCTTACTCTTTCCACCATACAAGGCATAGCATAGTTTAGGAAAATTCTTTTGTCTGTGAATTTGTGTTTCTTTTTCTTTTTGGTTTTCTGCTTTGACATACTATAAGTTATTGGAAAAAGTGAAATATAAGAATTAAGGTGATCTTCTCAATTCTTCCAGAGAAATAATATCATATAGATCAATATTTTTTACGGTACTCCTTACACTATTTGGATAGAATCCGTGTCTTTCTAATTTTTGTATTAATCCAAATTCTGAGATTACTTGTATATGTTCTCCTTGCCTATTTATAACCTCTCTTATCAGACTTTTTCCTTCAAGCCCTTCAGGAATTTCATCTAAAGCATAAAACCCCGTTTTACCTCTAATATAATATGATGGAGATAAATCATAACTCTTTCGTAAAGTTCCCATGTATAATCTAACCCAATTTAATCTTATATTCTAAAAGTAAAAATCCTTTAATAATTTATAAACGAAATAATTGCTTATGATAAAACCAAGTCAAAGATCAAAGGATATAGAATATGCAATCAGGGATGTCATAGGTCCTGCAAAAAAGGTAGAAAAAGAGGGAAAAAAAGTCTACTATTTCAATATCGGTGATCCCAACAAATTCGATTTTAAAACCCCAGAATTCATGCGAGAGGAAATGATAAGGATAATGAAAGAAGAGAAAGCGGGATATTACGGTGATTCTCAGGGGGAAGAACAATTAAGACGAGCAATATCGGAGAGGGAGAATAAAAAGAACAATCTTGAACTAACATCAGATGATGTTGTGGTGACCCAAGGAATTAGTGAAGGCATCAATTTTTTGCTCGGGACATTAATTGAGCCCGGTAGAGGAGACGAAATACTTATGGCAGGACCTGCTTATCCTATTTACATCCAGTTGTCAAGGTTCTTCGGTGGAGTTCCTGTAACTTATAGATCAGATGAAGAAAATAAATGGAGTCCAGATATAGAAGATTTAGAAAGAAAAATAACTGAAAAAACTAAGGCGATAGTAGTTATTAATCCTAATAATCCAACGGGTGCGGTGTTTAGTAAGGAATCTTTGAAGAAAATTGTAAAAATAGCTGAAGAAAAACAATTGCTTTTGATAACAGATGAGATTTATGATCAATTAATCTTTAGCGGAAAAGATTCTCCAGGTTTAGCTTCACTTGCAAAGAATGTTTCTGTCATCGGTTTGAATGGATTTTCAAAATCTTACCTTATACCTGGTTGGAGAATGGGCTATATGTATTTTCATGACCCTCAAGGAATTTTAGGGGATTTCAAAAATTCTATTCTCAAAGAAGCCAGACTTAGGTTATCACCTTCCACACCAATAATGAAAGCTTGTAAAGTAGCTTATTCTGGTTCTCAGAATCACGTCAAGGAGACAAACAGAAAACTGAAAAGAAGAGCTGAATTTGCTTACAAGAGATTAAATGAAATAGAGGGGATATCTGCACAAAAACCAGAGGGTGCATTTTATATCTTTCCGAAAGTATATCTAGGGGATAGATGGAAAACTGATAAAGAATTCTGCTTGGATTTAATTAAAGAAAAAGGTGTTGTATTTCCCTATGGTTCTGGGTTTGATGAAAAATATGGTAAAGGCCATTTCCGTTCGGTTATTTTACCTCCAGTTGAGATAATGGAAGAGGCATTTGACAAATTAGATAACTTTATGGGTAGACGATAAATATCGGTATTCTAAATACCGAAAAATATATAAATATCGGTATTCTAAATACTGATATGAACTTGGAGATTTTAACTAAACAAAATAATTGGTGGAAGAATAAAAAATTGATAGAAAGGGATTACGATATTGTTAAGTGGAAAGAAAAAAAACATAAATGGATACCTTCTATTGTAAATAAAATAAAGTTAAAGCCATATTCTTTACATATAATCCTTGGTCCAAGACAGGTTGGGAAAACGACAACAGTAAAAATAATGATAAAGAAACTTCTCGAAAAGAAAGACCCTAGGAGTGTTTTTTATTTTAATTGCGAAGAACTTTTGGACTACAAAGAACTTTCTGAAATTATCGAAATTTACATGGAATTTAAAGAGAATTCTGGAATAAAAACTTCATATATTTTTCTAGATGAAATAACTTCTCCTGAATCTTGGTATAAATCCATAAAGTCTAAAATTGATAAGGGAGTTTTTAGAAATGATGTTTTAATTCTTACGGGTTCGAGTAGTTTAAATATACGCCGAGAAACGGAATTATTTCCTGGTAGAAGAGGTCAAGGAATGGATTTCTTACTTTTACCGTTATCATTCAGAGAATTTTTGGAAATATATAAACCTGAGGTTCATAAAAAAATAAAACCTGTAAAGGAATTATCAAATAAAGAATTAAAAAATAAAGCAACCCAAGCTATGGTATTTAATAAAGAATTAGATAGTCTCTTAAATGAATATTTCAGAGTTGGTGGTTTTCCATTAGCACTAGAAGAAAAAACAGGGGCTAAAAAGACCTATTTGAATTGGATAAAAACCGAAGTTCTTAAATCAGAAAGAAGCGATAATATAGCGAGGGAAATTATTAAATCTATAATAGAGAAGCTTCAGACACCTGTTAGTTGGGCAAGTATTTCAAATGAAATAGAAATAAAATCACCAAAAACTGTTTCCGCTTATGTTCAGTTACTTAGATCTATGTTCTCTTTAATTTTACTTTACCATACAGATATAAGTGCAAAGAGAATAAAATTCGGAAAAAATAAAAAAATACACCCTATAGACCCTTTACTTTTAGAAATATTTGAAGATTGGTCTATGTTGAAGTTGAATAATAGAAAAAATAAACTAGCCGAGATGGTGGCTGCAACTCATATAGCGAGATATTCGGCTAATAAATATAATAAAGTCTCTCTGGATGAAAATTTGTTTTATTGGAGGAATTCAGGGGAAATAGATATAGTTTTTCATGATAAAGGTAAATTAAAAGGGTTTGAGGTCAAATGGACTGATAAAATCAATATGAAAAAGGAAGCGTATTTGGATCATTTAGATGAATTCGTTATTTTATCAAAGAGTGAATTTTCGACTAATCCTATTACAATATTACCTCTGAGTGTTTTTTTATCGATAATAGATGTATAAATTAACTAAAATTAGGAAGCTGACTAATTTAATCTAATTAGAGGAGGTATTAAAAATGAAGAAAACACATAAAAAAACACAATACGAAAATAATAATATGAAAATTAACGGATGGGTAGAAGAGATTCGAGATTTAGGCGGAATTAAGTTTATAGATTTGCATACTCCTGATGGTAATCATCAAGTTACATTACCGAAGGGGAAGGTTTCTGATAGTTTGTTCAATAAAGTTGACGAAATTTCCAGGCAGTCTGCTATTACTGTAGTAGGTAAATTTCAGAAAAATAAAGAAGCCCCTGAGGGTAAAGAAATAATCCCAGATAAAATTGAAATTCAAGGATTAGCAGAAACACCACTCCCATTTGATCCTAGTGGAAAAACCCCTGCTGAGTTAGAAACGAGATTGGATTGGAGGATTCTTGATTTTAGAAGTAAAAGAAGTTTGGCGATATTCAAAATTCAAAATCAGATATTAGAAACATTCAGAGGATTTCTTAGATCGGAAGGATTTATGGAAATCCAACCACCAGGGATAATTTCATCAGCAACCGAAGGTGGAGCGGATTTGTTTGCTATACCTTATTTTGATAAAGAAGCCTTCTTAGCACAAAGTCCACAATTGTATAAACAGATGGGTGCGATATCACTGAGAAAGGTCTTTTGTATATCCCCGATTTGGAGGGCTGAGAAGTTTAATACACCCACACATTTGAACGAGATAAGGCAGATGGATATTGAGATGGGTTTTGTTGAATCTGAAGAGGATGTGATGAAGGTTGCAGAAAGAGTAGTAGTTGAGATAGTGAAGAAGGTTAAAGAGAATTGTAAGGAAGAATTAGAGATACTAGGAGTAAAATTAGAAACGCCAAAATTGCCTTTTAGACGAGTTATTTATACTGAATGTATAGAAGCTTTGCAAAAAGAAGGTGAAGAGATAGAATGGGGGGATGACTTTTCAAAACCACAGGAGAGGATGTTAGCTAAATTATTTGGTGATGCATTTTTCCTTAAGGACTGGCCTACAGAAATTAAAGCCTTTTATGCAATGCCTTATGAAGATAATCCAAAAGTTTGTCATGCCTTCGATCTAGTTTTTCATGGAATTGAGATATCTTCTGGAACCCAAAGGGTGCATATACCTGAATTACTGATAAAACAACTTAAGTCTAAGAATCTGAATCCAGATAATTTCAAGTTCTATGTAGACTGTTTCAGATATGGTGCGCCGCCCCATGCTGGTTGGTCAATTGGGTTGGAGAGATTGACAATGACTCTAACTGGTGTTAAGAATATCCGAGAAGCGTGTATGTTCCCAAGAGATAGGACAAGATTGAGTCCTTAGGATGAAATTACCTTTCCAATTTAGTCCTACCCACTTTAATTTTCTTAATTAATCTTTTCTTAATCAGTTTTATTTTTCTGGGATTTCTTATACCTAAGTATTCAAATTCCTTTTTAGCAGTTTTTATTATTTTTTCAAGTCTTTTCGGATATTCAAATAATTCATATTTTTTAACGAGACTGAAGTATTTTTTTAACTTAATATCAGAATTAATTAGAACATTAATTATATCAGTCCTATCTTTTTGACCTTTAATTGAATCTTTTCTCACCATTTCGGCTTCTTGTTTAAGAATCAGAAGTAATTCTGGTTTAATGACCCTAATACCTTCTATGCTCGTGGTAAAATTATCTAGTTCTTCTAGTGGTATGACCAGATCAGAGAAATAGGGAACATAAATATCTACAGATACTTGATCGATAACTATTTCGTATTTTTTGAGGTTCATATTCTTTTTTAATCTGTATTTAGTTGCTAATTTATCTAGAGTACCAAAATTCACTACTATATCTATATCTTTGGACTTTAGGGTTTTTGTGTGAAGATAAGCTGCCCATCCGCCGATTAGTATGAAGTTTAATTCTTTTGATAATTCTATCAATACATCCCAACTTTTGTCTGTGGCAACATCATTCCAAAATTCCATCTATCTTCTTCTCCATTTCTTTTAAAAATTCTTGAGAGTACCACGTGTTTATGTTCCATAAGTCAACAAATAACTGGGCCATAGGTAGTTCCTTGATTTTTTTTAGATGATCATCTAGTTCGAGTACAATAACCTTTGACCTACCTTCTTTTTTAGGAAATCTTTCTTTGATTTTTTCTTTTTTTCCATAAACAAATATTTCTGAATAGTCGGATGGTATATATCCGAATTTGAATTTGAATGCTGAATAACCTGTAAATATTACCTGTGGCATTTCTTTTTCTATTTCTATAATAGATTTATTAGAAGAAGTTTCGTAAATGATATCTTTATCTAAGTTTCTAATAGAGGCCCAATAAAGAAGATTTTTTTTTGGATTAATTATTTTGAATCCCCTGGGCTTTTTTTCTATAGCACCCATTGATACCAGTACTTCTAGTGCATGATTAACATTTCCTAAGGAAACTTCACATTTTTCAGAAAGAAAATTTTGAGTAAGGAAATTATTTTTCTCCTCTAATACTTGATATAGTATTTCTCTATATACCCATTCTTTTTTA
>CAYMPD010000009.1:35199-41710 GCA_964392445.1 uncultured archaeon | reverse complement strand
GATCTCGCCCCCAACCAAATTAATCCCAACCTTTAGATAGACAACTCATCACCTAACCTCTTCTCTAGGCTTAAAGAAGAGGAACCAGGAAGTCCATCGCTCCACTTCACTCGGTGGCGTCGGTTTCTTTTATATGACAATTAGTCCCAACCGACGGAACAAGTTCTGTTTCTTTTCCAAAGTTTATCACTCATCAATTTACTCGAGGATACCATCGTCACTATTTTAATCCTCAAGTCATTCATCAACTCCTAAGACAGACATAACCGCAACAACCTCGAGTTCTCAACTTCTTAACTTACCCACTTAACATGTACGCTCAAATCACTCTTCTCTAAAGGCTATCGTTCAGCGGGCATATTCTTCCTTTCCGCTTCGCAGAAAGTCAGATAAGCCCGCTTCACTGACGCTCCGCTCAGAGGTGATTTGAACTATGTTAAGTGTAAAAGCAAGTGTAAGAAGAGTAAATAAAGAACTCTTCGGTGAGTATGTTGCGGACTTAATTAGTCTGACAAATGAAGGAGTTGATTTAGAATGGCTATAGTATTCGGATTAAAATACAAAGTTCCGATGGAGTGTTTTCCTCTCGCTGTAATTGATGAGGAAACAGAACTCCAGGGGAATAATCAGGAAGAACCGATGGATGAATTAACACAGATAGCAAAAGAATTTGTAGGTGAGTTAGATGGAAGTTGAAACAATTAGTTTGAAATCAATAGGTAATCACGATAGATTGGTTAAGATTAGTTATTACAACAAAGACGAAGAAGAGTTATTTGAGAAATTGGAATCAATTGGAATTAAAGTTGAGAGGAGGAGATATGGATGGTAAGAGAAGAAAAAGTTTATGACGTTTGGTTTAGCTGCAATTTAAGTATCCCAATGACGGCGTGGGGTAATGACAGAGAAACTTTAATAGAAGAAGCGGAGAAGAAGATTAAGAAAGAACTCCAACACACTAACATTTTAATAGCCGATTTAAGTTTTGAGGATACGGAGGAATGGTAGATATGGAAATAGGAAATGGAATTAGAGAAGGGGAACTCTTAAAATTCCCAACGCATTTAGGAATAAAAAGTTGTGAGGCCAGAAACGTGGATTCAATATTTGACTCAGTGATATGTAGGGGAGACTTCATTTATTCAGTTAGAGTAAATGCAAGTCCTGAGCATGCAAGGAAATCAGAGTATTGGGCA
Source organism: uncultured archaeon (assembly GCA_964392445.1). Taxonomy (GTDB): domain Archaea; phylum Aenigmatarchaeota; class Aenigmatarchaeia; order CG10238-14; family CG10238-14; genus CG10238-14. Next base: position 40,514 of record CAYMPD010000009.1, on the reverse strand, counting down.
ACATATCACGTCTACGGGATAACAAAGGAAACAGCAGAATTCTTAACAGCAACAACGGGACAGAAGATATTGTCTCTTCAAGAAGATATTGATAAAAGGAAACAACAACGCTTAGTAAATAACGCACTACATTTTAATAAAAGATTAGGAGTAGTAGAAGTCAAATGGGAAATAACAGAGATAGTACATGAAACCCAGAAGGCAAAGTTGGTAAGAGTGAAAGACAACTATGATACGAATGGGAAAGTATGGATCCCTAAATCTGTAATCAAGGAAGGTAAAATCAAAGGTTGGTTCCATAAGATAATATCAAATAGAGTTGGGACCAATGGACAATTTCATGGAGGAGATGTAAAATGAATTTGGATAGACCAGTTGAAAGACACGAGGACAGTATAGTCCTGGAGGAATTGATAGAGGAATCAAAGGAAATAGAAAAATTAAATCACGGAACAGATTGGAAAAAATACGCAGCTGCGTGTATCAGTTTTAATCAGAAAGTTGCGAAGATGGAGGTCGATTGAAATTGAATTTGAAATGCTGTAATCACATGGTAAGAAAGAGTATCCCAGTAAAATACAGAAAATGGTTTCTCATGATGGCAAGCACGATGAAATCTTGTAAAGAATGTAATTTAGAAAATGTGGAGGTGAGATAGATGGCGGTAATAGTATGCCCAGAGTGTGGGAGTGAAAACATAATGTGCATTGAAACGGGAATAGAAATAAAGTCTATATCCTTCAGCCCATCAGAATTAAACGGGGACTGTTATATATGCGGAGACTGTGACGAGAGATTCATAACAGGACTAGGATTGGATTCAAAGAATTGGGGAGTACCCAGCTATGGTTTGTGAGTAAGATGGACAAACACCAATACATATTTTACGTAACAAGGAAGGGATCGATCTGGCTCTGGAATAAGAACAGGTCGGTCATCAAACAAATGACTGGTAAGGAGGTGAAAAAGAAAATGGCAGGACCAACAAGAAGAAAGACTGTAGGATATGGAGAGAATAAAGTATTGAGTATCTGTAAGTGGGAAGAAGGAAACATAACCCTGGAAGTGAGAGTCAAGGATACCAACAATAATTCCTGGGAAACGTCAGATAAGATTAACTTATTTCCCAAAGCACAGGACGCATTAAAGGAATTTATGGATTAACTCAATTAGAATAAGGATAAGCATAAGGATATAAATACTAGAAATCCCATAGAATGTATAGCCAACGGTGATAGAATCCCGTGTATCAAATGTGGAACAAACAAAGAATTAATTCCGTGTCCGTTATTCGGTAACAACGCCTGTATATGTAGAAGATGCCAGCGTGAATTAACGAATGACAGATTAAGGGAGAAGAGAATGAACCCTAGTAGGAATACTAGTTCTATCAGGACTTACAATGAAGTGGAGACAGAGACGGGATTAAAGATGAAATGTAATGGTTGGCGTTAACACACCTCTATGGTGCGTAAATTGAAAAAGGAGGTAATGTAAATGAAGATGTTAAGACGTTTCAATAGAAACGGTTTGTGGAAACAATTGTTCATCTCTGATAAGAATTTAGAAGAAGTCAGATTTGATCTACGAAAGGATAACATAGAACTAATGAACCAGTGTATTTTAGACGCAAAGGAAATAATGGGAAAACAGAATGCAGAGACCAACGGAGAAACCATGCAATGTATGACTGCAATAGCAATTTCTTTATTTGATAAATTAGCGGATGCAGCTTACACAAGATTCCAGGCGAAGTTAGATGAGTTTGAATTGGAAGCCAGGGGAGATACAGGATTGGTAGATACGAAGGAACTCTCAGAAGAGAAAGCAGAGAAGGAAGAGTTGAGAGAGGAAAAGATAAACCAGGATAACGAGAACGAAGATGTACCAACAAAAGAATTAATGGAAGTGGAGGATGGATTATGACGAAACAGAGGGGCGTTAAACAATATATGGATGAAGAGAAACAACAGGAACCGAGCAATGCCAGGAAAGATACAGAAGAAGAGAAGCTGAACTGGGAGATGATATGAACAGAGATAAAGCAAGAGATATAATAATAGATTTGACAGAGAGGCTTAATCCTTTCTGTATAAAGATTGAACCAGTAGGATCCTGGCGAAGAGGTAAAGAAGAATTAGGTGATTTGGATTTTGTTTGCCTTGAGAGTACAACCAGAAAGATATTCGGCCAACCAAAGGAACAGCTGCGATATAAGATAGAGAGGTTGGGTGAATGTTTAAGTTCAGGAGGGAAAGCGATTAGGATAATATACAGAGAGGAGCAGATAGACTTCTACATAACCAGAAATACCAAAGCGTATTCGGTCTTAAAACTAATAAGAACTGGGTCGGTAGAATTTAATCGTAAGTTGTGTGGAATAGCAAAGAAGAAAGGGATGAAACTAAAAGCAGATGGTGGTGGATTAGTATGGAGAGATACGGGGAGATTAGAAGCCTGGGATGAAGAGGACATATTAAAGAAGTTGTTAGGTCATGTACCAAAACCAGAGGAGAGGAAATGAAAGATGAGACAAATACCAGGAATGTTCATAAGCCAAGTACCAGAAGAGAAGAGACAGAAAGTAATAGGTTTTATTTGTCAGAGATGTGGGGCAGTATTAGAAGAACAACGCTGTCCCCACTGTGATGGATTACCGTTTGGGATAGCATTCTTAGGTGACGATGAATGACGTATTTAAGAACGTTCCACTTAACTTCAAGATAAGAGATGTGTTATGATACCAGGAATAATACTACTGATATTCACTCGCTCGCAACCTCACAAGGTTGATCGCTCGTTGGATAAACCAACCAAAGGGGAAGACGGTCCGATGCGATTCAATCCCACATGTCCTAAGTGTGGAAGTTTCCTGGTATATGATCAGGTTAATAATATAGTAGAATGTAAGAACTGCTACTGGAGGAAGAACTTATCTCAAAAAAATCAGAACGAGAATACCGAGTAGAAAGATTAACTCGGAGAAGAATGGTAGCGGAAGCTTGTGGTAGAGTTACAACCGCAGCAGGAAAAGTAGATACTTCTGTTAAGCGAGATATCTTATTACATTTAGGTATCATAGTAAAGGATAAGAGGGATAAGTGATGGTTAGAATCGGATGGACTAAATGTTATCATTGTGGTTTCGAGCAGCAGACATCTGCTAAGATAGGAAATAGAATAAGATGCAGAAGACCAGCGTGTGGTAGAACATTCAAGGTTAAGATTAAGTTAACAAGACCAGTTAATAGACCAGAGAAGAAAATGACTGGCTTCGTAAGTGCAGATAAACTAATCCATCAATCGACCTAAGGAGAGAGGCAAGGACTCACTGGGTTAGAAATCTACCCACATAACATCGCCAATCTCGGTTGTGGTGAGAGGTTAATGAAACTAACAAGAAAGGAATGGGCAAAGGTATGGAAGGTAGTTAACGAGAGAGATATAGATCCACATGAACTCGATAACATGAATCAAATTAGACATCACCCTGGAGAAACAATAGAACATCTCATGGCCAAAGTAAACAGGTCAAGGGAATTATACCAACAAGGAATTCCACACTTAACTGAAGCACACAACAATCATCACACAAGAAAGTATGATCTAGTTAATCTATTCACTGGATACCTAGAGGAATTTGAAACAGGTAAGTCTTATGATAAGAACGACGGGAGTGTGAAGGTAGATGTCTGATAAAACGTGGAAGAAACAGGAACGAAGAGTAGCTGACTTCTTCGGAACAACCAGGACTCCATTGTCAGGAGAGAACAGCAAACATAACACAGGATCAGATACACTCCATGATAATCTTTATATCGAATGTAAGTACAGGAAGAATATGTCAGTGCTTAACTGGATGAAGTCAGTAGAGATTAAAGCCAGGGAAGAAGATAAGATACCAGTCTTATCATTGAAGTCCAAGACCAGGATGTTTGATTACTTCTTAATCAGAAGAGATCACCTGGATAAGTTAGTGGAGGAAAGATTGAAATGTATGGAGGTGAAATGATTGAAGTGTCCATTTGTTGGTGATGATTGTATAAATAAAATTTGCAAGGGAGATGTAATATCAACAGAATCAGTTGGAAATCCAGAGGATTGTAAATTGTGTTTGTTATCTGAGATTCTTACTGAGTTAAAGATTATTTATGTGGAACTACAGGTTTTAAACGAGAGGAAAGATTAAATGCCATGGGTATATAGGTCTAATACCAAACAGTATAAGATATTTATCTACTCAAGGATGGCAGCTGCGTTTTCAGTTCTAATCTTATGGATGGTGTTTGTGGTTTAGTCACTCGGGAACTTATACTCGGAGATAAATCTCCTCGTTAATGTTCCCTCGCTTTATTTAAATCTGTACCGCTGAGAAATTCTTATGGCCAAGAAGAAGTCGAAGAAAAAGAAGACGATGTACTTCCCTAAGATTTATTACACCGCTCATGCTTGCACAGTTTCAATTGTAATCTGGATGGTCTATCTATTATGGAACTGGTCCTGGGAGAGAATGGACTGGAGACTAATCAAACTAATCATCGCATTCATATTCAACTTAGTTATTATATTCGTAGTGAGGGAGAAGACATATTAGCCAAACATGTTTGTACTGTAAGAGGAAAGGGAAATGTAAATTTCATTATGAACAGAAAGCAGGTAAGTTACTTCACTTCTGCAGCAGAGAACATTATGAGAAATGGAAAGGGAAGAAGAGGCGAGATAAGAAACACAGTCTCATCATTCATCTAGTCAAGGAACATAATGTAGGTACGTACGAAGGATGGTTGAGTTGGGACATGATGTCTCTCCAAGAATTAGACAGACGACTATCTCACTAACAATCACTTTCGACTTTTAAATTTTCAAAATTTTTCTCTCGACTTTTTTAAATTCTACACCACCGAAAAAAAATCTGAAACCGTACATTCTTCCACCCAATATACCACTCCTTACCGCACGATATCCCCCTATAAAATACGACTCCTTATCTTTAACCCAACTTATCCCCCCCTATAAAATAGAGATTTGGAATTAACCATCAAGAACGCTCATAAGCCAAACCAACAACAAAGTTGGCTCTAATTTCATAAAGTAATCCCAGACTTGCCTGCGGCGCCCAAAGAATTGAAAAGAAAAAGAAGAAAACCAAAACCCCAAACCAGTCCTTATAGTCTAACCTAGTCATTCAATAGTGAAGAGATAGAAGAGGAGGCGTACAAAGTGAGAAGAAGAAAAATCACCAGTACTAAGGCATATACCGTTTCCTGGGTTTCCGGGTAAAGTTCTTTAAGGTTTTCTGGTTCCGATCCACCATGC
>CAYMPD010000009.1:0-35099 GCA_964392445.1 uncultured archaeon | reverse complement strand
TTCCTGGGTTTCCGGGTAAAGTTCTTTAAGGTTTTCTGGTTCCGATCCACCATGCCATGTTTAGTTGGATAGATTCCAACAGGGCGAATTTCAATGGTCATGACTTCACCTCTTGGTAGTTATAAGACTGTTATAATATAAATAAGTTTACTGAGATAGCATGGTTAAGCATTTAAATGTGTTCTTCAGAATAAGGATTAGAATAAGTATGCCAGAAGTGAGAGAATGGTAAAAATAAAACGCTATTTAGATTTAACAAAGAAGACTTCTTTCTTAGGAGAGGTTAGAACCATAGAAGAGACCGACAGGATAATGGACCAGTTTGAAAATGAAACTGGAATTCACCTGACCAGATCTGATTTCATTAGATGGGCTATGTCGAAATTTAATGAGGATAAAAATATGAGAGAGGAGTTCTTCAGTCAGTTTAGAGGAGAGGATAATGTCAAAGAAGAACCTAGTAAAGTGTTCGTGTGAGAATAAAGACGGAACTAAATGTAAGTATAAGGCTAAATATTTCCCAGTAACTAGTAAAAATAACTTGTCAAAGAACAGGTTTTGCGGGCATCACTGGAACGAGAATGAAAAGTATTATTACAGATGGATATTATTTAGAAATGGGTTGGAGATAGGAAAGATGGCTGAAATTGAACGCAGGCTGAAATTAGATGATGAAAGTCTGGATGTGAGAGTAGGTAAAAATTTTGCAGGTTATGTTCATGCCAGTAATCCGTCTCATTCAATGTCAGACTGGGAAACGGATTCAACCTGGGATGAGAGAGAAGATACGCTGTGGGATAAGGTGAGGCGTTTCTTTAAAATTTTAAGAAAATTAATTGGAGGTTAAGATATGGGAAAACCACCTATAGCAAAGTTTAAAGTATTTTTAGGAAAAGGAAAGAATATAGAGATTGCTGTCTGGGATACCAATGTCCAACTACAGAGGAGAGAAGATGTAGAGGGAAAGGGTTGGCAAACCACACAGAAAATCAATTTAGCTCCGCAGGTTCTTGAAGCCATGTTTGTTAGGATCCCAGTATGGATTCGGCTAATGGAAAAGGCGAGGGAGAAGAATGCCTAAACTATGGAACTTCAAAGTACCTAGAATAGATAATCGCCCGAAAAAATTAAGGGCTAAAAGAGTGTTTAAGTCACATAAACACGAGTGGGAGGAATTAACTAATAATCCTGAGTATCTGAAAAGGATGAGGAACGTAGTTGGTTCCATAAAAAGAAAACATAATCCGAATTTGGATCTAATGAAATTAAACAAGGCAAAAGTAAAAAATTTTATCAGGAATGAAACCAGGGTTTGGAGATGTAAGAAGTGTGGATTAACAGTTTATTCCGATGATATGCCTGACCAGGATGGTGTAACTAAATGAACTGCAATAATTGTGTCAGGGCTTATGATGGCGGATGTCCATGGCCACATAAACAGGGATTCATAAGAGAGTGCAGATATTTTAAACCAATGAGTTAGAGACTGATGAGCAAATGCAGATACAAGGAAAATTGTGACATGTACAGGAGAACCCGAAGAATATGCGTGGGAAAACCTAAAGATAGAAGGAATGGATGTGATTTATATCATGGATTTGAGCAAGAAAGAACTCGACATGTTAATCTACGTAACAGATTCACAGATTAAAAGATGGAGAAATATGGGTGAGGATGTAGGAAATCACTGGGATATATTGTTAAAGAAATTAGAGGAGAGAAAAAGTGAGCTTAAGGGACAAAGTAAATAAATTTAAGATCAATAGACCGATGGCTAAAAAGTTAAGGTGTGGTAAGTGTAATAATATAGTGGGAGAAATAGAAGGAGATTATATAAAGATTCCATGCCCAGATTGTAAGAATGTTAATTTAATTAAAATCAGGAGAGGTTAAGATGTATAAATGTCAATGCCTAAAATGTGGATATACAACCCCATCCAGGAAACACTGTAAGGATATCAAATGTCCCAAATGTGGGGGACGTATGAGAAGAGTTAGCAGACCTGGTAAAGGAAGAGATTAATGCTCACTCCTCAGGGTGAGGGGATGAACATCGGTTTGAATGAATCGATGGGATGAAAAAATTCAATTAGAATTCCGACGAGACTCCTCGTCGAGCGTGCATACGCTAGGGCGGGCTAAGCCCGCCAATGATTATGTGATCAAAAATGCAGAAAGAAAATATTGAACTTGTAGATTTCCTAAAGGAAGATGTTAATATAGATGATTTACAACCCCAGCAAAGGGCTAACATCAGAAAGATGATAGAATATATGAGACATGGTATTTTCTCTCCTACAGAACTGGGTGAAAAACTCGGAGTTCACAGGTCAACAGTGTGGAGATATCAAAAATTACTCGGTAAGGAAGCAAGAAAACGTATGTATAATCTTGACCAGTTAGTGGGAGAAATAGAAGTTAATTATTACATGAGAAAGAAAAGGCTGGAAGACCAGGTAAAAATGCTTACAAAAATTGCAGAGAAAGAACCTAAAAGATATAAGCTCTGGCAGGCTATCGTGAAATTAGAATATTGTATTTCTAGATTGGATTCTGAAAGGCTAATTAATTTAAGAACGTTACGGGTAATTCCTATGAAAGGAGAAACTAAATTTGTCAAGGTTTCAGGTGGATATGTCAGATCTAACGTAGGAATATATGAAAAGAATGAAGATGAAACCAAAGAAGAAGAAGTAGAAGAGGAAGTAGAAAATGAACCCGAACGAGTTGTCAAGAAAACAGCAACTTGAGTATGACCGCAAGGCACAAAAATCTTTCTGGTTTTTCGTTGAAAATATATTCTCAGAAAGTTTTAAACCATTCGTAGGCGGGGAACATGTCAAAAAGACTTGTGACTTTCTTGAAAAAAATCCTAAAACGGCTCGTATCAGTGCTAAAGACCATTTTAAATCTACTAGTCTGTACGCTCATTTTGCTTGGCTTATGTGGAGATTCAGAGGAAAGGGTAGTATAGAATGTCATTATTTTTCTTATGAAAGAAACATGGCGGCGTACCACTTGAGAAAATTAAAAGACTTATTATCTCTTAATCCCTGGTTTGCTAGCCTTGAAGACTTAAAAAAACGTGCGGAAAGTATAATCAAATATTCCTGGACTGGGGATCCCAATGAATATATCTTAAAACCTCATGGTATGCTCGCTTTCAAAAGAGGAATTCATTGTGCGGGAGTCTATGTAGATGACCCATTTCAAGACCCAGAAAATAAACTGGACCCAGTCAAAGTGAAAAAAATAAATAGAATTTTTGTTACCCAGATTATGGATATGCCCAGCAAGAACGGATTTCTTCATGTGGTTGGTACTCCTCAAACAAACAAGGACTTTTTCTTCGATGATAATATCATGTCTAGGTTCGAAGTTCTTGAATTACCTGCTATAACAAATTTTGTTAATAAGGAAGTTCTTTGGAAAGAACACATGCCCTGGGAGGAGTTAATCAAGAGAAAACAAGAACGTGGAACTAGAATATTTAATCAGGAATATTTATGCAAACCATTCAGTGAAGAATTCTCTTGGTTCAAAAGGGAAAGAATAATGAAGTGTGTAGATTCCGATTTAGTCCAACAACATTATGCAGCAAATGATAACATCCGAACAATCGGGGTTGATGTCGGAAAAAAAGTACATCCTACCCACGCAATAGTATTTGAGTTAAAAGATGATAACAGATGGACAACAGTCTATCATGAGTTCATGGATAAAACAGAATACAAAATGCAGGTCCATAAACTGAATGACATCATTGATTGCTTCAATATTAATTACGGATGGTATGACGCTACAAGAGGGGAATTCGAGGGGTTTGAAGAACAGGGACTCTTAAGCAGAATACTCAAACCAGTTAAATTTACTTCCAGATCTAAATTCAAATGGGCGGCTAACTTCGACAGAATTGTAACTGAAAACAGAATAGTTCTTCCAAACGACGACAGATTAATATCCCAGATTATGGCAGTGGATTCTAATTTAGATGCAGTGGAATCAAAGGATGGGCACGGAGAATCTTTCTGGTCAATCGCTTTAGCACTCCAGGCTGACGCAAAATTAAGAAAAAAGAGAGAGCCAGTCCTTAAAACGGTAATTAAGAAGAGACCCAATGTTCGGGAGAAAGTATTTGTAAAGCGCCATAAACCCCTTTTCCGTTAAAGATAAATGCATAAGATTTTCAAATATTCCTTATGGTAGCATGAACTCTCAAAATCGAAATCAAGATTCTAAACAAAAAAATAATCTAATGAGTGTTCTCTACCTTATATGGACATTTCCTCTCTTCCAGTTTATAAAAATAGTGGGGGTATATGGCTCCATCTTAAATTACCTGGCGTGGTTGTTTCTGAAAATTCCTTTCGTAGAAAAATATGTAGCAGGTTTTGGTTTAGCTTATTATCTGCTCTTCTTTGAAATTCCATTGCTGTTCAGAAGGGAGTCGGCACAACTGAGAAGGTTTACCGCTCCTGAACCACGTCTTGAAAAGACTACTAAGGAAAGGGGAAGAGAAACAATCGAAAAAGCAAGAGGATTAACTAAAATGAGTTCAAGGTGAATTAACTGTCAATACTAAGAAGAATGTTAAGTTTAACGCCCCAGGAACGGGCAACAGTCAAGGTACCATTCTCGGCTGTAGCAAGGGAGAAAGCGCAAGTAGTTACAATTAGAAAGGAAGATTTGAGAACTGCATATTTAACTAATCCTTTAGTTCATCGTGGAATTAACATCCGTGCTAACCTAATTATAAATAGAGGATACAATCTGGTTTTTGAGAATGACAGTGTTAAGGAGTGTATTGAAAGATTTCTGAAGAATGTTAAGGCTAATGATAATCTCGGAATGAATTTCAACATGATGATAAGACAGATGGCTATTGATACAGAAATATTTGGTAACGCATTCAGGTTATTGGTTGCTAATTCAAGCGGGGATAAATATGTTGCATTAATGCCCTTGCATCCAGTCTCCACAGATTTCAAAAGAAACCCTATGGAGGAAATACAGTTAGATGATTCAAGGAAGCCAGTGGGATTTACATTTGAGGATAAATCATCTGGTAAGAAACATGACTTTGAAAGGGATGAAGTTGTTCATTTAACATTCAGGACTATAGGGGATGAAGTAGATGGAATCCCATTAATCATGCCGATATTCAATCAGATGGAAAGATTAGCAAACATCGAGGAGGGATTAAGCCAGGCTATCTTCAAAAAGGGATGGCCGCTTCATGAAGCAATTCTAAAAGAGAAAGAAGACTGGACTCCTAAAGATACCGACGTAGAATATGTGGATTCATTACTAGATGAGATTGAAGCAGCAAGTCATTTCACGCATACAGATGATTATGAATTAAAAATTCACGACCCACAATTTCCTAGCTCTGCTGTTGAATATCCTACTTATTTTGTCAATCAAATTGTAAGTGTAACTGGAGTTCCTAAATACATACTTCTTGGAGACGAAAGCACTCATACAAAAGCAACCGCAGAAGCTCTACAACAAACTCTAAATCCAATCCTCAGCCCCTTACAAGAGAGACTTGCAGCCATAGTTGAAACTCAAATCTTCCAACGGGTCCTGCAGAAAGAAGGAATAAATGGATATTGTAAGATCCAGTGGAATGATGTCTTACCTTTGAAAGATGAGAGGATTGCAGAGAAAATCAATATACTCGGTGCTACTCTTGTTGAGGGGAGACCTGTAATTAAATGGGAAGAAGCTAGAGAGATGTTGAATCTTCCTAAAGATGTTGAGATTGGAAGAAGAGAATTATCTAAAGAGAGGATTAAAACTGTGGCGGGAATTTATGTGGATCCGCCAGGTGGAAAATTAATCGCCCAGGGAAGAAAAACTGCGATAGTAAAGTCAATTGAAAACCATAAATTTATTGGTAAGCCGTTGGCTTTAGTATCGGGTAATTATATATGGGGTAAGGTTTCACTAGACAGTCCTGTTAAAATAGACCAGGAACAATTTGAACAATTATTCTGGAGGCACAGACTAAAAGATGAAGACAGAAAGGAGAGGTTCAAAGATATGAAGTTCATGTGGTATTACCCTTTACAGATATTGGACGTATTCCAGGTACCAAAATTCTACTCATTTCCTAAAGGAAAGAAAACATTCATGGAGGAGGTTAAAATATGAGAATAGACTGGAATAAGATTAACTACAAACAGGTTTTAGGAGCAATCCTGGTTATAAGTGTAGTCGGAGTAGGAACATTATATTTATCAGATATCAGGTGGTTATTATCTACTAATCCTAACCAAAATTTATTCGTAATTCATCACCCAGATAAAAACGAGATTAATGTTATTCAGAGAACGCAAGGCTTAAGTTTCAATCGCTATCGTGTAACAAAAGATGAAGTTTGTCAATACCAGGGAAGAAATAAAGTTGCTTGCTATAAATGGTATCTGGATTATTATCGAACCTATGGCGAAGACCAATGGGTTAGAGGACTCTGGAGAAAATCAAGTTTGATTTCAATGGATGTACAGGAAGATAAAAAACAGGTTGTTGTCAGGAGAATTACACCATACTACGCTTATAATTATGCTTCTGGATATGGAGGAGAGATAATTGAAACAATTTTTGTTTTTCAGGACCATACAGATATAAATGTTAGATTTGAACCAGAAAATAAAAATAGACTAAATCAATTGAGACTTAAAGTTACAGATTTAGATTCTAACGTTATCCCTTTTGATTTTGGAGACAGAACCACAATTAGGTTTGACGACACATATAATTTTGTATTTCACTGGGATGGATCTACAGATTTATTTCAAAGACATTGGACTGATGGAGAAGATGTTGAATTATGGTTTAAACCAATGAAGGGGGAGATAAAAATTGGAAATTGATTGGAGAGTTTTAATTGCGTTCATATCTCTTATAACTTTTATTCTAGCTAGTCCTTCGGTTTTTGCTACTTGGTATTCTCCTTCAGCAGTCCAAGATTCGAGAGGAGGAGAATCCGGTTGTGATGCAACAGCACTAATCGATGGAGATACTGGAGCGGAAGGTGGATGGGAAGATCATAATCTTGGAGCACATTGGGTTATCTTAGATTTATCTGTTAGCAGTAAGGTTACTAAAATTAGAGTAGCTGGTGGAAAAAGTGGGTACTCAGATTATTATATGTGTGGTATTTCGGAGATTTTTGTTTGTGATGATGCTGCATGTGATGGTGAAACTTCTATAGGTTCTAATTGTTGTTGGGAAGGCGGTCCTAATACCTGGCATGAAATTGATATCACCGATACTGTGGGGAGGTATCTAAAAGTTATACCAAATATTACATCGGGGGAAGCATGTGATGTTGCTGAAAATTGGTTAGGAAGTGGTGATTGTGGCACGGGTTCGGATGGGGGTTTTTATGAGATAGAATTTGAAAATACCACAGCTGATGCAACTGCTCCCATTATAACAATAGGTGAACCAGATAATACAACTTATAATACCCAGACAATCTGGTTTAATGTGACTCTGGATGAAGATGGAGATTGGTGTGGATATTCTATGAACGGAACATCTAATATAACAATGACAAACTCAACGGGAAATTGGAATAATGAAATGTCGAATGTTGATGAAAATCATCATAATGTTTCTTTTTGTTGTAATGATACTATGGGAAATATGAATTGTTCTTTTAATACAGCAGACACTATAAGGGTATGGACTATTGATATTACAGAACCTGTAATAACTATAAGTTCTGTTGGTGGTGACGCATCAAGTCCATATAAAACATCGGATACTACCCCAGATGTAGTGCTAACTTTAGATGAGAATGGGGATTGTAGAGCTTCCGCCTCAGATGAAAGTTATGATGATATGTCTGACGACGACGATTGTTCTGGTGATGGAACTACATCAATAACTTGTACCTTATCTGATCAGGGTAGTGATGGTTCAAAGTCCGTATATATTGCTTGTAATGATTCTTATAACAACTCTCATTCATCAGCTCAGAATACAAAAGTGGATTTTACTTTAGATACCACTCCACCAGTTCAGACCTTATCCTCTATAGGAGGAGATGATTCAAGTCCATATACCACTTCAGATCCTACTCCAGATATCGTATTGACACTTGATGAAAACGGAGATTGTCGGGCTTCTGCTTCGGATGAGTCTTATGATGATATGTCGGATGATGATGATTGTAGTGGAGACGGAACTACATCAATAACTTGTACTCTTTCGGATCAGGGATCTGATGGAAGTAAATCAGTTTATATCGCTTGTCAAGACACTGATTTGAGTAACAAAGATACCGCAGCAACCAACGACAAGTACGACTTTACCCTAGACACCACTCCTATCAGTATTTCAGGAGATACACCAGTTAATTCTACTAATTATACCTGGTCTTCTTCAGGAAATGAACTGAATATAACATTTTCTGGGACAGTGGATTGGGGCGCATACTCGATAGATGAAGGAATAAATGTTAGCACTGGTCAGGTTGCAGAATTAAATACAACAATTTATCTACCAGAGGGATATCACAACGTAACTATTTACGCTAATGATTCAACCAATAATTGGAACACATCCTTCAGAGAATTTAATATTTCTCAATTAAGCTCAACTTGTACTTTATCGTTTAACAAGGCTAGTCCTCAAGATTATGGAACCAGTGTAACTCCACAGTGTGTAGTATCTTATTATGATTCAACTAACGGTAAATTATGGAGAAATGATACAGATGTAACTGCTACTGAAAATGCAACTTCAATAGAATATGGTGCAGCTGCATACGCATTTGTTTGTAATAGAACTAATTCTGAAAACGTAACATCTTGTACTGATTCTTCTACTTACACAATTAACGCAATAGCCCCAACTTTAACTTTAACTTTAGATGAGTCTAGTACCGCATCCCAGACAAGAACTTATCCAAATCAAACAAATTATCAGGCATCTGAAATCAATTCAGGAGATTCAGATTGTACTTACAAGAAAGCACAAAACGGGACCATTATAACGAACGGGGAATTAGATTTAACTGGAACTCAGGCTTATAATTTCACTTACAACGTGAGTGGATGTACCAACTACACGTTCAAGGAAGAGGAGATTATTTTAACTATGAATCAGAATTCTTCCACTTCAGATTACATTTGGTTGACTATAGATGATGCTGCTTCAGATAAGTCAATTACTTATCCAGCGAGTGATAACGCTACAGGTAATTATACTTCGGGTGTGTTTTCAAGTCAAACAATAACATTTACACTCTATAGAAATGATACTGTAATTGGTACTGTAAATGGAATAAATGATACAACTCAATTGGGTGCGGCAGTTTATAACTACACTTACAACACTTCAGGAAATGTTAATTACACATCAGGAGAAAAGGCTTACTTACTAACAGTTACTCAAAATTCAACTAATCCTATTACCGCATGGTTAAATGATTCTACTTCTGATCAGTCGGGAACTTATGGATTGACGGTAAATGCTTCAGTTCAGGCGACTTATGGTTCCACAGCAGGAACGCTTTATATTTACCAGAACGGAACTCAAAAGAAGACTGATACTGATTTCATTAATTATACAGAATTATCACCAGCCGCTTATTGGGTCTATAAATTTAATATAACAGGAAATGTAAACTACACATCTAACAGCACTGGTCTTACATTAAACTTTGATATTTCAAAAGCAATCTCAAGTGCAAGTTTAGAAATTAATGGTTCAACTTCTGATCAGGAATTTCATAAAAACCAAACAATAAATATAACGGGGTCTTGTGGTAATAATCAACAAACCGTAACTCTAACTGGTAATCACACTGTTTTCGGAGACAGTTTTGATTCAGAAACTGATGGTACAATAGAAAATGTAACTGATGTCGGAGTGGATTGGTTCCCATCTTACGACTACAATAATATCTCGGTTAACTGTACTGCGAATGAAAATTATACTTATTCAGAAGATTATTCACTTCTTAATGTATCAGCCGATTTCACCTTATCACTAAACAGCGGAGTAACACTTAGTTTTCAACCATTATATGGGAACTCTACAGAGGTTCAGCCTACAGGTCAAAATTCCACTCATGGATCAGTTTGTGTTAATGTAACAGAACCAACTTACACAACTAATGGTTTAAATGTATCTCTATTCACAGATGTTAATTGTACAGAAGATTATTCTTTTGAAGTCAAAGCAGATGATGATGGAACTTATGTTGGTTCAACAAAATTAACAAATACTAGCTATTATCGGATATTTACTAATCTAACTTTTAACGATGAAACATGTTTTTGGATGTGGTCTAATTACAACCAATCAGAGGCGGGAACTTACAATCCACATCTCAGAGCAGATTCAAAGAGGTATCAATAATGGGAATACAGTCACTTGAAATGGAACATGTAGTTCCATTAAAAGGAGATACAGTAACATACGTTACTAGAATTGAACGAGGAAGTAAATTAGTTTCCAGAATAACGAGGGGATTAAATCTCCGCTCATCAATTTCCCAAGGACTAATAAGATTAAAATCTAGTTTATCACGTGGTTCAAAGTTAGTATCCAAAATTACACAAAATATGAAATTAAGTTCCTCTTTACATAGGGGAAACATACTGAAGGTGAAATTTGAATGAAATTTCAAGCGAGCGAGACAGTTGTTTGTAAGATTGAAGTTTTTGATACAGATAATAATCTAACAACTCCCACATCAATAGTGATATCTGTTACTAACCCAGATGGGACAGTTAAAATTGACGAATCAACTCCAACTAATGATTCGACAGGGAAATACTCTTATAAATATAATATACCGAGTTCCCCAGAAGAAGGAAGATGGATTGTTGAATGGAAAGTCACTGATGATACTGCTGTGACAATTACTCGTGATTATTTTGAAGTTGAGGAATAATGCTTTCGAGAATAGAACAAATCAAGCCTTATAAAGATTTGAGTAGATTTGAAACTAATGAATTTTTTTCTTTGGTAGAATTGGAAAAATTACCTTGGGATAAAAAGGATCTCATACTCGAACATAAAATTGATGGATTAAGAATTGAAGTCATAAAAGATGGAGATGAGGTAAAGTTCTTTTCCTACTGGGGTAATGAAATTCAGCTACCTGATGGATTTAGAGATGCAGTCCTTGAGTCAGTTTCGTCAAATAAGGTAGTACTTGATGGTGAATTATACCATCCTAAAGGAGGAAACAAACTCGTCTATGATATTGTTAAGCATAATAAAGACAGGAGAAACGAGTTAAATATTAAAATATTCGATATCCTTCATTTAGATGGTGAAAACCTAACTGATTTACCGCTCAGAAAACGAAAAGAATATCTGTCCCAAACTTTGGAAGGAAATGGAAATATTTCAGAAGTTATCTCATTTATACGACCACCAGATTTTTTCAGTTGGGATTGTCCAGGTGAGGGATTAGTTGTCAAGGATTTAGATTCTAAATATAATGAGGACGGATCTAAGAATTGGTGGAAATATGTCAGACCAGATTATTTCACTCCTCACGATACAAGAAGTATGGCAGAAATGGAAGATACAGAACTGCACCAGCTTAATGTTATTGCAAGAAGATTTGCCAGGAAAATAATGGAAGGAAAACAAGTTGAAGGATGGGATGAATCGAATATAACTTCTCTGTGTTTAGATATAATGGAGGAGAAAGAAAAAAGGAATATGCCGTTCAAAAAAGACATCATTCTATTTAAAGAGTTGGATAAGAAGGAGTTGATTAAGTTTTCTCATATCAAATCAACTGGATTGTTACAAGACAGGTCTAAAAATTCTTTACTCGGTTTACATGCGAGAGCCAAACAAATCTGGCAGGCACTAGTCAAAAGGAAAGGATATCATCCATACAGGATAGCCTCAGTTATAGATGCTATGTGGTGGATTAAACAAGAGATGGTTAAACGTGGAATGGTACCGAGATGGGATGATCAGATTGACTGGTACGCCTTTAAATTCAAAGGTAAACTAATGGATAAACTCAAGAAAAAAGGAATTGAAGATACTGAAGACAAGACGGATGAGGAACTAAAAAAAATTAAACTTAATGTTAAGGATCCCAAGAGGATTGAATTAAAAAATAAAAGTTATCTTCCTGTATTCCCTGGTACTGAATCAGAGAGAGGTTCTCGTATAAGTTTAAACAATTTTCTATCTTACGTCAAAGATGTTCCTATCATAGAGAAATATATGAAGATTAAATCGAGTGGTTATGTAATGCTTGATAGATCTGCTGGAAAGAAAGTAAATGATATTACCGCCTGGAGAATCCAAAGGGGATTCAAAGAACTGGATAAAATAACCCCTTCAGAGTTCGCTCAGAGATGGAAGCCAGTTAAACTAAGAAGACCTTTCGTACAATTGGTTGGTTCTCTGGCAAACTGGATGGACACAGATGGAGATATAGACCTGATAGTGCATGCATCTGAAGAAGAGCCCATATTTGAGAAGACAAAACAAGTCTTAAAGAAAGTCTTCAAGAATTACGAAGACAGACTTCACATACTTTCTGATCAGACCTGGTGTGGTCCATTCACTAATTTTGTTAATTTATATGACTTATCAGTTGATATTAACGGTAATTTAGTCTTACAAAGCAAGAGAACATTCTATAGAAATTACATGACCAAGGATCCTAGTTTTCCTAAAGATGCAGTAACATCTAAAAAACAAAAATCAATAAAGCCATTCAGACCGTTCTATCAACTCAAACCAACTCATGGACGTGGGAAGAAGGAAAGGTATAATATTGATTCCCTGGTTAACATAGTTAACAAAGAGTGGGAAAAATGGAAAGATAAAGGAGTTATAGTCCAAAGAAAATATGACGGAATAACATGTCAGGTCCACAAGGTCGGTGATAAAGTTAAGATATGGACTGAAGATGGGAGTGATGTTACAGGAAATCTACCCACATTAGTTAAAGAGATAGAATCCAAAAAAGGGAAATGGGTTTTAATCGGAGAATTGGAATTATATATTAAAGGTGAACATCAACCAAGAGCGGATAATGCAGCTGTGGTTAACCACAAGAATGAAAAGTTAGAAGACAAAGTAAGACTTACTGCTTACGATATTCTGTACCTAGGTGATAAAGATATACACAAACTACCCGCAGAAGAGAGATTGAAATTATTAAAAAGTATTCATACTTCAAAACGATTTAAAATAGCCAGTGATACAAAAGTTAGGAATGAGGACTCTTTACGCAGGGCAGTGAAGAGTTATTCAGGGAAAGAAGGATCTGAAGGAGCCATGTTAAAATTGGCCGATTCAATTTACGAGTTAGATAAGAAATCTCAGAAACAAATCAAGTACAAGAAGGAACTCTACCTCGTGGGAAAAGTTATCAAAGTCCATAAGGTTTCTGGTACCTCTGGAACCTACTACTACGATATGGCAATTTCTGGAGTCCCATATGTTGGGCGAACGTATAATACATCAGTCAAAGCGGAACGGGGCGATAAACTCAAGGTTGTTTTTGTTGATATATCTGAGTATAAAGACCCGAAGACTGGTCAGACCTGGTTCAACTGGTGGGCTCCCAGAGTTGTCGAAAAAACTAGTGAGAAGTTATCTACCAAAGAACTGGCTCACAAATACGTATTACAAACTACTGGTAGGATTGAAAAGAAGAAAATCCCAAAGAGAGGGACTAGTCCAAAAAAACCAGGACAGTTAGGATTGGTTGATTATAACATCAAGAGAAAAGATATGGAAGGATCCACGATGTTAACATCAGGAGGATTTAATTTACTGATTAATTGTACTGATAAAAGACTTTTGAGAATGGACCCAGATGCAATATTATTAAAAAGTGCCCAGGCAGCTGATGGATTATCTGGAGGGGCTGACCCACCGATTTATGCTACTTCAGAAATACTAGATAAGATATCTAGTTTCCCAGTTGAAAGAATTCATCCAGTTAAACTCAACGATGAATTAGATTTAGGACCATTCCATGTAAGGGTTGAGGGAAAAAAAGATGATATTATTTATAACATCTCCGCAGGAAAGGATAGTGAAGTACTATCCCAGTTAGCCCAGAAGAAATATAGATGGGTATTCCAGAATCACTACAGAGGAAAATCTGTCCACGGGGATATGAGATTTGAGATGTCAGATGGAAAACTAATGGGATTTACTCTGGCAAATGTTTATGACGGTAAAATCAAGGAAGAAGTCACTACTTTAAAACAGGCAAAGGAATATGACAGTAAACCCAATGTTTGGAAGATGGATTTGAAAACGGGTGAAGTTGAATCACGTGAAGGTGGTAAACATACGTTACGTGTGAATACAAAATCGAGACAACCAAAAGCATGGCTAGACATGGAAGGAGTGACATCACCAAAGAAAAAAGAACCTGGAGCCCCAGGGGGAACTAAAAATTATCCTGGAGTATTTCATATAGTTGGAAAGGGAGAAGTTGAACATGGCGCTCAAAAACCTGACTTTCATGAATTCTTTATACATGGGTCCTGGGAGGGGAGAGTAGTATTCAGATTTATACCTGGTTTAAAAGGTGAACGAAGATTAGCAGGATGGTTATATTGGAAACCAAAAACCCAGAGACCTTATATTTTAAGCAGGGATGCTATAAACGATAAAGAAATTCCACCATCAGGTGAACCATGGCTGCCAAGGAAATGGGAGAAGAGGGTACCTGATAAATTGAATTACTGGGAAAAGGGATTAAGTAAAGAGGACAGATTGAGCCGACGTGAAGAATTGAGAAAATATTTCCTTGACAAAGATTATCTGAGTGTAGAAGAGGATATTACTAATTTTGATAACACCCGATATCTGGAAAGTAAGAAATTCCTACTAACAGTATTGACTTGGAAAGGACAAGAAGTTGTAAGAAAATTACCTGTTAATCAATACTTCCTAAGACTCGGAAATAGACCATTCTTTTTATTCGAGAAGAATCCTGTAGACACAGATATTTTAAACGCCGTTGAGAAAGACGAATATTCTAAATATTTCAAGCCTGGAACTTACAAACCTGAAAGTGAGATTAATCCAAACAAATCTATTCCCGCAAAGATAGAAGTTTTAGATAAGGGAACTGCTGATGTAATCGAAGAGAAAACAGAAGTAATCCAGATAAAATTCAATGGTAAAAAATTAAAAGGCAAATGGATATTAAGAAGGGATGATCCCAAAGCCAGTCTATGGGAAATGGAAAAGAGTGATTCAGAATTAGAAAGAAAGGAAACAGAATTTTTGACTCCACATCAGATAGACAAGATTAGAATTTTAACTTTTCATGAACCAACTCCTAGACCCAAGATAGCAAGGATTTTAGGATGTTCTAAAAGAACTGTGTGGTACTGGCAGCAAAAATTAAAAATGGGAGTATAAGGATAACCCCACATGTTCATTAAAATAATTAACTATTGAAAAATTACTCATGAGAATAACGCTTTCTATGCCAATGCAGATGCCCCGTTTCCTGGGAACAAGTAAAGGGTTGACAAACAAGGATTTCACAATTAAACCAAAGGAATTAAAAATGCCTTATGTAATTAAAAACGCTCTTATTATTGACGAAGGAACTCATAATGGGGATTATTATTCTGCTGATGAACTGAAGAAGATTGTTGACCAATACGAAGGATTACCTCTATTCAAAGACCATCACAAGAATCCGATGGGAGGAACCGTCGAATCCTATGCAGGAGAAATATTGAATCCCAAATGGAATTCCAAACACAAGGCTATTTTTGGGGATTTAAAAATCATAGATGATAACGTTGCCAAACATCTTCACTATGGAGCAAAAATTGGATTATCAGTTACAGTGGATGCCGATATCAGGGCTGACCATCAGTCAGGTCGAAACTGGGCGGTAGATCCTATCACACGTTCATGTTCTTTTGTTTTGGACCCAGCGGTCCGAAAAACAATGCTTAATTCAAATAAGGAGGTTGAAAACTTTATGGAAGTAGATAACGAAAATCCTCCTGTGGATGGAGCAGTAATGAAGAAACTTGAAGCAATTGAAAAGAGACTATCAAAGATTGAACTAAAGAAAGACGAGGAAAAAGAAGAATATCCATATCCCAAGAAAAAAGATACTTCGGGTATGAGCACAGAAGATCTAGAGAGAGAACTTGCTAAAAGAAAGAAAAAAGATGAAGACGAGGAAGAGAAGATGGAATCAGAGAAAGTTGCAGAACTCAAAGCCAAACTTGAAAAATATGAGGCTAAAGAGTTAGAGCAAAAAATAGATTCCATTCTTGGTAAAGAAGTAGATATTGGACTTCTCTCATCCAAAGATTCAGAAGAAGGGAAAGCAAAAGCAGAAGAACTCAAGAAAATGTCTTCAGACTCTTTAAACGCAGTTGAGGGTAATTTAGATAGAATCTTAAAGAAAATGGAAGCACTGGATTCAGAGCCAGCTACAGCGGCTGAATCACAACCAGAGAAACTTGAAAGTGTATCTGGTACGAAACAAAGACGGGATTATTCTAAAATAGATTTAGATCAGGCAAGAATAGATGCCAACAAAGCTCTTAAGAGTATGATGTTAAGAGCGCAGGGAGGGGCTTAATATGGTAAGAAGACTTAGAATGTTACAAGAGGCAAATATAACTGATACATCTACAACGAATATTACCAATATTCAAGAGACTATAATTAGTCCGGATGTTGTTAAGTTCGCTGAGGATCAGAGATATTTCAGACCATTTGTAAGAGAAGATACCAGTATTATGCTTCCAAACAAATCTGTTAGTGTAAAGATACCAAAGACCACAAGTCACTTGGATATAACAACTTCTCACACCGAAGGTGCTGAAAGGACTTATACCGAAATGACACACATCAACACGGTTACATGCACTCCTACATTTAAACTGGGAGCAATCGCAATAACCAAAGAGTTGGTGGATACTAGTTCAATTAATTTAATTGAATTGGCTAGATATACATTGGTCCAGGATCACGAGGAAAACATCGAAGCAGCAATAGCTGCAGAAGCAGAAACAGGAACAGATAACATCTTGTACGGTGGAGACGCATCTGATGCGAGTGGATTAACTACAGGAGATACAATAACAGTGGATTTAGTTGCAGATGCAATCGCTGAATTAAAGGATGCAAATTCATTCCAGGCGAAAGCTTTCTTTGTTGCTAATGAGCAGGAGAAAGTATTCCACAAATCAAGCCAGTTTACAAATGCGGCTGAATACGGTGGAAGAGAAGTAGTCTTGAATGGAGAGATTGGAAAATATCTTGGAATGAAGATATTATCTACAGAGAACACAACAGCCTATGCAAACAGTGCGACTGATACTTCAGACAGCACAGCATGGGGAGCAGCGGGACATTCGTGTTTAGCAGTGGGAGATTTCGCAAACAGAAAAGTCTGGATGACTTTAGCATGGAAACAGAAACTGAAAGTGGATTATGAGTATCTGAAGAGATATGCAAACCATTATCTATACTATGATTCAGCATACGATGTAGAACTCATACAATCAAAAGCTCAGTGCCTGGTCAAAGTTACTGACGCATAAGGAGGAGAAATTTTATTTCTCTTATCTTTATAGCGATGCTATTCAGAAAAATAAGGAGTTGGTAAATTATGACAAAATATGGTTGGCACGCAAATAAGCTTACGGCTTATGACGTGACTATAGACAACGATCTAACAATAACAGGAGATCTTAGTTTTGGAGACGCAACAACAGATACCCTTACAGTTACAGGAGCAGCAACTTTCTCTACAGATGTAACCTTTACTTTGGGATCGTCAGAAGCATTTACATTAACATGCACAGACATCAGTGATCCAATGGTTATGACAAATACAATAACTTCTGCAGATACTACTGGTGGAAGAGCAAAATTCGTCTTAGCTGTTCAAGCAGCAATGGGCGGATGGGCTAACGCAATTAAAGGAGAAACAACATTTAATTCGAGTGGTTCAGTAACAGGTTTAGGCTCAGTAGTTTGTGGAGATCTGACTCTTTCAACAGGAACATCAAGTGGAAGTTATGCAGTGTTTGAAGGAAATATAATTGCAGGTTCAAGTGCAAGCACAGGAACAAAAACATCTTTCTTACAACTTAATGCAGCAGGAGATGACAATGACACCGTTGACAGCAACGCTTTCTTCTTAGCAGGCGGAGCAAATCTTGATGCAGGAAGCGGTAAGTTTTTCGACACAGATATAGATTCTCACACCGCCTATGGTGGTTTGAGAGTTCATATCGAAGGAGTCGGAACAAAATACATTGCACTTGTGAGCAATTAAACTTAATAATCCGTTTTTTCTTTTTTTATTTTAATTTTAAACGGAGGAGATGAAAGTTATGAGAAAAATAAATCTGGAAAATTACAGAGTGAAAGCTAAGGTTAGGGAAGAAGATAAAGTTGTAGAGAAGGATTTAGACTACGATGTTAAGGACACAATAATATCAGTTTTGTTTCATCCAGATTTGAAATTAAATGGAAGAGAATTGATTCTCAGAGGTAAATTAGCGGATAAGATCGAAAAAGCAGAAAAGAATATTCTGTTAGAGGAAGCCGATTACAAAAAATTAAAAGATTCAGTTGAAAAACTTCAAGGGTTCGGAAGAAACGAATTAGAGTTAGTAGATAGAATATTAAATGCTCCATCGGTAGAGGTTGAACCCAAAGACAAAAAAGGAGGAGAGCATTAATGAGTTATAATTTAAATGGGAAGAAGGGGTTGAAAATATTAGGGTTCATCGGGGAGGTCGATGTTTAATGGCTGAAAAAAGAACTATACACATGGGTGGAAAGAGTATAATGGAACTGGCGATGAGCCAGAGAGAAGCAGAAGGAAATACATCTGTCAAATTACCGTTCAAAGCTAAAGGATGGAAATCTAGTAAGATGCCCGCAGGTGCTACAAAGAAAGATATTGAGAAAGGAGAAATTAGTGATGTCCAGGTAGAAAAAATAATTGAACCTAAGAAAGGATTAGTCAAACAAATTAAAGATAAAATTAAACCAAAAGAGGAGGACAACTGATGGCTTCAACAAAAACAAACGAATTTAGAATGGGAGGAATTAGAATCCAGGAAGGGAGAGGATCTCCAACACATGTAGCCCCTAAAGGGACATTATATATTAAGTTGGATTCAAGTGGGACAACAGACAGATTGTTTATGAATACTGATGGAGGAGTTACGTGGGCGTATTTCACGGCTTCAGCATAGGAGGAAGATAATAATGACAAAGTATATGAAGGTAAAAGATTCATGGCCAATAAGGTCTATAGGGAATACTTTATTTTCCTGTAGCAAGACTGAGCCATGTCCAGTACCTGAAGGGTATAAACCAAACCCAAAGGTATTCGATGTTTTCGATACAGCAAAAGATGCGCAGGCAGCAGTGAGTAAACCACCAAAAAAGATTGAGACCAGGAAAGACGAAGCAAAAGGAATTACCAGAGTAGCATCTGTAGAAGGAGAAAAGAAACCAGAACCGCACAAGGAGGAGGAAGCTCCGAAAGAACCACAGGCGGAATTTCATGGTTTAAGAAAAGTAACAGATGTCAAGGATGGATCACAATATTTCATGGTGGCAACAAAAGATATACCAAGATTCTTGAACAGGGAATCTTTAGAGATAGCAAAGGATGTGAGAAAATTAGATGATGATTCATTAAACAGAATCAGATCTATGGAAGTTAATAATAGAAAAAGGCAAGCAGTTTTAGAATCCATAGACAAACAACTTGGAATGGCAGAGGAAAAATCAGAACCTATTGAGCCTGAACAGGAGGAAGAGCCTGAAGAGGATGAGGAACCAGAGGAACCTGAAGAGGATTCCAAATCAGATGGGAAAAAGACCAAACAGGTTGGCCCAAAATCTGATCTCAAAAGGTTACTCAACATCAAAGGGATTGGTCCAAAAACTGTGGAAGACCTTAAAAGAATATGTACGACTGTAGACGAACTTAGAGAATTGTTAATTGAGGATGCAGTTCCAATAAGGGATGATCAGGTTGAATTATTAGAGGAGGTACTATTATGAGCGTTACAGTTGATAATGATAATTTACCCTGGTGTGTTGCTTATGGGACAGCAGCTGAAGTAGCAGGACATTTAAAAAATCAGAACGTCGGAAAAGAGGACGTCATAAATATAGTACATGACGGAACTAATTTCTATGCGTTCTTTAGAAAGGGACCATAAATGCCAGAACAGCTTGTAATGACCCATGAGGTTACTGGAGAAGAAGGCTCTGGTAGTCCTTGGTGGGTAATTCAAGGCACAGCTCGAGGAGTTTGTAATTGGTTACAAACACATAAGATATCCAAAGAGCAAGTGATAAATATTGAGCATTACGGAAGCGGAGATGATGGTTCGAGTTTATTTACGGCTACAATCAAACATGCAGGTTAGATAAATGGGATTTACAACTATTGAAAACTTCAGACATTATACTGGAATCCAAGAGAAAGATCTCGAAGATAATGACATTATGATGATTCTTGATGAAGCAGATAAATTTACTGTTAACCAGATTATCGTAAAAATATTTGACGAAGAATTAGAGGGTACAATTAATGGTTCAAACATGGAATTCACAACTAAATTTAAACCAATTGCGGATATCACGAGAGATAAAACTATAAATTCAGAAGACGTCACAGTCCATGGAAAATATTACACGGATGATGAAAATAATGAATATTCACATGAACTAACGGTGTCAACAGTAAATTCTAGAGATGGAATAATAACTCTTTCTTCTGCACCTACTGATGATGATAATTCTTCTACAGGTGCAGAAATCGGTTTGTTTTGTGATTATGCTTATTGGAAACTAATAGAAGAACCAGATTGGGATAGGGTTGCCCAGGCATCTTGTTATTATGCTGGTTATCTAGCTACCCAGAGATTTGATTTTGGACTAGTAGGTCCTGATTTTTTAAATCTGTTCAAGAGAACGATTAAATCTATAAAACAAACGCAGGGATTTGTTCATGGAAAAAAGAAGGCTGCATTCGATATAAAATTTGTTAGTGATTAAAATGGTTAGTAAAATAATACTAAAGGAATCAGAGAGAATATCAAGAATTCTCTACAGAAAAAATCTTCCAGGTAGAACTGGTCATATAATAGGTTTTGATATTGGTACTAGTCCTATAGGTAAAGTAATCTCAAAAGGGGATGATCCAATATATGAGATAGGAGCAGGGATAATAAGTGAAGGAGGAGAAGATAAAGTAAAACAATTCCGCTCAGACGAACAGGATTTTTCTGGAGAAAGAAGAATTATTGAATATTTTATTGAGTGGTTAGATAAATTTCCTATAGGGTCAACGCTTGTCACTTACAACGGAAAAAATTATGATATCCCAGTCTTATTAATGAGATCCTGGAATCATAAAATTAAGATGGGAAAAACTCTGCGAAAGTTCATCCATTTTGATGTGTTTCAATTTTTGAAACGTATGAAGGAAAAAGGGAAGTTAAAGAATATTAAATCTACAATGAAATTAGAATCACTAGAAAAATTATTTGGTTTTGAGCGTACAGCTCACACAAGATATTATGGAAAATTATATCTGAGAGAAGACGTTATGGGATTGTTAAAAATAACAAAGGGTATTGTAGGTGGTTAAATGACGGTTTATTATACAACTGCAACTTTGGTAAAGGATAGATGTGATCAGATAGATACAGGTAGTTTATCAGATACTGAAATAGAGAATATAATAACTATGGTAGAGGGAGTTATAGATTCTTTTATGAAACATTCTTTTAGGGATCCTAATTCGTTCAATGCTAACAAACATGGTTTAATAAGAGATGCTGCAACAAATCTATCAGCTTTCTATGCTGTTTTACATTCAATTGACAACTTCGGTACGGTTACTGAATGGGCTGACACTTTAGAATCCTTATGGGCAAGATGGGAAGAAAATCGTGGAATGTTAAGAGATTCCGATGTAGTTAAATATTTAAAAAGTTTGTAGGTGAGTTAAATTGGCTTTAGGTTCGTTAAATTTAACCGGAGGAGAAAGAGAAGTTATTATCGTAGATGATTCTGGAAATAGGGCGGAAGTTGATGCTGATTCGTTAAAAAACTCAACTTACTGGGAAAGAATATCAACCCACTTCAACAGAATCGAAGAAGAAAACGTTGACAGCCGTTCTACATCAGAATTGATAAATCATACTGGAAAAGGATTCCTTGTGGGAGTTGTTGTAATAGCGAAGAATAAATCTGAATTAAAATTAAGAATTCAATTTGAAGATCAATCAACATATTTTGATTTTTCTCCTGAGGATGTACATACATATCTCTGTACTGGAATCGGAGTTACCACAGTTGCTTCGGGAATTGGATTAGGATGTAACATATGGAATCCTGTTTTAAGTTATTATGGAATAATATTTGCTCCTGCAGAACCTTTAACTTACAAAGAACATCTTAAAGTTTGGATTTATAATAGAAGTGATAGTACTCAAAAGATTTTGGATGCGTGGGCAGTATGGGGTCAGATAGAGGATTAAATATGAAAATGAAAATTATTTTAATATTTTTATTAGTCTATTTAATATCCTTATGGAATGTAAATGCTGATGAGAGTAAAGCAACTCTGTTAGAAGATTGTGATATTAAAGAAGATAGTCCTAATGTAAATCAAGATGGTGGGGGAACTTATGGGTTTGCGGTTTGGAAAGAAGACACTACTTCGGACAGACGAGGACTGATAAAATTTTCCTTGAGACCATGGAAGGGAAAATCTATAACTGGGGCGACTGTTTGTGCCTACTGTGATGGTTCAGAATTTTCGGATAGTTCCAGACTGTATATATATTCAGTTTCGGACGGTCATTTATGGGATGATGATACTGTGACCTGGACAAATGCTCCTTCGGCTGATCAGGAATTAGATTATGCGGACTTCTCAGAAAATATATGGGGTTGTTGGGATGTTACATCGAAAGTTCAATCATCATTATCTAGTCATGATAATAATATTACTTTTATGCTTGTGAGCTATAACCAAGATGATATGTGTTATTTTTATCAAGAAAAAGAGGATCAGGGATACTACAACAATAACAGAATTTTTTTAAATATTTCAGGTACTGATATCGGAGAATGGAAATCTCCAAGCAGCTGTGTTGGGGTCGATCAAGAATCAGGCAAACCCGATGATTATGCTTGTGATGGAAATATAGGAGGTACTTCATGGGCTGATTATACGGACCGAAATGAAGGGGAATGGTGGATTTATGGAGATACGGGTTCCAATTCAAACACAATAACTTATGTGAGAGTTTTTTATCATCGATGTGAATTGGAACCCACAAATATCGATTATGTTCATATATCTAATTCTACGAGTGATTGGGGAAATAATTTAAGGAAAACTAGTAATTGTGTATGTAATGAAGAAATTGAAGAAAAAAACAGATGGTTTGAAGTTGAGCTCGATGAAAAAATGGGGAGATATATTATTTTGAATACCACTTCTTCAGAAGATGCAGGATCAGGGTGTTCAGCATCTTCTGAGCTTGATGATTTTTATGAATTTCAATACTTTAATGGGACTGCTGAAGACACAGCTTCACCTACTATATCGATAGTTGTACCACAAAATGATACTACATCTTCCAATGAGTTGAATATTACTTTCGGAGAAACAGTGGACTGGGGAGCTTATTCAATAGATGGTAATGCTAATTCAACCACTGGAAAAGTAAATGAATACAATACCACAACCTCGTTATCTGATGGCGTTCACTATGTTACCGTTTATGCCAACGATTCAGAAGGAAATATGGGAAGTTCAACAGTTTATTGGACACAAGATACAACAGGTCCCGTTTTTGAATCTGATCCAGTAGGAGGTGCGATTAGTTCTAATATGTCAGTTGAAATATCAACACGGGTTAAAGATGATACGTCGAGCCTTGATTTGGTATGGATTGAAAGTAATGAGACTGGGAGTTATACTAATTACACGAGTACAGGGTTCAGTTCTGGAGGAACTTTAAATATTAAAGCTAATCTCACTGCTATAGATGTTAAAGATGATTCAACTGTAGCATTAGGTGTTACTAATTCCACAGGAAAATTTATTATCATAACAAATGACGATTTAACAATTTCAAGTGAAACCGATGCAGGTTCTAGTCTTTTAACAGGATTTGATTTCAACACTTTTCTTTATGCTTCTCGATATAAAGTAAATTCTGGTCTCCAGAAATGGAACTATACTTCTATGTCACTTGATGATTCAATTATCACACCAGAAACCGTGCATGATGTGTATTTAAGTGGAAATTATGTTTACACAACAAGTTGTTATCCTTCAGATGGAGGTGTAGTTTATAAGTGGAACTCATCTTCATTATCACATGAATGTAATGGAACAGGATCTGATGAAACAATCCACTTAGGTGGAATATCGGATTATATATTTTCTACAGATGTTGATGGAAATGTAACAAAATGGGATAAATCCGATTGTTCATTCGTTGAAAATTGGATTATAGACAATACATGGGATATGACCATGGATACATACGGGAGTTATTTGTATCTGGTAGGGGAGAACGGAACGCTCTGGATATTGGATTCAGGTTTAGATGTTCTAAATGTAATTGATGATGGTACCGCAGATTCGAGTAATGACGGATATGGTTATCCAGTAGATGTTGATAGCAGGTATGTTTATTGGGGTGGAAAGGGAAAGGTTCAAGCACTAGGAAGAGGAGCAATTCGTTCTAATATTTCGGAAGACCTTATCATAGATATAACAACAGGAGAAGATTATTTTACTCATTATCAACCTATTAAAGGGTGGGATGAGATGGTGTTTTTTCAATTTGAAGGAGGAACACCTAATGTTCACAAATATTATGCAACATACGATGGGAGAAATTATACTAGAATATCTCCCGGAACATACGAGGGAGCGGCGTGGTATTTTTTAAATCGTGATTTAGATGATAATGACACAGCGAGGATTCGGATATGTGCTAATGATTCAATCGGTAATGTTGAATGTACAAATTATGCTACTGTGGAAATAGATGATAGTGCATTAACTTTAAGCCTGGATCATCCAACAAATACTACTTATGGTACATCAACAATAGATTTAAATATCACGGAGACAGGTGCAAATGAATGTTGGTATATCTTAGATGGTGGCAGTAATACGACTATAACAGGATGTCAAAACACTCATTTAACATCAGTTTCAATAGGATCTCACTACTTACAAGTTTATGCTAAGGATACCTTAACAGGAAATATTACATCTGATGAAGTATATTTCTATAAACGAGAAAGTATTCCTCCGTTGTTAGACACTACGACCCCTTTAAATTCGTCTTACACATATTCAGCGAACGGGATTGAACTAAATATTTCCTATGGAGAATATGCTAATTGGACTGCTTATTCATTGAATGGTGCTGCAAATGTTACAGATTCAAATATTAGCACCTGGAATACTACTCTATCGCTTGCAGTCGGAAATGATCACAATCTTACACTTTATGCTAATGATTCATGGGGAAATATGAATTCTTCATTTATAGAATTTGATGTAACAAAAAAGTCCACCAATGCTATCAATTATCAAAATGGGACTGCTAACAGTTCTTACACATATTATCGAGGACAAGATTTTAATTTAACAGTTGTGTGTGATTCTTCTACCAATGAAGCAAACTTCACTCTAAATGTGACTGGAAATACTGAAAATAAAAATGGAACTGAAAGCGCTACCATTTTGGGTAGTATGAATAATTCCGTTTATCCTTCCTACAATTACGCAATGGTATCTAAATGTGTTGCTGATGAAAATCATACCGTCAGTTCAACTAACACTTCTACTATTATTCTTGATCCTGGAATTGATTTTTATGTTAATAGCACCAAAGGTACAATTCTTTATTGGTCTTTTACTGATCAGACTTTTAATAAAGAAGAACCTGTTGGTCAATCTTCTACTGTAGCTCCTCTCTGTATTAATAATACGCAATCTGGACAAATCTATAACATATCAGTTATTCTGGCATCTAATACATCGGAGCTATACAATATATCTCTCTGGATAAATGGTACTCATTATGACTCTGAAAATGTTAGTGAAGTTACTAATCAAACGGATAACTGGGTTTTTAACAACACAGGATTCAATTCTCCTAAATGTTTTTGGATATGGGCTAATAACACTCCAGGAAACTCGGCTCCTTATGGAACCTGGTCTCCGATAATTTATGCAGATACGAAGGTGAGCACCGGTGGCTAGAAAACCAATTTCATTGCAGTTTGAAGTTCCCAGAGAGGAAATTAAAACCGCAGCTGTTGATTTTGAAATACAAACTCTATTTGATCAAGTAATGAATAATGGGACCAATTATGATGTTGATTCTCCTTTCTGGATTGGTAGGGAAAAATTTAGTTTGTTTGTTAAATCAACAGCCGACGTTGTTATTAGTGTTTGGCTAGGATGGTCAGAGACAGAATTTTATCTTTGGAAAACTCTAGATTCTACTAATGATTTTGAGACCGATGGAAGTGATTATTATTGGGTTGGTGAAGTACCAATGTGTGCTGGAATGAGATTTACCGTCTCTGGAACTAGTACAATTACCACAAAAATTATAGTAAGATAATACTCATGAGGTGAGAAAATAAATGAATATACCTGTAGAACAAATCGTAAATAACCCTGTAGTTCCACATATTTTAGTGGCTATAGCAAGAGCAGCGTTAGGATATGCAGAGAATTGTGCTGAAGCAAAGAAACTATTACCTGTTGAATTTGGTAGAGTTTTTGCAACAATCTTTAGGGTTGGAGCACAAGGTCTAGGTTTAGGGGCACTAGGATTACCACCAGGTTCAGCATTGGTATCAGATTTTGCATATCATGCAGTGAAGAAAAAAAAATAGGAAAGAATTACATGGATAACCACGAAGCAAGAAGGATATTAAATATTGTAGAGATGATGGCTAAAAATCAAGAGCTTTTGATTAGTCTTCAGAAGAAACA
Source organism: uncultured archaeon (assembly GCA_964392445.1). GTDB lineage: Archaea > Aenigmatarchaeota > Aenigmatarchaeia > CG10238-14 > CG10238-14 > CG10238-14. The sequence continues at coordinate 8,050 of CAYMPD010000009.1, read as the reverse complement.
ACACGATAAAAATCCGTGGGAAGACCGGATCTATAAAATTTTTGTGGGAATACTGATATCCTTTCTTACATTACTGATGGGTGGAAACTTATGGTTGACAGCGAAGATAGTACTAATTGGAGGATAGAAAACCTGGCAAGAATTATATTTGCCTTATCCTGGTTTGGGTCTTACATTCTAACAATGCTATTCAGAAATCATTACATCAAGGAAGGTAATCCTGTAATGAGATTGATTTTAGATGGAAATCCACTTGGTTCTCTGGTACTAACAATTTTTGTTATGGGGGGTGTTCTGCTTGGAGAAGTGAATTACAAGTTTGTAAGAATTATACTTTACGGTGGGGCAGTAGTACTATTTCTCAATTTCCTACGAGAGTTAAGTATAGTCTTCTTTCCGCTCTTCTAATCACATTTCTATATTAATATCCTTAAATAGTATTCACTAGTTCATAACGACAATAGATTTATACGAATACAACTAAATAGAGATTGGGTAAAGGAAGTTCTACCCAATAAAAAGGGAATAAGTTCTAAGTTCCGTTCCGCAGGCAGGTCTGGCTAACCTGCTATTTTTTTATTTTCTAATTATAATCATTCAAAGTTTTCTGATTCAACATATCCCCGAATATTCGGGAGACAATTCCATGATTAATATCAGCCCAATTATAATCCCCCTTACTAATGGGATACACTCCTAACCATTGAAAAATAAACGTTTGTCCGTTCTTCATATTCTCTTCCACCATCGTGCAAAATATTTAACATATTCTTTGATAATGAAACTAACAATAATTATTTTAGTCAAAAGTTCTTCAATTAAATTCATATAACAAACCTCTGAATATAACTCAAACACCACCTGGCAGGAAAGTATGGAAATAAAGTTGTGTTATTAATAGGATCCTCCGAAGCATGAGTTGGAGATACAACTAATGGGTAAACTTTACCGCTCCTCAATACAACTGTTTTCACTTCTTCCCCCTCAATAATAAAGCAGGTTCCTTCATTAAACTCGATACGTTGGCTCATGATATACCTTTGGTTTTGTTTTCTTTAACAATTTAGATACCCCAAAGAATAATTGTTTGTCCTTCCTCTCGGGGTTATAATCCTCTGGCAACAAAAGTCCCATCTTATGCAACGGTCTTCGTTCCATCAAACGACGTTTAATCTGCGTCGTCACTCCGAGACCGAAATCAGACTTCCTATTATGTACCATCCATTCCCAATTCAAATCGTTTTTGGATCCAAAGAAGTAAATGGACAGCTTGATATTCTTCTTGACCTCGAGGTTAGTCGGCAATAGTTTCATACCCAATCTCCGAGAACCCTTCTTACGCTTATAAGGTTTCTGATAGAGTATGTTGAATTCGGGGTCTTCCATAACTAAAGCGTAGGCACCAATCTGCCAGATATATTTCTTCAACCAACCGGTCTTCAGATCTGTAATCTTGATAAATAATTCATCATCCTTCAATTGCATTTCTAATATATCTATGAATCCATGGATACCGTAGAACGGAGAACAAACAGCAGCTTCTTTCAATTGAATAAATTGACCGTCTATCAAACTATTCTGTACCGCCAGGGGACCACCCCATTCATGGACGTCGGGAATATTTTCTTGATATATCCTATGTCTTTCAGTACCAAGTCTCATCGCTTCAGTAGTTGGTTCTTTTATCCCATGACAGTAAGCCCAATATTCATACTTCTCTTTAGCAATCCCAGTGGGAGAAATACAATCCTTAAAGTGAGCACACTTATTACAGTCCTTCCTAAACCAGCAAAACTTCTGTCCCTTGATCAATTTACTTGATGGTAGATTCCAACGCTTCTGTCTTAAATTAATCGTCATATTTTCTTTTTCACCCCTAATCAAAATCTCTGAAATTATCTTCTGTAAGTTTAATTTTTATGAAAGAACCCTCTTTTATTTCTTTAGAAATATCTATACTTTCATTTTTCTTTTCACCTTTCATTTTTCTTTGAAAATATTTTATTTTTCCTTTGAGTATTTTGGGTAAATCACCTATATCAGTGTCATGACCCCACCATTTTCCATATTCATCTTTAGACGCCGACACTTCTGCTAAGTTTACACATAAATCATCTAATTGCTTGTCTGTGATATGAAACCAACTATTTTTCAAAATTTCCTTTAATTTGATATTTTCTTTTAATAATTTTGATTCTTCTTCTGTTTTTACCAAATATTTTTCAGCCAACTCTTTATTGTTCATTTTTCTTCTTCTGTCTCTCAAAAAATCTTCCAATTCTTTTCTAATTTTACCAAGTTTTTCAACCCTATCCCAATATTCTTTTTCATTCATTCAATCCCCAACATTCTTAATTCTCTCCTTATTTCGTCTAATCTTTTCATTCGTTCAAATTCATTAGTTTTAACAAAACCTTTTTCTATAGAAAATTCTAATAATTTGTTTTGAGTAGATTCTTTAATCGTCATTTTTCAGTTTCACCTTTTAATCTCCATTTATATTGATTATCTAAAAATCTCAAAAATCTAATTAAATCTACACCAGTAGCATTGTATTTAGGTAGTAAATTTATTGTCTTTCCATTAGTAGTCATAGAGAATATAATACCAGTATTTTCATCTATAATATCACCCGAAAATCTAAGTTTCGGTTTCTCTTTAATCGTCATTGAATCTCCTCAAAATTTTTCTGGATTTTTCTCTAGCCTTTTCTACCTTTTCATATTCACTATTCAGAATTTCTATTTTTCTCTCAATATGACTTTTCTCTTGTTTATATTCCTTTTCTAAATTAGGTGATTCTTTTATCTGTGTTTTTGCCTGATCTATTTGCCTTTTGAGTTGTTCAATTCTCAACGGTATTGACGTGTGGCTTTTTAAAAATTCAACTGTTAAATAATCTATATACGCAGGATTAACCTCAGATAATTGCCAATTATTCCAGAGATGTTCTAGCTCTTCGAGTTCTTTTTTACTATTATTCAATCTTGTCTGATGGCGTGCTACTTGTTCCTCAAATCCAAGTTCCTCTTCTGCTTTAATAAGTTTCTTATATTCTACAATTCTGTTTTTTAATTTTGTAATAACTTTTGAAAATTCTTTAACAACTTCTTTATTATCTAGGAACATTAATTTAGTTAATTTATCTTCCCACTGTTCTATCTTACGTTCAGGTTCTTTGATATGATTATATTCCAAATCAAGTTTCTTCAACTTTTCTCTTTGCTCTCTTAATTGAGATAGAATCTCCTCTGCTTTTTTAGTTTGTTTTTTCATTACTTTCTTTGTGGTAGATATAGGTTCGTATTCTTCTACGAAATTAACAGGAACATTCCTCCTGTGTCCTCTGAAGAATTCATCTAATAAGTTTTTTCTTATACATAATTTTATTTTATTTTTACTATCAGGAAATTCTAAACTTATAACTACAAACTGCCCAGAAAATTTAAGATATCCAGCGATTTGGTTATACTTCTTATCTGAGTTGTCGAAAAAATCAGTTAGAATATCTGACCTTATTTCCCATATCTCTTTAGTTCTTTCTAACAATTCATTCTCCAATCGATGGTATTCTACCCATGTTATTTTTCCATCATGAATCAATTTATTTAATGAACTTAATTCGTTCGATAGTTGGTATAATTGTTCTTCTAAATTTTTTGCTTCTTGCGGTATATCTTTGCGGTACTCAGATAATAAATCCCAAAACCTATCAGTGAAAATCCACACTGGAATGTAAGATACTATTCCATTTACTAACAAGGATAATAGTCTAGAACTAATAACTTGCTTCATCTGACCCTCTTTAACAATTCCATAAAAATTTTTTCCTTTAATTGCAATCAGAGTACCCCAAACTTTTGATTTAAACATCTTCCTGTAATATTCAGTTTCAGTTTCAGATGCTTTCTTATCATAGTATTCATCCTTAATTTTTCTAAATTCCTTTGCTGCGTCGGATGAGAATTTATCGATGTAGTAGATGTATTGATCCTTCAGAGGAGATTTATAAATTTTCAAATTAGAATTAAATTTGCTAGCATTATTTACACAATAAGTGATATCGGATTTTTTCTCATTTGGATATTTCTCTAACAGAGAAATAAAAATAAATTTATGCTTCAGAGGTCTATCTTCTTGAATTATCATATCTATTATATCTCCTGCTATCTGGGATGCTTTAATATTCATATTACCAAAACCCTGGAGGATTCTCTACTTTAGTCCTTGAGTAGGATCCTTCATTCCAATCTTCAACCCAAAACACATAACCATTCCTGTCTATTACTTCATCCACTAGTTCCTTGTCAGCAATCTTATAGTGAGGTTTCCTACCTTTATGCCTGATAGTCATAGTCTCTTCATCCTTTAGTTCCCGTACATCCTTGGTCATGGCTAACAAACCTAGACCTACAAACTCAGATATCCGTGCAATGAAACTTCTCAACTTATAACTGAATGCCTGCTCTGGAATTCCTTTAGGAAACTTATCAAGCCTGTCTTCAGCACGAATATCTTTAGCAAATTGTTTATAGGCATCATGAGAAGTAATCCAGTACTTGGAATAATTACGCCTCCACCAGGACAATATACAAAGAGACATCTTACTAATCTTCTTCATATCTTTAGCATATTGGGCTCCATCACCTTTCTGCATCTCTACATCTATCTGCTTACCACAATGCGGGCAGATTACTTCCAATTCCAATACACCCCAATCTCATGTAGCCGTTCAAAATACTTCTTCCTTAATCTGCTTAACTTCGGAATAATCCCCAACCCCCCCATCTTTAGATTTACGCAATAGAAATTCCAAACACTGCAACACTAACAGTATAGTAGGTCTATTACCTTTAGATTCAACTTCTCTTATCCTGTCCCTGCAGTCTTTCATTAATTGCTCTTTTTCGCTTAACTGATTTACCAAAGCCATGTTTTATTCCTCTGTTTGTTTTGCTATAGGCGCAAGTACAATTACATTCCGACCGTCTTGATCACAAACCATAACTGGGTACTCAGAGTTAGATGTAAACTTAACGTAAGAATCCTTTCCCAAAACCTTACGACAATTATCTAACTGGTCCATTGTAAACACTGATATTGCATTCTCATCTGGTACCCTGGTCCTGCTCAAAAACACTCTTGCTTTATCCTTGCTCAAAAAAGCTAATGTGTCTTCACTAGTTGATATTCCTTTAAGGTCTACAGTTTCCACATCAGTCCTATCTATACCTTCAGCCAAAAGAAACTTCAACAGTCTCTCATTCTCCAAATTATTTAATTCAATTTGTTCTGTCAAGTTTATCACCTATTCCCATTAATCGGGGAACGTATTTAAATAGTTATCCTTACGAACATCCTTACTTATGACCGTGTGATTTATTAATTTATTTGTTCTTATTATATTTCTATCACACAATTCGTGAGAAGGCTTAGGGGCCTTCTCTCTTTTTCTATTCAACCCCGAAACGATTGAGTGTCCAGCGGTACAAACTCTTGCTGGATGCGAATGAGTTGAGGGATGCAACACAAAAATAACAACCTTCCCTCCATATACCTCCTATACAATACTTAATTTAAAATTCTTTAACGCTTCTCAAACTCTTGTTTAAAGAACTCTAGAACTATTTCTTACTGCTATTATTTAATTTAAAATATGTTTAGCAGAGTATTTCTGATCCTTTGGTTATTATAGCCACCCGACGTTTCGCAACTAATAAATATAAAATGCTTGTACGTTTAGGTCTCTAAGTCCCTAATTTAGCAGGTTAGACACTAAGTAGGTACTTAGTAGGTTGAGAGTTCTATAGCTCTTTTTTTATTAGGTCATATAATATCCTATTCTATTCTCTATTCTATTCCTCGCCCTCGCTCCTGCTGGTCGCTCGGGCTCGGCGTTACAGGAATTGTAACGTCTAGTAGGTCTCTTGTTACAATCTATGTAACGGCAGGTAAAACAGGTAAGGAGGGTAAAAAGGGCAACGTTATGGGGTTCTGTAAGTTTGCATAATTTACAAATTCACCCCTCGCTCGGAAAATAAATTTTCCTCGCTCGGTTGGTGTCCGATAAGTTATTATATGTTTTATTATAAATTTATTATATGAGTTTTAGATCAGTATCATTGGAGGAAAAGTTAGTTGATAAACTGAAGGAGTACAGCGAATTCATTAACGGTTTGATTGAGAAAGATACAAAGGTAGATCAGATAGTGCAGAATACAATTAAACTAGACGGAGTAATTAAATACTTAATCGAGATGAGTCGTTTCTTAGACAGGAGTACTAATGGACAGTTTCAAGCTTTAACCCGTGATGATTTCCAGGCGCATAGACTAAAAGGAGATATGCCTACTACTGCTTCTGAAGGTTATCGTAGAATTGAAAGTTAATTTTATTCCCTCGCCTCCTTCATATTCCCCTCGCTTACGCTCGGTGAAAATTCAGTCGGCTCGGGACCTTCATTTCAAATGCAGACTTCTACTACAGCGTCTCTTCTTAGAAAATAAAAATGGTTTATGGGTGGTCTCGGCCTTTTTCTTCTCACCCCTTGATTTCCACTGGAGATTTCTACTAACTAACAACTAACTCTTAATTAATTATATATATACATATTAATTAATTATATTAGGTGATTATATGGGAGCTGGAAGACCGAAGGAATTTGATAATCTGACTACTACTACGATAAATGTAGAAAGCCGAGTTCTTGAAAAAGCGAAAAGAATGTTTAACGTTTCAGAAGTGTGCAGGAACGCATTGGCACAGGCGATTGACGATGTGGAAATTATAAAAAAACATGAAAAGGAAAAACAATTGAAAAATAAATTTATTGGAGTTCCCAGGAAGTTTGTGAGAAAAGCAGAGAATTTTATTGTTCAGAATCCGGAGACAGCTGAAAGATGGGCACAAGTTGTCAATCAAAAATTCAACAAAAGGATCACACCGGAGGACATGATTGATTTTATTTCTTACCGATAAACAGCCTGTTAAGATAGCTGTACAGGAATTTAACTCCCCCCGTTTCCAGTGGAGTTTCAAATGGAGATTTAACCTATATTTCCTATGGATACGACACGTCATATATTACAGAGAAGAAAATGGATCAAATCTGGGATGCTAATGTTAAAGGACAAATATCAACCGTCTTGTTAATAATCCAGGGTAACCGGTTAAGGCAGTTGGCAGATTATTTAATATTCATCACTCGCTCGCAAACTAAAGTTTGCTCGCTCGTTATATGGTACCATGACACTACAAAATTTATTGTTATCGAGAAGTAAATACAAAATCTGTAGTAATTATATAAATGCGTTCTTCGTTTTCTCTACATGAAAAAGACAATCCAAATAGACAAAAGACTGCATGAAGAATTAAAACAATCACCAGGCAGAAATTTTACCGAACGCATATCTTCATTAATCGAGAAGTATAAACCAAAAGAGAAGCGATATAAAGTCAGAGAAGATGGATTCTTAGATATACCAGAAGTACAAGAACATGAGTTTAAGAAAGTGGATAAATCTAATAAGAAGTTTAATCCCAAGAATTTTAATCCTGATGAGTACAAAGGGAAACCATGCGAACACAGAGATAACGTACTAGTCAAGGTAATCAAATTAGAAGATGGCCGTAATCGATATTTTTACGAGTGTGCTGAGTGTGATTCTAAATGGAAACAAACAGGACAGAAACCCAGGGATACGTCAGACATTACAGAGAAGAAAATGAAGCAAATCTGGAATGCTAATGTTAAAGGACAAGGAGGACCCGATTACCCAGAGTGATACTATGACGTTTAAATCTATAGCAGTTAAATCTGAAGTTAAGGCACGGATTAAGCGGGAGAAAGGTAAGAAGACTTATTCTAAATTCCTTGAGGATTTACTGGATAAAAAATTTGTAAGTCCAATAATAGAAGAGAATCAAACTGAATCCAGGATAGAAATACTCTGGAAAAGGCAGAAAGAATTAGAAGGAAGACTTCTAAGACTTGAAGCAAACTTTATCAAACGTTAGAAGTCTTATCCCACCACCCGCCCCCAACCAAATT